>CBCOZL010000024.1:0-59595 GCA_965114645.1 uncultured Lachnospiraceae bacterium | reverse complement strand
TAAAGATTTGCCCTCCCCCTGCATAGCAGGGGGTTTATTTTTGTCTGTGACACAAGAAAAAGGAGTCATATATTAAAATATACTTTAATATATGACTCCTTTTTTCCATTTTTCTCGTCCGTCTTCCCTGGAACGCGTCAAGTTAAGTTAACCACTCATCCACGTTCTCTCCGCTCGCAATTCCACATGGTAACATTTGCTTTTTTCGTTGTATCACCCGTTATTTTCGCGAATCACAATCTTACCTGTGCATTCCATAACGGGAGTTTCCTCGATTATTTCCCCTACACTGTCCACTGTAATGGTTCCGGATTTCGGGTTTTTGATGGAAATCACATGTCCTTTTACATCCGCGTCCACATCCGAATACTCGAAGGAAAGGTCCGTATCTTCCATCGTGCAGTTGATCAGTTTCAGATTTTTGCAGTAACATAACGGCTGGGTTCCGATAATCTTACAGTCAATCAAGGTCAGCCCATCGGAAAACCATGCCAGATATTCCCCCTTCACTACGGAATTTCTGACCGTCACATTCTCACTGTGCCAGAAAGCGTCCTTTGTATCCAGCACACAGTCTGTAATCTCCAGATTCCTCATATACTGAAAGGAATATTTTCCCTTCATGCTCACCCGTTCCAGCTTTACGTTCCTGCTGTCAAAGAACAGATATTCCGATTCGATCTCTGAATCCTTCAGCGTAATGTCCTCCGATTTCCATCCGAACTCCTGCGACACGATCTGACAGTCCTCCATCTGAATCCGTTCACACTCTCTGACCGCTTTGATGCCGCCCAGAGAAGAGCTGCGTATCACGCCGTCCGATGCATACCAGATTGCCGCTCTCGTCAGTTCGTCCATCGTTGAATGTTCCATCGTAAATTTTTTCACATGCCACAGAGGATATCTCAAAGAAAAGGTACAGTCCGTCAAATGCACATCTCTGGATTCCTTCAAAACAGACTCCCCGTCCGCCGGGCCGGCAAACACACAATTCTTCACATCCGCTTCCTGCAGATTATATAACGCACGTTCTTCATCGAACTGTTCGTTTTCAACCATTGTTCTCATGTGGTTCCTCCTTCTATCTATGCATCCAGTCAAATTGGCGTCCCGGTTCGCATGCTCCCCGTCCGCCTATTTACCTCGATATTTACTGCAAATGAGTAGTGCGCATTCGAAAAACCTGCGTTTTTTCTCATCACGGGCTTCGCCCTATGCATCCAGTCAAATTGGCGTCTCGGTGCGCATGCTCCCCGTCCGCCTATTTGTCTGGATGCGCACTACTCATTGCCTGCGCGCAGGTAGCTGCTGATGCAGTATAGGGTCTCTCCGTTATACTCCACCCGCGACCAGCCATACTCTTCGTTGATTCCTGTTCTGGTGGCATATTCCCCGTTGTGCAGCACTGCCGCCACTGCTGCATCTGGATTGGTCACACTTGGCAGGCGGCGCAGATTGACCTCAATCTTTGCCGTCACCTGTTCATTTCTTTCCGAAAATTTCGTCTTAAGGCCGTCTCCGCTGCCTGCACCCTCCTGATTCTCCTGTTTTGGCGCCTGCGCACTTAAATCTGTGGTCAGATAGCTGCTCACCGCATAGACCGTCTGCCCATTATAAGTCAGTCTCGACCAGCCGCTGTCACTCACGCCTGTTCTCTTCGCTGTATCCCCGTTTTTCAAAGTATACAGCACCGTGCTTTCCTCCCCCTGGCTGGGAATGCTTCGCAGGTTGGTTGCGTCCTTTGCCGTCACTTCCTCGTCTACCGCAGTAAACGGCATGAGTGCCTCCACATCCGCACTGGCTTCCTCCGGCGTCTCCGCACTCTGTGCGCTGGCCGCTTCCTCATAGCCAAAGTAGGCAATATTCACGTCCACAGGCTGGCTGATGCCCGCAACCGTTCCCCTGTTTGTGTACTGCCACATGGCATGCACGCCCTGATAGGAGGACTTTTCCGTCTGCGGATAGGGCGCCGACGGATACTGGGAAACCCAGATCCGATAATTTTTTTCAATTCTGGAGGTCTCCCATTTCGCATCTCCCGCCATCTCATGCATAGAAGAATAGAACATCGGCGTATAGCCTCTCTCATAAATTCTATTCAGAAAAGCAATGGCTATGTCTGTCCTCTGGGATGCAGACAATCCGTACTGCGCGCTGTCCGCCCGTTCAAATCCCTCGCAGTCAAAGGCAACAGGATAGGTAATCTGGTACTGTGAAATATAATCAGCCGTCCAGTCCGCCTCCGCCTTCGCTTCCTCCTCGTTGACGGCAGTGGAAAAGAAATAGGCACCCAGCTTGATGCCGTTTTTCTGCGCCTCCTGCATATTGTATCTGGCGTTGCTGTCGGCAACGATCTCCCGGCTTTTGTCCGTGCGGTAACCGACCCGCACCATCGCAAACTCAACGCCGGATGCCGCCACCTGCGCCCAGTCAATCGTTCCCTGGTATCTGGCCACATCAATTCCGAACGTAATCTCATCGGTCTCCGCCGCCGCTTCGGAAGAAAGAAGCTGGCTCACATCTACCTCGGTGCCCTGCTCGGTACTCATAGTCTCCGTCTCAGGGTCCTGCTCTTCCTGCTCGGTTTCTCCGCCCGCTGCGTCCGCCGCTCCTTGTCCTTCCGGGGCATCCGCATCCTCTGCCGCCTGCCGGGAAGCATCCGGGATCTCCTGTTCTTTTTCCGGCACAGCTTCTGTCCCGTCTTCCTCCTGGGAATCAGAAAATTCCGCAGCCGCAGGAACCGCTTCATCCTCCGTCTCTCCTCTTCCCCGGAACAGAAAAACGGCAGCCACCACCACGACCACGGCCACAATCCCTATGACCGAGGGAAACAACACTCTGTGCACAAACCGAAGCGTCCGTTCATCAAGCTCCTCCTCAAACAGCTCGTCGTCATCGTCATCTTCCTCTGTTTCCTCCGGCAGATCGTATTCCTCATCGTCCAGATCCACAAACTCCAGATCCTCATCTTCACGCAATTTCATAGCTCATCTCTCCTGTATGTTCACTAAAAGCTCTCCAGCAGTTCCAGATAGAACTCGTAATAGTCTTTTCTGTTTTCCTTCATAAACTGGATCGCCGACTTCGGATGCTGGTTCAAAAGCCCGGTCAGAAGATAAGGCACATCATATCCCCACGTCACGCCGGATTCCCTGAGCGGATTAATCTCCCGCTCAATAAAGCGCAGAATCGGATTGACATTGTACTTCGGATTCTTTAAGAATCCCAAAAGCAGTTCACTCGGGCAGTTTCCGCAACCGCGGCCCATGCCGTTCACCGTGGCATCCAGATAGCTCACGCCCATGATCACCACCTCTGTCGTGTTGGCAAAGGCAAGCTGCTGGTTGTTATGCGCGTGAATGCCCACTTTTTTCCCATACTTGGCAGCCACATCCAGATACTTATCCGCAAGCCGCCTTGCCTGCTCCGGGTACAGGGAGCCGTAGCTGTCTACCAGATAGATCGTCCCCACACTGCTTGCGCCCAGCAGATCGAGCGCCGCGTCCAGATCCGTCTCACTGGCCTTGGAGATAGCCATGATGTTCACCGTCGTCTCATAGCCCTTCTTCGTACAGTCCTCGATCATTTCAATAGCGGCCGGTATGGTATTGATATATGTCGCAACCCGTACCAGATCCACGGGACTGTCCTTTTTGTTTAGAATGTCTTTTCTGAAATCACACCGCCCCACGTCCGCCATAACGGCGATCTTCATATCTGTTTTATTGTCGCCGACAACGGCGCGGATGTCCTTGTCATCACAGAATTTCCACTTACCGAACTTATTCACATCAAACATCTCTTTTGACGCCTTGTAGCCAAATTCCATATAGTCCACGCCTGCCTTAATGTTGGCGCGGTACAGCCCTTTGACAAACTCATCCGTGAAATAAAAGTCATTTACCAGTCCACCGTCCCGCAGTGTGCAGTCCACCACCTTGATATCCGGTGCGTAGGACATGAGTGTTCTTCCCTTTGCTCTCTTTTCCATCTCTCATTCACCCTTTCTTTTCCAGGAACAGCTATTTAATAACAGTTGCCATTTTATTTGTCCTGCCGTTTTCTACTCCGTCACAACCTTTTTAAAGTTCTTCTTGCCCTTCTTCACGATAAATTCCTCAGCCGCGATAACCTCCTTCGTGTAGCAGGTCTTTAAATCCGTCACCTTCTCGCCCTTTACGGTCACACCGCCCTGCTCCACAGCCCTGCGGGCCTCCGAGCGGGATGCCGCCAGACCGGCTGCCACCAGAATGCCCTGAATGTCTATCGCGCCGTCCTTGTAATCCGTCTCTGTCAAGGTCACTGTCGGCATGTTCTCAGAGCTTCCGCCGCCTGCAAAGAGCGCCTTCGATGCCTCCTTGGCCTTTCCGGCCTCCTCCTCGCCGTGTACCAGACTGGTCAGCTCATACGCCAGAATGTCCTTCGCCTCATTCAGCTGGCTGCCCTCCCAGCCGTCCATCTCATCAATTTTCTCTAACGGCAGGAAGGTAAGCATCCGCAGACATTTGAGTACATCGGCATCATCCACGTTGCGCCAGTACTGGTAAAACTCAAACGGCGTTGTCTTGTTGGGGTCAAGCCATACCGCACCCTTCTGGGTCTTGCCCATCTTTTTCCCTTCCGAGTTCATAAGAAGGGTAATCGTCATGGCGTAGGCATCTTTGGAAAGTTTTCTGCGGATCAGATCCGTACCGCCCAGCATGTTGCTCCACTGGTCGTCCCCGCCAAACTGCATATTACAGCCATATCTCTTGTAAAGCTCCAGGAAATCGTAGCTCTGCATGATCATATAGTTAAACTCGAGGAAACTCAATCCCTTTTCCATCCTCTGCTTGTAGCACTCCGCCCGAAGCATATTGTTCACGGAAAAGCATGCGCCCACTTCCCTGATAAACTCCACATAGTTTAAGTCAAGCAGCCAGTCCGCGTTGTTCACCATCAGTGCCTTACCCTCGGAAAAGTCAATAAAACGGCTCATCTGCTTCTTAAAGCACTCGCAATTGTGCTCGATGGTCTCCTTCGTCATCATGGACCGCATGTCAGTCCGTCCGGAAGGATCGCCGATCATGGCCGTTCCGCCTCCGATCAGGGCGATCGGCTTATTGCCCGCCTCCTGCAATCTCTTCATCAGACATAAGGCCATGAAATGTCCCACATGCAGGCTGTCAGCCGTGGGATCGAAACCGATATAGAAGGTCGCCTTTCCGTTGTTGATCAATTCGCGGATCTCCTCCGCATCTGTGAGCTGTGCAAGAAGTCCTCTCGCCTGTAATTCTTCGTAAATTCCCATTGTGATGATCTCCTTTCTTCTGTCTCTGCTTCCTCATGCATAAGCAGATCGAGATGCTTCGCATCTCTCACTCGCGGTCTCCGTTCCACTTCGGTCCGCGCAAAGCAGACATCCCCCGGATGTCTTGCGCCTCGTCATAAATCTCCATAGACAGTCTTGCGTGCAGGCACGCATCCTGTCTCTGGCGCTTTCTGACTCTGCTTATGCGCGCACAACATGAAACCCCCGTCCTGTTATCAGGACG
This sequence comes from uncultured Lachnospiraceae bacterium, assembly GCA_965114645.1. GTDB lineage: Bacteria > Bacillota > Clostridia > Lachnospirales > Lachnospiraceae > UBA3282. The sequence goes on along the minus strand of CBCOZL010000024.1, from coordinate 54,061 downwards.
AGGGTTAAACTCGCGTTACCACCTAATTTCACAGACGGCTCACACCGGCTGCCTCACTGAGTACGATCATAAATAACATACGCTATCCTTCTGACGATACTCTCCTGCTGTAACGTGCATTCCTCCGTCACGGCCTACTAAGCTGCCTGTTCGCCATTCTGCCGTGAAGCTCTGAGATGTATTCATGGAAAAGTTCCCGCGCGCCTCTCATCCGCCGGCTGCTTTCTGTCCGTTTCCTAATCCACTACTTGTTCTCTTCAACGCCTGTCATATTGTGTGATATGTTGTTTTACTGCCTTATAATTTAAACGAAAAGATTTTATTTGTCAACTCTTTTTTCGAGGGATTTTGCAGTCCACGCGTCTCTCCCCTCAGTGAAGGCCCAGATCCTCCCCTGCCATCGTACCGATCCCGGCCTTGTCAAGCACTTCCGCCAGCCCGTCCGTATCTGATACGCGGAAGATCATGCACGCCTGCCCATCTTTCTGCCCGAATACGGAATACATGTACTCCACATCCATTCCGGCATCGGAAATTACGCCAAGCACTTTGCTTAACCCCCCGGGTGTATCGGGAACCGCCACGCCCACAACCGGTGTCATGGTGAGAATAAAGCCTTGCTCCAGAAGAATGGCGGATGCCTTTGCGGCATCATCCAGGATCAGCCGCAGAACACCGTAGTCCGCAGTCTCCGCAATGTTGAGCGCCCGCATATTCACCTGATTCTCCGAGAGAATCCTTGTGATATCTGCCAGCTGCCCCGCTTTATTCTCCAAAAAAACAGAAATCTGAGGTATTGTCATAGTTTTCTCCATTTCTGCGCTGCTTTTTGCGCATCTCGAGTTTGTGGCAAGCAACGCGCAGACACAAATCTCGCGATTGAAAATTTTAATTTTCAATCTTATCTCCTCACTGACTTTTTAGTCACCCTTACACATCGTCACCGATATCACTCTTAGATTTTGCGCTTATCAATCACGCGCACGGCCTTGCCTTCACTCCTTGTGATGGACTTTGGCGCCACCAGACGCACTTTGGCATAGATGCCAAGCATTGCCTTGAGAGCCGATACCAGCCCTTTCTCCATCTCTGTGATCTTACCGAGATTATCGGAGAAGTTTTCGGGCGTCATCTCCACCATCACCTCAATCGTATCGGAATTGTTGACACGATCCACAATAATCTGATAGTTTGCCGGATACCCCTGTTCCAGAAGCACCGTCTCGATCTGGGACGGGAATACATTGACACCCTTCACAATCAGCATATCATCGCTTCTGCCCATAGGCTTGCTCATCTTCACATGGGTACGGCCGCAGGAACATTTCTCTCTCGTGAGCACACAGATGTCTCTGGTACGGTAGCGCAGCAACGGAAACGCCTCCTTGGTAATGGCCGTAAATACCAGCTCGCCTTTGCTGCCCTCTGGAAGCACCTCCCCGGTATCCGGGTTGATAATTTCCGCGATAAAGTGATCCTCGTTAATATGCATTCCCGTCTGCTCACTGCACTCAAACGCCACACCGGGGCCGCTTGTCTCCGTGAGCCCGTAGATATCGTATGCCTTGATCCCAAGTTTATTCTGAATATCCTGGCGCATCTCCTCACTCCATGCCTCCGCGCCAAAGATACCCGCTTTCAGCTTAATCTGATCGCGCAGTCCCCGCTCATGGATGCTCTCCGCCAGAAAGGCTGCATAAGAAGGTGTACAGCACAGAATCGTTGCCTCCAGATCCACCATAAACTGTAACTGTCTGTCCGTATTGCCGGAGGACATGGGAAGGGTCAGACATCCCACCTTATGGCTGCCGCCGTTTAAGCCGGGGCCGCCCGTGAAAAGACCATAACCATAGCAGACATGGCAGACATCCTCGTCCGTGCCGCCAGCCGCCATAATAGCTCTCGCACAGCAGTCCTCCCACAAATCAACGTCGTGCTGGGTATAAAACGCCACCACCCTGCGGCCGGTCGTGCCGGACGTAGACTGGATACGCACACATTCCTTGAGGGGTTTCGCCATAAGGCCGTAGGGATACGCCTCCCGCAGATCGTCCTTCGTCAGAAAAGGCAGTTTATGTAAATCTTCCGTGCTCTGAATATCCTCAGGCGTAACTCCCTTCTCCTCCATCTTTTTGCGGTAATACGGCACATTGTCCCACACATGGCGCACCTGTTTCACCAGACGCTCATTCTGCCAGGCCAGAATCTGCTCCCTGTCCGCAGTTTCAATTTCTTTCTGGTAATACCGTTCCATAGCTTTATTCTCCTTCTCACTTCTTATACTCACACATTCTGGGCGTTTTTTCCAGATGCAAACGCTTTCTTATTCATTTCCAGAAATTTGGGCGGTACGCTGTGCGCAATCGCATCCATCCACTCCTCATCCGTAAAGTCAAAATGTCTGGCAAGTCTTCCCATAAGCACCAGATTCACCGCCTTACTGCTCCCCGCCTCCTCTGCCAGCGTAAGCGCGTCAAAAGCGTCCACATTGACGTTCAGAGCCGACATCTTTTCCACCAGATTCTCCGGGTATGCCGCTGCGCCTGCAATGACGGGCATAGGATTGATCTGCTGGCTGTTCACGATGATCCTGCCGCCCGGCTTGACATACTCTGTATAGCGGGCCGCCTCCAGCAGTTCAAAGGAAAGGATGCAGTCGGCCTGACCCTTGTCTATAATCGGAGAGCAGACCCTGTCTCCCCAGCGCACATAAGTAACCACACTGCCGCCGCGCTGGCTCATGCCGTGCACTTCACTTACCTTGACATCATATCCCTTTCCAAGAAGCAGGCGTCCCAGCAGTTTGCTTGCAAGCAGAGTTCCCTGTCCGCCCACTCCCACAATCATTATATTTTTTGTCTCCATATTTTCCTCCATATTACAGCTTTACCGTGCTTCAAATCCTTTTCACGCCAGTGCCCCGAACTTGCAGAGCTGCTCACATACCCCGCAGCCCACGCAGAGCGTCTCGTCGATAACCGCCTTGCCATCCACCATACTGATCGCAGGACAGCCGATATTCATGCAGGCCTTACAGCCCTTACACTTTTCAGGATCAGAACAGATCGCTCCCGGATGTTTGACATACTTTAACAGCGCGCAGGGCCGACGGGAAATGACAACGGAAGGCTCGTCCGCCGCAAGCTCCTCTTTGATCACCGCCTGACAGGTTTCCATATCGTAGGGATCAACCACCTTCACCCGTTTGATGCCAACAGCATGGCACAGGCTCTCCAGATCAATCTTCGTGCATGGGTCACCCTTCAGGTTATAGCCGGTAGTCGGATTCTGCTGGTGCCCCGTCATACCCGTAATGGAGTTATCCAGTATAATCACTGTGGAGTTGGATTCGTTATAGGCAATGTTAATCAACCCCGTAACGCCGGAATGGATGAAGGTGGAGTCACCGATCACCGCCACGGTTTTTCCCGCGCACTCCTCGCCTCCCGCCTTCACAAAACCGTGAAGACCCGACACGGACGCCCCCATACAGATGGTCGTGTCAATCGCATTCAAAGGCGCAACCGCCCCAAGAGTATAGCACCCAATATCGCCAAGCACAGTCACGTTTAATTTTTTCAGCACATAGAAGAGGCTTCTGTGCGGACATCCCGCGCACATCACGGGCGGTCTTGCCGGAATGTCTTCCGCAAGGATTTCTCCCGCCTGCACTGCACCGCCAAGCTTCTCCTTCACCAGATTCTGGCTCAGCTCCCCAATCTCTGTAAACAGGTCCTTTCCAGATACAGGAATCCCAAGGTTTCTGCAGTGCGTTTCGATAAAGCCGTCCAGCTCCTCCACCACCACCAGCTTATCTACCGTGGCCGCAAAGTCTCTGATCTTCTGCTCCGGCATAGGCCAGATCATACCAAGTTTTAAAATGGGATACTGATCCCCGAAAGCTTCTTTCACATACTGGTAGCAGGTGGAAGACGTAAGAATGCCGCAGGACTGATCACTTCCCGTCTCGATCCGATTGATCCGGGCCGTCTCCGCCCAAGCAGTCAGCGCTTTCGTGCGCTCCTCCACCACCGGGTGGCGCCGCTTTGCGTTGACCGGCATCATAATATATTTGGCAGGATTCTTTTCGTACGGTTTCTGCGCCGGCTCTACCCGCTCTCCCGTCTCCACAACGCTCTGGGAATGGCTGACGCGGGTACACATCTTGATCAGAACCGCTGTGTCAAACTGCTCAGAAAGTTCATAGGCAAGTTTGGCAAAAGCGAGCGCCTCCGCGGAATCGGAAGGCTCCAGCATCGGAATCTTCGCCGCCCGCGCATAATGGCGGGAATCCTGTTCATTCTGGGAGCTGTGCATTCCGGCGTCATCAGCCACAGCAATGACCAGTCCCGCATTCACGCCGGTATAAGAAATCGTAAACAGCGGGTCTGCCGCCACATTTAGTCCCACATGTTTCATGGCACAGAAACTGCGTTTTCCGCGCACGGAAGCGCCAAGCGCCGCCTCCAGGGCCACTTTCTCGTTGGGCGCCCACTCCGCATAAACTTCATCATATTTCGCCACGCACTCCGTAATCTCCGTGCTGGGCGTTCCCGGATAGCTGGACACAAAACTGCACCCCGCCTCATACAAACCTCTGGCAACCGCCTCGTTGCCAAGCATCAATGTCTTCATCAAATTAACCACCCTTCTTCAGTTACGGAGAATGCCGTATTTTGCATTCTCTCGCTCGAAACGATAGAACTTCTTGGCGTCCCGTCCAATGGCGGGACGTCTTTAGAAGTTCTTTTCGAGCTAATCTCCGATTGAATCTTTCACAGAAACCGTCACTCTCTTATCGTAGCAGGCAAATACTTCTTTCAGCTTTTTCTCTCCGGGCGCTTTTGTCACCACACTCACCGCAGGCACAATCACAAGTCCGGCCAGCATACAGAATGCGCCGGCATTGATCGGGGACTGTAAGTAAGCAGGGAACGACTGGCGAAAGAAAATGTTCGCAAGCATCACGATTGTGGAAAACAGAAAACTCACCCAGCATGCCGCCTTGGTCGTCCGTTTCCAGTATAAACCATAGAGGAAAGGAGCCAGAAAAGCACCGGCAAGCGCACCCCAGCTCACACCCATGAGCTGTGCGATAAAAGTGACGTTGGAGCGGTACTGGATCAGTGCCAGTATCACGGAAATCACGATAAACACTACCAGAAGGCCCCGCATCCATCTGACCTGTTTTTTCTCATCCATCTCTTTCATTATATTACCTTTAATGAAGTCCAACGTCAAGGTAGAGCTTGATGCCAGAACAAGGGAAGACAGGGTGGACATGGAAGCGGAAAGCACCAGAATCACCACCACCGCAATCAGGATCGTGGGAAGGCCGGAAAGCATGGTGGGCACCACAGAATCGTATCCGTTCGCCGCAATGTCGATCTTGTCGCCGAACAGACGGCCAAATCCGCCGAGAAAATAACAGCCGCCGGACACAATCGTCGCAAAGACCGTGGAAATCACCATACCCTTGTTGATTGCGCTCTCGCTCTTGATGGCATAAAACTTCTGCACCATCTGCGGCAGGCCCCACGTACCGAGGCTGGTGAGAATAACCACGCCCAAAAGTCCGGCGGGATCCGGCCCAAAGAAGGAGTTAAACACGCCGGGCGCAGCGGAAACCGTCTCATCGCTCACTGCGGACAGCTTATCGAGCGCCGCAAGGAACCCGCCCTGGCTGTGGAGCACCGCCAAGATAACAGCCACAATTCCAAAAATCATAATGATGCCCTGAATAAAGTCATTGATGGCAGTCGCCATATAGCCGCCCGCAATGACATAAATTCCTGTGAGCACTGCCATTACTACCACGCATACGCTGTAATCAATGTCAAACGCCATGCCAAACAGCCGGCTCAAACCGTTGTAAAGGCTGGCCGTATAAGGAATCAGAAAGATGAAAATGATGGCCGAAGCCGCCAGCTTTAAAGGCTTGCTCTCAAACCGCTCACCGAAAAATTCCGGCATGGTCGCACTGTCCAGGTGCTGCGTCATAATGCGGGTACGGCGTCCAAGCACCGCCCATGCAAGCAGTGACCCTAGAAACGCGTTTCCAAGCCCGGCCCAGGTCGCTGCAATGCCGTACTTCCAGCCAAACTGTCCTGCATATCCCACAAAAACCACTGCGGAAAAATAGCTGGTTCCATAGGCGAATGCCGTCAGCCACGGCCCCACGTTTCTGCCGCCGAGCACAAACCCGTTCACGTCTGTGGCATGTTTACGGCAGTAAAGGCCGATACCGATCATTACTCCAAAGAAAATAACAAGCATGACTACTTTAATCATCAAATCCATCTTAAGTGTTCTCCTTTACCGTAATTCTGCAGAACATCTAGTTCCTGATCTGCGCCTCCACAAGACTGCCGTGGCAGTACCGCTCTCTGAGCACCGGCTTCTCAATCTTGCCGGTGGGGTTTCTGGGCACCTTATCAAAAATGACTGTTCTGGGCCGTTTGTATCGGGGCAGCTCCTTGCAGAATGCCTCAATCTCTTCTTCCGTACTGCTTTCACCCTCTTTGAGCTCAACGATGGCCGCCGCAATTTCACCAAGTCTCAAATCCGGCAGACCGATCACCGCCACGTCCTTAATCTTATCGTTTCTGCGCAGGAAATCCTCGATCTGCACAGGGTAGAGATTTTCTCCGCCGGAGATGATGACGTCTTTCTTGCGGTCCACAAGATAGATAAAGCCGGCCTCGTCCATGCGGGCCATGTCTCCCGTATACAGCCAGCCATCCTTCAGGATTTCCTCAGTCGCCTTAGGATTCTTATAATAACAGAGCATAACACCGGGACCGTGGACAATCAGCTCTCCAACTTCACCCCCGGAAACTTCTTTTCCCTGCTCATCCACAATCTTTGCCTCCCAGTGATAACCCGGTTTCCCGATGGCTCCCACCTTATGTATGTTCTCCACACCCAGATGTACACATCCAGGACCTATGGACTCGCTCAGGCCGTAATTGGTATCGTACTGGTGGTGGGGAAAATGCTTTTTCCAGCGTTGGATCAGACTGGGCGGAACCGGCTGCGCCCCGATATGCATAAGCCGCCACTGTTCCAGCAGATAATGCGCCATATCCACCTGCCCGGAGTCAATGGCATCCAGCAAATCCTGGGCCCAGGGCACCAGCAGCCACACGATGGTACACTGTTCCTCCGTCACTGCACGGAGAATCCACTCCGGCTTCACACCGCGCAGAAGCACTGCCTTACCCGCCGTGAGCAGGGATCCGAACCAGTGCATTTTCGCTCCTGTGTGGTAAAGAGGCGGAATGCACAGGAACACATCCTCCTTCGTCTGTCCGTGATGGTTCTGCTCCGTCTCACAGGAAGAACGAAGCGCCCGATGGTTGTGCAGGATCGCTTTCGGAAAGCCCGTTGTTCCCGATGAGAAATAAATTGCCGCATTGTCCTCCTCACACAGCGCCACCGGCGGTGCGCTGGAAGAACAAAAGCCCATCAGTTTCAGGCAGTCCTCCGTGTAATCCGGCCCGCCTGTTCCCGGGAAAAACATCATCCCCACACCCGGCAGGTCATCCGCAATGCTGTCCATACGCTCGATAAACTCCGGGCCGAAAATCAGAACTTCCACATCTGCAAGTTCCAGACAATATTTGATTTCCTCTGCGGAATAGCGGAAGTTCAAAGGCACAGCCACACCGCCCGCCTTCAGAATGCCGAAATAGACCGGCAGCCACTCCAGACAGTTCATCATCAGAATGCCAACCTTCGTCTCCCGCGCAAGCCCCCTGCTTAAAAGCAGATTGGCAAAGCGGTTGGCGCGTCTGTCAAAATCCGCCCAGCTTAATTCTCTCCGATAAGGTGCGCCGTTTCCCGCACTCTCAATCAAGCTCGCCTCCCGCCAGGTCACCGCACTGTCCCGCTCCTGGGAAGGGTTCAGTTCCACAAGCGCCGGATCCGAGCCGTAAAGCCTGGCGTTGCGCTCCAAAAACTCCGTGATTACCATTCCATTTCCTCCTTCTGTATATCTCTTTTAATACCATTTGATATTTATTTACAGCAGAACGCTCAACCTTGTAATCACCCTGTGCATTTTGGCCGCTTACTGCCCAATCACATAAGCATTCACCGTGGCATGGGCCACATACGTGTCCAGCTCATCCCGGATATCCGCCGTCAAAAGCGCAGTGGTACGCCCGCTTCTTAAGCAGGACGCCTCTGCGATCAAGCGCTCTCCCCTTGCCGGTGCGAGAAAAGTGATAGACGCATTCTGGCTGACCGTCATCTTTTCCGAATACCCGTTTGCCGCCACCGCACAGGTAAAATCCGCCAGCGTAAAAATGGCCCCTCCCATGGGCACATTGTTTGCGTTCATGTGGCGCGGCTCCAAATGCAGCGAACAGACCGCCTTTCCAGGTTCAGCGGAATCGATCACAATTCCCGCCGCATCCGTGGCAAAATGATCCTTTTTAAACCGATTCCGAATCTCCTCCAAAGCTGACATAACCGTCCCCCCTATATGTCCGCGCGCCGGCGCACGCGGTCTCTTCTATTTCATCCCAACAGGGATCCCGTCTCAAAACTCCATTTAACACTTTAGTACTTTTACTCGCTAAAGTCAACAAGATAAAAAAGGAACAGCCTTGCGTTTCCTCCTGACTGTTCCTTCCTCTTTTATAACAGCCCCTTTAAAGCAGGATTTTAAGCTCACCGATTCACCATCAGCTTCATCATCGCCTGATTTAAACCGTCCACCGTCAGCTTATACATCGGAAAAATATTCTTGATCGCCGTCTCGGCCTCACGCCAGGGCGCATGTCCCGGCGCCATTTTCGGATTCAGCCACACGACCTTTTTGTAATGCCTCTTCATCAGAAGCAGCCAGTCCATCCCGGACAGCCCGCCGTTCGGCCCTCTGTAGTTGCCGGTGGTGGAATACAGCTCCTCCGGCGCCATAGCCGCGTCACCCACAATAATCACCTTGTAATCGCTGTCCAGATTGCGGAACATCCACTCTGTCTCAATCCATTCCCCATTCTCACACTCCGGCGTCTTGTAGAGATTGGAATAGATACAGTTATGGAAAAAGTAGGTCTTCACGTCCTTATAATGGTTGGACTTGTGCACCGACTGGAACAGCTCGCTAAGAAGCGTGGTATAAGGGATCATGGTGCCGCCCGAATCCATCAAAAGCAAAAGCTTGACTGCATTTTTGCGCGGCTTTTCCATCACGATCTGCAGACAGCCGCCGTTGTTGCAGGTGGCATCCACCGTGCCGTTTATGTCAAGCTCCGTCTCCGGGATATCCAGCTTCGTGGAAAACTGTCTGAGCTTTCTGAGCGCCATCTGAAACTGCCTGTTGTCCAGCACCTTGTCATTTCTGAAATCCCGGTACTTTCTGGCTCCCACCACCTGAAAAGCGGACTGGTAGCCTGTGGTGCCGCCCACCCGGATACCGCCCATATTACCGCCCATATTGCCGAAGGATGTCTTTCCCATAGTGCCGATCCAGTAGCTGCCGCCATTGTGCTCTTCGTTCTGATCCCGCAGTCTGTCCTTAAACTTATTCTCGATGTCATCCTTGTCCATCGTGATTACTTCCTGGTTCATCTCGTGGCGCATCTCTTCAAAGACATCCTGCATTTCCGGCTTATCCAGCCAGCGCAGCAGATTTTTGCCCACCTCGTTCTCGGACATGATGCCTTTGAACACCTCGTCAAAAGCCATGTCAAACTTATCAAATTCCGTCTCCGACTTCACAAGGATCATCCGCGCCAGATAATAAAATTCCGTCAGACTGCTGTGACAGAGTCCCTGCTGCAGCGCTTCCTGCAAGGTCAGCCACTCGCTCAGGGACACCTCAAGCCCCTTATCCTTCAAGGTATAGAAAAATTTACTGAACATATGGTTACCTCACTGCAATGTCATACAAAACCTCTGACGCTTCCTAGTCTATTCTGTTTCTTACTGTCTCCAGATCCTCATCCTTCTTCACCACCACCCCGATAAAAGGCAGCTCCTGCCGCAGCCTGTCCGTCGGGATGCCGCCGATCTGCAGCGCATTGATCCAGTCGATCAGCTCTGAAGTGCTGGGCTTTTTGCGGATATCTTTCATGGAACGGATCCAGTAGAACACCTCCATCGCGTCCTTTAACAGTTTATCCTCCACATCGGGATAATGGGTTCTCACGATCTCCTCCATCAGCGCCTGATCCGGAAAATCAATATAGTGGAAGATACATCTGCGCAGGAACGCATCCGGCAGTTCCTTCTCCGCATTGGAAGTGATAATCACGATGGGCCTGTGCTTCGCTTTTATGGTCCGTTTCGTCTCGTGAATATAAAACTCCATCTGGTCAAGTTCCCAGAGCAGGTCGTTCGGGAACTCCAGATCTGCCTTGTCAATCTCATCAATCAGAATGATAACCTGTTCGTCAGACTCAAAAGCCTCCCCCAGCTTGCCAAGCTTGATATAATGGGCGATGTCGTCCACGCCCTCCTCGCCGAACTGTCCGTCATAGAGACGCTGGATCGTATCGTACATGTACAGACCGTCCTGCGCTTTCGTGGTGGACTTGATGTTCCAGATAATCAGTTTCTTGCCGAGAGATGCGGCAACTGCCTGCGCCAGCATGGTCTTGCCTGTGCCCGGCTCTCCCTTTACCAGAAGCGGCTTCTGCAGCGCGATCGCCACATTTACGCTGGCCAAAAGCTGTTCAGATGCCACATAATCGGCTGTGCTCTCAAATTTCGTATTTCCCATAATCGTCTCCATTCCGCTTTTCCCCTGTCCGCTGGCCGCCATACGCGTTCTGCACTTTGCCTCTGGGCCGGTATTCACATACCCTTAGCACATTTGACGCAGGCTGCGGCAGCTTTTCCTGCACGCCGGCTCACGGATTTAGGTGATTGCATACACTATAGATTTATGTTACGATATTTCAGATGCAAAAGCAAGAAATTGTTTCTTTTGCAACGCATCATGCTCAGGTAACGAATAGAAAAAAACAGAAAGGAATCCATGTCATGGCACACACTACAAGTCTCTCCTTCGAGGTATTTCCTCCGAAAAAGGAAGAGGAATTCGACAACATATTTGACTTTTTGCGGGAGGCAGCGAAACTGCATCCCGATTTTATAAGCTGCACCTACGGCGCGGGCGGTTCCCGGGCCGGAAAAACCATTGAGATCGCTTCTTTCATACAAAAAGAGCTGAGAATCGATGCCATCGCCCATATCACCTGCGTTGGTTTTACCCGGGAGGATCTTGAGAAGAACTGCAAAGCGCTGGAGGCGGCGGACGTAAACCATGTACTGGCCCTGCGCGGGGACAGACCCCAGCATATGACGGACGAGCAGTTTAACAGCCGAGAATTTTTTTATGCCACGGATCTGGTGCGCCATTTAAAAGCGCACACAGGGCTGCAGATTTCCGGCGCCTGCTATCCCGAAAAACATTTTGAAGCGCCAAGCCTGGAGGAAGATCTGATCCATTTAAAGGAAAAAGTGGATGCCGGCGTCACCTCCCTGGTAACACAGATGTTTTTTGACAACGCCTGCTTCTACCGTTTTATAGAGCTGGTGCGGGCCAAGGGCATCACGGTTCCCATCCATGCCGGAATCATGCCGATCACCACGGCAAAGCAGCTTGGCACCACAGTCTCCCTCTCCGGCTCCTCTGTCCCGAAGGAGCTGGCCGACCTGATCGCCACCTACGGTGAGAACAAGGAGGACATGCGCAAGGCCGGTATCGACTACGCGGTGCGCCAGATCCGGGATCTGAAGGAGCACGGGGTGGACGGCATTCATATTTATTCTATGAATAAACTGAAAACAACAACGGAAATCTGCGGTTTGATTTCCTGACCAGAAGTCAATACTCTTTTTCAAACCAAATGGAAAGAGGCATATGAGGAGGACTGAAACGTGGAAAGAGAAAAATTCGGCTCCAGAATGGGCTTTATCCTGTTATCGGCGGGATGTGCGATCGGAATCGGCAATGTGTGGCGGTTTCCGTATATCGCAGGCATGTACGGCGGCGGCATGTTTGTGCTGTTTTACCTGTTCTTTCTGATCGCCATGGGCGTGCCTGTGATGACGATGGAATTTGCCGTAGGACGCGCCAGCAGAAAGAGCGTCATCAAGAGCTTCACAGAACTGGAAAAAACCGGACACAAATGGCATCTGCACGGATACCTCGGCATGGCGGGAAATTACATTCTGATGATGTTCTACACCACCGTAGCCGGCTGGATGCTGTACTATTTCTACCAGATGCTGACAGGAAAGTTTTCCGGGAAAGACACCTCACAGGTGGCGGACATGTTCCAGGGAATGCTGGCAAATCCCAAAGTGCTGACCACGGTTATGGTCATTATCGTAGTATCCGGCATTCTGGTCTGTTCTCTCGGCCTGCAGAAGGGCGTTGAAAAAATCACCAAGATTATGATGACGCTGCTCCTTCTCATTATGGTGGTGTTAGCCGTGCGGGGCATGACGCTGCCCGGCGGCACAGAGGGGCTGAAATTTTATCTCCTGCCCGACGTGCAGAGAATGCAGGATGTGGGCATTTTTGAGACAGTCACTGCAGCCATGAATCAAGCGTTCTTTACGCTGAGTCTCGGCATCGGTTCCATGGCTATATTCGGGAGCTATATTGACAAGAGCCGGTCGTTGCTTGGTGAATCGGTAAATATTGCCATACTTGATACTTTTGTGGCACTTGTCTCGGGACTCATCATTTTTCCGACATGCTTTGCCTTTGATATCAGCCCGGATATGGGTCCTAGTCTGATCTTTATCACGCTGCCGAACATTTTTAACAATATGGCAGGCGGCCGGGTATGGGGAACGCTGTTCTTCGTGTTTATGACGTTCGCTGCATTCTCCACCATTCTGGCGGTATTTGAGAATATCATATCCTGCGGGATGGATCTGTTTCACTGGAGCAGGAAAAAATCCTGTCTGATCAATCTCATCGCGCTTACCATCCTCTCTCTGCCCTGTGTGCTCGGCTTTAATATCTGGTCGGCATTCCAGCCGCTTGGCGAGGGAAGCGGCGTTCTTGATCTGGAAGATTTTATTGTCAGTAATGTGCTCCTGCCGGCCGGCTCACTCATCTATCTGCTGTTCTGCGTGACCAGATATGGCTGGGGATTTGAAAACTATCTGAAAGAGACCAACACCGGCGAAGGCTTGAAAATGCCGAAAGGAATCCGCATTTATGTGACTTATATCCTGCCGGTTCTGCTGCTCTTTCTGATCGTGAAGGGATGGATCGGCTGACGCAGAAAACTGCTGCCTGGGGAGAATGCATATGACTTACACTGTCAAAGAATTTACGCAAATTGGATTTTAAGCTGAAGCACTATGAAGAAATTCTGGCGGGACACATACCCGACGACACCAATCCGGCCAACTGGCCGGATTAAGCCGGGCTGTGCCATGTTCCTAAATAAGTCCCGAAACGCATATGCGCATATATGCCTTTTCCCATCTGTCTGCCTGACCCTAATATAATTACCATCAACGAGACTGAATGAATATCTTTGTTATCATTCCGTCCTGGCTGGTAATTGTAAGGTCAACATCTTTTCCCTTATACTTACAGGAATAGCTGTATCCACCATAACTATGCCCGTCCGAAGCCTGCTGTTCTCCAAGAAGTATATTATCACCTGCCTTCAATTTTTTTACACAGGATTCAATTTTGTTCACATCATCACCTATATGCAGACCGCCAACATGAAGCGAAGCATTCATGCCTGATTCCAATGTACAACTGCTGACTTTCTTATCAGGTAAACTGATGCTGATATTGGGCAGACCGCTTCTGTTTTTTTCATCATTTATCAATATGGTATCAAAATACGAATAAAAATCAGCTTTATCATAAACCTTATATACCTCCTTTTCATCCGCACCAATATAATCTAACACATTATCGCCACCGACACTACCGGAAGAGGACAATTCACCTATCGCCCCCAGAAAAAGCAGCGCACATACCGCAGCAATCACAATCCGCTTCTTTCTGCTCATCCCCCGCCATTTACCCTGCGCTTTTTTTACCTGCTCCTTTCCTTTCTCCATCGCCCTCGCCGCTTCCGGGTTGTTCTGCAGTTTTTCCATACCGCTGTCAGCCATTTCCTTCAGCTTATCCTTCGCCGCGTTTACTGTTTCATTTTCCTCTGTAAATTCACTGATCCTTGCGGACATGGTATGCAGATTTTCTTTCGCCGTAGCGCTCATCTGTCTCGCTGTATCTGCCGCCCGTTCGGAAATTGCCGTCATTTTCTGAACGGTACCGTTTCCCGTCTGCTCTTTGGTGTCTGCCGACTGCAGAATCAGATTCCGATACTTATTCAGACAGTCTTCGCAGACCGCTGTCCCATCTATCATAAACCCGTTACACAGCACACAGTCCACAAAATCTGTTTCTCCTTCCAGTATATCCCCCAACCGCTTCACATACCTTTTTCCGATCACCGTGTGAAATCTTGGTTCCATCGCCACCCGGTCGTATATTTTTTGCACTGCGCTCCGATTCTGATAATTGCCCAATTTCGCATTCAGTTTCAGACACAACGCCAAATCCTTCCTTACAAGCGCCTTCTCCTGCTCTGTCAACTCCTCTTCCTCCTCCCGCTTTTCCTTTTTCTCTTCCTGTATCATTTCAATTTTACCGTTAATACTTCTTATAGTCAATTAATAATTCCAATAGTATATTCATGCTGTTTTGCAAATCCTATATACTGAAAAAATGAGTAAGGAGATCTCAATGGACAATGCCATCAATTATTCGGAAATCGGAATGCGTATCCGCAGACAGCGTGAAGGAGCGGGCATGACACAGGAACAGCTTGGCGAAGCCTGCGATCTGTCAACCTCCTTTATTGGCCATATCGAGAGAGGCTCCCGCAAGCTGTCCGTAGAAAGCCTCTATAAACTGGCAGCCGTGCTGGATGTGAGCGTCGATTATCTTCTCTTCGACCGCATGCTCCATGAGACTTCTCTGCCGGCGGACATTTCCGTCTTTTTGGAGGGAAGCAGTCCCGACAAACAAAAGCAGTTCTGGCGTACCGTGAAAACGCTGGCCTGCCATCTCGATGAATTATAAACGCCCCGTAAGATGATGATACATCCTATGAGGCGTTTTGTACTGTGCTGTCAGTACAGTTTCCATATTCCGTTTTCTAAACCGATCCATTCCCTTGTCAGATCATCCTGCAAAATACCATCCGCCGTCAATGTTGGCATCCCCGAAAAAAACAGAGGTTCCGAACAGACCGGGCCTTCACGATCATCCCAGTATACCGCCCACAAAACAGAATAGGCTGCAAGATCATAATTGTTGACAGGATCCGGTGTCTCCACCTTTTTTCTCCTGCATAGTGTGACGACCAGATCCGCTTTCCCGTTTTGATCCATATCGTGAAGCAGGATTTCATATTCCGGCTTGGTCTCCTGCAAATTCACACCATAAGCGTCTCCCCAGACATCTCCCTCTTTCATCTGGTCCGAAAACAATAGCTGGACTCTTTCCCGATCCTTTACCGCAATATCCATCCGCAGACAGTCATCCGTCTTCTCCGTACAGACCGTTGTCCCTTCTAAAAAAACCTGCCCCGCCTCAAACACCGCCTTTTCCTGATCTGTCAGAAGCAGCGCAGGATAGTCCCCGGCATCCATCTGTCCTCCCAGCCGGACCATCCTGTCATTACGTCCGGCATTGGCCACACTGGAAAATGCGGGAACCTGCCTGTGCCTGCCAAATGAAACACCAAGAAGCAGGACAAAAACAAGAAAGAAGACACTAAGACTCATTGCCTTTTCCCATTTCAGAAATCGGATATGTCTCAGAATCTGCCCGACATTCTGGTACCGTCTTTTGGGATCAAATTCCACACAGCGTCTGACTATTCCGCCAAGTCGTCCGCCGCAAAGCTTTCTGGCCGGAAAACACCCTGTAGCCATGAGATTAAGCGTCACTCCAAACGCATAGATATCCGAGCGTGCATCCGTCTGTCCAAAGCCAAACTGTTCCGGCGGCGCATAGTCTCTTGTTCCCCTGGATGATGTATCCCGCTTCTTTTCCCTGTCATAAACCCGGGCTATATCAAAATCAAACAGCTTGCAGCCATCCCTTTCGTCCATCATGATATTTTCCGGCTTTAAATCACGATAAATGATCTGATGCCCATGCAGCGTGTCAAGGGCTGTCAAAATCTGCCCGGCTGCCTTGCGGATCTGTCTGCGCGGCATTCTTTTTTCAGAAAGTATGTCGGAAAGCAGACAGCCCTGCAAATATTCCTCCACCACATAAAGAAAATTTTCCCGTTGAAACACTTCCCACACTTTTACGATGTGCGGATGACTGATTTCAAGCAGCCTCTCGTACACCGCTGCCGACGTCAGCGACAGCCTCCGCATGGTATACTGCTTTCCCGTGACACTGTTTTCCACCAGCCATATACTTCCGTTTCCGTCAAGGGTCTTTATTTTCTGATAACAGGAAAATCGGTATTCCTCTGTAAACGTATTCATTTTGCTTTCCCATTTGCCTTACATTGTGATATTTTATAAGTGAAAGAAAGACAGGGCGTCAGAAAGGATATTCATGCATTATGAAGAAAAAAACAGAAGATCTCATCCATGAAATTACAACAAGTACGGATATTGCCCAATACCTCACCGAAAACAAGGAGGAACTTCTGGACCTGCCACTGCATCTCTATTTAAAACAGCTGCTGTCCGAAACCGATTACAAGATCTCGCAAATCGCAGACCGCTCCTGCAAAGGGGAATATATTTACCAGGTTTTTCGCGGCATTAAAAATCCAAGCCGCGATGTTGTTTTGTGTATTGCTCTGGCTCTGCAGCTTGCCTGCCCGGACACCGGCCAGCTTCTCCGTATCGCAAGAATGCCTGCGCTGGACGCCAGAAACCGCAGAGACTCCGTTATCCTCTTTGCACTAAACCGAAAACTATCCGTTCCTGAAACCAACGATATTCTTTACGAGCTGGGAGAAGCCTGCCTGTGATCACTTCTCCTCCCACGGAATCAGCGGATTCTCAATCTTCTTATCCCGCAGCATCAGGTTTTTCACCGCCTCGTCCACGGGCATCCCTTCAAACAATACCGCGTTCACCTGCTCGATAATGGGGAGCTGTACCTGGTATTTCTGTGCAAGTCCCATAGCCGCCTTGGCCGAGTGCACACCCTCCACCACCATCTTCACCTCGTCCATTGCCTGCTCCATCGTATATCCCTTGCCGATCAGAATGCCTGCCCGCCGGTTTCTGGAATGCATGGAGGCGCAGGTCACGATCAGATCCCCGATGCCGGTAAGTCCGCTGAACGTCTCGATCCGGCCGCCCATGGCAAGCCCGAGTCTGGCAATCTCCGCAATCCCCCTTGTAATTAGTGCCGCCTTCGTATTGTCTCCACAGCCGAGACCGTCGGCAATTCCCGCCGCCAGCGCCACCACGTTCTTAAGCGCCGCTCCCAGCTCGATGCCAAGCACATCCGGGCTGATGTAGACGCGGAACACCTCATTCATAAATACATTCTGGAGATACTCGGCCGTGGTCTTCTTCTGTGCCCCCACCACGATCGTCGTAGGAATGCCTCTGCCCACTTCCTCCGCATGGGACGGCCCGGAAAGCACTGCAACCTCCGCCTGCGGGATCTCCTCCTCTATGATCTGCGACAGGGTCAAAAGGGTCTTTTCCTCTATCCCTTTCGCCACATTGACAATGATCTGTCCCTCACGCACATAGGGCTGCATGGAATGGGACGTACTTCTGGTATAAGGCGAGGGCACTGCCAGCACAAGCACATCCTTACCCTGGACGGCCGCCTCCAGATCCGTGGTGAATACCATATCCTCCGGCAGACTGACGCCCGGCAGCTTATCTTTGTGCTCCCGCTCCCTCGTAAGCATCTCAATCTCCGATTCCATGATCGACCAGACTGTGACTTCATGTCCGTTTTTGTGGAGAAGAACCGCCAATGCCGTTCCCCAGCTTCCTGCGCCTATAATACCAATCGCTGCCATATGATCCTCCTTGCCCTTCCTTTTACACTGTGCCGACTCAGCTCTTTGCGGATTTGCTCTCTGCGGTCTCCTCCGCCCCTGTGCTTTTGTGCGTCAGATAGGTTTTACGCTCTGTGCCGCTTACAAGCCGTTTGATATTCTCCCGGTGCTTCCAGTACGCCATGACTGTCAGAAAACCCGCTATAAGATACATTTCAGTTAAAAATGCCTGTGACATGCCAAATATCCCCATCTGCCCCAGAATCACCAGCTCAATCAGAAATCCGGCGTACACCAGAAGCGAGCCAAGCGACACATAGTGGGTGATGAAGAACGCGCCAAAAAACAAAATCACTCCCATCGGAATCAGATACGGATGAAAGGAAAGAATCAGTCCCGCCGTGGCTGCAATTCCTTTTCCACCTTTGAATTTGAGATAAAAGGGGAAATTGTGCCCGATAATGGCCCCCGCTGCCGTATACATTTTCAACAGATAAATCATGTCAGAGTGGCTGTTTCCAAAAACAACGCCTGTAATCACAACTGCAAGAATGCACTTCATAATATCTCCCAGAAGCACAAGAAGACCGGCCTTCGTCCCAAATACACGGAGCGTATTCGTCGTACCCGCATTGCCGCTCCCGTAATTTCTGATGTCAATGCCATGCAGTCTCCCGTAAATGTAAGCCGTCTGAAAAAGTCCAAACGCATAGCCGATCAGTAAGCAATAGATCCGTTCCACTATTATCTGTTATCCTTTCTCTCCCTGACAAAAAATTTCAGGGGCGTTCCCACAAAACCGAAGGTGTCCCGTATCTGGTTTTCCAGATACCGCAAGTAGGAAAAGTGCATCAGCTCCTTGTCATTCACAAAAATCACAAAGGTGGGCGGCTTCACCGCAACCTGGGTCGTATAGTAGATACGCAGGCGCTTTCCTTTGTCGGCGGGGGGCTGCTGTAACGCCACTGCCTCCGTTACAATCTCATTTAACACACCTGTCGCCACACGCATGGAGTGATTTTCATTCACCACGTCAATCACGTCATAGAGCTTCATCAGCCGCTGTCCGCTCACCGCTGAGATAAACATGATCTCCGCGTAGGACATAAAAGATAACACCTGTCTGATTTTCTGCGTGTACTCTTTGACTGTCTGGTTATCCTTCTCTACGGCGTCCCATTTGTTGACCGCGATAATCACCGCTTTGCCCCTGTCATGGGCGATCCCGGCGATCTTGGCGTCCTGCTCTGTCACACCCTCCACGGCGTCTATGATGAGCACGGCGATATCCGCCCGCTCCACCGCCGATACCGTTCGGATTATCATATAGCGTTCCAGCTCTTCTTTTATTTTATTTTTTCTCCGAAGCCCCGCCGTATCAATAAACACATACTCTTTTCCCTTGTGGGTAATGTCTGTGTCTACCGCGTCTCTCGTCGTTCCGGCAATATCCGAAACGATCAGACGGTTTTCCCCGATCAGGCGGTTGATGATGGAAGATTTCCCCACATTCGGTTTTCCGATAATGGCCACCTTGATACGGTTATCCTCCTCCTCATCCTCTGCCTCCTGCCCGAAATGAGCGATCACCTCGTCAAGAAGCTCTCCGAAGCCAAGGCGGTTCGTGGAAGATATGGGATAAGGTTCCCCGATTCCAAGATTATAAAACTCATAGACATCCGCCATATATTTTTTGAAATCGTCCACCTTATTGACCGCCAGAATCACTGGCTTATGGGAACGTCTCAGCATATCGGCCACCTTGGAATCGGCATCCTGCAGGCCCTGCTTCACGTCCACCAGAAAAATGATCACATCCGCTGTGTCAATGGCGATCTGCGCCTGCTCCCGCATCTGGGACAGAATAATGTCCTTACTGTCCGGCTCGATGCCGCCCGTATCAATCAGCGTAAAATTCCTGTCAAGCCATGAGACATCCGCATAAATGCGGTCTCTGGTAATTCCCGGCGTATCCTTCACGATCGCAATATTTTCACCCGCCAACGCATTGAACAGGGTGGATTTCCCCACATTGGGCCTTCCCACCACAGCCACAATCGGCTTGGACTTTTTTTTACTCATGTCATACTCTCCATATCTGCCGCAGAAAACAAGAACAGACGTTTCTACGGTCATCTGGCGCTGTCCGCCATGCCAACAAGTCATATACCGCTTGATTTTACCTCATCTTGGCCTGCTTGTAAAGTCAAACACGCGCTAAATTTAGAGAATGGACGCCAAATCTTCTTGACATGTCCCCTCCATAATGTTATAAAAAATTTATCAGTTATTACGTGCACAAGAAAAAGAAAACCGTGCCAGCGCGCACGTTTTGATGGAGTAAAAATGCCTAATACAGAACAACTCGAACATTCTATGCCGGTAGCCGCTGTGAAGCTTCTCGCGCCGAAAGCAGCGCTTCCTCTGGCAGAAAAGGTAAACAGTCATCTGGTGGAATACCGCCGCGATCTGCAGAACAATGTCAAAAATGATCCAGCCTTCCATGGCTACATGGAGGATAACTATCTGATGGTGGCAGAGTGTTCCCGGTTTGGAACCGGGGAGGGCAAAGCCGTTTTACATGATTCTGTGAGAGGCAAGGATATCTTCCTGCTGACTGATATCTGCAACCACAGCATCACCTATCACATGAACGGCTTCACAAACCATATGTCCCCCGACGACCACTATCAGGATCTAAAACGGATTATATCCGCCATAAACGGAAAAGCGCATCGGATCAATGTGATCATGCCCTTTCTCTACGAGGGACGGCAGCACAAGAGAAATGGCAGGGAATCCTTAGACTGTGCCTATGCCATCAAAGAACTGATGGATATGGGTGTCTCCAACTTTATCACATTTGACGCCCATGACCCAAGAGTACAGAATTCCGTGCCCATCAAGGGCTTTGACAATTTCACACCGCCCTACCAGTTTATCCGCGCGCTCCTTCGAATGGAGAAGAACCTGATTATCGACAAGAACCACACCATTGTGATCAGCCCCGATGAGGGGGCACTTGACCGGGCTGTGTATTTTGCAAACGTCCTCGGTGTGGACACTGGTATGTTCTACAAGCGCCGGGACTACTCCACCATCGTGAATGGCAAGAACCCGATCGTTGCGCATGAATTTCTGGGGGACAATATCGACGGTAAGGATGTCATCGTCATTGACGATATGATTTCCTCCGGCGGCAGCATGATAGACACCGCCAGACAATTAAAGAAAATGAACGCCAAGCGGGTCTTTATCTGCTGTACCTTCGGGCTGTTCACAGACGGACTCTCCGCTTTCGACGAAGCCTACGAGCAGTGCTATTTTGACAGGATTGTCACGACGAATCTCTGCTACCAGCCCCCCGAGCTCAAGGAAAAGCCTTACTACATAGAGGCTGACATGAGTAAGTTCATCGCATCCATCATCGACTTTATGAACCACGACGCCTCTATGGCGAATATCTACACACCCACAGACAAGATTCACCAGATTCTGGCGAAGTACAATAACCGCGAAGTAAGCGTACTGGATATCTGAGTCTGTGGCATCAGCAGACTTATCGCGACGCGCAAAAGCTGCCGCCCTGTTGCATACAGGAACGGCAGCTCTTTTATTTTACAGGAAATCGCCCGTTGCTTCCGCTTTTGCCACAGGAAATGTCAGATGTACCTTGAACAGATCCCCATCCAGTTCGATCTCAAAGCTTCCCTTCTGGGCCAGCGTCAGATTCTGGGCTATGGACAGCCCCAGGCCGCTGCCCTCCGTGGTTCTGGACTCATCCCCTCTGATAAACCGCTCTGTCAGTTCTTCTGGTTTACATAACAATGGATTCTCCGAAATATTCTTGATCGTCACCTGAATCCTGTCCACATCCTCCGCGCTGTGCGCTGCCTTCTCCAAAGTTACATACACGCGCGTACCCGGCATGGCGTACTTATAGACATTGTTGAACA
This sequence comes from uncultured Lachnospiraceae bacterium, assembly GCA_965114645.1. Lineage (GTDB taxonomy): Bacteria > Bacillota > Clostridia > Lachnospirales > Lachnospiraceae > UBA3282. The sequence continues at coordinate 32,097 of CBCOZL010000024.1, read as the reverse complement.
GATTCTCCATCACCCGCCAGATTCTGCGGCTGTCCGCCTCGATCACCGCCTCCCTGGTATTCACGTTCATCACGGTAGTCAGATTCTTCGTGTCAAATTTTTCCGAAAACTCCCCGATGGTCTGGTTCATCAGCTCCGTCAGATTGATCCGCTCAAAATGCAGGCTGATATTCCCCGACGTGATCTTGCTGGCCTCCACCAGATCATCCGTAAGCTGTTTCAGGCGCTGGGACTTTTCATCCAGTACACGGATATAGTTCTGTACCTTTTCATTATCGACCTGCTCTCTCTTAATCAGATCCACATAGTTTATGATGGAGGTGAGCGGCGTCTTGATGTCGTGGGACACATTGGTGATCAGGTCCGCCTTCATGCGTTCATCCTTCATGCTGATCTCCACGGCCTCCTTAATGCCTTTTCCGATACTGTTTACGGAATGGGCCAGTGTCCTGTTATCCCCGTGCAGATTCTCCGTATCGATCTGATGATCCACCTGTCCCCCGGTGATGGTCTCTATGCCCTCCACAATGTCCTGCCGCTCTTTCACATCCTTGTAGAGCAGAATGCCCACGATCAAGTCTATCACACCTGCAAACAACACCAGAAGCAGATTTCCTGTCTCCACAGCCAACACAAGCACCAGCAGATTCCCTGCCAGGAAAACAGAGTAAGGCACCCATGTGCGCAGAACAATACCGCCGTTGTCGTACACCTTCCACGCAAATTTCATCAGCCGCTGCATCAGACGATACAGCCAGGAATTTTTCCAGAGCGTGTGCGTTTTAATCCTTCTGACCAGGCTGTAGAAGAAAAAGGTAAACAGCGCGTCCGCCGCAAAAATGCCTATAATGACAACCGCTTTAAACCAGTCCTGATGTACTGCTTCCCGATAAAAATCAATATCCGTCGGATCGATATCCGCAAGCGCCGCCAGCACAACAGCCATCCACATTGCCATTAAAATGGTTCCCCATGCTATGAGAATACTACCCTCCGTCGGGATCTTATCAAAAGCGGTCAGTCTGATGCGCGTCTCCCCGTTCTCGTCATATACCCTTCCCGTCATCACCACCTGGCAGAAAAAGAGAATCAGATACAATATTCCCGCCAGAAAAGCGGCTGTCACCCAGAGCCAGAGATTCGGCAGATATCTGGCTCCCTGTGTAAACGCATCCTGCGCCGGGTAGGAGCCGTCCACATCGATCCAGATTCTGACGGACTCCGGGTAGGCATAGTCATAGCCAAGCAGCATCTGCCTTACCGTCTCCGCTTCAATCGTAGTGTTTGTCATGTATGCCATATCCGCAAGGCTGTAGTAAATGAATTTCTCTGCAGTGACATCCGCCTTGTCATCCATCATCTGCAAAATCTGCTTTCTATAGGAGCTGCTCTCAGGCAGATTGCTGTAATACTGTGTCTTTCCGCCCACCGTCTTCTCAATCAGAAACCGCACATTGGAATTTTTCACATCATAATAATCCCTGTACTCCAGATACTCATTATAGTTGTAGGTAAGACTCTCTGCCGCCTTCTGCACATTTTGACACAGTTCATAGTACTGTTCCCAGTCGGACACATACTCCTCCAGATTTTTGCCCTCCGCCGTCTTATAGCGGTTGACGAGAACAGCATATTCATAGATCTCCTCATCTGTATCGACTACTGACAGTGCCAGGCTCTCCTCCTGTACCACTTCGGGCGTACCCGCCGCCGCGTGTTCCCCCAGCGCGTCTGCCGGCTGATATCCGGCCACAAAGCCGGAATCTTCGTTTTCCACCGCAAACTCTACGACCGTTTCGCCGTTTCCTTCCGCAGTCGTCACACCGTTTACAACCGTGTAATCCTTTACGTCAGACTTTAAATAACTGGCGTCAGTGGTATTCTGAAAGCCGCTCTTCGGATCAATCGTGGTCACCTGCGTGGTATCCGCCAGAAACGCTTTCGCTTCCGCCCCGGTCATCTCCACATCGTTGTAAGCAAAACCGTAGCTCTGCCATTTGAGCAGATCTTCCAGCCTGTAATTAACCGTCACATACGCCTCCGGCAGTCCGCTGCTTCGGTAATTATAAGCTGTCACATCCACCAGCTTATCGCCATCGAAGGCACCTTTCGTCTCCATCTGGCTGCTCACCACGCCATAGCGGATCACATCCGCCACCGCATAACCGAAAATGTAATTGAACGCTTCCGAATCTTCAAACGGCGTCCCCGGATCTGCTTTTCTGATATAACTGTAACTTCCCTTCGCGTGTACCCCCTCAATTCTCACAGTGGTACACACCGTCACCACAATCGCGGCAAACACCATAATCGCCAGCGACGCATGCTGCAGAACCAGAAGCAGCGCCTTCAACCCGCTCCTGTTCTTGCCTGCCTTTCTTCTCCTCGTTTTTCCTGCAGCCGGTATCTTCTCCTGCTGCTGTTCTTCCTTCACTGGCTCTTTCGCCGTCTCTAACATTTCCAGGTTTTCCCCTAGCCCTGTATTTTCCATCCGCCTGTCCTTTCTTCCATGAAATCAGCCTTACACATCTTTCTCCACCTTGTAGCCTACACCCCACACCACTTTGAGGTATCTTGGCTCCTTGGGATTAATCTCGATCTTCTCTCTGATATGCCTGATATGAACCGCCACCGTGTTGTCCGCACCGATGGCCTCCTCATTCCAGATGCTCTCATAGATCTGATCAATGGAGAAAACACGGCCGCAATTTTTCACAAGGAGCAGAAGAATATTGTACTCGATGGGCGTCAGCTTCACACTGTCCCCATCCACCGTCACTTCCTTGGTATCGTCGTTGATACACAGGCCTCCCACCTGGAAAAGCGCGTTGTTTTCCGTGTTCAGGTTCCCCAGCATCGTATATCTGCGGAGATTGGATTTCACCCTCGCCACCAGCTCCAGTGGATTGAACGGCTTCGTGATATAGTCGTCAGCCCCGATATTCAGTCCCAGAATCTTATCCGTGTCCTCCGACTTCGCCGACAAGAAAATAATCGGAACGCTGGAATATTCCCTAATCTTCAGGGTCGCGTGTATGCCGTCCAGCTTCGGCATCATAATGTCCAGAAGAAGCAGATGGATCTGCTGTTCCTTCAACACGCGGATTGCCTCCTGCCCGTCATAAGCCTTAAAAATCGTGTAGCCCTCCTGCAGAAGGTAAATCTCAATCGCATCCACAATTTCCCTGTCATCATCGCATACCAGAATATTAGCCATTTGTTTTCTCCTCTTTTGCTTATGCTGTCACAAGAATTACACAGTAATTCCTGCGATGTAAGCTGCTAAGCTTGCATTTATTAAAACATGGAATCATAAAGGAATAGATGGGAATTTCTTTAATACTTTCTTAATTCGCCCGAAGCCCCAAAAACGCGCCCAGATTGCCCCTCTGCCCATGACTTGCACGGTGGGAAAAGAGATAGCGGTCATTGTGGCATGTACACAGATCAGTAATCTGCATATGCTCCTTCGGAATCCCCGCCTCAGTCAGCACGATCTCATTTGCCCGCCAGAGATCCAGCTGATATTTGCCGCCGCCTTTTGCAAGCAGTATCTCCCGCTCCTGTCCGGGTTTTCTGAACGCATCCGCAAAGGCGCCCGCCACATCCTCACTGACCTCATAGCATTCCTGGCAGATAGAAGGACCGACCGCCGCCACAAGATCAGAGGGGTCCGTGCCGTACGCTTCCCTCATCTTCTCCACCACACACTGTCCCATGCGGCCCACAGTGCCCCGCCAGCCGGAATGCGCCAGCGCGATGGCCTTTCTCTTCGTGTCTACGAAATACAGAGGCACACAGTCCGCAAAAAAAGTGGCCAGATACACTCCCGGCTCGTCCGTCAGAAGACCGTCCACATCGCTGTAATCCTTCTTTCTCGTAATCCCCTTTCCGCCGTCCGCCTTCCCCACAATCCGCAGATTTGTGGTGTGGGTCTGATCCGAACACACAATATCTTCCACACGACAGTCAAGCGCCGCCGCTATACGCCTGTAATTTTCGTCCACAGCCTCTTTCTGGTCTCCCCTTGTGTAACTCAAATTCATAGAGCTGTAAATCCCTTCGCTCACGCCGCCCATCCTTGTGGAAAACAGATGGTTCACCGCTCCTGTCTCCTCCAAAACAGGAAAGGTGAGGTAGACAAGCTCCCCCGCCCGGTTCTCGCGCATCTGTCTTTCGTTTTCATGTCTATACCAGTCCATATGCCATTTCCCTTCGTCTGTTCCTATATTTTATGCCATTGCAAAACACCCATCCCGCAGTCTTCCCGGGGGCATTCTCAGTACCGCCGCGCAATGTAGCTGAAGGCGTCCTTAATCCAGTTCACCCGCTCCCCGTCCACCGCCACCACATCAAAGCGGATCGGCGTGTCCTCCGGGCAATGGTGCATGGCGCGGTAATAATCCGCCACCCGGCAGATGTTTCTCTGTTTGGCAAAGCCTACCGCTTCCGCCGCGCTTCCCCTGCTTTCCCCGGATCGGAATTTCACCTCAAAGAAGACCAGATAGTCCCCATCATACCCTATGATATCTATCTCTCCCTGGCGGTTCCGAAAATTCCGCTCCACAATTTTCACGCCCTCTGAAAGCAAACAGGCACAGACCTGTTCCTCCTTCTGTGCCCCTTTTTCCCTCTTATTCATCCTCATGTGCCCTTCGCCAGTTTGGCCTTTACCTTATCCATGGAATCCACGAAGATCAGAATCTCCGCCACCACCTCATACAGCTCCGGCGGAATCATGTCCCCGATCTCCAGCCGGGAAAGCGTATCTGCCAGTTTATCATCCCGGTGGACCGGCACATCCGCCTCTTTTGCTTTCTCAATAATACGCTCCGCCAGAGCGCCCCTGCCGGAAGCAATGACGCGTGGCGCCTCGTCGTTCGGATCATATTCCAGCGCGATCGCCTGCTTGACTTTTTCCTTTTTCTTTTCCATGTCTAAGCCCTCATATCAAAAGATGTCCTGCTAAGCACCGAAATATTTTTCTGCTGGCTCAACAGTGTCTGCATAATGGTGCTGTCTTCCTCTTCCCCGTCTGCCTCCTTCACATGCATCTGCGCCTTCAAGGAATACCCTCTGCCTTCCAGTCTCTGATTCAAAAGATCAATATTGTCTTCAATCAGCGTAAGCACCTCATCATCCGCCACCGTAAAATTCGTAGCCACCTGCTTATCCTTCATTGTCACATAGACATCCAGCGGTCCCAGATGTTCCATATCCAGATGCAGCAGGGCGCTCACCTGCCCGTCTCTCGCCGCCAGATTCTTTTTGTTGGTATAGACATAGAGATCGCCGTGCGCATTGTTCCCGAGCATCTTTAAGGGCAGCTGCACATAAGTGTAAAGATGATTCATCTGGTTCATAAAGTCCACGTTATTCTGCAGATTCTGTACGCTTCTCGCCACGGGCGCATCCCCCTTCCCCGCTGTCTCAAGCGCCTGAAACAGTCTTGCGGTCTGCTCCCTGATCCGCGCGTAAAGCTGCTCGACCTGTTTTTTATCCGCCACATCCTGCGGTTCTATCATCCACTGGCGGCCAATCTGCTCTTTTAACAGCGCCTGAAATTCTTTTCCACCCAGCAGTTTCTGCAATGCCTGCTCCGGCATGTCTCCGCGAAGCGCCTTCGGCAAAAGCTGTCTTACAAACTGCAGTATATCTTTCGGGGGAAGCGTACCGTTCTTTACCTGTGCCGCCATCTCCTCGTTCATACCAAGCTCACGCAGGGCATTCCCAAGCCGCTCCCACTGTCCCTGCGTCAATACCGGCGATCTGTCAGCGTTCCCCTCTCCCGCCTGGGGCAGTTCTTCCACCGGCACGCCGGCCGGCTGTTCTTTCAACGCTGCACCCTCTGTCTGCGCAGGCTGGCCCGCTGTTTCCGCAGACGCGGCGTTCTGTGTCTCTGCGCCTGCGGCTTCCGCATTCTCCGCCGTCTGCGCACCTTCCTTTAAAGCCTCTGCATTTCCCTGCGCTGTCCCGGCTTCTGTGCCCTGCACGATCACAGTGCCATCCTCACCGGCTCCGTTTTCCGTAAAAATATCAATAACCGCCTGATACAGGACGAGCGCCTTTTCTCCCTGTCCGCCGTTGATCAACTCCATAAACGCCTTCGGCAGCTCCTCCATAATTGTCTCTGCACTTCCAAGTATCTGATGGTTTGCCGCTCTGTACTGCTCAAACAGCTCGATATTCGCCTCTGTAACAGGCAGCTCCAGTCTTGTCATCTGTATGATGGTTTTGGGGTCATTTCCAGGAAAATCCAGAAGGAGTCTGCTCATATTAAGGATGGACTCCTTATCTATGGGCATACCTTCCTCCATCATTTTTGCCACCATCTCGATATTTTCTGCAGTCTCAGGCAGTCCTGCCGCCGCCAGGGCACGCAGAATGGTTGCGGTATTTGCCGTATTGGTGTAAAGAGGGGCAAGAGACATAAAGGAACTGCTGTTTGCCTTGACTTCAAAGCTCATCATCTGTCCCAGCGCCAGACTCACGCTCTTGTCTATTTTTGCACTGATGGCAAAATCCTGCGCCAGTTCAATCTGTACGGAGTTGCCGTCTCTGCTCACCACGGTTCCCTGCAGTGTCTGGCCCGGTTTCAGAGCGCGCACCTCGTTCTGCAGATGCCTGATCCGCTCTCCTTTTCCCATGGAATCCAATGCCTTTACCGTATCATTTGCCCTCACCCGCTGATTCTCTTTTTTGAATATACTTCCCAGATTCAATCTCACACCTCACAAAAGTTTTTGATAAAAGTTTTTCTGTGAATGGGACATGGCCCGCATTTTTTTAGCGCGTCGATATGCGCCTGCGCCCCGTACCCTTTGTTGGAAGCAAAGCCATACTCCGGGTAAACCTCGTCATAACCCACCATCAGACGATCCCTCGTCACCTTTGCCACAATGCTTGCCGCGCCGATGGAAATGCTTTTGGCATCCCCCTTAATAATAGGAACCTGCCGGATTGATACTTGTGGAATGGTTACTGCGTCATTCAATAAAATATCAGGCACTACCGATAATTTTCCGATGGCTTCCCGCATAGCCTCATAGGTGGCCTGCAGAATATTGATCTCATCAATCCGCCCGGGCGTACCATAACCCAGACCTACTGCCACCGCCTTCTCCATAATGACTTCATATAACTCCTCTCTCTTTTTTTCGGAGAGTTTCTTAGAATCATTGATATATAAAATTTCACAATCTTTCGGCAAAATTACCGCCCCGGCCACCACCGGCCCGGCAAGCGGCCCTCTTCCCACCTCGTCAATGCCGCAGATATAGGCATATGCGTCATATTCTCTCTCGTAATGCTTAAGCGCCTCCGTCCTCTTTACTTCTTTTTCATAGGAAAGAATCCGCTTTTTCGCTCTGGCAATTTCGGCCTGCACGCCTGCCCTCGCATCCGATTCATATGCTGAAAACAAAACAGGCAGCTCCTGAACAGCCGCCGCCTGTAATTTTTCCCTGATAACACTGATATTTTCCGCCATTTTTCCTGCTCCTATAAAGCGTCTCATCAACGGTGTTTGACAAACCCAAGCTTATTCAGCGGCCAGATCCGCAGCCACGCCCTGCCGATGATGTTCTCCCTCTTAATGTTGCCAACCGAGGAGGCTCTGCTGTCGGTGCTGTTGTTTCTGTTATCCCCCAGAACAAAATATTCGTCCCTTCCCAGCTCTACAGTCTCATACGCCCTGCCAGGATTGGCTATCACTTCCTTGCCGTAGGATTCCTCAAGCACCTCACCGTCCACGTAGATGTTTCCCTCCTCGTCTATCTGCACGGTTTCTCCGGGCAGTCCGATGATTCGTTTGATGAGGAAGGTCTCCTCTTCCTGCATAAGGGGAAAGACGATAATATCATAGCGCTCCGGGTCGTGGAACCGATAACTCAGCTTATCCACGATCAGATTGTCCTCTGTGCTGAACGTCGGCTCCATGGAACTTCCCTGCACCTGGGTTCTCTGCCCTACAAAATGAATCACCAGATAAACGATACACAAAACGCCCAGCAGATAAAGACTGGTATTTAATATCTCACGCAATACTTTCTTCACCTTTGCTCCTCCTGCAATTCCCCACACATTTCCAATGTAATTCTTCCGATTCTGCCGTTTCTGAAATCATCCACCAGAAGAGCCGCCGCCTTCTCATAATCAGGCTCCTGTCCCTTTTTATAACATTTGCGGTTCTCACAGATACATGCCAGCGCCTGTACAGGCGTAAGCGCTTCTCCTGTCTCCGCAATCTGGTAACGGCTAAGCAGCGGTTCCCTGTAGTGATCCAGCAGGTAGTCCAGCAGTTCCTGTGCCAGTTCCGTCATCTGCAGTATTTCATCGTTCATGGAGCCGATCATGGCAAGCCTCTTTCCCACTTCCTCACTCTCAAACTTGGGCCAGAGAATGCCCGGCGTATCCAGAAGCTCCAGATCCTTGTTGAGTCTGATCCACTGTTTTCCCTTGGTCACACCCGGTTTATTTCCTGTTTTTGTACAGGCTTTCCCGGCAAAAGAATTGATGAACGTAGATTTTCCCACATTCGGTATCCCGACCACAATAGCCCTGACCGGCCGGTTTTTGATCCCTCGTTTTTTGTCCCGCTCAATTTTCTCCCGGCACGCTTCCTGCACCTTTGGATGGATCGCCCTGATCCCCTGCCCTGTCTTCGCATTGATCTCCAGAACATGGAAGCCCCGCTCCTTAAAATATGTCATCCACTGTTTATTCGCCGCCGGGTCCGCCAGATCCGATTTATTCAGAAGAATCAGCCGTGATTTGTTCTTGCCCAGCTCATCAATATCTGGATTTCTGCTGGAAAGGGGAACCCTTGCGTCCACCAGCTCAATCACCAGATCTATGAGACTGATATTCTCCTGCATCATGCGTTTTGCCTTCGTCATGTGCCCCGGATACCACTGATAATTCATGCCTTATCCTTTCTACTCGATCAGCCCCATGGACTCGTCTCCTACCGCCATATGGAACCAAGCCTTACCAATAATCGTATCTTTCCTGACCGCGCCAATATTGCCCGAGCGGCTGTCCTCGCTGCTGTTTCGGTTATCCCCCAGCACAAAAAACTCATCGCCTGCAAGCAGCAGCTCATTCTGTGCAATGCCCGGATCTATCATCTTGTCAAACTGTTCGTTCTCTGCAAGAAGCGCCCCGTCTATGTACACGTTTCCATCCCTGATCTGCACCGTTTCTCCCGGCAGGCCCACAACACGTTTCACATAATAGTGGGAGTTCTGGTTGCCGTTTGGCAGAAAAACAACCACATCTCCACGCTCTGGCGTAGAGATACGATAAAGAATACGGTTCATCAGAATTTCCTGTCCGTTGTGCAGAGCAGGCTCCATGGAATCACCGATCACACTGGTACGCATCCCCACGGAAAAGACAAGGACAAAAGCCAGAAATACAGCGACCGCACCACCCACAAGCAGCTCCACTGCATCCTTTAATAGTCTTGGATCAAGCCTTTTCTTTTTCTGATAAAAGGTTAAACCCTTTCTTCTTGCCATTCTCTGCACTCCACTGTCTTCTGATTCTGCCACGTTCCCGCGATAAGCAGACTCGAAACGCTTCTCTTATCGCGGAAAAAGCAAACAGATACCCCGAATTACTCTGAGGTATCTGTTTCATCATCACTTTCGCTTATTTAACCAGTTCTTTCACTTTAGCTTTCTTACCGACGCGATCTCTCAGGTAATTCAGTTTAGCACGTCTCACCTTACCTCTTCTGACAACCTCAACCTTCTCCACATTGGGGGAATGCATCGGCCATGTCTTCTCAACGCCTACGCCGTTAGATACCTTACGCACTGTGAAAGTCGTTCTGTTGCCGCCGCCCTGAATCTTCAGAACAGTTCCCTCGAACACCTGGATTCTCTCGCGGTTACCCTCCTTGATCTTGCCATACACCTTGACGGTGTCGCCCACATGGAAGTCGCTTAAGTTCTCTTTTAACTGTGCCGCTTCAATTTCTCTGATGATATCGTTCATAATTCTCCTCCTGGTATGCTCTGGATGTTCTTAATACGTCTGTAACAGAGGACCATCCTTCTTCACAACATTTATAATTTACCATACAACGGGAGCAAATGCAAGGCATTTTTTCATATACAGTTCGGTCTGCGGGGTTTATCCGGTCACTTTCGCCGCTTCTTCTCCACCGGCGGATGCGCCTCCATATACTTCTCGTAGAGATCCGGCCTTCTCTCCTTCGTCCGCGCCAGCGCCTGCGCCAGCCTCCAGGCATCCACCTTTGCGTGGTCGCCAGAAAGCAGAATCTCCGGCACCCGTTTCCCGTGCCAGATCTCCGGCCTTGAATACTGGGGATACTCCAGAAGACCGTCCCCGAAAGACTCCGTTTCCGCCGACTGCCCGTTATGCAGAACGCCCGGCACCAGCCTGGCAATGGCATCCACCATTACCATGGCCGCCAATTCTCCTCCCGTGAGCACATAATCACCCAGGGAAATCTCATCCGTGACAATCTCTTCCAGCACACGTTCATCGATTCCCTCATAGTGTCCGCAGAGAAAGATCAGTTCCTCCTCCATGGACAGTTCTTTCGCCATGTCCTGATGAAACGTTTTTCCCTGCGGAGTCACATAGATAACGCGCCGCGCCCTATTTTGACCCATCCGGTCAATCACAGACTGACAGGCATCATATACAGGCTGCGCCTGCATCAGCATACCCGCGCCGCCGCCATATGTGTAATCATCCACCTTGCCGTGTTTATCTGTCGTAAAATCTCTGATGTTGACCGCTTCTATGGATATATCTCCCCTGTCTGCCGCTCTGCCGAGAATGCTGGTGTGCAGTCCCTGCATAACCATCTCGGGAAACAATGTCAGTATATGGAACCTCACCATTACCTGTCCTCCAATCTGCTGTTTACAGCAGCCCGTCCATGACATGAATCTCCATCACACGGCTTTCCATATCGATGTTTTTAATACACTCTTTGATCGCAGGGAGCAGCGCCTCCGGCGCATTCTCTCTGCTCACCACATAGACATCGTTCGCGCCTGTTGCAAGCACTTCTTTCAGAACGCCGAACACTTCCCCCGTATCTGTCACAACCTGCATACCGATCATGTCCGCCACGAAGTATTCATCCTTCTTTAATCTGACTGCCTTGTCGCGAGTCACCAGAAGTTTTCCCTGCCTGTATTTCTCCACATCGTTGATGGAATCATATCCTTTAAATTTCAATATCACAAACTGCTTAAAAAACTTGACACCCTCAATCTCCATGGAAAGACGCTCTCTCCCGGTGTCCAAAATGACCTCTTTCAGTTTTTTAAAGCGGTTCGCGTCGTCCGTGGTGGGAAATACCTTTACCTCGCCCCGGATTCCGTGGGTCTGCGTGATAACACCCACCTGTAACTCGTCGTTTCTTTCCATTTCTATACTCCCTGCTGCCTGTTCCATCAGTGCTTCCACTCGCATAAGCAGACTCGAAATGCTTCGCGTTGCTCGTCCTAAGATATTCTGCGCATGTGCCCATGCACGCACGGCACATTCTCCGCATGTCTTCTGACTCTGCTTATGCGCGCAAATAAGCCTCACAGAGGAATCCGTGAGGCTTATCCGTCAGATGATCTCTACATCCACTCTCTTATTGTCCTTAGATGACGCTGCCTTGACCACAGAGCGGATCGCCTTTGCGATACGTCCCTGCTTGCCAATAACCTTTCCCATATCGGAAGGCGCCACGTGGAGTTCCACGGTAATGTTCTTGCCTTCCTCCTTCTGTGTCACCACGACTTCGTCCGGGTTTTCCACAAGAGCTTTTGCGATCACTTCAACCAATTCTTTCATAGTCCACCTCCAAAAGCGACCTGAAGCCCTCATAACTGTTCAGTGCCTTCACAGCTATAAGCTCCCTTACTTTGTCACACCTACCGTCTTGAAGATTCTGCTCACGATCTCCGTGGGCTGTGCGCCGTTGGCAAGCCACTTCTTCGCCTCTTCCTCATTCACTTTGTAGGTGCTGGGATCTGTGTTGGGATCGTAGGTGCCGATCTCTGCGATGCATCTGCCGTCTCTGGGAGATCTGGAATCTGCTACCACTATCCTGTAAAAAGGATGCTTTTTCTGTCCCATTCTTCTCAATCTGATCTTAACTGCCATTTCTTCTGCCTCCTGTAAAAAATAGAATTTTTTTATTTTTGAAACCCTAAAATGGGAATTTCATACCGCCTAATCCGCCAAACATGCCGCGGCCCTTTTTGCCGCCCATCATGCCGGGAATCTGTTTCATCATCTTCTGCGACTGCTCAAACTGCTTGATAAAACGGTTGACCACCGCAATATCCACCCCGGCCCCCTTGGCAATACGCCCTTTCCTGCTGAGATTCAAGAGCTTGGGGTTCTGCCGCTCCTGCGGCGTCATGCTAAGGACGATCGCCTCCATGCGGGCAAGCTGTTTTTCATCCACCGCAGACTCAATGTCCGCCATCTTGCTTCCCATGCCGGGCATCATGCTCAGGATCCCGGAAAGACCGCCCATATTGCGCATCTGTTTCATGCTCTCCAGATAATCCTCGAAATCGAACTTGCCCTTTTTCATACGGGCAGCCATCTCTTTTTCTTTGTCTTCGTCTATGTCAATACTCTGCTGAGCCTTCTCAATGAGCGTGAGTACATCGCCCATGCCGAGAATCCGATTTGCCATTCGGTCCGGGTAAAACTGCTCCAGATCAGAAAGTTTCTCTCCCATACCGATAAAAAGGATCGGCTTACCAGTAACAGCCTTGATGGAGAGCGCCGCACCGCCTCTGGAATCACCGTCCATCTTGGACAGGATCACCCCGTCTACGCCAACCTTCTCATCAAAGTCCTTCGCTACGTTGACGGCATCCTGACCGGTCATGGCATCCACCACCAAAAGCGTCTGGTGCACTTCCACATTTTCCTTGATGCCGATCAGCTCTTCCATCATCTCTTCATCTATATTCAGACGGCCTGCCGTATCTAAAATCACTACATTATGGCCGTTTTTCTGGGCATGCTCTATGGCCGCCTTCGCTATATTGACAGGCTTATGATTCTCTCCCATAGAGAAAACGTCCACCTGCTGCTTTTCCCCGTTTACCTGAAGCTGTTTGATTGCCGCTGGACGGTACACATCACAGGCCACAAGAAGGGGCTTTTTCCCTTTTAATTTTACCTTCCCGGCAATCTTCGCCGTGGTGGTTGTCTTACCTGCACCCTGCAGGCCGCACATCATAATGACCGTGATGGACTTTCCCGGCTGCATGGTGATCTCCGTGGTCTCGGAGCCCATCAGGGACACCATTTCCTCATTCACGATCTTAATGACCATCTGTCCGGGATTTAAACCGTTCAGCACATCCGCGCCGACAGCCCGTTCTTCCACGGACTTTACAAACTGTTTGACCACCTTAAAATTAACGTCGGCCTCCAAAAGCGCCATCTTAACCTCTTTTAAAGCGGTTCTGACGTCCTCCTCGGTCAGCCGGCCTTTGCTCCTCAGATTCTTAAATACATTCTGCAGTTTATCCGTCAGACTCTCAAACGCCATCTGTCCCTATGCCTTTCTTCATTGTCCCGGTATATCGGTGCCAAATGCTATAACTCCTGCATAATCCTGGCCGACAATTCCCTGATCTGTGAACCGTAGGCCGCCGGACTTTCCAATTCCCCGTTCTCGTACTGTTCGGAAAGGCGGTTGATCTGCGCGATCTTCTCCTTAATGTTCGTAAACCTTTCCACCAGCTTTAACTTCTCTTCGTATCCGAGAAGTATTTTGTCACAGCGTTTCACGATATCGTGCACCGCCTGTCTGCTGATTCCTTTCGCCTCCGCAATCTCTCCAAGGGAAAGATTCTCGTACACCACACCCTCATATATCTCCTGCTGGTGTGCCGTCAGCAATTCTCCATAGAAATCATACAATAAACCCTGTTCTACGATCTTTTCCATATTTTCATCACTTCTGCGCTGCCGCCTCCGCACTGAGGACGACAGAGTTGCAAATTTACGGCTGACAATCGCCGACTTTTGCATTTTACAACAGGAGGAACGATGTGTCAAGTATTTTTTCTTGACAAACGGGGCGTTCTATCTTTTCTTTGAATCGAAAGAAGCTCTCTTTTGCGAAGTGCTGTGCTCTGTGCAAAAACAAATCTGCACTGCGGCGTTGACGGTAATCGAAAAACACAAAGAGAAGAAACCTTTGATTTTATGGTTGACCATTTGATTGACAGTTTGTATGAGTAACAGAAAAAATGATTGAAAATTGATGGAGGTAAAAATGAAAACAGAAGTTATAAAGAGAAACAATATAGAGGCTGCCATCGTGAGCAGTGATGAGCTGCTGATAACAGATGTCCAGTCGGCATTAGACTTGATTATGACAGTAACATACGAAACGGGCTGCTCAAATATTGCGTTAAACAGGGAAGCTGTTATAAACGATTTCTTTGTCCTCAGCACTTGTCTGGCAGGAGAAATATTGCAGAAATTCATCAACTATGGTGTAAGGTTCGCTATATACGGCGATTTTTCAAAATATACCAGTAAGCCGTTAAAGGATTTTATGTATGAGTGCAACAAGGGAAAGGATATTTACTTTCAGCCTACCGCTTCCCTTGCTGTTGATAAACTCACTGGATCTGCTAAGAACAAAAAAACTTGATAACAGGAGATGAAACCTTTTTAATTACATCATCGTATCATCCCGCAATATTTCCGCCAGATTCATTTTCCGCATTTTACGCCAGCTCAGGAAATAGGCAAATGCCACCATCCCCCCTGCCGCCAGCATAAATACCCCGATGGGAAGAAGCGGCGCCTCAGCCAAAAACTCCGCCGGCTCCACATAGCTTGCCTTCAGCATACCTCCCACCGCAAAGAATGCAACAACGGCAGCCCACAGCATGGGGCGGCTTGCAAGCACTAAGGCTTCAATACAAAACATTTTTCTGAGCGACTCCGGCGTCATGCCCACCGACAGATATCTGGCAAACTCCCGTTTCCTCTGCCGCACAAAGCCGAGTGTGTTGGAAAACACATCTCCCACGCCGATCAGAGCGAGCAGCACACAAAAGCTCCCAAACACGAGCATCATACCCTGGAGCTGCCGTCCGTTCGTCTCATATTCCCGGATACGGTTCTCGCTCTCCATCACATAAACGCCTGCCAGCGTCTCCTCGATTTCTCTCTGTATGCACTCCAGTTCCCCCAGGCTGACCCCCTCCCTGCCAAGCACACGGATGAAGGTATCTTTCTCCGCGCCGCTTAACGCCTCTGCCATCTCACTCCACAGACTTGCGGACACAAAGTGCACCAGCTCATATTTGTCGATCGCGGCGTACTCCTCCCGCAAAACGGGAACTTCCTCTGTACATCCCAGAACCGAAATTTCCACGGCTCCGCTGCCCGTCTGTGCCCTAAGCTCCGTTGTACCACATGGCTCTATATAGGGCATATACTTCGGATGTCTGAAATCAGGATTGGTCACATCCCGGATCAGATTCCGTATCACCGCCCCGTCTGTCCTCTGAGGGACGCCAATCTGTCCACAGTACGCCAGAAAAGAGGCGTCATCCAATACGATAATCGGCGCGTTTACAAGAAAACCGCCGCGCTCCTTCGTCACATGCTTCCCGGAATCATGGGAGAAGCCTCCGTTGGCCTGCATCTCCTCACTCATTTCTTCCTCTGTAAGATACCGTCTGGCCTGCGCTTTCTGGTACACAATCACATCCTCCACACCCGGTATCTTCGAAAGCGGTTCTTTCTCCTCAAAAACGCCTGTCCCCGTATCTTTCACGGTCACCATAATATCCCAGGCATTCTGATATTTTTCAAAATAGGTTTCCCGTGTACTGATTTCTGAGAGGGAAAAAAAGCACTGCATCAGCGTAAATGCCGTCATGGAGAGAAGCAGAGACACCGATGCCGTCCGAAGCGCTCTTTTCTGTGCTTTCAGCGCATTCCCTGCCAGTTCCCCCTCCACGCCGAAGAACAGGGAAAGTACCGGGGAATGTTTTTTTCTTTTCAGATGCAGCTCTCCCGTGTTTTTAATGGCATCCAGAGGCGTCATTACACTCATTCTGCGGGCCGGAATCCATGCGGATATCCCTATGGTGATACCCGTTGCCAGAAGTGTCAGCAGAAGAATCAGCGGATGGTACCCAAACACATGCTCCCTTCTGCCCTCTACCTCCCTCACCAGCCACTCCAGCAGGTCCAGAAGACCCGCACTTGCCGCTATGCCAAACAGGGTTCCCACTGCCACAGGGGCTGTGCACAAAACTGCGGCCTCCTGCACAAGACACCTCCGTATCTGCTTCGGTGTGGCGCCGATGCTGGAGAGGATGCCAAACTGATGGATTCTCGCCTGCATGGACACGGCAAAAGAATTGTGTATGATGATAACCAGCGAAACCGATGCCAATCCCATAATCAGGAGAAAAAGCGGAAACACCAGCCTTGGCGCCTCATCATTCGTATCGCGCACCAAGTACATCGCCATCAGCGCATACTGATCTCCCTCCGCCCGAAGCCTTTCCACCTCATACTTCCACATATTGTAAAAAAGACTGCCAAGCAGAGACAATAGCAGGGACGAAATAAAAGCGGCCGTCATAATGGAGACAGCGGTGGCACGGTTGTTTTTCAGATAATCTGCAGAATACGCTCTCCACATCCTGCCTACCTCCTTCTCTCATCGCTGACGATGCGGCCGTCCTCTATGGTTATGATTCTGTCCGCCTCCAGCGCAATCTTTTCATCATGTGTAATCAGAAGAATCGTCTGCTTTAAACTGCGGTTGGAAAGTTTGAGCAGATCCATGATTTCCCCGGAATTTTTCTGATCCAGATTTCCAGTCGGCTCGTCCGCCAGAAGAAGGGCCGGACGGTAGATCAGGGATCGGGCAATGGCAGCCCTCTGCTGCTGTCCTCCCGACAGCTGGTTCGGCAAAGCCTCCAGACGGTCCGCAATGCCAAGGGACTGTACCACCTCCCCAAAGTACGCCTCATCTGGTTTCTTACGATCCAGCGCAAACGGCATCAGAATATTTTTCCGCACAGTCAGCGTGGGAATCAGATTATAAAACTGATACACAAGCCCCACTTTTCTGCGGCGGAAAATTGCCGCCTGTGTCTGGTTCAATCCGGCAAGGTCTGTGCCTTCCACAATGACCCTGCCGTCTGTCGGCTTATCCACACCGCCAAGAATATGCAGCAGCGTTGATTTACCAGAGCCGGAAGCCCCGGTAATCGCCACAAATTCTCCCCTGTCAACCTCCAGGTCAACGCTGTCAAGCGCTGCCACCCGGTTTTCCCCGGATCCATATACCTTGCTGACGCCTTCGCATGACAAAATATTCATCCTTCCGTTTCCTCCTGTCACAAATTGTCTCCTGACCGCTGCCATTCATAGAATGGCATGCGCCCCAAAGGGTTCGCCCCCGCATGTCCCTTTCATCATAGCAGGCGAAAGTGACAATTCAGTGACTGTAAAAACGGATTTCAAAGCAGGCGCCTCCCTCCGGCAGGTTCTTTGCGCGTATGGCGCCGTTCTGCCACACAATCAGCTCCTGCGCCAGGGCAAGTCCGATGCCGGTCCCCTCCTTCCCCGCGTTTTTGCCCCGGTAAAACCGCTCAAAAAGATGAGGCAGATCCTCCCTGTCAAAACCCGCGCCTTCATCCCGGATCTGTATTTCCGTATACAGGGGATTTTGTCCGTAAGAACAGTGAATGCATCCCCCTGCATTGTGCTCCGCGCAGTTTTTCATCAGATTCATAACTGCCTCCATCGTCCAGTCCAGATCGACTTTTACAGACATTTCCCCAAGCTCGGGAATATCAACGGAAACTTTCCGCTGTGCAAAAATCTCCTGCAGATTATCCGCCGCAAGCATAAGCAGCGTATAAACGTCCGTCTCCTCCCTCTTTAAGACCAACGAGCCGGCATCCAGACGGGCTAAAAGAAGCAGGGCTTCCTCCAGGTGCGTCAGCCGCATAAGCTGCCTCTGGATCTGCTCCTGCTCTTCTTTTACCGCCTTCCCGTCCATCGTCTGCACGCACAGGGAGGCGGCCGTAATCGGTGTCCTGATCTGATGTGCGATATTGGACAGATTCTGGGCCATCTCATTTTTGACCCGCACCGCCTCCTCTCTCGTCTGATAGAGCGATGTCACCGTCTTGTAGATTTCATCTTCCAGCTTGGAAAATTCATCTTCCCCCAGCGCGGAAAGAATCTGCGCCTTTCCCACATGAGCCTGTTCCAGATATGCCGTCAGTGCCCGCAGACGCTGCCGTACTCTTTTTTGCCCGTACAAGAGTCCTGCCGCAAGAAGAACTGCACCCGCCAGCCTGACGGCATAATGTCCCGAAACCAGCATAACAATAACGCCAATGACAATCAGCCACACCGAAGCATAACCTGCCCGGGCCATTTTACTGTTTTCCACACCCTTCATTCCGTTTCCTCCATGCGGTATCCCACGCTTCTGACCGTTTTCAGACAGGCCGGCTGGTGCAGCTTGTCCCGCAAACGTTTGACTGTTACAGTCAATGTATTGTCATTCACATAGTTACCGTTTACATCCCACACCTGTTCCAGCAGTTTTTCCCGCGTTACGATTCTGCCTTTATTCCTCATCAAGCACAAAAGCACCTGATACTCCACGGCGCTCAGGCTTACCTCCTCCGCCCCGCAGGCAGCCGTCATACGGGATAAGTCCATCACAATGCTGTCGCAGGTCAGATACTGTCCGCCCACATCCCCGCTTCTTCTGAGAAGCGCCCGCACTCTGGAATACAATACCTCCAGCGCGAAGGGCTTCACCACATAATCGTCCGCTCCGCTGTCAAATCCCGAAACAATATCCGCGCTGTCGCCCCGCACGGTAAGAAAAATAACCGGCAGTTCCCTCCAGTTTTTCCGAATCCACCGGCACAATCCGTCCCCGCGTCCATCCGGCATATTCCAGTCAAGAAGCACCATCGCTGGCAGACGCGCGGCAAGCGCCTGCCTCAAATCACCTAGTGTGCTGTATACCGACACTTTTATGTTCTGCCTCTCCAGATATTCCCTCACCTTATCCGCAATTCCCGGATCATCCTCCGCATAATAAATTTCCGTCATTCTTCTGTTCCGCCTTTGTGTTATTTTATATTGTATTATACCATACAAAAAGATAGGCATTTGTCAAAAAGCATGATATAATAAATTCAATATTGTTGAAGGAGGGAGAAACTGACATGAAACTCTCGGATTTTATGGATATGTCCCATTTGCAGAAGGTACAGGATGCTTTTTCAGACGCAA
This sequence comes from uncultured Lachnospiraceae bacterium, assembly GCA_965114645.1. Lineage (GTDB taxonomy): Bacteria > Bacillota > Clostridia > Lachnospirales > Lachnospiraceae > UBA3282. The sequence goes on along the minus strand of CBCOZL010000024.1, from coordinate 12,777 downwards.
CCGGCCTTGCCGCTATCGCTATCGACAAAGAGGGAAACTACATTACCCGGGGAAGCGGTTTCACGGATTTCTGCATGAAATATACCAGAGGGTGCCCGGAAGGCGCAAAGCGCTGTCAGAAATGCGATGCCACCGGCCAGGGTGTCTATGAGTGTCACGCCGGACTGATGGATTTCGCCAATGACATTATTTTAAATGGCGAAAAAGTAGGCGCTATCATTGGCGGGCAGGTTCTTCCCCATGCACCGAATGAAGAAAAATTCAAGGCTATCGCCGAAGAGCTGGGTATTGATCCAGACAGCTATATTCGTGCGGTTCAGAAAGTGCCTGTCCGCTCAGAAAAAGCGATCCGTGCAGCCGCTTCTCTCTTAAGCGATGTCGTGAACCGTATGGTTTTACAGGAATATATGAACGCCACAGAATATAAAAAGATCCATGTGTGGGAGGAAGAAATCGCAAACGCGACAGAGACCGTAACCCGGATCAAAGAAAATACGAGAGAACTGGAATCCATCGCCTCCAAGCAGACGATCATGGCTTTAAATGCCTCCATTGAAACTGCCAGGGTAGGCGCTGTGGGCGCCGGCTTCGGCATCATCGCCAAGCAGATGGGTGCCTTCTCCAAACAGTCCACCGAGATCTATAAAAAAATCACGCAGGATGCCAACAGCATCGCCGAATCCATACATAAAATGAACGAAAATTAATCTCTTTTCCCGACATTTAAAAGCTGCCCCCGTTTTTCTGAGGACAGCTTTTTCTGTTACACAACGATTTCCAGATACCCGACCATCTTTGCCATGTCAAACTCTTTAATCACTCCCAGATTGGGATCATAGTACTTTCCGTCATACCCTACAAGATAATGGCTGTATCTGCCCATGCGCTCCATGATGATGGTGCACTTCGGCAGCTCCACTTCCTTTCCAAGCGTATACACGATCTTATCCGCATGGCGGATGCCCAGATACTCCAGCGTAGCGATCATCTTGCTCATGTTTGCCTGCCACTCCCTGCACTTCATAATATCGCAGGCCTCATCCAGCGTGGTTCCCGCTATCATGGCAATGCAGGACTGTCCGCACAGACCGTCCCAGGGCTGTGTCACAAGATCCACCCCTTCAATTTTGCGGATCGGGTGCTCCACACTGTAAGGACTGTCCCCGATTCTTGCCATGACATTTCCCACAATCTCAATGGAGATCAGATATTTTTTGCCAAGCTCCACTTTGGAGAGCGTATCCTGACTTACCGGGATATCGTAATATCCCTGCCCTTTCGGCAGAAGATCGCAGATAAAGCACACATCGTCGAAGCAGACGCGTACCGGCGCATCCCCCACCTTCTCACAGACCTCCCAGACATTGAAGGGCACGGAGATAGCGTTCTCATTCTCCCGAAATTCTACAGTACCTTCAAATTCGTATTTCATGTCGTAATCCTGCCTTTCCTTATTTTGTATTTCATAGTTATTCCGTACTTTCATATGCAGCAGACATTCAGCCATCCCCAAACGCTCTGTGGCTGGTCTGATGTATCACTGCCGTTTTCCGCCCTCTGCTTTCCTCACGTATCATCGTCCTCATCATCCCTGGGCGCCTCAAAGCTGATGTTCAAATCCACATCGCCCTTGATACCGGACACCTTCCCTTTATTGGTGTACTGCCAGATCTTAAAATCATAAGGGAAATAGTATGACTCATCATAGTAGGCAAACCACTTGTCATACGCCTCCAGCTCCTTGATATCCAAAAGCAGCGTAAAAGTCTTCAAGTTGCCGTATATCATCGGCGTATATCCGGCCTCCTTGATCTTTTCACAAAAAGTGATGCAGTATTTTGTCCGCTCCGCGCTTGTCAGATCATTTCCCCGGGCATTCGTGCTCGTCACCGCCTCCACGTCAATCACCACAGGATATGTCACCTTATAGGGCGCAATGGACTCGATTACAAACTCAGCCTCCTCCTCGGCTTCCTCCTCGCTCATGGCCTGGGTAAAAAAATATACGCCCACATCAATATCGTTTTTCAGCGCACCTTCCATATTGTCCTGAAAGGTTTCATCCTCCATGATTTCCCCTTCCGTATACCCTCTGATGCCCAGGCGGATAAAAGCGTAATCCACTTCGTCAGACGCCACTTCCTCCCAGTCGATGTCATTCTGATATCTGGAAACGTCTATCCCTTTGCGGGAAGCCCGCTCTCCGTCCACATAATAGTGCATGACGCCGTCCCCATCCGGCATAAAGGACTCTGGGTCGTATGTATTCCTGGCAAGTTCCTCCAGAATCGGGAAAAAGTAATACTTCCCGGCGTCAGCCACCACAATCTCATCCGGGAAAAATGCTCTGAGCATCTCCGTTGTCCCCTGCCCGGAAGACATAAATTCCTTTATCCGGCCGAGGAATTGCTCACTCACCTCTTCCCCGGTTTTTTCCTTCGCTTCCTCCACCGCACTCTCAATCATGGCATCCACCTCCGCCTGATTGTAAGCCGCTTCCTCCTTCAGCCGTATTGTCTCCAGTTCGCTCATAACCGCTGTGTTCTTCTGCTGAACTGCCCGGTACTGAAACACCATGACCAGACAGATCGTAACCGCCGTCAGCGTGACGATACAGAGGAGGATGGAGCCTGCAAGAATGCTGTTCTCGCTTCTCCTTCGTTTCTTCCTGCTGCGCTTTCCATGCGAATGATTCTCCTGCATAAACTCTCCTTATTATCTGCGCATGCCGCTACATGCGCTCACTAAAGTAGCTTTTGTACCCTTCCCCAAACACCTCTGTCGCGCTTGTGATAATCATAAAGGAATTGGGATCCTCCTGTTTTACAATCTCCTCCGCTCTGGGTGTTACAGGCTTTTTCACCACACACATAATCACCCGCTTGTTATCTCCACTATATGCGCCCTGCCCTTTTATATATGTCACGCCAATATCTAAATCCGACAAAAGCCGCCCCGCAATTTCCTCCGCCCTGCTGCTGATGATATACAGAAGTTTTGCCTCATCCCTGCCGTAGAGCACAACGTCCATCACCACAGAGGTGCAGATGGCGGAAATCGCCGCATACAGTGCAGCGTTCAGATCCCGGAATACGATACCTGAGAGAGTCACCACCAGCGCGTCCGCGATAAAGAATATCTTCCCTGTCTTCAGATGGGGAAACCGCAGCCGCAGCGCCTTGACAATAATGTCCGTGCCTCCTGTGGTTGCTCCCGCACGGAAGATCGCGCCGATGGAGACTGCCGTGAGCGTACCGCCCACCAGAGCCGCCAGCAGGATATCATCCGTAGCTGCCCCGTATGGCGACAGCACATTCGTAAAGGATGAGATCAGCGCTATGGCATAGATCGTTGACACCGTAAAAGTGATTCCGAATTTCCAGACAGCAAAAATCAGGATCGGTATGTTGATCAGCATAATCAGCGTACCTGTGCCGACAGGCAGAATCCTGCTCAGAATAATGGAGATACCTGTCACACCGCCCGGCGCCATATTATTAGGATCTGTAAAGAGACTGACCCCGACGGCATACACAAATGCCGCTAACGTTATAATAACATATTTCTTCATTTTCTGCATGAATATGAATCCTGCCTTTTTTTGTTAATATCATATCCATCTTAAAATTATATCATTCGCAGTGCAAACTCGAAAAACCTTCGGTTTTCCTCGCTCACGGGCTGTCTCCGCTCCGCTTCGGTCCGTGCTAAACACGCGCCTACACGCTCGCCCGCACAAGCTTGGGCTGATACCCATTGTCCTCAAGCGCTTTGATGATCTGGTTTTTGTGCTCCGTGCCGTAGGCTTCCAGCGTAATCCGAAGCTCCACCGCCGCATTGCGGTTGATGGAGACGAACTGGTTATGCTCCAGCTTGATGACATTGCCGCTCTGTTTCGCAATCACATCCGCCACTCTGGAAAGTTCTCCCGGCTTGTCCGGCAGAAGCACCGACACGGTGAAAATCCTGTCGCGCAGCACAAGCCCCTGCTGAACCACGCAGGACATGGTAATCACGTCCATATTGCCGCCGCTCAAAATGGAAACAATCTTCTTGTTCTTCACATCCAGATGCTTTAAGGCCGCCACTGTGAGAAGCCCGGAATTTTCCACCACCATCTTATGGTTTTCCACCATATCGAGAAAAGCCACCACCAGCTCCTCATCCTCCACGGTGATGATGTCGTCCAGATTTTTGCTCACATAAGGGAAAATCTTTTCTCCCGGCGTTTTCACCGCAGTGCCGTCCGCAATGGTATTGACCTGCGGCATGGTCTGCACTTTCCCCGCCTTGATGGACGCCTGCATACAGGCCGCGCCCGCAGGCTCCACGCCGATCACCTTTATTTTCGGATTTAAGAGCTTTGCAAGGGTAGATACTCCGGTGGCAAGACCGCCGCCGCCGATTGGCACCAGAATATAATCCACCAGAGGAAGCTCCTTGATAATCTCCATAGCGATGGTTCCCTGCCCCGTAGCCACATCCAGATCGTCGAAGGGATGTACAAACGTATAACCGTTCTTCTCCGCCAGTTCCAGTGCATGGGCGCAGGCCTCGTCATACACATCCCCGTACAGAATTACTTCCGCCCCATGGCTTTTGGTGCGGTTTACTTTGATCAGAGGGGTTGTGGTAGGCATCACGATCACAGCTTTTACCCCATAGCATTTGGCCGCGTAGGCTACGCCCTGGGCGTGATTTCCGGCGGATGCCGTAATCAGTCCCTTCTCCCGCTCCTCCTTCGTCAGAGTGCTGATTTTATAGTAGGCGCCCCTGAGCTTGTAGGCTCCCGTAAGCTGCATGTTTTCCGGCTTCAGGTAAACCTTATTCCCGGTCTGCGCACTGAAATAATCGCTGTATACGAGCTTTGTCTCCGAGGTGACCTCTTTCACCACCTCATAGGCTTCTTCAAACTGATCTAATGTCATTGCATCCATCCCCGCTGTGCCTCCCTACTCTTGTTTCTATTCGCAGTTTCCCACTGCTCATAGTAACGGCATTTGCGCATTCCAAGTCGCCTGCGGCGAGGCGCAAATGCTCTCATAATTTACTGTCTCGGGTCGTAAATGCGCAGTATATGCGCATTTCGACTGTGAACCTCAACTACTGCTCTTCCTTCACGTCAAAAAGCGCATCCACAAACTGCTTCGCATCAAACTTCTGCAGATCCTCTATGGACTCACCCACGCCGATATACTTCACCGGGATCTGTAATTCCGACTGGATGGCCACCGCAATGCCGCCCTTGGCCGTCCCGTCCAGTTTTGTCAGAATGATGCCAGTCACATCCGCAACCTCGCCAAACTCCTTCGCCTGCTGCAAAGCATTCTGTCCTGTGGTGCCGTCCAGAACCACCAGATTCTCCCGGTGGGCATCCGGGAACTCCCGGTCGATAATACGGTTGATCTTTTTCAGTTCCTCCATCAGATTCTTTTTATTATGAAGCCGTCCAGCCGTATCACACAAAAGCACATCCACATTTCTTGCCTTCGCCGCGTTCACCGCATCGAAAATCACACTTGCCGGGTCAGCGCCCTCCGTACCACCGATCATGTCCACCCCGGCACGGTCCGCCCATTCCGACAACTGCTCTCCCGCCGCCGCGCGGAACGTATCCGCCGCCGCGATCAACACCTTTTTCCCCTGTCCCTTGAGCTGTCCCGCGAGCTTTCCAACCGTGGTGGTCTTTCCCACGCCGTTGACGCCAATGACCATCACCACCGACCGTTCCTTTTCAAAATCGTAGGCGGCATCCCCCACTTCCATCTGTTCTCTGATGCTGTTGATCAGATGTTCCCGGCAGGCCGCCGGCTCCTTGATACGGTTCTCCCTGACCTGTTTTTTCAGCCGCTCCAGAATCTCTTCCGTGGCATTCACTCCGATATCTCCCATGATGAGAATCTCTTCCAGTTCCTCATAGAAATCGTCGTCGATACTGGAAAAACCCCCGAACACCGAATCCATGCCGTGCACAATATTGTCCCTTGTCTTGGTAAGACCCGCCTTCAGCCGGCTAAAGAATCCTTTTTTTTCTTCTCCCATACCAGTTCCCCTATCTAATCGTCAAGTTCCTTATCAATCAAATTGACGCTTACCAGTGTAGAGATTCCCTTCTCCTGCATGGTAATGCCATAAAGCCGGTCCGCTTTCTCCATCGTGCCGCGCCTATGTGTAATCACAATAAACTGCGTGTTCTTCGTCAGCTTGTGCAGATACTTCGCAAACCGTGTCACATTGTTCTCGTCCAGAGCCGCCTCAATCTCATCCAGGAGGCAGAAGGGCGAAGGTTTCAGATTCTGGATCGCAAAGAGCAGACAGATCGCCGTCAAGGATTTCTCACCGCCGGACATCTGCATCATATTGACCAGTTTCTTTCCCGGCGGCTGCGCAATCACAAGAATACCCGCCTCCAGCACGTCCTCGTCCTCAATCAGCTCAAGGGATCCTTTGCCGCCGCCGAACAGCTCCTTGAACACCTTGTCAAACTCCCGGTTGATCTGGGCAAATTTCTCATTGAACTGTTTCCGCATGGAAGTGTCCAGCTCTTCGATGATACCGAGCAGGGTTTTCTCCGCCTCCACCAGATCGTCATGCTGGGTCTTTAAGAACGTATAGCGCTCCATCAGATTTCGGTAATCCTCAATGGCGTTCACATTCACATCGCCGAGCTTTCTGATCGCGTCCTTCAGGCTGCCAATCTCCCGCTTCATGGCCGGTAGATCGGTCATCTCCTCATTCTTTAACCCTTCCGCATCGGAGAGGGTGATCTCATACTCGTTCCACATATAATTGATGTGGGACTCGATAGATTCCTCCATCCGCTCCTTCTGCGCATTCAGACGGTATACCTCCTTGTCCAGCGCCGTCATTCGCTGGGCCAGCTCCTCTCTGGTTCCAAAGAAGTTTTTCTGTTTCCCGGAAAGCGCCTCCTTGGTCTCCACGTCCTCTTTCAGCTTAATCTCCGCCTCTGTCTGCGCTGTATGCGATGCCGCAATGGTTCTCTCGATCTCGAGAATGCTCTCTTTCTTGCGTTCCACTTCCTCTTTGCCCAGATGCAGCCCTTCCTTCACTTCGTTCAGTTCTGAGCGGTAACGTTCTCTCTCCCCGTCCACCCGCTCCAGATTCTGTCTTTTAAAGTCTGCGTTCTGCCGCATCTTTTCCACTTCCACGTCCCACTCGCCTGTCTGCGCCGCCTGTTCGGATTCAAGCGCCCGCTTTTCCTCAAGCTGGGACTGGAATTCAGCAATCTGGGTCTCCACGCTCTTTTCAAGCGCCTCGGAATCAGCCAGCTCCTTCGCGGCCTCCTCCTTGCCTGCCCGGATCTCTCCGATCTGGGTTTCGATATCCTGCTCTTCCGTCTTTAACTCGCCAAAGCCCTCCGTCGTCTCGTTCTTTTTCTCCTCCGCCTGCATCACACTCATTCTGGCGGTGTTCTGCTCGATAAATTTCCGCTGGATCTGACCCTTGATGTCCTCGATCTCAAGGCGCATTTTATTACGCCCCCGCTTGGTCTCCTCGATCTCATTTAAGATCTGGTCGATCTCCTTTACATACTGCTTTACTTTCTTCTCCAGCTCCTCCATCTCCCGGCGTCTGCCGAGCAGATTGGAGTTGTTCTTAAACGCGCCGCCGCTGATGGCGCCGCCGGGCACCAGAAGTTCTCCCTCCAGCGTAACCATGCGGATACCGTAATCAAACTTTCTGGCGATCTTTACCGCATGATCCACATTGTCAACGACCATAATGCGCCCAAGCATAGCCTTGGCCACATTTTTGTACTTTTTCTCAATCTTGACAAGGGCATCCGCCATCCCTACCACGCCAGGCTCTTTAAGCGCCTCCGGGTTTTTAAACTCCTGCGGACGGGTAATGCTTGTCAGCGGAAGGAATGTGGCACGCCCGGCTCTGGCCTTTTTTAGAAAACCGATCATCCGCTTGGCAGTCTCCTCATCCTCCGTCACAATGTTCTGGATATTGCCGCCAAGAGCCGTCTCTATGGCCGTCTCATACTTTGCCTCCGCCTGGATGATATCCGCCACAACGCCGATAATGCCCTTCTCCGTATCCTTTTTCTCCATGACAGCCTTGACGCTTCCGCCATAGCCTTCATAGCGTTCCGTCAGATTGGAGAGGGCCTCCAGCTTGGATTTCTGCTGGTGGTAGAGTACCTGGGTATCCCGCAGCTTCTGATCTTTGCCGGCCAGCTCGTCCCGCACGCCGGCAAGACGCTCCTCCATAAGCTCCTGCTGCTCTGTCAGCTCTTTGATGGAAGCGGTAATGGCCTCAAATTCCTCCTCCAGCTTTTTGATCGTCTCCGTCTGTGCCACCTCGTCGGACTTGGCACGCAGAAGTCGGGAATTTAATTCCGCCTTTCGGATATTCACCTGCTCCAGCATGGTATCAAAACGCCCCAGCCTGGATTTGATGGTAGCCCGGTTATTCAGCGCCTCTATAATGGTATTTTTTCCGCTTTCTATATGATTATTTAGCGTTTCTATCTCGCTCTGGGTTTTCTCTAACAGTTCTCTGGCCTTTGTCCGCTCCTCCTCCAGAGCCGCCAGTTTCTCATCGATCTCCTGTTTTTCCGCGAGAATGGTCTCCCGCTCCTTATCTCTCTCGGCAAGCTGCTCGCTGATACTGTTGATACGGGTCTGCAGATGTTCCTCATTGCCCTCAGCCGAATGGATCTGCTCCTTTAAGACATTGATCTCACCCTCCAGCTTGGATCGCATCACGCCCGTGTCCGTGAGCGTAGCCCTCGCCGCCTCAATCTCCGCGTCAAGCTGTTCTATGCGGGTCTGAATGCGCTCATACTCCTCCTTGATGGACTCGTATTGATCCGTGGTCTCCTGCAGATCCCCGGAGGCAATGCCAAGTTTTTGATCCACCTCTTTAAGCTGCTCCGTGATCCGCACGTTCTCCAGCAGAAAAACGTTGACATCAAGGGTTTTTAGCTCTTCCTTCCTTCGAAGGTAGACCCTGGCCTTTTCCGCCTGCTTTTCAAGCGGCCCTGTCTGCTTCTCCAGCTCCGACAATATATCGTTCACACGCAGTAAGTTCTGTTTCTCCGCCTCCAGCTTTTTCTGCGCCGCATACTTCCTTCTCTTAAATTTGACAATACCTGCTGCCTCATCAAAAAGTTCCCTGCGCTCCTCTGGTCTTCCGCTGAGAATTTTATCAATCTGTCCCTGTCCGATAATGGAATAGCCTTCCTTACCGATACCCGTATCGTAAAACAGTTCGTTGACGTCCTTCAGTCGGCAGGGCGCCCCGTTTACCATATACTCACTCTCCCCGGAACGGTACAGACGCCTTGACACCGTCACCTCGTCAAAATCAATGGGAAGCTGGTGATCGGAATTATCCAGCGTAATCGCCACATAGGCATAACCAAGAGGCTTTCTCAGCTCTGTTCCCGAAAAAATTACATCCTGCATGGACACGCCTCGGAGCTGTTTGATCCGCTGCTCTCCAAGCACCCATCTGACCGCGTCGGCCACGTTGCTCTTGCCGGAGCCGTTCGGTCCGACAATACCCGTAATGCCGTTGTGAAACTGAAACTTAATTTTATTTGCAAAGGATTTAAATCCATGTACCTCTATACTCTTTAAATACATATATTACCTTTCTTTTCTCGCAAGAAGAGCCTGGTAGGCCGCCTGCTGCTGCGCCGCCTTCTTGGAATGGCCGACTCCCCATCCCGCCTTTTTCTCTCCCACATATACCGCAACCTCAAATATTTTATCATGCTGCGGTCCTTCCTCTTTCACGAGTTCGTAACGAAGTCCGCCCGTGTTCTCCTGCTGCACAAGCTCCTGCAGAATCGTCTTGGCGTCATAAAAAAGCTGTTTGTGCTCCAGATCCGAAAGGATAAAACGATGTATAAACGCCGAAGCTTCCTCCAGTCCCCCGTCCAGATAAATGGCCCCGATCACCGCCTCCATCACATCGGAAACAATGGAATCCCGGGTTCTTCCCCCGGTTGCCTCCTCGCCCTTGCCGAGCAGAATAAACTGTTCCAGGGAAAACTCCCTTGCACAGTAGGCAAGCGCCGGCTCGCAGACCATGGAAGCGCGCATTTTCGTGAGTTCCCCTTCCGGTGTCTCCTCCCGTTCCCGGAAAAGAAAGTCGCTGCTCACAAGCTCCAGCACAGCGTCCCCCAGAAATTCCAGCCGCTCATAGTCCTTATATTTATTAATCTTCATCTCATTGGCATAAGAGCTGTGGGTCAGCGCCCGCCGCAAAAGCGTTTTGTCCCGAAACCGGTATCCAATTTTTTCTTCCAACGCGCTAAACGTTTCATCTGTCATAAAAACCTCCGCATGGAAAAGCCCCTTCCTTATCAGAAAGGGCTGACCGCTTACTCCCTGCTGCTCTTGATCAGTTCTACCGCCTCACCAACCGTAGTGATGTGCTCCGCCTTTTCTGCCGGTATTTCAATCTGAAAGGCATCCTCAATTCCCATAATAATCTGGTATACATCCAGAGAATCCGCTCCCAGATCCTCCAGAAAGGTGGTCTCTTCCGTGATCTCCTTAGGGTCTACACTTAAAATCCCCGCTATCACTTCCCGTAATTTATCAAACTCCATCGCAAAACAAACCTCTCCGCTTTCTAAAGCGTCTCCCGCTGTTGGTATCTTACTGCTTCCATATTAGCCGTCGTTCTCCTGCGCCGTGACCCTCTCCCGGATCTTTTCGCTGATCTGCTGTTCTGTAAAAGCAATACACTGCAAAATAGAATTTTTTATCTCATTCGCCTTGGAACTGCCGTGGGTCTTCACCACCAGCCCCTTAAGTCCCAGAAGCGGCGCACCGCCGTACTGCTCCAGATCAAAGGCTTTCAAAGTCTTCTTAAGCGCGGGCTTCACCAGGAGCGCGCCGATCTTGCTGCGAAGTGTAGACATCATGCCCTCCTTCACTTTGGAGATCAGCGTCAGTCCCACACCCTCATAAGTTTTCAGAATCACATTTCCTACAAAGGCCTCACAGACAATGACGTCTGCCGCTCCCGCCGGGATATCCCTGGCTTCCACACTTCCGATAAAGTTGATGTCAGAACAGTTCTTCAAAAGAGGAAATGTTTCCTTCACCAGAGCGTTTCCCTTTTCCTCCTCGGCGCCGATATTCACAATGCCGACCTTCGGATTCTTCACGCCCATCACATATTCCATATAAATCGATCCCATCTTCGCAAACTGTACCAGATGGGACGGTCTGGCATCCACATTCGCACCGCAGTCAATCAGCAGGGAACAGCCCGTTGCCGTGGGAATCAGCGGCGCAAGCGGCGGTCTCTCCACCCCCTTGATCCGTCCCACAATCACCTGGCCTCCCACAAGGGTCGCCCCGGTACTGCCGGCCGACACAAAAGCGTCACAGGTGCCGTCCTTCACGAGATTAAGCGCTTTCACGAGCGAGGAATCTTTCTTTTTTCGGATCGCCATCACCGGCGGCTCCGCCGTCTCAATGATCTCAGAGGCGTGCACAACCACAATCTGTTCCTTCGGATATGTATAGCCGGCAAGCTCTTTTTCCAGAACATCCTGTTTTCCTACCAGATACACCTGTATCTTACCGCTCTCGTTCACCGCCTCCACAGCGCCCTTCACCGTCTCCACCGGGGCATTGTCTCCTCCCATAGCGTCTACGGCCACTTTAATCCATTCGCTCATACGCAACCTTCCGTTTCTTCTAAGCCTGTTTTCCGGCCCTGTTTGAATAGTTATAATATACTAAATCCGCCCATAAAAATCAAGGCTCTTCGAGAGGTTCCCGAAAAGCCCGTGCACATCGATCAATCAACTGCGATGATTTCTTTTTTGTTGTATGTTCCGCATTTCTTACATACTCTGTGGGGCACCATCAGCGCGCCGCACTTGCTGCATTTTACCAAAGTAGGAGCAGTCATTTTCCAGTTTGCTCTTCTTTTATCTCTTCTACCCTTAGAAGATTTGTTTTTAGGACAAATAGACATCGTTACACCTCCTTATCCGCTTCAAAAATATCTTTGATCGCCGCCATCCTGGGATCGGGAACAAACGTATCACAGGTGCATGTCCCCGTATTCAGATCCCTGCCGCATATGGGGCAGATCCCCTTACAATCCGGCTTACACAGAATCTTCATAGGCCAGCTTGTCACTATCTCACTGATTAGCAAGTCCTCTACATTCAACTGAAAGCCTTCCATGAATAGCTGTTCCTCGTAGACCGAAGAATCAGCCGCCACATCCGGCGCCCACACTTCTCTCGTAAAGCAGATTTCCCGCTTCTCCTCCACCGGCTTCAGACATCTGTCACAGGCCGCCGAAAAAGTAAACGCTGCTTTCCCTTCGATCCGTGCCCTGCCTTTCCCTGTGTTTGTAAAAACAAAGCTCACCGGTGATGAAGCCGACACCAGATACTTCTCCCCGCCGACGGAAACTTCTTCGATCTGCGCTTCCGCCTGCATGGAAACAACTCTGTCTTCATTTGTAAGCACATCTGTCAGGTTCACGAACATAGCAGACTCCTATCCACACTCAAACAATTATACATAGGGCATCCCGGTTTGTCAACCGATAATTTAACGTATGCAATGAGCCGGGCGAAGCACAGGCGGTATCAGCCGTTGGGAGCTTGCTCACATAAGGCTGTATAACGCCTGTGCTTCATCGGGCGAATGCACGATAGCTCCAGGCTCTGCCTGGAGCGTAGCCCGGCTGCCCGGCCGTTGGGAGCTTGCTCACATAAGGCTGTATAACGCCTGTGCTTCATCGGGCGAATGCACGATAGCT
>CBCOZL010000023.1:0-60635 GCA_965114645.1 uncultured Lachnospiraceae bacterium | reverse complement strand
ATACCCGGAACTGTTCCGGGTATCGTTTAGGCCAGAGCGCGAGACGGGACTCGAACCCGCGGCCTCGACCTTGGCAAGGTCGCGCTCCACCAACTGAGCCACTCGCGCTTGTTGTCCGTTTGCGTTTGTATCGCTCGGACATTTATTAATATACTATAGAGGTTTGGATTTGTCAACAAGAAAATAAAAAAAATTTACTTATTTTTTTAAAAAGATTTGACAAATGAGAAAAATGGTGTATTATGGTGGTGTAAACGAAGAGTAGATGAGAAAAAGGGAGGAAAAGAAAATGAAAGTAATGAATATCGACAACCCTGAAAAGTTTTTTGAGGTAGTAAACCAGTGCAAAGGCACAGTGGAGTTAGTGACAAAAGAAGGTGACAGACTGAACTTAAAGTCTCAGCTGACTAAGTATGTGGCGCTCACAAAGCTTTTTGCAGACAATGCGATCCCGGAGATGGAGCTTGTTGCACATGATCCTGAGGATGTGAACCGTCTGCTTGACTATATGGTGAACGCGAAGTAAATCAGAGAAAAAACTATGCTGCTGTGCGGATTTTCCGCACAGCAATTTGCGTTTTGAAACGGGGATTATCATGTATAATGAACTGACTAAGCAGGATATCCGCAGGATGGAAGAGGAGATCGAACATCGCAAGCTGGTGGTTCGTCCGGCAGCTTTGGAGGATGTGAAGACAGCCAGGGCACATGGCGATCTGAGCGAGAACTTTGAGTATCATGCGGCGAAGAAAGTGAAAAACCAGAATGAGAGCCGCATCCGTTATCTGGAACGGATGATAAAAACTGCCGTGATTGTATCAGATGAATCCGCGGAGGATGAGGTCGGCATAAACAATACGGTGGAGGTCTTTTTCGAGGAGGATGACCTCACTGAGAAATACAAGCTGGTGACGACAGTGCGGGGCAATTCCTTGAAAGGGTTGATCAGCACGGAGTCGCCGCTGGGAAAAGCGCTGCTCGGACACAGGGTGGGCGACCGCGTTTATGTGGAACTAAATGGCGGCGAAGGCTATTATGTGGTGATAAAATCCATCGAAAACACAATTGATGACGGAACCGATAAGCTGAGGGGCTTCTAGTATGGAGGCTCCTTTTTGTATGTCCATATTTACGTCTGCTTCTGACGCTGCTCATAAGCAAATAGACTTAAAACCGTGTGTAGGCATCCGTTTTGCATCTATTTGCTTCCAACGCTGCTCATAAGCAGACTCGAAATGCTGCACATTTCTCGTTCGCGGTGCTCGTTATAAGCAAATAGTAGCAAAATCGTATGCAAGCGTCCGTTTTGCTTCTATTTACTTCTAACTCTGCTTATTCGCGCATATCTTAAAAAAGAAGTGACAAGCTCTTTATTTGGGACAGGGTAAGAGCGGGTAACGGACATGTTTTAGGAAATGGCGGGAGGACAGGCGTATGTATGAGAACAGAAGCGTATCGGAGACAATCCAGGGATTGCAGACAGACGCGGAGAGGGGGCTGGATGCAGCCAGAATTGCGGAGCGCAGGGCAAAGTATGGGCCAAACAGACTAAAAGATCAAGAAGAAAAGAGCCTTGCCGGGAGGATCGCAGCGCAGCTGAATGATCCGCTGATATTGATTCTGATGGTGGCGATGGCGATTTCCATGATGTTACATGAATTTGGAGACGCCATTATTATTGTGGCGGTGGTTGCATTAAATGCGGCGGTGGGAATTATTCAGGAGGGAAAAGCCGGGCGTGCGGTGGAGGCTCTGAAGCAGATTTCGGAGCCAAGGACGACGGTTCTTAGGGATGGCGTACATCATGTGATTCCGGCGCAAGAACTGGTACCTGGCGATGTTGTGGTTTTGGAGGCGGGAAACAGGGTACCGGCTGATTTGCGCTTAATAGAAAGTATCGGACTTTTTGCGGAAGAGTCTACCCTTACAGGAGAGTCTGTGCCTGTGGAGAAGGAGGCAGGATATGTAGAGAAGGAGACGGCGGACACCAGCAGCAGAAATATGGTCTATATGTCTACTTATATAGCAAAGGGACGTGGGTTCGGCGTGGTAACGGCAACGGGCATGGATACAAAGGTTGGCCACATAGCGGACATGCTGCATGGACATAAGGAAAAACTGACGCCGCTGCAGGTGAGGCTTGGAGAGCTGGGAAAGGTATTGAGCGCCCTGGCGGTGGGGATCTGTGTGCTGCTTTTTATTGTAGCGCTGATGCAAAAGCGTGATGTGGGAGAGATGCTTTTAACTTCTGTTTCTCTGGCAGTGGCGGCGGTGCCGGAAGGTCTGCCGGCCATTGTGACGATTGTGCTGGCGCTGAGTGTGTCACGTATGGTGAAGGCCAAAACCATTGTGCGAAAGCTTTCGGCAGTGGAAACGCTGGGGGCGGTAGAGGTCGTCTGTTCGGACAAGACAGGGACGCTGACCCAGAACAGGATGACGGTGACGGAGTGTTATCTGGACGGAAAGCTAACGGAGAAGGCAGGACTCAGGACGCTTTTTGAAGAGACGGATATGGGCGGGGCGGAACTTTCCTGTGCGGCACACTTTCTTCTGGGCTGTGTGCTCTGTAATGATGCAGAGACGGGGGAGGAAGGAATTGGAGATCCCACGGAACTGGCGCTCCTCTATATGGCGCAGGACTGCGGCGTGAAAGCAGCGCGGCTCAGGGAGCGGCATCCGCGCATAGACGAAATCGGTTTTGACGCCGGACGGAAAATGATGACAACGCTGCACCGGGTTGGAAACAGGCAGACTGCCTACACGAAGGGAGCTGCGGAGCGGATTCTGGAAAACTGTGCGGGCTGTTTCAGGGACGGTCGTATAGCGGAGCTTGCCGTGACGGAGCGGGAGAGGCTGCTGGGTGTACAGAAGCGTCTGATGGGAGAAGGAAGGCGGGTGCTGGCACTGGCAATGGAGCCGGAGGGGGGCATGAAAGAGCGGGGCATGGTGTTTCTCGGTTTTGTCAGTATGCAGGATCCCGTCAGGCCGGAGGCGCTTGCCGCGGTACAGGGCTTTGCGCAGGCGGGCGTTTCTACGGTGATGATAACGGGAGATCATCCTGACACGGCGTTTTCCATTGCCAGACAGCTCGGAATTGCAAACCGTGCGGAGGAATGCATCACAGGACGGGAGCTGGATCATCTGAAAGAACAGAGCTTTTTGCAGAGACTGCCGCAGCTCAGGGTTTTTGCCAGGGTGACGCCAGAGCACAAAGTCCGGATTGTGGAAGGGTATAGAAGTTTACATAAAATAGTAGCGATGACAGGGGACGGGGTCAATGATGCCCCTTCTCTGCAGGCGGCGGATATCGGCATTGCCATGGGCCAGGGGGGAACCGATGTGGCAAGAGGAGCGGCGGACTTTGTACTGATGGATGATAATGTGGCCACCATACATACAGCCATCCGGGAGGGAAGAGGCATCTATGAAAATATACGGAAATCGGTATTGTTTCTCCTTTCCTCCAATCTGGGGGAAATCCTCACGATGCTTCTGACTATTGTGGCGGGACTGCCGGTGCCTCTGACTGCCGGGTTTATTCTTTGGATCAATCTGATCACGGACTCCCTGCCGGCACTGGCGCTCGGGGTGGATGACAATGACACGGACAGTCTGATGCGGGAGCCGCCGAGGCGGAGCGATGAGTCACTGTTTGCAAGGGGAGGACTTATGTGCGTGATCTGCTATGGTCTGGTGATCGGCGGAATCAGTCTGGCGGCGTTTTTGAAAGTTCCCTATGACCGCATTGTCATGGAAGGACTGCCTGTTAATTTACACAACATACTTGAAGGGCTGAATATTTCCGCTGTTCTTGCCAGGGCGCAGACCCATGCTTTCATGGTGCTTGGCATCAGCCAGCTGTTCCATGCCATCGGTATGCGGGACGTAAACCGCTCGATATTTCGGATGGATCACAAAGGAAACCCGCAGATGCTGCTTGCCTTTGCAGTAGGGATTGCCCTGCAGGTAGCAGTGACAGAGATTCCTTTGCTGATTACACTTTTCGGCACTGTACGGTTAAGTATGGAGGAGTGGATACGTCTGACAGCGCTTTCTGCCACGCCGCTTCTGGTGCATGAACTGCTGGTGGTTGTAGGAATGGCAGGGGTGCCGGTGAGATCCCGGGCATGCCAGTGCGCGGAAAGCCGGGAGTAGAAGAAGGCGCAAGCCAGCGTGCGGCAGGCCGGGAGCAGAAGAAGGAGCAAGCCGGTGCATGGAAATCCGGGAGCAGAAGCGGACGCAAGCCAGTGCGCGGCAGGCCGGGAGTAGAAGAAGGCGCATGCCAGTGCGCGGAAAGCCGGGAGCAGAAGCGGACTCAAGCCAGTGCGCGGCAGGCCAGGAGCAGAAGACACAGACCAGAAAGCCAGGACAGATCGATGCGCAGCATGCGGGAGAGAATACGGCCCGAAAGGCAGCCGGTTATAAAAAGGAGAAGGTTAAAAAGGGTGGCGGAGAGAAACAGGGTAAGCCAGGGGATGGCGGCAGCCGGGAAAGCCATCCCCACAAGAACGCTGTCAAGGGAGAGGGCAAGACTTAAAAGCAGCGCTTCCTTTGCACTCAGCACCTGGACATCTGTGCGGTTTGCCTCTTCCGGCGAAAGGTAGACGGTGAAGATAATATTAATCTGTTTGATCTGACAACCCCAGTTTCCCATGAGACTGGGGTGTTTTTTGGCAATGATGCGGATCAGACTTTCAAAAAGTTTGGCGATGCCGATAGCGGCCAGCATAAAAAAGGAAAGAACAGGGAGAACGCCAGACGGAAGCAGGGAACCGAGAATCTCTCCGATTCTGCCGGCTGCAGTGATAAATAGAGCCGGAATACAGGCTAAGAAAAGCAGGGAAAGGGCTTTGATGTGCACCCGCCCGGCGCCGTAAGAAAATCCTGCCGTCAGAGAATCCAGAGAAACGGCTACCAGGAAAAGCAGCAGGGAGGAAATCGAGAAGGACATGAGAGTTTACCTCATTACAAGTTTATTATATTGTATGGGAGTGGAGAGGGATGTTGAGAGGCAGGAGGAAACTGAAAAGAAATCCCCGAAAAGATTTACGCTTTCGGGAAAAAATGTTATAGTATAAGAGGTGGAAAAGTAAAATAAGCGGCGCGGAGCAGGGAGGAACAGTATGGAGCTTATGTTTATCGGGGCAGACCATGAGGTGACAGGGAGCTGCCATTATCTTCGTGTAGGTGATAAAAATATTCTGGTGGATTACGGTATGGAGCAGGGGGCAAATGTATTTGAAAACTGCGACCTGCCGGTAGATGAGGCGCTCATAGATTATGTGTTCCTGACCCATGCGCATGTAGACCATTCGGGTCTTCTGCCGCTTTTGTATGCCAGAGGTTTCCGGGGACAGATCTTTGCGACGGCGCCAACCTGCGATCTGTGCAGTATTATGCTGCGTGACTGTGCCCACATCCAGATGCAGGAGGCGGAGTGGAAAAACCGCAAGGCGAAGAGAAGTGCGCAGAATGATCTGATAGAACCTCTCTACTCGATGGAGGATGCAGACGGGGCAATTAGGTGTCTCATCCCCTGCGACTATAACAGTGAAGTGACGGTATGTGAAAATATAAAGATCCGCTTTACGGATATCGGGCATCTGCTTGGCTCCTCCAGTATCGAAGTCTGGGCGACGGAAGGCAGTGTGACGAAGAAGCTCGTATTTTCCGGGGATATCGGAAACAGTGACCAGCCTCTGATAAAAGACCCGATCAATACGGCGGAGGCGGATTTTGTGGTGATGGAATCCACCTACGGAGACAGACTGCATTCCTCTGAGAAAGTGGATTATGTGGGAGAGCTGACGAAGATATTACAGACCACCTTTGACAGGGGCGGAAACGTGGTGATTCCCTCCTTTGCGGTGGGCAGAACGCAGGAAATGCTCTATTTCCTGCGGCAGATCAAAGCTGACAGGCTGGTAAAAGGCCACGAAAATTTCCCGGTCTATGTGGACAGTCCGCTGGCGGTGGAGGCTACGGGCATTTTTCATAAGAATGAAGCCAGATGCTTTGACGAGGAGGCGATGGCTCTGGTCAGAAAGGGGATCAATCCGATCACCTTCCCGGGACTGAGGCTTGCCATTACAAGCGAGGAGTCCAAGGCAATCAACTTTGAACATACGCCGAAAGTGATTATATCAGCCTCCGGCATGTGTGAGGCGGGCCGCATCAGGCATCATCTGAAGCATAATCTGTGGCGGCCGGAGTGCACGATTCTCTTTGTGGGATACCAGGCTGTGGGAACCCTCGGCAGAATGCTTGTGGAGGGCGCGAAAGAGGTGAAGCTTTTCGGGGAGCCGATCGAGATCCGGGCCGATATCACGAAGCTGGTAGGCATGAGCGGCCACGCGGACAAGAACGGACTTCTGAATTGGGTGAACGGTTTTGAGAAAAAGCCGGATAAGGTATTTGTCGTACACGGCGAGGACAGCGTCTGCAAGCTCTTTACGGAGTGTCTGAAAGTGGAGCACGGGCTGGACGCATATGCGCCTTACAGCGGTACAAGATACGATCTGATAAGCGGCGAGCTGATACACGAGGCGGAGCCTGTTGCCATCAAGAAGAGGGGGCGCGGCATCTCCGATGTCTTTGCAAGGCTTTTGGCAAGCGGGCAGAGGCTTATCGCCGTTATTCACAAGAACGAGGGCGGTGCAAACAAAGATCTGGCGCGGTTCGCGGATCAGATCAATTCGCTTTGCGACAAGTGGGACAGAACATAAAGTTGCACTAGGGCATCGGAGGACGATGTCCAAGTACAACTATATTATGTTAGGAAGAATACAAAGAACGCATTCTTCCTGAATGGTTTACGCTGTGAATTATTTTATGGCGTGAGTTTGAGATGAGCGGTTTACATAATATAAAAAGAATGGAGAACGGGGAGTGAGTCTGGCAGATCACATTTTCATAGATATGTGTAAGGATATACTGGAAAACGGAACGAGCACGGAGGGGGAGAAGGTGAGGCCCCGCTGGCCGGACGGGGAGAGCGCGTACACCGTGAAGAAATTCGGAGTGGTGAACCGCTATGATCTGTCAAAAGAGTTCCCGATCATGACGCTTCGCAGGACAGCCCTTAAAAGCGCAACAGACGAGATGTTATGGATCTGGCAGCAAAAATCCAATAATATCAATGATTTACACAGCCATATCTGGGACGAGTGGGCCGATGAGGACGGCAGTATCGGCAAGGCTTACGGCTATCAGATGGGCGTGAAACATCAATATAAAGAAGGCATGATGGATCAGGTGGACAGGGTGATTTACGATCTGAAAAACAACCCGTTCAGCCGCCGGATTATGACGAACCTTTATGTGCACCAGGATTTGCATGAGATGAATCTGTACCCTTGTGCTTACAGCATGACCTTCAATGTGACACAGAAGAAGGGACATGAGAAGCTGACGTTAAACGCCGTCTTAAATCAGCGTTCCCAGGATGTGCTGACGGCAAACAACTGGAATGTGGTGCAGTACGCGGTGCTCGTGCACATGCTGGCGCAGGTGTGCGGCATGGAAGCGGGAGAACTGGTTCATGTGATCGCGGACGCGCATATTTACGACAGGCATATTCCTATTATAAAAGAGCTGATTGAGAGGCCTGTTTACGATGCGCCGGCTTTCTGGCTCAATCCTGAAATTACAGACTTTTATCAGTTTACAAGGGACGATGTGAAAGTAGAGAACTACACCACCGGCCCCCAAGTCAAAGACATACCAGTCGCGATCTAACAGCTGCGAAAGGGAAGCAAGCGCCGCAAAGCGGCATTTGGTTCCCGGCAGCGTTAACGAGCAAACGTCCGACGAAGGCGGACAAAAAGCGCGGAGCGCGAGTTTGCGAGTCTGACACCGCGCAAAAGAAAAACAAGTGTGAGATGAAAACAGAGCAAGGAGATACAATATATGAACGCAATCGTAGCGGTGGACAACAACTGGGCGATCGGCTGCAAAAACAGCCTGCTTGTCAGAATCCCGGCGGACCACAAGAATTTCAGACAGGAGACAACGGGTAAAGTGGTTGTGCTTGGGAGAAAGACGCTTGAGACGTTTCCGCAGGGGATGCCCCTGCCGAACAGAACCAACATTATCCTGTCCACAAACCCGGATTATCAGGTGAAGGACGCCGTGGTGGTGCACAGTAAGGAGGAGCTGGACGGGGAGCTGAAGAAATACCCGACGGAGGATGTGTATATCATCGGCGGGGAGAGCGTTTACCGCATGATGCTTCCAGAATGTGATGTGGTGCATGTGACGAAGATTGACCATGATTATGAGGCTGACGCGTATTTCCCGGATCTGGATCAGGACGGGGCGTGGGAGATTACAGCGGAGAGTGAGGAGCAGACGTACTTTGATCTGCCCTACAATTTTGTCAAATATGAAAGAAAAGGAAAATAAGCAGATTGTGTAAAATGGGAGTTCGCCAGGGCTGACGAAAACGGCAGGTATGGATAGTAAGGAAGGGTATGCAGGTATGGGGCAGGAGACAAAAATGACGGCGAAAAAGGGGAAGGAGCTTTCTGCGGCGGAAGAGGTACTGCAGCAGAAAAACGTTGAGCTGGAGACAGCCAAGAGCGCAGTGGAGAAGGCGGAAAAGGCCAGAGATATTTTTCTGGCGAATATGTCCCATGAATTGAGGACGCCAATCAACACGATTCTGGGGCTGAACGAGCTGATCCTGAGAGAGAGTCAGGAGGAGGCGGTCAAGGAATATGCCCGGGATATCAGGCAGGCGGGTAATATTCTGCTTGCACTGGTCAGTGATATTCTGGATTTCTCCAAGCTGGAGGCGGATAAGATGGAGCTGACGGAAGGCATCTATGATGTCAGTTCGCTTCTGAACGATCTGATTAACAGCATTTCGGTACAGCAGCGCCGCAAAAAACTGGATCTGGTCCTGGATATAGCACCGGACATTCCCTATAAGCTGTTTGGCGATGAAATACATATCAGGCAGATTATCGGAAACCTGTTATCGAATGCGGTTCGTTACACCGAAAAGGGCAGGATCACGTTGCATGTGAGCTGGAAAGAGCTGCCGAAGGATTCCGTAGAAATGCATGTGATCGTGAAGGATACGGGAGTCGGTATCAAGGAGGAAGATATCCCGAAGCTGTTTAACGCATTCCATCGGATGGATTCCGCTGCCCGCCGAAAGGACGACAGGACGGGACTGGGGCTTGCCATTACAAAGCGGCTGA
Source organism: uncultured Lachnospiraceae bacterium (assembly GCA_965114645.1). Classification (GTDB taxonomy): domain Bacteria; phylum Bacillota; class Clostridia; order Lachnospirales; family Lachnospiraceae; genus UBA3282. The sequence goes on along the minus strand of CBCOZL010000023.1, from coordinate 51,429 downwards.
TCGAGATGATGGGCGGCAGCCTGGAGGTACAGAGTGTATATGGCCTGGGAACCGCTTTTTCCTTTAAGGTTGAGCAGAAGATCGTGGACAGGGATCCTCTCGGTGATTTCGAGAAACAGTACAAGGACAGTCTGCGAAGCATTGAGGATTACCATGAAAAATTCATAGCGCCCATGGGAAGAATACTGATTGTGGATGATAACGCAATGAATCTGGCGGTGGCGCAGGGACTTCTGAAGGGAACGAGACTGCAGATCGACGTGGCGGCAAGCGGTGAAGAGTGTCTGGAACTGATCAAGAGGAAGACGTACCACTTGATCTGCATGGATCATATGATGCCGGTGATGGACGGGGTAGAGACGCTGCATGCCATCCGCGCGCTGGAGGGAAATCCGTCCAGGGACATACCGATCATTGCCTTGACGGCAAACGCGGTGGCGGGCGCCAGGGATCTTTATCTGAAAGAGGGATTTCAGGATTATCTGACAAAGCCGATAGATGCGGATAAGTTCGAAAATATGCTGATTGAGTATCTGCCGAGCAACGTGGTTTACCTGACCAACAACAGAGATATCAACGACGAGTACGAGCAGTCGCAGGAAGAGGGAGACGGAGAGTTTGACATCAGGGAGAGCCAGCTTTATCTGATGGGCTTTAATCTGAGAAATGGTCTTAGATATATGGGAGGTGACAAGGCGCTTTACGGCAAGGTTCTGCGTGATTTCCATTCTATTTTGCAGGAGAAGGAGACAGCGCTCAAGGACTTTCTGCAGAAGGGCGATATGCCCGGCTATACAATTATCGTGCATTCTCTGAAGGGAAATGCCAGAAATGTGGGTGCGGATGATCTGGCGGATGAAGCCTTTGAACTGGAGAAGATGGCAAAGGCTGGGCAGCTTGAGGATGTGACGGTGCGTTCCCCGATTCTGTTCAGTATGATGAACACCATGAGAAATAGTCTGCGGGTGTATCTGGAGACGGAAGATGCGGGTGAGAAGGCTGGGCAGCAGGTGCAGGAGGAGAGTACGGAGAATATCTCGGAGGAAGAATGGATCAGGGCGCTGGAGGAGCTGGCGGCCCGGCTGGATGATTTTGACGGGGAGAGTGCGGCAGCCAAACTGCGGGAACTGAAACGCTACAATCGTCCTGAACCGGACAAGAAGATGCTCAGACTTTGTGAGAAAGCGATCAAAGACTATGCTTACGATATCGCACTTGAGATTGTCAATGCCGTGCTGTGAGGGCTTGACTTTTGAAGATAAAGGTATATTATAAGGTATAAAAAAGAAACGACAGAGGAAATGACAGCGGGAGAGGAGTTGGGTATTATGGAAAAAAAGAATCTGGATTGGGCGAATATCGGTTTCGGCTACCATGAGACAGACAAGCGGTTCGTGGCGAATTACAGGAACGGCGCGTGGGATGAAGGCGCGCTTGTGGATGACGCCAACATTGTGATGAATGAGTGTGCGGGCGTCCTGCAGTACGCGCAGACCTGTTTCGAGGGAATGAAAGCCTACACCACCGAGGACGGGCGTATCGTGACTTTCCGTCCCGACCTGAACGCGCAGCGCATGGAAGATTCCTGCAAACGGCTGGAAATGCCGGTGTTTCCGCAGGAGCGTTTCATCCAGGCCGTGACGGATGTGGTGGCTGCGAACGAAGCGTATGTGCCGCCCTACGGTTCCGGCGCAACCCTCTATATCAGACCTTATATGTTTGGTATCTCCCCGGTAATTGGCGTGAAACCTGCGGACGAATACCAGTTCAGAGTATTTACCACTCCTGTGGGGCCTTACTTTAAAGGCGGCGTAAAGCCGCTCACAATCAAGGTGAGTGATTTTGACCGGGCAGCTCCGCACGGCACGGGACATATCAAGGCAGGACTAAACTATGCGATGAGTCTGCATGCGATTATGACGGCGCACGCGGAAGGCTTTGACGAAAATATGTATCTGGATGCGGGCAGCAGGACTTATGTGGAGGAGACAGGCGGTGCGAACTTCCTTTTCGTGACGAAGGACAACCGGGTAGTTACGCCGAAATCCGGCAGCATTCTGCCCTCTATAACCAGACGGTCTCTGATGACGGTGGCGAAGGACTATCTGGGTCTTGAAGTGGAGGAGAGGCCGATCGCGCTCGAAGAGGTGAAGGATTTCGCGGAGTGCGGCCTGTGTGGCACGGCGGCGGTAATTTCCCCGGTAGGAAAGATTGTGGATCATGGGAAAGAGATCGCGTTTCCCAGCGGCATGAGCGAGATGGGACCTGTCACAAAGAAACTGTACGATACCTTGACGGGGATTCAGATGGGAAGAATCGAAGCCCCCGAGGGATGGCTCCACGTGATTAAGTAAGAGGACGGATGACAAAACGTTTTTAAAGGACGGATGACATAAAAGAAAAGGATTAGGTTGAGATGCTGCGGCATACAATTTAATCCTTTTTCAAATCATGAACAGTGAGAGATAACAGAGGAGCGCAAAGATGAACAGTACAGCGATCAGGGAGAGGTATCCCTATTTATATGAGACCCATCTTCATACTTCGGAATCAAGCGCCTGTGCGAGAAGCACGGGGGCCGAGATGGCCAGGGCATGTAAGGAGTACGGGTATACCGGCATTTTTGTGACAGACCATAACTGGGGCGGAAATACTTGTGTGGACGGGCGTCTTTCCTGGGATGCGTGGGTGGATCAGTTCTGTCTTGGGTATGAACATGCGAAGGCGGAAGGGGACAGGATCGGGCTGGATGTCTTTTTCGGCTACGAGGCCGGTTATGACGCCACGGAATTTCTGGTGTACGGGATTGACCAGGCTTGGATGAAGATACACCCGGAACTTCGCCATATATCTGTGGAAGAGCAGTACGAACTGGTACATGGGGCGGGCGGCCTTGTGATGCACGCGCATCCTTACAGGGAGGAGGCTTATATTCCTGAGGTTCGTCTCTTTCCTGACTGGGTGGACGGCGTGGAGGGAATCAATGCTGCGCATCATTGGTATAAGGGGCCTTTGCGGGACAAAACTGTTTTTGATAAAAGGGCAGTCGCCTATGCGGCGGAGCATGGGTTTCCCTTGAGCGCCGGATCCGACATTCACTCCACGGAACTGTTCGGCGGCGGCATGGCTTTTCGCAGAAGACTGTGTTCGGGAGCCGACTATGTGCAGGCGGTGCTGGGCGGAGAGGATTATGTGATGACAGACGGAAAAGTGTGGTATGATAAATACGGCAGATGCATTTCTGATGATTGAGATGGTACAAACAGCATACTATATACAGGAGAAGTGTTTGATAGCAAAAACAGCCGTGAGGGACAGCGGCGAAGCGGGAGGCGTATGAGAGGAAGCGGATGTAGAAAGGCAGCGGCATACCTGTTGGCGGCATGTGTGTTGACTGGATTGGTCACAGGCTGCGGAGACGGTGAGGGGTTTGGCACGAAAGTGGTGCTCACCACAGGATTTGAAAAGGACGAAATCTTTCGGATTGAGACAAGTTCCTGCAAGGTTCCTGAGCTTATGGTGTATCTGACAACGATCCAGAACCGTTATGAGAGCGTATACGGACAGGAGATATGGGAGACGATCGCGGACGGCGTGACACTTGAAGAAAATGTAAAAAACATTGCGCTGGCTCAGATTGCCCAGATCAAGACCATGAATCTGATGGCGGAGAAATATGAGGTGGAGCTGGACGAGGAGGAGCGCGCGAGGGCCGAGAATGCGGCAAAGGCGTATTATGAGACGCTGGGGGAGCGGGAGATCGAACTGATGGGTGTCAGCGAGAAAACCATCAGATCATTATATACGGAGCTTGCCCGGGCGGAGAAGATGTACCAGTACACGATCAAGGACATCAACCCGGAGATCAGCGATGACGAGGCCCGCACAATCACCGTGCAGCATATTTTGATCAAGACCTATGCGCTGGACGGCACGGGCAAAAAGATTGAGTATACGGAAGAAGCGAAACGGGATGCCTACAGGCGGGCGATCGAGGCGCTGGGGCAGGCGAGAGAGGGCGAGGACTTTGATGCGCTCATCCGCAAGTACAGTGAGGATGACAAAGTGACCTATTCCTTCGGCAAGGGGGAGATGCAGGAGTCCTTTGAGACGGCGGCCTTCAATCTGGGAACGGGAGAGATCAGTGATGTGGTGGAGACCGAGTTCGGTTATCACATCATCAAGTGTATCAACACCTTTGACAGGGTGGAGACGGACGCCAATAAGATTAAGATCGTGGAGCAGCGGCAGGAGGAGGCTTTCGGGCAGGAGTATGGCGCTTATGTGGCCACTCTTACCAGAAATCTGAATGAGGAGCTGTGGGACAGCGTGAATTTTATCCACGATGAGGAAGTGTCAACGCAGAATTTCTTTGAGGTGTATGCGCAGTATTTCGGGGACTAGTGCGCCTGGCGGCCCTCCTTTTTGCAGTGCAGAGGGAAGGCGTGCAGGAGTTTACAAAAAGTTTATAATTTCTGAAACCCGCATGAAATCAAGGTATCGTCGGAATAGAATCCAAATTACTAGCACTCATCTCTAATGAGTGCTAATTTTGTCTTGACTTCTGAAATGGCGTGTATTACACTATCCCCTAGGTAATAAAATCCCGGGAAACGGGATTTGCGCAGTGTAAATGTGGGGCGTTTGAGTGCCCTGTGCAGACGGTATTTCAGTGAGAAAAGAAAGGAACGTGGCAACATGGCAGCAAAACATGGCAGTTTATCAATCAACAGCGACAATATTTTTCCGATTATCAAAAAGTGGTTGTATTCCGATCACGATATCTTTTTCAGAGAGCTGATCTCCAACGGATGCGATGCGATCACGAAGCTGAAAAAGCTGGATATGATGGGCGAGTACACCTTGCCGGATGGTTATAAGGCGAAGATCCAGGTGATCGTAAACCCTGAGGAGAAGACGCTGAAATTCATCGACAACGGTATCGGTATGACGGCGGACGAGGTGGAGGAGTACATCAACCAGATCGCTTTTTCCGGCGCCACTGATTTTATTGAGAAATATAAGGACAAGGCGAACGAGGACCAGATTATCGGTCATTTCGGTCTGGGATTCTACTCAGCGTTTATGGTGGCGGATGAAGTGCAGATTGACACCCTTTCCTGGCAGGAGGGGGCAAAGGCCGTGCACTGGATCTGTGACGGCGGCACGGAGTTTGATATGGAGGACGGTACAAGAACCGAGATAGGAACGGAGATCACCCTCCACATCAACGAGGACTGCCTGGAATTCTGCAACGAGTATAAGGCCAAAGAAGTCATTAAGAAATACTGTTCTTTCATGCCTACGGAAATCTATCTGTCCAAGGCCAATACAACGGAGACGCAGACCGTTACGGAAGAGGAAAAGCTGGACACCGATGAGGTAGTGGAGGAGATCGCGAAGGAGAAGGAGGAGGACGAGCAGAAGTATAAGATCAAAAAGCGTCCTGAACTTCTCAACGAGACGCATCCTCTCTGGGCGAAGCACCCTAACGAGTGCACGAAGGAGGAATATCTGGAGTTTTACCGCAAGGTTTTCCAGGATTACAAGGAGCCGCTGTTCTGGATTCACCTGAACATGGATTACCCTTTTAATATGAAGGGCATCCTCTACTTCCCGAAGATCAATATGGAGTATGAGTCCATCGAGGGAACCATCAAACTTTACAACAACCAGGTGTTTATCGCGGATAACATCAAGGAAGTGATTCCCGAGTTCCTGATGCTGCTCAAAGGTGTGATTGACTGTCCTGACCTGCCGCTCAACGTGTCCAGAAGCGCGCTGCAGAATGACGGGTTTGTGAAGAAGATCAGCGAGTACATCACAAAGAAGGTGGCGGATAAGCTGTCCGGCATGTGCAAGACCGAGAAGGAGGAGTACGAGAAGTATTGGGATGACATCAGTCCCTTCATCAAGTTTGGCTGCTTAAAGGACGACAAGTTCTGTGAGAAGATGACGGATTATATTCTCTTTAAGAATCTGGACGGCGTGTACATGACCCTGCCGGAGTGTCTGGAAGTCAACAAGATTGATCCCGACGAAGATACCGATGGCGATAAGACGGAAACCGCGGACAAAGAACAGGAATCCGAAGCGGCTGCAGTGGATGAAAACGGTGAGAAAGTGGAAGCCGAAGTCGTGGAAGAGGCGGAAAAGGTAGATGGCGAAGTGCTGGATGAGGATGGCGAACCTGTCGAGGAGGAGAAGAAGGAGAAAGTCATCTACTATGTGACGGACGAGAAACAGCAGAGCCAGTACATCAATATGTTTAAGTCTGCAAAGATGGACGCGGTGGTTCTGACCCACAATATCGACCAGCCCTTTGTCTCCCAGCTCGAGGCGAAGAACGAGGGCATCAAGTTCCAGCGTATTGATGCCGATCTGACAGACACCTTTAAAGCAAAGACGTCCAAGAAGGCCGAGAAGGAGATGGAGGAACAGGCGGAAGAGATCGCCAAGCTGATGAAGAAGGCGCTTAAGAAAGATGCCATCAAGGTGAAGATTGAAAAGTTAAAGAACAAGAAGATTTCTTCCATGATTACGCTCTCGGAAGAGTCCCGCAGGATGCAGGATATGATGAAGATGTACTCCATGCCGGGAATGGATATGGGGATGTTCGGCAAGGAGGGAGAGACACTGGTCTTAAACGCGAACCATCCGCTTGTGCAGTATGTGCTGGAGCATCAGGACGGCGAGAATGTGAAGCTGATCTGCGAGCAGCTCTACGATCTGGCATTGTTGCAGCAGGCGCCCCTTGAGCCGGAGGCCATGACCAAGTTTGTGGCGAGAAGCAACGAGATTATGATGATGCTGACGAAGTGATGTGAGAGTGTGTTATGTAAACTAAAGAAGACCAATGTATGGTCGAGATGTTATGTAAACCAAGACAAAAGATCAATGCGCAGAAGAAACATTATGTAAACTAAAATGGAAATGTTATCACTAAAAAACAGCCGTCCGGGACAGCAAAGATACCCGGGCGGCTGTTTTAGTTAATCTGCAGATTCGAGATGCCTATCCCAAAAAGATCATTGCCCGGACGAGGCACCCGAAATATAGTTATGAGGGGATTGAGATTTATAATATAACTGACTGGTTATTGCAGGAATAATTCATTTTTCTTATAACCACTGCAGACTTTTTTCAGTTTCATGTTTCCGGCGGCAAGGAGCGCCTTGCTGACACTCCGGGCTTTCCGGGGACAGACGGCAATACAGCGCATACAGGAAATACACTGTTTGCTATCGGTTTTGGAAGGATCGGCAGCATCGATTGCTCCGACAGGACACTTGCCGGCGCAAAGGCCGCACCCGGTACAGTCTTTTCCGGCCTTGGGTGTCATGGGAATATAGCCATATTCACGGTAGGGACGGTTTCCCGGCAGATTCAGGTGCGCGGGTGCCGTTTCGGATTCCATGTTGGAACGGATGGCTGCGGCAAAATCCGTAAGTTCCTGTTCATCCTGTGCATCCGGGCGTCCGGCGGCGAACTGGCGCATGATGGAGTGCTCTGCGATGGCGGTTACGGCAGCGGCGCAGGTAAACCCGGAGTCTGTCAGCGTATCCTGCAGTTCTGCCAGGGTATCTTCATAAGCCCGGTTTCCATAGACCACAATGAGAATTGCCCGGGCTCCGTTTCCGCGCATCTTCTGCAGACGTGATACAGCGATGGCAGGAACACGGCCGCCGTAGGAGGGAACAGAGACGATGCAGATGTCTTCTTCCTGGAAGGAAAGGGCAGAAAAGTCTCTGCCGGGATCTGTGAGATCAATGTATGTGCTCTGGGTACAGAAGGATCTGGAGAACAGATCCGCCACTTTTTTTGTGCCTCCCGTAGGGGAAAATATAATATGATAAACTGCCATGACCGGCTCCTTTCATCCGTGTTTTTAGACATGCGCCCTGGCCTATGCACGATCGTGTTCGTGTGGTCAAACACGTTCCACATACCTGCAATCCGTTTTATCCCCGCATTCTCACATAATAATCGGTATAGCATGTCCCATCGTGGCCCACAAGCGCCTCTGCCGAGGCCGTAAACCCAAGCCTTTCTACCGCTTCCCTGCGCTTTACAGCGGCGGGGATCACTTTGGTGGCGATCATTTTGCAGTGAAACAGGTCGTAAGCAGGCGGCACAATCAGGGATAAGATCTCATGGATGTCCGCCGCGTTTTCACAGCCGCTTTGCAGATCCAGCCGCAGAAGGCCGCAGTCATTAAAATAGTCCTGTGCCTGTCTGTTAAACAGCTCGATGGTTCCCACCGCTTTCTGGTCTTTCCGATCAACGATCACCCAGCGGATAAACCACTTCTCCCGGTAAGACTCCATCCAGAAGTCTACGGCGCGCTGCATACGCTCAAGCGTTGTATAGTGGAAATCATCGCCGTGGCAGTTGTCGCTGTTAAAGAGAGGCACAGCCTTTTCGTCGGAATATACCCCGAGCAGGTCAGGGACATCGGCGGGTTCCACCAGCCGCAAAAGATAGCGGTCATTTTCAAAAGCAGGGCATGTTATATAAGGGTCTGTCATCGGATTTCTCCTTCTAATCGTAAGCATACTTAATAGCGAGTCTTGTTTTGTCCATTATACCAAATACATGCGGAAAAGCAATTTGTTTCGCCGGGAATCCGAACGAAAATATAAAAATATGGGAATCCCTGTTGACAAAATGTCAAAATGAAGTATAATTTACTTAAGTGAAACGGTTAACCGCTTGAAAAACGTGGATTTTGTAGAGCAACAATATGGGGGGATTATGAAGGAACGTTATACGATCAGGGATGTGGCCGCTCTCGCGGGAGTGTCCAACGCTACGGTGTCCTATGTGCTGAGCGGAAAGAAAAAAATATCCGAGGAGACCAGACAGCGGGTGCTCAAGGTGATTGAGGAGACCGGGTTTGTGCCGGATCTGAATGCCAGAGGGCTCTCGGGAAAGGACACGAGGCTGATCGGCGTAGTGATTCCGCAGACGGAGCCGGGAAGTAAACTGATGTTCCACAACACTTTTTACAGCCAGCTTCTGGGCAGCATTGAGTTTGCCACGAGACGCAGGGGGTATCATGTACTCATCTCGGCGACGGATATGACACAGGATTACCTGAATCTGATACGGGAGCGGAATCTTGCGGGTGTCATTATCGTGGGAACCTACGAGAGCCGGTTCTGGGACAGGCTTAGGGAGCTGGAAGTCCCGGTGGTGCTGGTGGACAGCTACTGCAAGAACGACTGGTTCCATGCGATCCGCATTGATGATGAATATGCGTGCTATTGTGAAACCGATTATGTGATTCGGAAGGGGCATAGAAGAGTTGCCTTTGCCTCCGGCAGCATCAAGGAGGACGGTGTCATGCAGAAGCGGTTTAACGGCTACCGGCGTGCGCTTACAAAAAACGGGATTGACTGTTCGGACGAGTTTCTGTTCGAGGATGTGGTGTCCTATGAGAGCGGCGTTAAGATCGCGGAGCAGATCGTGCAGGCGGATATCGGGATCACGGCTGTCGTTGCCACCGCAGATATTCTGGCGGTTGGATTGATGAGCGGCTTTTATAGGCTGGGTATACGGGTGCCGGAAGAGATATCGGTGATTGGCTTTGACGGGCTGGAGGAGTCGAAGTACACGACGCCGGGACTGACTACGATGCAGCAGCCCATTTCGCGAAAAGGGGAACGGGCGGTGGAGCTTCTTCTCGACAACATAGGGGATTCGAAGATGGAGAGAGTGGAGGAAGTGCTGGAAGTGAAGCTGGTTGAGCGGGAGAGCGTGCGGAACGCGGAAAGCGTTTCTGCATATTAGGGAATGAAAACGGAAACAGTGTGAATGGTACAGAGATAGGCATGGAGAAACAGATGATTGCAGAAAAAATAGAGAGCAGGGAATATAAGAGACAGCATACCATGCAGGATGGCCGGACTGTGGCGGTAGAGCGCAGGGACGGTATTCTGGAGATCACGGCGCAGTATGAGGGCGTCTATGGCATGGGAGAGAAGTTTGACTTTCTGAACCAGAAAGGACAGACGGTGGTGAATGAGGTGGTGGAGAAGTTTTGCTGCCAGGGGAGTTACAGTTACTGTGTGACACCATTCTTTATGACAGATGCGGGCTTCGGAATTTATGTGGATACGAAGGAGCGGACGGTATTTTCCTTTCAGGAGAAGATTCGGTGCGAGATCCCGGAGGAAGCGGCGGTGTATGTGTTTTTCGGAAGCCTCCGGGAGATGCTTGGCGACTATGTGGATCTGTCCGGCAGACCGAAACTGCCGCCGGAATGGGCTTTCGGCGTGTGGATCTCGGCCAATCGGTGGAACTGCGAGCAGGATGTGGAGGAGCAGCTTGCCTGCTTGAAAAAGAACCGTTTTCCGGCAAGTGTTCTGGTGCTGGAAGCCTGGAGCGATGAGGCGACGTTCTATATCTGGAACGGGGCGTCTTACGAAGCGAAGCCCGGCAGGGCAAGGTATGAGGACTATGATTTTTCAAAAAGCGCGTTTTGGAGTGACCCCAGGGGGATGATTGACCGGCTGCATGAGGAGGGGATCAGACTGGTGCTCTGGCAGATCCCGGTGTGGAAGCGGCAGGAAGGGACGGATTCGCCGCAGCTTGCCCTGGACAGGGAGTACGCGGTGCGAAACAGACTCTGTGTGATGAACCAGGACGGCACGCCCTATGAGATCCCGGAGGGGAACTGGTTTGCCGGCTCTGTGATCCCGGATTTCACAAAGGAGGAGACAAGAGCATTCTGGTTTGAAAAGAGGCAGTATTTAACCGAAATGGGTGTGGACGGGTTTAAGACGGACGGCGGGGAATTTATCTATCGGGAGGAAATCCTCTTTTCCGACGGGAATACAGGCAGGCAGGGGAAAAATCAGTATTGTCAGGATTATCTGGACGCTTACACGGAATTTCTGGAGGAAGGCCAGGTACTGTTCAGCCGCGCCGGGTATGCGGGGGCGCATCGAACCCCGATCCACTGGGCGGGCGACCACCAGTCTACCAACGAGGAATTCCGAAGTGTCCTGACAGCCGGGCTTTCGGCGGCCATGTCGGGTATGGCGTTTTGGAGCTTTGACATTGGCGGCTTTGCAGGGGCGCTGCCTGATCCAGATCTGTATCTTCGATCCACGCAGATGGCGTGTTTTTGCCCGGTGATGCAGTGGCATTCGGAGCCGGAGGGAGGGCAGTTCCGGGAGCTGATGCCGGGAATTACGGGCAATAACGAACGAAGCCCGTGGAATATGGCGAAGGTGTACGGACAGCCCGGACTGATTGATGAGATCAGATACTGGCACGAGCTTCGGATGGAACTGCTGCCTTATCTGTACAAAACGGCCAGACAGGCGGTGACAGACAACATGCCCATGATGCGGCCTCTCATTTACAGTTTTCAGGAGGACGGGAACTGTCTGGGAGTGGAGGACGCCTATATGCTTGGGGACAAACTTCTTGTGGCGCCGCTTATGGAACCGGGGCAGAGGACAAGAGAGCTTTACTTTCCGGCCGGAAACTGGTATGGATTTTTTACCGGGAAAAAATACGGGGGAGGGAGCTGGCAGAAGTCCCATGAAGAGGAGAAATTCCCTGTATATGTGAAGGAAGGCAGTGTGATCCTGCGTGACTGCCGCGGCAGAAGCAGAGGATATGTGTACGGAGAGCAGGGAAAAGACACGATATGCCTCGGGCAGCATACCTGCGAAGTTGTATGGGAGCAGGGAAAGATAGAGATGGAGGAAGAAGGAGGGATGTCTGGGGAAATTGAGTGGATTTTTGTGATTTAGTCTGAGAGGTTAACCGTTTCAACTTGGAACAATTAATATAGCGGCGGCTGGAAACAGTTAGGAAAGGAAGGGAAAGTTATGAAAAAGAGGACAGTATCGGCAGTATTGGCGGCGGCATTTACGGCATCCGCGCTGACGGGATGCGGAGGAAAGGCGGAAGCTCCCGCGAAAGAGCAGACGGCGCAGAGCCAGGAGACGCAGGAGGGAACGCAGCAGGAGGCTTCCGGGGAGAGTGTCGATATTTCTGCGGAGGAGGAGAGCGGCGGGGAGGTGACAATCACTTATGCCAACTTTAACGCGTCAGGCGGCAATGAGGAGACTCTGCAGAAAATGTACGAGGCGTTTCATGCAGAAAATCCCAATATTACGGTGAACATTGAGACCATCGGATATGATGATTATTTTACCCAGATGCAGACAAGAGTGGCGGGAGGCACGGCGCCCGACTGCTACGAGCTGAATATCGAGAACTTTGCCGCCTATGCGAACAAAGGGGCGCTTGCGGAACTGACGGGTATTGATGTGAGCGGTTACAATGCCACCGCATTGTCTGCCTTTCAGGTAAACGGCAGGCAGTACGGCGTGCCCGGAAACTTTTCCAACGTGGTGCTGATCTACAACAAGGATCTGTTCGACCAGGCAGGCGTGACATACCCGGATGCCGCATGGACATGGGATGATGCGATGGCGGCCTGTGAGAAAATCAGTGCGCTCGGAGATGATATTTACGGGATTTACCAGCCCATCACGTTCAATGAATTTTTTAAGGTGGCGGCCCAGTACGGCGGCAGTGTGCTGAGCGAGGATAAGACTGCCTTTACCATCAACTCGCCGGAGAACCTCGCGGCAGCGCAGATGATGATCGACAAAATCGTGAAGACCAATGTGCAGCCCACGGAATCCCAGATGGGCGGTATGGGAGACTGGGATCTGTTTGAGAGCGGCAGGCTTGGCATGATTCCTACGGGAATATGGGCTTTCGGCGCATTTACGGATGCCTGCGATTTTAACTGGGATATATGCGTGGAACCGGGCGGCACACAGAAGGCTACGCATTTCTTCAGCAATGCGCTGGTGGTGAATAAGGACAGCAGTAAGAAGAAAGCGGCGGCAGCATGGATCAACTGGCTTGCATCCAGTGACGAGGCGGCAAAAATGCGCATTGAGGCAGGCTGGGATCTTCCGGCAGTCAGTGATGAGTCCGTGCTCTCCGGGTATCTGGAAATTACACCGCCGGACAACAGACAGGCAGTGTTCGATTCTCTGGATTATCTTGCGGTGGCGCCGATTATCGAGGAATACTCTATGATGGCAGATTTGATTACGGACAAGCTGTCTCTCGCGGCAAGCGGGGAGCTGACTGTGGAGGAGGCGTTAAATCAGGCGCAGGAAGAGTGCAGTGCACAGATTAAACTGCAGTGAGCAGACGGAGTATAGGTGAAAAATTGAAATGAGGGAAACATGAAAAAGAAAAAATCATTGATACAGGCAGTGCCTTTCATGCTGCCAAGTATGCTCGGCATGGTTATTTTCAGTTTTCTGCCCATTGTCATTTCCATCGTGATCAGTCTGACCGACTGGAACGGACTGGATAAACTGAACGGGGAGACTTTGGGAAACAGTATGGTCGGATTGGAAAATTATGTCCGCATATTACAGAGTGAAGAATTTTGGGCAGTTTTGTGGCACACAGTTTACTACATCATTCTCTACATTCCGCTGGTGCTTGTCATGTCCCTTCTGGTGGCTTCCATTTTAAACAGGACGATGCGGGGGATCACGGTATTCAGGGTTTTGTACTATATTCCCGTTCTGACGTCGTGGGTGGCGGCAAGTCTGATCTGGAAGTGGGTGCTCAGTCCCCAGTACGGGGTGATCAATCAGCTTCTGGGTTATATCGGAATCACAGGCCCGAACTGGCTGACGGACAAGGTGTGGGCCATGCCCGCCGTCGTGCTGGCTTCCGTGTGGAAGGACATGGGATTTTACGGTCTGTTTTTACTTTCGGGCTTAAAGGCGATTGACGTGGGTTATTACGAGGCTTCGAGAGTGGACGGAGCGGGCAGGGTGAGGCAGTTTTTCTCCATCACCCTGCCGCTTCTGACACCATCCCTGTTTTTCTGTGTGATCATGGCGTTGATCAATGCATTTCAGCTGTTCCCGCAGGTACAGATTATGACGGAAGGCGGGCCGAACGGGGCCACACAGGTGATGGTGGAACGCATTTATACTTACGGTTTCAAATATTTTAAGATGGGCTATGCGGCGGCGTACTCCTGGATTCTGTTTGTGATTATCTTTGTTCTGACCTTGATCCAGATGAAGCTGCAGAAAAGGTGGGTGCATTATGAATCATAGTAAATGGAAAAAGACGGCGGGAGCGGCCGGCTCCTATCTGACGGCAGTCCTGATTGGCGTGGTTGTCATTATCCCCTTTTTGTGGATGCTTTCCACTTCTTTGAAGAGCAAGGGAGCGTTGATGCAGATACCGGTGCAGTGGATTCCCGAGGAGCCCACGCTAAACTCTTACAGGACGGTATTTTCGAGATTTCCGCTCTTAAAAGCCATAGGGAACAGTTTCTTTATCACGGTCAGCTACACGGTGATCACGATTCTGTCCTCCTCCATGGCGGCGTTTGCCATCACGAAGATACGGTTTCCTTTCGCGGAAGGAGTTTTTAAACTGTATCTGGCTTCCATGATGATTCCGACGCAGGTGACACTGATTCCGCTCTTTGTCATTATGAACAGGCTGGGACTGATCGACACCTATCCGAGCGTGATTCTTCCCTCCGTGTTTCGCGCGTTTGCGGTGTTTATGCTGGTACAGCAGATGCGGTCCATACCAGATGATTTTATGGAGGCGGCCCGGATGGACGGAGCGGGGATCCTGCGCATTTACGGACAGGTCATCATGCCATTGACGGGGTCTGCGGTTGCCACGCTTACGGTCACCACGTTCATGGAGAGCTGGAACGATTATCTGTGGCCGCTTCTCATGCTGTCAGACAAAAATAAAATGACATTGACTCTGGCGTTAAATAGTTTGAACGGACAGTATGGAACGGAGTATAATCTTCTTATGGCAGGCAGTCTGATCTCCATGATTCCGATTATCGTGATCTATGCCTGCGCACAAAAATATTTTAAGGCCGGCCTGATGTCCGGCGGAGTGAAAGGATAACGACTATGACAAAGCGGTATGTGTTTGGCAGTCCCATTGAGACGGATGCAGTATTATGTAAACCAAAAGCGGATCAGTGGGAAAACGGAAGGCTTTCTTTTCAGGAGAATGCGCTTACCTGCGAAATGGAGGAAGAGGAGATCGTTTACGGTCTCGGGCAGGCGGTGCGGGGCATCAACAAGCGGGGGTGGATCTACGAGAGCAACTGCACGGACGACCCGCAGCACACCGAGGACAAGCATTCCCTGTATGGGGCGCACAACTTTCTGATTTTGGACGGGGAGAGCAGACTGGGCATCTTCGTGGATACGCCTTCCCAGGTTGTTTTTGACATCGGTTACACAGACAGGCGCACCCTGCGGATCGCGCCCCGGACATCGGATTTCGAACTGTATCTGATTTCGGGGGAGTCGCCTGACGATATTGTGGGGCAGTTTCGGAAGCTTGTGGGCAGAAGCTATATTCCGCCCCTGTGGGCTTTCGGCTACGGACAGAGCCGCTGGGGGTACAGCTCGGCGGAGGAGATCCGGCAGGTGGTGAAAGAATACAGGGAAAACCATATCCCGATGGACAGTGTGTATCTGGATATCGACTACATGGAGCGTTACAAGGACTTTACGGTCAACCAGGAGACATTCCCGGATTTTGCAGCGTTCGTGGAGGAGATGAAAAAGGAAAACATCCATCTGGTGCCCATTATAGACGGCGGCGTCAAAAAAGAGGACGGTTACGATGTGTACGAGGAGGGGAAGGAGAAAGGGTATTTCTGCAAGGATGAGCAGGGGGAAGATTTCGTGCTTGGCGTATGGCCGGGCAGATGCTGCCTGCCGGATATGTTAAACGAGGAGGCAGGAAGGTGGTTTGGGAGAAAGTATAAGATCCTGCTGGACCAGGGAATTGATGGTTTCTGGAACGACATGAACGAGCCAGCCATTTTTTATTCGGAGAAGGGGCTTCGGGAAGTTTTTGAAAAAATAGATGAATACCGCACGCAGAATCTGGACATTAAGACTTTTTTTGCATTCAAAGATCTGGTGGCGGGCATATCTAACAACCCGAAGGACTATGCGTCTTTCTACCATAATTATAAGGGACAGAAGTACTGCCATGAAACGGTGCACAATCTGTTCGGGTATTACATGACGCGCAGCGCTGCGGAGGCATTCGAGGAGCTGTCGCCGGATAAAAGGATTCTGCTCTTTTCCAGGGCCTCCTACATAGGGATGCACAGATACGGCGGAATCTGGCAGGGGGACAACAATTCCTGGTGGTCTCACCTTCTGCTGAACATCAAGATGATGCCATCTCTGAACATGTGCGGTTTCCTGTACACGGGAGCGGACATCGGGGGCTTTGGTGCAGACACAACGGAAGATCTTCTGATCAGATGGCTTTCTTTCGGTGTGTTCACGCCCCTCATGCGCAACCACTCGGCGCAGGGAACCAGAAGGCAGGAGGTCTGCCGCTTTGCAGGCAGAGACTTAATGGGGGATGTCATTCGTGTCCGCTACATGCTCATGCCTTATCTTTACAGCGAATTTATGAAAGCGGCGCTGGGTGACGGGATGATGTTCCGGCCCCTTGGCTTTGTCTATGGGGATGACGCGGCTGCAAGACGCGTGGAGGATCAGCTTCTTCTCGGGGACAGCATAATGATCGCGCCCGTCCACGAGCAGAATGCGGCGGGCAGAACCGTGTATCTGCCGGAACCCATGAAGCTGCTGCGGTTCCGCGGCGGACAGGTATGGGAGGAGGCGGTCTGTCCGAAAGGGCACGCCTATGTGGAGATGCCTCTTGGCGATGTGTGTGTTTTCCTTCGGGAAAACCGTATTCTGCCGCTCTCCGAAGGCGGAGAACATATGGGGGAGGTGGACTTTTCCAATCTGCGGCTTTACCATTTCGGGAAGGATGTCCAGCCCTACGCTTACTATACGGACGATGGGGTGAGCAGGGAATGCGATCTTTCCCACATCAAAACATTGACGTTTTTTAGACAATGATGAACGGCTTGCGGAAATGTATGATAAAAGTATGCGGTTATTTCGGACAAATAAAGCAGATATTGATTTTGACAGCCTGCAATATGGTTTGGCTAAACTGCATGAAACTATGGAAAGCAGCGGATCTGGGGAACGGATCATAATTACGGTAAAGAATCCCGGTCAAATGAAGATTCGTTCAGAAAAGCAGATCGCCATGGTCTGTTTTCTATGGTGACATAAACGGAAAAAGTATTTTTGACGCGCTGTTCAACCTTATTTTGATGGCAATGATGCAACAAGAGTGGCTTGCCTGTTAAAAAAAAGAATGATATAATAATATCTAAAATATTTTGGAAAACAATAAACAATGGGCGGGCAAACGAATGAGAAAACGGATTTACAAATGGAAAAGAGCAGCCGTGTGCGGCTTATGTGCGGCGGTTATGGTGGGCGCTGCAGCTTGCGGGCAGGGTGCGGGACAAAGCGGCTCGGGGACGGACGGTGCGGGAAATGGCGGAGATGGGCAGACGACTGCAGGCGCAGAAAGTACAGGGAACGAAACCGGGAAGGATGGAGCGGACGGCGCGCAGGCAGGCGCTGGCACGGACAAGGCAGCGGACGAAAACGGTCTGGCGGCAGTTGACGGGATCGCGTATCAGGTCAATATGGATATCAGCGGTCTGGACGACAGCCATCGGATTTCCGATACCCTTTTCGGGCTTTTTCTGGAGGACATTAACTATGCCGTGGACGGCGGCATGTACGCGGAGATGGTGAAGAACCGCTCCTTCGAGTATGGCATGGAGGCGAGAGACGCACAGCTTCATGGCTGGGAGGTGACTGGCGAGGCGGTGGAGTTTTCTGTGAAGGACGGGAGCGCGGACGGCACGGCGCTCAACGGGAACAATCCGCAGTATGCGGTGGTACATAATACGGGGACTTCTTCGGCGAAACCGCACGAGGGCATCCGAAACGGCGGCTTTGTGGAAGGCATGTTGATTGTGCAGGGAGCTTCCTACGATCTGTCTTTTTACTGTAAGTCTGAGGACGGCTCGGTGGACGCGGTGACGGTGAGTCTCTGCAATGAGGACGGGACGGTTTACGCGGAGCAGACCATAGAGGGCATCACCGGGGAATGGCAGAAGTTCGAGGCGACGATCACGCCGGATGCGACGAAGAACAGGCATGTCTGTCTTGCGGTGGAGATTCCCGCAGGGACGGCATGTTTTGATATGGTTTCCCTGATGCCGCAGGACACTTATAAGGGACTGCCTGTCCGCAAGGATTTCGGGGAATATCTGGAGGCTTTAAATCCGACGTTTTTACGTTTCCCCGGCGGCTGTGTGATTGAGGGGCGGGACGAGGAGAGTATCTACAGATGGAAGGATTCCATTGGGGACGGGCTCGCTTTTGAAATGAACGGGGAAGAGACGGTGGGAGACGTGGCGGTGCGCCCGCAGGGCAAGAGCATCTGGCAGGGTTCCAAAGCGCATCCCTATTATACGACTTACGGGCTGGGCTTTTACGAGTATTTTGCGTTTTGCGAAGCCCTCGGCTGTATGCCTGTGCCTGTTTTGAATGCGGGCATGACCTGTGAGATACAGAGCCCTTTCTATCAAGTGTACAGCATCACGGACGAGGTATTTAAGCAGTACGTGCAGGATGCCCTTGATCTGGTGGAGTTCTGTAAGGGGGATGGCAGTACCAAGTGGGGCGCGGTGCGCATTGCCATGGGACATGAAGCGCCTTTTGACCTGAAATATATCGGCATCGGCAACGAACAGTGGCAGAGCGAGTACCACCAGCACTACAGACAGTTTGTGAAGGCGTTTGAGGAAGCGGCGGCGGCTGACCCCGCGCTTTACGGGGATGTGGAGCTGATCGTGGCGAACGGCACGGCGTCGGACAGCACGGAGGGATGGGCTTATCTGGCGCAGAACCCGGACCAGATTACGACACTGGTGGACGAGCACTATTACCAGACGCCGGAGTGGTTCCTTGCCAATACGGACCGATATGACAGTTACAACAGGGACTTGCAGGCGAAGGTGTTCCTCGGCGAGTACGCGGCGAAGGCAAATACGCTGGATGCGGCTCTTGCGGAAGCGGCGTACATGACGGGGCTTGAGAAGAACGGGGATGTGGTGGAGATGGCGTGTTACGCGCCGCTGTTCTCCCATGAAAAACTGAACCAGTGGGTGCCGGATCTGATTTTCTATTCCAATGACAGCATTTTCGGGACGGTCAATTACTATGTGCAGCAGATGTACGGGAACAATGCGGGGCAGTACAGTCTGGAGACAACACTGACTGGTGCGCCGGAACAGACCCTCTATGAGTCGGCGGTGGATGCGGACGGGGATGTGATCCTTAAACTTGTGAATGTGTCGCAGGAAGAGCAGACCGTGCAAGTACTGCTTACGGGCAGGGAGATGGCGTGTTTCCTGCCGGAGGCGGATGTGACGGTGCTTGCGGGGGATAACCCGAAAGCGGCGAACAGCTTTAAAGATGTGGCGGTGACGCCGCAGGAGGGCAAGCTGGCGGTATCGGAGAACTTTGAGTACAAAGCGCCCGCTAATTCGCTGACGGTGATACGTCTTGTGTCACTGAAAGACTGAGCCGTTTTCTCCTGCGTTTCCCGCAGGGTACAAAGGGGCTTACACAGCCCCTTTGTATGCGTTTCCCCAGTCCATCATGGTGTCCAGAACCGGGCGCAGGGATTCGCCAACCCCACTCGGCTCATTAAACCGCCATGGGCGGGCAAGCAGGTTTCTGATGATCAATAATTTCCAGTTGCTTCCGATCAGCGATACGGTGGTCGCGACGGGGCAGTCAAGCAGTTCAATACGAATCCATGCGTCTTTTTTCATGCGTGCTTGCACGCATTGCCAAACAAGGAGGACTATGAGTGACAACATTCAGACCAACACCACAGGGCGATATCACGCGCCTGCAGGTGGGCGCCATCGTGAACGCCGTCAACGCGCAGATGCCCGGCTGTTTCATCCCATGTCACAGATGTATCGACAACGCGATCCACAGCGCGGCGGGGATGCAGCTTCGGGAGGCGTGCAGATCGCGGTGAAAACCGTGACGGATTTTTTGAGAGAGCACGGCGATGCGGTGGACAGAGTGATATGCAACGTGTTTAAGGACAGTGACCGGGAGATATACGAGGAGATATTTCGGTCATTATCATTATAATATAGGCTGTGAATCTGCAAGAAGTCCCGCAAGCGCATCCCGTCCATCCCGATAGGGGGACGCCGCTTCCCGGTAAAGACTTTGATAAAAGCAAACGGCAGCCTGTCGTCTCTCCTCTGCTAGTGAGGCGGCTTTTTCCGTGTAAAAGCGGTCATAGAGATGTTCCAGTTTATATTTGTACTCCTGAAAAAAGGAGGGCGCGTCGTCGCCTGCCCCGTCCGACACCGTGCCGTCTGGCAGGAGGGAGTACAGCGGCTCAGAGACAATGCCCTTGTAAATCAAAGTGCGCGCAATCCCCATGGCGCCGGTCACGTCCAGCTTGTCCGCGTCAAACAGAATCTTTGCCTCGGGACTTTGGGGCTGGTTGTTTTCGCGGTAGCGGTGGGTCTTGATACATTGTCTGACCTGCTCTGCGTATTCGGGATCAAAGCCGTGTTCTGTCAGAAACAGGAATGCCTTTTCGCTGCCCACAGCCGCATGACAGAGCGCCGGGTTTTCAAACTGTTCCTTCCGCCCGATATCGTGCAGCAGGCAGGCTGCGATCAGGACGTCGTAATCCACATCTTCCAGAGTCCCCGCGATTTCCAGCGCATAATACAGAACGCGGTAGACATGCTCCCTGTCGTGGGCGCTGTCATCCATGCAGGACAGCATATAGTTTTCCAGTAAAGAGTAGGTTTCTCTGGTCATGTCCGCTCCTTGCCGTACAGGCGTAAAAAATTGTTTTAATTATATCATATGGAAAAATTAAAACAATGAGCAGCGTCAGTTACAATAGGAGGGGCAATGAAGAAATGCAAAAGGAAAAGGGACACATACCACATAGTTGGGAGTGTCCCATATTCCAAGGATAAGCAGGGAAAGAATGTTTCACCCCGGCTCGGAAATCCGGCTCACGCCCACATAAATTTCAGATATCTTATACCAGGTCGGATAATCCACGATCCCGTTTGGAGGAAGATTAAAGACGCTCTGGAAGACCCGGACCGCCTCGGCTGTGCGGGGGCCGTAGACGCCGTCCGCGGTGACGCGGGGAATGGCGGGGTAATTCTGGGCGATGCGGTTTAACTGCTGCTGGATCTGCAGCACCTTATCCCCGGAAGCGCCGACGCTTAAGTTGTACCCGGGCCAGGAGGAGGGGACGCCGGATACGGCAACGGCGCTGTTGATATACATATCGTTTCCGTAATAGTAGCGGATGATCTGGATCGGGGAGTAGCCCTCGTCGCCCAGATATTTGGAGCCCCACTGGCTTAAGCCGTTGCAGGTCACATTCCTGCCGTCGCAGTAGGAGGTGAAGATGGGCTGGCGCACGCCGGGCCGGGAGAGGAAATTGGCGAAGATGGAGTCCACCAGTCTGTCGATATTTTTATAGATGTTGCGTCCGCGGATCCATTTCTGGTCGTAGGCGGTGGAGGAAGTGATGGTGAAGTTATAGCCCTTATTGCGGTACCACTCGGTGTAGACACGGTTTAAGGTAAAGGACATAATCGCCAGCGTGTTTGCGTAGATGGCGCTCTCCGGCCAGGTGGCGTAGATCTCGGAGGATACTACATTTTTGATATAATCCCGGTAGCGCACATAGTAGTTTGGGGCGGTGGAGTCGTTTGGAACGCCGTCGTGCACGATGACATACTCGGGAATCACCACGCGGCTTAAGACGATTTCGCCGGATTCATCCATTGGTTTGATCTCATCCTCGGGGATTTTGGGCGGATAATCGCCGTAGAGGGTGTGGTCAGGGATGGCGATGATCTCCTCCGCGTCCTCACTCATCTCGGTGGGCGTCATTTCTATATTCTGGACGGCTGTCACGTCAGGCAGCACTTCCACGCCGGACACGATGACCGGCTCGTAACCGGGTGCGCTCACGGAGAGGGTGTATTCCGAGTAGGGCATGGGGGAGTTGGGGGTCAGACTGTACTGCAGCGGCGGTGTTTTTAAGTCCACGGTGTCAGTCTGTCCCGAGGAATTGGTCGTGAGCGTCTCCAGGGCGGAATCCGGCTCTCCAGTGAAGGAGATGGTGATGGAGGCGTTCTCTATGGGAATCAGTCCTACATTCGCGGTGACGTTGATCTGCAGTTTTCCGACCGTGTCGGAGCCTGCCGCCGCGTTGTTTTCCGTCTGTATATTTTCTGGGGTGAGTCCTTCTCTGTTTACGTCCATCCTGATACCTCGTTTTGGGAAAGCATTTCTCTTACCCCTATGATATGCAATGAGGGTTGCACATGCCACCCCGGAAATGATATACTATCCGTATGATTGTGGATGAGATTTTGGAGGGCAAATTTCATACGGATGACGGTACTCTGGATTTTTCCTGCCCGCGTGTTACTCTGTCCCTTCAGGCAGACACGGCCTGCGAGGGGTCTTTTTTCGTGTACGCGCCGGAAGGTGCGGTGACGGAGGGGAGAGTTGGGGCTTCCGACCTTCGCATGACCTGTGTCACGGAGCGTTTTGGCGGCAGCGAAGATGAGATACTTTACCGTTTCGACGCAGCCGGCATGGAGGCAGGGCAGGAAGTTTCCGGCTCTTTTTCCATTGTCTCAAACAGGGGAGAGTACGAGCTGCCTTTTCAGGTCACGGTGCTGCCTGATGAAATGACTTCAAGTCTCGGGGAAATTCGGAATCTGTTTCATTTTACGAACCTGGCCAGAAGCAATTGGGCGGAGGCGGTGGCGCTCTTTTACGCACCCTGCTTCAAAAAGGTGTTTACGGGACATGACAGGCAGTATTATGCGGCTTACAAAGGGCTTTCAGCTGTGGAAGGCAGCGAACACAATGTGGAAGAGTTTCTGCAGGAAATTCACAAGAAAAAGCCGGTGGAGCTTCTTCCAGAGGAGAGCCAGATTCATGTGGAAGATCCGTCCGGGGACGCGCAGTTTGCCCTTGTCATAAAACGAAACGGCTGGGGTTATACAAGACTGTGGTTTCAGACGGAAGGGGATTTTTTAAAGCTGCAGGAGGAGTCGGCGGGGGAGGAATCCTTTTCCGATCATATTTTCCGGCTCCATTATCAGATAGATTTGGAAAAGCTGCATGATGGCATAAACTTGGGCGCGATTGTGCTCGTGCGGGAGAATGGGACGATGCGGATCCCCGTTACCGTAGTGCGGCGTGTGCCGGGGATCAGGAGGCTTGGAGCAAAGCGGGAAAAGAAGCAGCTTACGGTGCAGCTGATGGCATACTATCAGGCGCACCGTTTAAAGAAGATTGGGACAGCCACATGGCTTGCGGAGACGGACAAGCTTCTGACACGCATGGAACAGCTTGACGATAAGGATGTGGCAGTGAAGCTGTTCCGGGGGCAGATGCTTCTGTCCCAGGAGCGGGGCAATGAGGCGAAATGGCAGATTGAGAAACTGCGGGAGCGGGTGAGTGCGGAGCGGGAAGAAAATCCGGCGCTTTGGTGTTACTACCTCTATCTGACTACGCTCATCAGCGAGGAGGATTCCTATGTGGATGAGGTGGCAGAGGCAGTTTCCCAGATTTACAGAGGGAGAAGAGGAGACTGGCGGATTGCATGGCTGCTTTTGTATCTGTCGGAGGAGTATGTGGAGAGCGTTTCCCGCAGATGGCTGCTTTTGGAGGAGCTGTTTATCCATCACTGCACTTCCCCGATGATCTATATTGAGGCGTGGAACATTCTCTGCATGAATCCAGCCATGCTTCGAAAACTGGATCTTTTTGAGGAAGAAGTTTTGACTTATGCGGTCAAGAATGGGGTGATGCAGGAGGAGATCCTGCTGCAGGTGGTGTATCTGGCAGGGCAGAAGCGGGGGTATTCCAAAAGGCTGTTTGGCATTCTGAAAGGCTGTTATGAACTGATTCCCCACAAGGAGGTTCTGCACGAGATCTGCACCCTGCTGATCAAGGGAAACCGAAGCGGGGAGGATTATTTTCCGTGGTACCGCGCGGGTGTGGAGGAGAATCTGCGCATCACCAGACTTTATGAATATTATATGATGTCGCTTCCCCGGAATTTTGACGGGGAACTGCCCAAAATGGTGCTGTTGTATTTTGCCTACAGAAGCGATCTGCACTATGAGGTCACAGCGTATCTCTACGCCTATGTGCACAGGCGCCGGGAGGAGCTGGCGGATATTTATGTAAACTATATGGCGGCGATGGAGCGTTTTGTGCTGGAACAGATCGGCAGAGGGAGGATCAACAGGGATCTGACGTATCTCTACGAGAATCTGCTGACGCCGTCCATGATTGATGAGCAGACGGCCCGTTCCCTGGTATCCCTGCTCTTTATGCGGGAGGTCAGGACGGACGCGGAGAATGCCAGGGAAGTGGCGCTGGCCTATGCCTGCCGGACAGACATCAAACGTTTTCCCATGACGGACGGCAGGGCTTTTGTGCCGGTTTATGACAATGACTGCCGGGTGCTCCTGGGAGACGGCGGGGGGAATCTCTTTACGGTGGGTCTGGAATATACCGTGGAGGCGTTGATGCATCCGTCCAGGCTCGCGCAGATGATTGCGCCTTTTGTGAGAAATCATCTGGGCTATGCGGTTTATGCCTGCTATGCCCGTCAGCATACGTTCGCGGTGCAGGAGGACAACGCGGATCTTTTTGCGCTGCTGACCGCATCGGAGCGGATCGAGGAAGAAGAAAAGAAGAAAATCTATCCTATGGTGGTAGACTTTTACCATGAAAAGGACAGAATGCGGGAGCTGGATGAGTACCTGCTCACGCTGGGACCGGGGGATGTGAGCCGCCGGGACAGGGGAAAGATCGTTCGTTTTCTCGTAGGCCGTGGCATGTATGAGGAGGCGTACGAGTGGGTCAGACGTTTCGGTCCTTACGATATGGATGCGAAGACGCTGTTAAAGCTTGGCAGCAGGCTGTTGGATCTGACGGAGACGGAGGACGATCCTTTTGTCACGGGGATGCTTCTCTATGTGGTGCGCAAAGGCAAATACGATGACAATGTGCTCAATTATCTGGTGCGCTGGTTCTCCGGGAGCATCGGACAGATGCGTGATCTATGGAAACTGGCGGAAGCCTTCGGCGTGGATACCTACAGATTGTGTGAGCGGATGCTTGCGCAGATGCTGTATACGGGCGTCCGGGTGGAGGAGTGGCTGGATATTTTCCGATCCTACGCGAAGAGCGGTGGAAGCGAGCGGATCAGGGCGGCGTTTGCGGCGGCCTGCTGTTATGATTATGTGGTGAAGGATGAGGACACGGACGCCTATGTGTTTGACAGCGTGCGGCAGTTATATCAGGAGGAGGCGCCATTTCCGTTTGTCTGCCGGATTGCCTGGCTCCGCTATTATGCGGACCGGGAGAGGGACGAGGGTGTGCAGAAGCTTTGTGGTATTTTCCTGGAGTCGCTCCTGGCACAGGGAATTGTGATGCCTTTTTATCGGAAGTATTTTGGCTGTGTGCCGCAGCTTAACGCCTATCTGGATAAGACGATGGTGGAGTACAGGTCATCCTCCGGCAGGCGGGTGATGATTCATTATCAGATCCAGGAGGAAGGAGCGGACGGGCAGGAGTATACCCACGAGGAGATGCGGGATATGTTCGGCGGCATCTGCGTGAGCGACTTTATTCTGTTTTTCGGGGAGCAGCTTCGGTATTATATCACGGAGGAAACGGAGGCTGGAGAGCAGCTTGTGGTGAGCGATGTGATCCAGAAGGGTGAAGCCGGTGAGGATGTCACTGAAGGCAGATTCAACATATTAAATGATATGATGATTGGAAAGACTTTGCATGATTATGATACGGTGAACGATCTGCTGTCTGCGTATTTCAGGCAGGATCATATGGTGGAGCAGATCTTTACCGTACGTTAACAGCGCAAGAAGTACTTCCAAAGATGTCCCGCCATTGGACGGGACACCAGGAAGTACTAAATCTTGCGCGGGAGAATGCCATAGAACAGGCATTCTCCCGTACGAAGAGGAGTTTGGACATGTTTCTTGGAACAAAGGAGGACGGCAAACCGCATAAGGGAGACGTATTTGTCGGGTATGATCTGGGGGAGAGGTATGCCCAGATCAGCTATTGCCTTTTTGGTGAGGGGGACGTGGAGACGGTTGCGCCCGTGGTGGGAACGAAGCAGTACAACATTCCTTTTATGTTATGTAAACGAAAAGGGACGAACCAGTGGGTTTACGGCAAGGAGGCGGTCAAGAGTGCCGGGGAGGAAGAGATGTGTCCGGTGGAGGATCTTCTGAGCCTTGCCAGAAAGGGAACGGAGCTTGAACTGGATGGGGAGACCTATGACCCGGTGGCGCTTCTGACCTTGTTTATCAGAAAAAGTCTGGGACTGATGAGTTTCATTGTCCCGGTGGAGCATATTGGAGCTATCCTGTTTACGGTGGACAAGATGGATGACCGTATGGTGGAGATCCTTTTGCAGGTTGCGGCCAATCTGCAGGTAAAGACGGAGCACATTTATTTCCAGAGCCATACGGAGAGCCTTTATTCTTTCATGCTGTACCAGCCTTCGGAGCTGTGGGCGTATCAGACAGCAGTCTGCGAGCATGACGGGAAATGTCTGAAAACTTACCGCATGGAGTGCAACAAGAGAACCACGCCCATAGTTGCACTCATTGAGGAGGCGGTTTACGAGACGCTTGTGGTTCCAGAGGAAAATGAGGCGGATGCCGTCAAGGAGGATGCATTCCGGCTGGCGGATGAGCGGTTTCTGGGGATTCTGGAGAAACTATGCGAGGGGAGAATCGTCTCCTCGGCCTATCTTCTGGGGGATGGCTTTAGGGAAGAGTGGCATAAAAAATCACTGCAGTTTCTCTGCCGGAACAGGCGCGTATTCCAGGGAAATAATCTGTACAGCAGGGGAGCGGTCTACAGTCTGATGGAGAAATTTGATCCCTGCGAGGCGGGAAAGACCCATATTTTTCTCGGGGAGGATAAGCTGAAGGCCAATATCGGCATGCGGGTACTGCGGCAGGGAAAAGAATCCTACTATGCGCTGCTGGACGCCGGGGAGAACTGGTATGAGCTGCACAAGTCCTGCGAGATTCTTCTTGGAAGGGAGAAGGAAGTCTCCTTCGTGGTCACGCCGCTCAACGGGAAAAATGCGCAGACGCGGACGATTCCCCTGTCGGGGGCGAGAGAGACGGGTGCGCCTTTTACGAGATATATGCTGGATGCGGCGATGGCTTCTGCCGATACGGTGCAGGTCACAGTGACGGATCTGGGGTTTGGTGAGTTTTTCCCGGCCGGGGGACAGAAGTGGGAGGAATCGTTTCAGATTTCATAGATGATGAGGGACGAAAGAGAAAATGAGCAGTCAGATGATCCTGGGGACAGGCAGGCGGGCTGAGAACCCCTATTATATGGAAAGGTTTTATGTAAACCTATATTCAGTGGAAGAGTTGTGCTTTCTTTTCGTGGACAGGGCGGAGCTTCTGGATGCGGAGATTGTGCAAAAGGGCATGATCCGATGGCTGGAGGAGGAATGCAGTCTGAGCGATCTGGCGCATACGCTGGATGCGCTGTTGAACAGACGGGGCTCCACGGCAGCCTTTGTGGGTGCGGTTTTGGAGTATGTGAATCTGTATCCCGCGGATGTGATCGAGAGGACGGTGCAGATCGTGAGGGGCAACGACGGATTAAGCCCCTATGAGAGGCAGAAGGCGAAAGCAGATTACCTGCTGGGAGAAAAGCGGTATCTGGCCGCTTTGCAGCAGTACCAGTGTCTGGCCGGAGAAGTGCCGCCGAATGAAAAACTCCTTCTGGCGAGACTCTATCACAATATGGGAACTGCCTGCGCAGGCATGTTTTTCTACACGCAGGCGGCCGACTGGTTTATGAAGTCTTATATGACGGACGGAAAGCGGGAAGGGCTTAAGATGTATCTGGCGGCGCTGCGTATGGGGCAGCAGGAGAACGCATATATTGATTATATTGCGGCACATCCCGAGTTCCATGACCTGTCTTTGGAGGTGGAGCGGATGGTGAAGCGGGCGGAAGGTTCCTTTGAGGGAACGGATGAAAACAGGATGCTTGTCACCTATCAGGTAATGAAGGAGGAGGGCGCAGGCGCGCTCGGCAGCTCTACACCTTATTATGAGGAGCTCGGGAAACTGACGGCGGGGCTGAAGGAGAGGTACCGCCGGAGCATGAGATAGAGGACGTGGAGGAGAAAAATGGGCTTTATTAAAAGACTGCTTGACAGATTCCGCAGGGACTACGACGAGTACGATGAGGAAGAGTGGGAAGAGGAGGAGTCCTCGCGGGAAATAGACTTTGACAATAGGGAACAGAGAAATGACTATGTAAAGAACTGTCTGGAGAAGATGGCGGATGCCACCAAAGAGCTGGAAAATCTGAACTTCGAGTACAACATGGTCACCTCCTACTTAAAAGATATGGAGGAAATAGAGGCCCTTCCGCCGGAGGAGAGCGAACAGCTCAAAGAGTGCGCGAAGCGGGTGTCCCTTCTGCAGGATAGAAAGACGGACTTTATTGGACGGCCTCATCGGATCACGGACGAGAAGTACCGCATGGTGGAGCGCATGGAAGATCAGATGGAGGAGGCTTTCACAAAAATCACCGAGGCGGAGAGCTATCAGGATCTGATCCGCAAGGACTTAAGCCGTCTGGAAGGGGAGAAACACGCTTACCTCTACCGCAAGAACGAGGTCATGCGGCTGATTTCCGACACAAAAGGCATGGCCATCATCTGTGTGACCGCTCTGGGCCTGTGTGCGCTGCTGCTTCTGTTTTTGCAGTTCTTTCTGGAAATGGACACGAAGCTCGGGTATCTGCTCACGATCGGTGTGGCGGCGGTGGCGATTACGCTCATCTATGTGAAGCATATGGATGCCAGAAAGGAACTCAGAAGAGTCGAGACCGGGATTAACAAAATCATCCTGCTGCAGAACAAGGTGAAAATCCGCTATGTGAATAATACCAATCTGCTCGAGTATTTATATATGAAGTACGGCGTGAACAGCGCCAAGGAGCTGACGGAAACGTGGGAGAACTACAAGGTCGAGAAGGAGGAGCGGGAGAAGTTCCGCAGGGCCGAGCTGGATCTGGATTACAGCGAGCAGGAGCTTCTGCAGACCTTGAAATGTTATCAGATAAAGGATCCGGCCATCTGGCTGCACCAGACAGAGGCCATTCTGGACTCCAAGGAGATGGTGGAGATTCGTCACAACCTGATTATCCGCAGACAGTCCTTAAGGCGGCGTATGGATTATAACAGGGATGTGGTGGCAGGTACCTCCCAGAGGGATATCAAGGCTCTGGTGGAGCGGTATCCGAAATATGCGAAAGAGATTATGAAGACGGTGGAAGAGTACGAGCAGAAGTTCAGCTCCTAGACACAAGCAGGCAGTTGGGAGTCCTGCGCATCTAAGAGGCGCTTTGCAAGTATTTGAGCAATGGCAGACGATTAAGGAGGAAGAGAAGGATGAGTACAGACAGGTATGTGAGCCCGCTGTCGGAGCGGTATGCAAGTAAGGAAATGCAGTATATTTTTTCTCCCGATATGAAATTCAGAACCTGGCGGCGGCTTTGGATCGCGCTGGCGGAGACGGAGATGGAGCTGGGGCTTTCCCAGAACGGCAGGCCCGTCATCACGAAAGAACAGATCGACGAGCTTAAAAGCCACGCGGAGGATATCAATTATGACGTGGCGAAGGCAAGAGAGAAGGAAGTGCGCCACGATGTGATGAGCCATGTCTA
Source organism: uncultured Lachnospiraceae bacterium (assembly GCA_965114645.1). Classification (GTDB taxonomy): domain Bacteria; phylum Bacillota; class Clostridia; order Lachnospirales; family Lachnospiraceae; genus UBA3282. The sequence continues at coordinate 21,613 of CBCOZL010000023.1, read as the reverse complement.
CGCTTACGGACAACAGTGTCCCAAGGCGGCGGGCATCATCCATCTCGGAGCAACCTCCTGCTATGTGGGGGACAATACGGATATGATCGTGATGCGCGAGGCGCTTCGTCTGGTGAAGAAAAAGCTGGTGAACGTGATCGCGGAGCTTGCCAAATTTGCGGAAGAGTATAAGGCGCTTCCGACCCTGGCGTTTACCCATTTCCAGCCGGCGCAGCCCACCACGGTGGGAAAACGGGCGACCCTCTGGGCGCAGGAGTTCTGCCTCGATCTGGAGGATCTGGATTATGTGCTGGAGAGTCTTAAACTTTTGGGCTCAAAGGGCACCACGGGCACACAGGCGTCCTTCCAGGAGCTTTTTGAGGGTGATCAGGAGACCATTGATAAAATCGATCCCATGATTGCACAGAAGATGGGATTTGAAAAATGCTATCCCGTGTCCGGGCAGACCTACTCCCGCAAAGTGGATACCAGAGTATGTAACGTCCTGGCGGGCATCGCGGCTTCCGCCCACAAGATGTCAAATGACATCCGTCTGCTTCAGCACTTGAAGGAAGTGGAGGAGCCTTTCGAGAAGAGCCAGATCGGCTCCTCGGCAATGGCTTACAAGAGAAATCCCATGCGCAGCGAGCGCATCGCATCCCTCGCCCGGTTTGTGATGGTGGACGCCTTGAATCCGGCGATCACCTCGGCGGTCCAGTGGTTTGAGCGGACACTGGACGATTCGGCGAATAAGCGGCTGTCTGTCCCCGAGGCATTTCTGGCGGTGGACGGCATTCTGGATCTGTGCCTGAACGTGGTGGATGGTCTGGTGGTGTACGATAAGGTGATTACAAAGCGCTTGATGAGCGAACTGCCCTTCATGGCGACAGAGAATATTATGATGGACGCTGTCAAAGCCGGGGGCGACAGACAGGAACTGCACGAGAAGATCAGAGAGCTCTCCATGATCGCCGGAGCCAATGTGAAGAAGGAAGGGAAGGAGAACAATCTCCTGGAGCTGATCGCAGCCGACCCTGCTTTTAACATGAGCCTGGAGGATCTGCAAAAGACGATGGAGCCTTCTAATTATGTGGGCCGTGCACCCCTGCAGGTGGAAAAGTTCTTAAAAGAGGTGATTGCGCCGATCCTTGCGGAGAATAAAGAGCTTCTGGGAGTGACGGCGGAAATTACAGTATAGATCGTTCTCATGCGGGAGAATGTCTGAAAACGGCATTCTCCCGTTTCCGTTTCTAAAGCAGTATAATTTTATATTTTTTAATTCGGTTCCTGAAAGCGCAGCGTCAGGCCTGCCCCTATATTGGCGGCAGAGAGGGGAGGGTTAGCCTAGACGAACTGCCGATATTTAATTTGTGAAAAAACAATAAACAGAACTTGCGTGAAATAAGAGGATGTGTTAGATTAGAAGGAAACATATTTTCAGAAAGTAAGGTGTGGCGATTGAAAAAGGAAAAGGAAGAGGAATTTGAGCGGGTCGCGATGCGCGTGTCCACAGTAAGCATTATCGCAAACGCTGTTCTGACGGTTTTTAAGCTGCTGGCGGGTGCGCTTGCCCATTCGGGGGCGATGATCTCCGATGCGGTTCACTCGGCTTCGGATGTGTTCAGCACTGTGGTGGTTATCATCGGCATCCGCATTTCAAGAAAGGATTCGGACAGAAACCATCCTTACGGACATGAACGGCTGGAGTGCGTGGCAGCCATTGTACTGGCCACCATTCTGGCGGCAACGGGGCTTGGAATCGGGTATTCTGCGGTCAAAAAGATGGCAGGCGGCGGTATTGCGTCTCTGGAGGCACCCGGTGTGCTCGCGCTGGTGGCGGCTGTTGTGTCCATTGTCGTGAAGGAGGCGATGTACCAGTACACGAAAGTGCATGCCAGGCGGATCGATTCCGGCGCGCTGATGGCGGACGCATGGCACCACCGTTCTGACGCGCTCTCGTCCGTTGGCGCACTCATCGGTATCGCCGGGGCGAGAATGGGGTTCCCGATTCTGGATCCGATTGCCAGCCTGGCGATCTGCTTCTTTATCGGCAAGGCATCTTACGAGATTTTTAGGGATGCGGTGGATAAGATGGTAGACAAGGCGTGCGATGAAGAGACGGAAACCGCTCTGCGGGAATGTGCGGCAGCGCAGGAAGGCGTGCTCGGTGTAGACCTTCTGCATACAAGGGTTTTTGGCAACAAAATCTATGTGGATATCGAGATCTGTGCGGATGGCGGGGAGACGCTGCGAAAGGCCCATGAGACGGCGGAGCAGGTGCATGATTCCATTGAGAAAAATTTCCCCAAGGTGAAGCATATTATGGTGCATGTGAATCCGGGGGAAGTACAGCGCTGAAGATAAACTAAATATTGAATAGATTTTGAAAAGCCATTGACAAAAAATTTGTATTTGGTAGAATACTATTAAAGGAGAGTCCTGCCAATAAGTGGACGTTCAAAAAGCGATAGCGTCGCTGCGGTGACACTACATTCAAGGACTATGGCAACATAGTCCTTGAAATATTTTACAGGAGAATTTTATGATACAGTTACCATTAGAAGTTTATCGGGTAGACATGAAATACATCAGAAATTTGCATAATATTGACGATAGAATCTTTTCTGTATCGCCGCAGATAGGGAAAGATGAACGTCCTTTTCTTGGAATAATTGTTATTTGTAATGAGCACAAATATTGTGTACCAATGTCAAAACCTAAGAAAAAGCATGAAAAAATGCGTGATAAGATAGATTTTAAAAAAATGGTACATAATGGAACTTTGATAGGCGTTTTAAATTTTAATCTTATGATACCTGTTGAAAATGCACAAATACAACGAATTGATACTCAGATTCGCAAACATGATAATATGGATACAAGAAAGAAGAAGGAACTTCTTATCAAAGAATTACAATGGTGCAACGAACATATAAATGATTTAACTAATACGGCAAATGTTCTTTATCAAAAATATATTACAGGAGAAAATTTTTCAGCCAGAAGACAATGCCTGGATTTTAAGAGAATGGAGTTAGAATGTGAAAAATACAACTCTTGAATTTTATAACCTATTTGGTGCCAGGAATTAGAAAACTTGTGCAAACGAAAAAAATGGCATATAATTTTACAAGGACAACATCAGTTCTGGGAGGAGTGCGGCGACGTATCGCCAGTGTCTCGGTTCACACACAAAATATCCCGGAGAACACTTGGCGGCTGAGGTTGTCCTTTTTTTGCGCGAATAAGCAGAGTCAGAAGCCGGCCGAGGGCTGCGCCATGCTTGCATGGAAGCAGACGTCGGAAGGCTTATGACGAGCAACGCGAACTCGAAATGCGAAGCATTTTGAGTCTGCTTATTCGTAAAGGCAGAGTCAGAAACTGGCCGAAATCTGCGCCATGCCTGCATGGAAGCAGACATCGGAAGGCTTATGAGTCTGCTTATCGCGTAAAAAATCAGAAAGAAGCGGAAAATTATATTGACAAACAAATGAATATATGTTTGAATGTTCATATAAAGATAAATCAAAGATGAACACAATGGGGGTAGGACAGATGACTAGAAAACAGAAAAAGGTCTTTATCAGAATTTTGATTGCGGCAGTCCTTGTGCTGGGCCTGCTGTTCGTACCGATACAGAATCCGTGGCTGCGGTTTGCGCTTTTTATGGTTCCCTATCTGGTGATCGGTTATGACATTCTGCGCAAAGCGTTTCTCGGCGTGATCCACGGGGAAGTGTTCGATGAAAATTTCCTGATGGCGGCGGCCACGCTGGGAGCCATTATTCTGGGAGAGTATACGGAAGGCGTGGCCGTTATGCTCTTTTACCAGATCGGGGAGCTTTTCCAGAGTTATGCGGTGGGAAAGAGCAGGGGAAACATTGCGAAGCTGATGGATATCCGCCCGGATTATGCCAACATAGAGGTGGAGGGACGGATCGAACAGGTAGACCCGGACGAGGTGGAGATCGGCACGCTCATCACGGTCATGCCCGGTGAAAAAGTGCCCATCGACGGTATTGTGGAAGAAGGGGAAGCCTCCCTGAATACGAGCGCACTGACCGGGGAGAGTCTGCCGAGGCAGGTTGGCGCGGGCGATCAGGTCATCAGCGGCAGCGTCAATATGTCGGGCCTTTTAAAGCTGCGTACAACAAAGGAATTTGGGGAATCGACGGTTTCCAAAATTTTGGAGCTGGTGGAAAACTCCAGCATGAAAAAATCCCGCTCCGAGAATTTCATCACCCGTTTTGCCAGATATTATACGCCGGCGGTGTGCTGCGGCGCACTGGCGATCGCTTTGCTGCCGCCGATAGGCAGTCTGATTATGGGATATGAGGCACAGTGGAGCATGTGGGTGACAAGAGCGTTGACTACATTAGTCATAAGCTGCCCCTGTGCGCTGGTGATTTCCATTCCCCTAAGTTTCTTCGGCGGGATCGGCGGGGCTTCCGCCAGAGGGATTTTGGTGAAGGGGTCCAACTATCTGGAAGCTCTCTCCGAGACGAAGTATGTGGTCTGCGACAAGACGGGGACGCTTACAAAGGGCGTGTTTGAGGTGACGGAAGCGAAAGTGGCGGCGGGTTTTTCCGAAGAGGAGCTGGTTGCTTACGCGGCCTGCGCTGAGAGTTTTTCCAGCCATCCGATCAGCAGAAGTCTGCGGGATGCCTACGGGAAGGAGATCGACAGGGGCCGTGTGAAGGATGTGGAGGAAATCAGCGGGCACGGTGTCTGCGCCTGTGTGGACGGACAGCGTGTGGCAGCGGGAAACCGCAGGCTGATGGAGCGGCTGCAGATTACGCCGGAGGAGGTTTCCGGGACCGGGACGCAGGTGTATGTGGCGGTGGACGGCGTTTATGCTGGGTGTATTCTGATTTCTGACGTGGTGAAGCCGGGCGCAGGGGAGGCGGTTGCGGCGCTCAGGAAGTCCGGGGTGCGCAGTATAGTTATGTTAACTGGAGATGCGAAGTCCGTGGCGCAAGCAGTGGCTGCGGAGCTTGGTGTGGACGAGGTGAGAAGTGAACTTCTGCCGGCAGACAAAGTGGGCGAGGTGGAAAAGCTTCTTGCGGCGAAGGGAAAGAAGGAAAAACTGGCCTTTGTGGGGGACGGGATCAACGATGCGCCGGTGCTTTCCCGGGCGGATATAGGGATCGCTATGGGGGCCCTTGGCTCCGATGCGGCGATTGAGGCGGCGGATATTGTGCTGATGGACGATGATCCGGCGAAAATAGCCCTGGCCATGCAGATTTCCAGAAAAACCTTGCGGATCGTCCATGAAAATATTGTCTTTGCGCTGGCAGTGAAGCTGATCTGTCTGGCCCTGGGCGCGGTGGGCATAGTCGGCATGTGGTGGGCGATTTTTGCGGATGTGGGCGTGATGATTCTGGCGGTGCTCAATGCGACGAGAGCGCTTTCGGTCAGGCGCATGTAACGCCTGCTTTTCCTACACTTTTGTAACATTTGTTTAAAAATTTGTAATATTTGTTTCAAAATTTACTATGTTTTTCTTGCGCAGTTTGTGTTATTATGAAAAGGATGAGTGGAGGTGACCTTATTTATGAGCACAGATTTGCGCAAGAGAAAGATCACTTATACGATAATATTAACTTCCGATTCTCCTGCGGCCAACTATCGGAGAATGCACATTAAGACGGGCGCGCTTGCGGTGGTCTCTTTTGTGGTGTTTGTGGCGGTAATCTGCTATGCGGTTTACACGACGATCACCATGGGGGGCTACATAGAGCGGAATGCCAGACAGCTCGAGCAGCTTGTTCAGATGAAAGAGGAAAAGGAAACGCTGGCGGCTGAAAAGGAAAGCCTTGCAGGGAAAGTAGCCTCGCTGGAGGAGACGTTAAGCCGCAAGGAGGAGCAGGAGCATGAGCTGGTGGCAGCCCATGAGGAAAACTATATTCCCAAGGGGTTTCCCATGAGCGGCGCGGCACAGATTAAGGAAGAAGATACGGCATCGGAAGACGCGCAGAACGACGACGATGAAGACGACGAGGACGAAGAGGAAGAAAATACGCTGAAGGTTGAGCCGAAAGAGGAGTGGAAGGAACTCATCTTCGTGGCAGCGCAAGGAACGAAAGTGGTAGCCACCGCGCCGGGCACAGTCAAGGAAGTGCGCGAGGCGGAAGGTGAGGTCAGTTACGTGATCATCGATCATGGAAACGGGTATGTCACCACCTATCGGAATCTGGGCAGTCCCATCGTGGAGGAGGGAAGTCAGGTTGTGAAAGGTGTGGCGCTTTTTCTCGTTGGCGAGGATAACACGGAGACTGGTTACAGCATCCGCAAGGATGACAGCTATGTTGATCCGCTGGAGATGATTGAGATTAAAGGTTAGGGAGGAAGCTATGTTGGGAAAAAAGTCGGTAGAACAGATTAACGCGAAAATCAGCAGTATCATAGGCGCTGATATGGTAGTGGATGGCAACATCCGCGCAAAGGAGGCCGTTCGCGTGGAGGGAAGCGTAACCGGGGATGTGGAGACGGAGGGCGCGCTTATTATCAGCTCCAGCGGTAAGGTGAAAGGAAACGTGAAGGGCAGCAGCATTATCATCGGCGGTTCTCTGGAAGGAGATCTGACCAGCGGCGGCAGAACCGAGGTGGCTTCCACAGGCAGAGTGATCGGTAATATCAAAACCAAGAGTCTGGTTGTGGATGAAAATGCGGTATTCCAGGGACAGTGTATTATGAACACGGAAGCCATTTCCACTTTGTCGGAGCCATCTGCTCATAAATCCGGGACGGAAAAGACGGAAGTGCAGGAGCAGGACAAGGATACTAACAATAATAAGTGGAATAAGAGATAGAGAACGTGGATCAGATATCTTTATTTGACAGGGAAATGCCGCAGCCGCTGGCGGCGAAGCTGAGGCCCGGCAGTCTGGAAGAATATGTAGGACAGGGACATCTTCTCGGAAGAGGCAAGGTGCTGCGAAAACTGATTGAGCAGGATCAGATTTCCTCCATGATTTTCTGGGGACCGCCCGGCGTGGGAAAGACTACCCTTGCAAGGATCATTGCCAATAAGACCAAGTCGTCCTTTATCGACTTTTCGGCGGTGACCAGCGGTATTAAGGAGATCAGAACCGTTATGGAGCAGGCGGAAAAGAACCGCCAGTACGGCGTTAGGACGATTTTGTTTGTGGACGAGATCCATCGGTTCAACAAGGCGCAGCAGGATGCTTTTCTGCCTTTCGTGGAGAAGGGGAGCATTGTTCTGATCGGTGCAACGACAGAAAATCCGTCCTTTGAGATCAACAGCGCTCTTTTGTCCCGCTGTAAGGTGTTTGTGCTGCAGGCGCTTACCACACAGGAGATCAAAAAGCTCTTGTCACACGCGCTGACAGATGCCAGAGGCTTTGGGAACCAGATGGTGCATATCGATGATGAGACACTGGAGATGATCGCTGTCTTTGCAAACGGTGATGCCAGAAATGCGCTCTCTACCCTGGAAATGGTGGTATTAAACGGGGAGATGGACGCGGAGGGCGCGGTCACGGTGACGAAGGAAACGTTGGAACAGTGCACCATGCGCAAGTCCCTTCTGTATGACAAAAAGGGGGAGGAGCACTACAACCTCATCTCCGCCTTACATAAGTCCATGAGAAATTCCGATCCCGATGCGGCGGTATACTGGCTGGCCCGGATGCTGGAGGCCGGGGAAGATCCGCTCTATGTGGCAAGGCGTGTGGTGCGTTTTGCCAGTGAGGATGTGGGACTGGCCGATCCGCGGGCGTTACAGATTGCGGTGGCGGCTTATCAGGCCTGTCATTTTCTCGGTATGCCGGAGTGCAATGTGCATCTGACCCAGGCGGTGGTCTATGTGGCCCTTGCGCCTAAGTCGAACGCCATGGAGGTGTCCTACAACGAGGCGAAGGAGGATGCCGTCAAGGATCTGGCGGAGCCGGTGCCCCTTGTGATCCGAAATGGGGTAACGGGGCTTATGCGTGACCTGGAATATGGAAGGGGTTACCAGTACGCCCACGATACGGAGGAGAAGCTGACCAACATGCAGTGTCTGCCGGATGCCCTCTTAGGGCGGGAATATTACCGACCTGCAGGCATGGGTGAGGAGGAGGTCTTGAAAAAGCGTCTCGCCGAGATCAAGGCATGGAAAAAAGCGCATGCGGATAAATAGTTTTACATAAATTTGCGAAAGCATTGATTTAGGAGTTGTTTTGCTTTATACTTATAAAGTAAGAAACGGGAGCCGGTTTTTACAACCGGCTCTTTGCATGGGTTCAACAAGGAGGTAAGATAGAAAAATCACGCTGATGCGCTGATTTTTCTATCGCGAGTTTGTGTCGGAGCCACAAACCTGGAATTGCAGAGCCAAATTGGAGATTTGGCTCGCAGCCTCCGCAATAAAACGCTCCGGCATGGAGGTAATTATGGTAAAAGCTGTAGTGGGCGCCAACTGGGGCGATGAGGGCAAAGGTAAGATCACGGATACACTGGCAGAGAAAGCGGATATTGTGGTACGTTTTCAGGGCGGCGCGAATGCGGGCCACACAATCGTGAATAATTACGGCAAGTTTGCGCTGCATACCCTGCCGTCAGGTGTGTTTTACGGGCATACTACCAGCATTATCGGCAACGGCGTAGCGCTCAACATTCCGATTCTGGTGGAGGAGATCAAGTCGATCACAGACAGAGATGTGCCAAAGCCGAAGATTCTCGTGTCTGACCGCTGCCAGATTGTGATGCCCTACCATATTTTATTTGACCAGTATGAGGAAGAAAGGCTGGGCGGAAAGTCCTTCGGCTCTACCAAGTCAGGGATCGCGCCTTTTTACTCTGATAAATATGCAAAGATTGGTTTGCAGGTCAGCGAGCTTTTTGACGAGGATGTCTTGAAGGAAAAGCTGGAGCGGGTATGTGAGACGAAGAATGTGCTTCTGGAGCATCTCTATCATAAGCCGGCCCTGGATGCAAAGGAGCTGTTTGCCACAATGCAGCAGTACCGGGAGATGATTGAGCCTTATGTGTGTGATGTATCTTCCTATCTGGAGCAGGCGATTAAGGACGGAAAGACCGTTCTTCTGGAGGGACAGCTTGGTACGCTCAAAGATCCTGATCACGGTATTTATCCGATGGTGACGTCATCCTCCACGCTGGCGGCTTACGGTGCCATCGGCGCAGGCATTCCGCCCTATGAGATCAGGCAGATTATAACGGTGTGCAAAGCGTATTCCTCTGCGGTGGGAGCGGGAGCGTTCGTGTCGGAGATTTTCGGTGATGAGGCGGATGAGCTTAGAAGACGCGGCGGTGACGGCGGAGAGTTCGGGGCTACGACGGGCCGCCCGAGAAGAATGGGCTGGTTTGACTGTGTGGCGTCCAAGTATGGCTGCCGTCTGCAGGGAACCACAGATGTGGCATTTACGGTGCTCGATGTGCTTGGGTATCTGGATGAAATTCCCGTCTGTGTCGGCTATGAGGTGGACGGCCAGGTGACCACGGATTTCCCGGTGACATGTAAGCTGCAGAAGGCGAAACCGGTATTAAAAAATCTGCCTGGCTGGAAATGTGAGATCCGGGGCATTAAGAAATACGAAGAGCTGCCGGAAAACTGCCGTAACTATATAGAGTTTATTGAGGAGCAGATTGGGTACCCTATTACTATGGTGTCTAACGGCCCGGGCAGGGAAGATATTATTTACAGGGAAAGTCCGCTGAACAAGTAGGACTGCAATACGGAGGATAAGGGGCAGCGGGGATGTATTTCCGCTGCCCTGTCTGCAGAGACGTTATCAGATCATGTCCAATATAACACGAGAAAAGGAGGGAAATTTATGTTACTTGAGAACAAGGTTGCGATTGTGACGGGCGGCAGCAGAGGAATCGGCTATGCCACGGTGGAGGCTTTTTTGCAGGAGGGCGCGAAGGTGGTGCTGTGTGCCAGCCGCCAGGAGACGGCCGACAAGGCGGTGGCAAAGTTGAAAGAGGCTTACCCGGACGCGGCGGTGGAGGGCATCTTCCCGAATCTGTCTGATTGTGAAGCTGTGAAGGCAGCTTTTGACGGTGTGGCTGAAAAGTATGGGAGGATAGACATTCTGGTGAACAATGCGGGTGTTTCCGAGAGCACGCCTTTTACGGAGTATACGGCGGAAACCTTTGAGAGGGTGATGGACCTGAATATCAAGGGTGTATACAACTGTTCCAAGGCAGCCAGTGAGCACATGATTGCGGCGGGAAGCGGCGTGATTCTGAACACTTCCTCCATGGTGAGCCAGTATGGGCAGCCTGCGGGAATTGCTTATCCCACCTCCAAGTTTGCGGTGAACGGCTTTACCCTGTCTCTGGCGAGAGAGCTCGGGCCGAAGGGAGTCCGGGTGAACGCGGTTGCGCCGGGCATCACCTACACAGACATGATGCGTCAGGTTCCCAAAGAAGTGATTGATCCGATGATTGCACAGATCCCGCTCAGAAGGATGGGACAGCCGGAAGATATTGCGAATGCCTTTGTGTTCCTGGCATCGGACAGAGCTTCCTACATCAGCGGCGAGGTGCTGCATGTGGATGGTCTGGCGAGAAGCTGATATAAGTTATGTAAACCATGTGCCATGTAGGAAGCGTGACTGAATTATGTTAACTTGTGATATGCGATGTTTTGAGTTATGTTAACTGAGAGCCGCAAAGAGACACGATGCGGTTTGTGGTAAAGTTTTTGCAGGGAATGGGAAGCGGGAAGATGATAACAACAATTATATTTGATATCGGAAATGTGCTGGCGGATTTTACGTGGGAAGCGCATTACCGCAGTTTTGGGTACAGTGAGGAGATTCTGGAGCGGCTGGCCAATGCCACGGTTAAGAATCCGCTGTGGAATGAGTATGACAGGGGAGTTATGAGCGATGAGGAGATCGTGCAGGGCTTTATCGAAAGAGACCCGGGCATCGAGAAGGAGATCCGGGAGACTCTGCGGGATAAGGGATCTATGGTGGTCCGAAACGATTACGCGATTCCCTGGATACAAAAATTGCAGGAGAAGGGATACCGTTGTCTCTACCTGTCCAATTTTTCCGAGTGCGCGGGCAGGGACTGTGCGGCGGCTCTTGACTTTATCCCCTATATGGACGGCGGCATCCTTTCTTATCAGGAGAAAGTCATTAAGCCCATGCCGGAGATTTATCAGCTGCTCATAGACCGCTATGAGCTGGTGCCGGAGGAGTGTGTGTTCATGGATGACACGCCCCGCAATCTGGAAGGGGCGGAGAAATTCGGCATACATACGATTCATTTTCAGAGTAAGGAGCAGGCTGTCCGGGAGCTTCGGAAGCTGGGCGTGGAGGCGTAAGGAGAAACACCTGTTGGCTGTGGCTGCAGTCAGCGGGTGTTTTTGTCTGTCTAAAAGTTTTTTGAAAAAATTTTATTTTATGTCAGAAAAATCATTTTTGATGCGAATTATAGGTAAGAAAGCAGATAAGGTGGTGGGTAATGTGGAAATCAGTGAAAAAAATTTTGTCAGGCAGTTAAAAAAGAGAAATGAACAGGCGCTGTATTATGTCATAGACCATTACGGCTGGGTTATGAAAACGGTTGTAAAGCGGCAGATGGGGACGCTTCCGCATCTGTGGGATGACTGTATGAACGACACCCTGTTAGTCGTGTGGGATCATATCGACAGTTTTGACCCGAAACGGTCAGAATTTCAGAACTGGCTTGCCGGGGTGTGCAGGTTTAAGGCATTGACCTATGTGCGCAAATATATTCATGCGTCAAAAGAAGACCTGGTGGACCAGATGCCGGATTGGGAGGACGAGGCGGCCCAGCGGGAGTTTCTCCGCCGGGAATACGAGGAGGAAGCCTGCCGGATTCTCTCCTGTCTGAAGAAGGAGGACGCCGAGATCTTCCGGCTGGTCTTTCTGGAGGAACTGGATACGGATGAGGTGGCAAGCCGGATGCGTATGAGTAAGGCGGCGATTTACGGGCGTATCAGCAGAGGCAGAAAGCAGCTGCAAAAGTCCATTGCGGAAAGTGAGGTGTAGGAAATGTCCAGAATATATGAAATGTGCAATGACATGGATTCGGAGAGTTTGTTAAAAAACAGGGAGCAGTTGACCGAGGAGGAGAGAGGACGTCTGATAGACAGTCTGAAACGCGGGGGAATCCTTGCCGAACAAGGGAGAGGAAAAAGCAGGAAAAGAATGGGGAAAACAATCGGCTGGGCGGCGGCAGCGGCGGCGTTAGTGCTGGTAATTGTACCCAATACATCCGCCGAGGCAGCGTATGCGATGGAGCAGATTCCAATTCTGGGAGATGTGATCAGAGCGGTGACCATTCGGAATTATCAGTATGAGGACGAGAATTTCTCGGCGGACATAGAGGAAGTGAGACTGGAAAATGTCAAAATGGAGGGAAGCATTCAGACCATCAACGAGAGCATTGAGGAGATGACAGACCGCCTGATTGCCAGATTTGAGGAACAGGTGGAACAGGGGGAAGGGCATAGCGGCATTTATGCGGGTCACGAAGTAGTGACAGATACGGACACCTGGTTTACACTGCGGATCCATGTGACCGAGATTGAGGCAAGCGGCTTCCAGTACCAATATTATTATCACATTGACAAGACGACGGGTGAAATTGCCACTTTGAAGGATCTGTTTAAGGAAGGAGCGGACTATATCACCCCCATCAGTGAAAATATCAAGGAGCAGATGCGGGAACAGATGCAGGCGGATGAGTCGAAAGTTTACTGGGTCGATTCCAAAGAAGAGATGGGCCATCAGTTTGAGGCGGTGAAAGCGGATCAAAATTTTTATGTAAATCAAAATGGACAGATTGTGATATGTTTTGACGAGTATGAAGTGGCTCCGGGCTATATGGGATTGGTGGAGTTCACTGTAGATGAGGAAGCGGTTGCGGCGATCAGAAAATAATCCCTGCACCGTATAGAAAATGTCTGGGGAGAACGAAAGCACCTCCCCAGACATGAGTCTGCCGTTACTTCGACATCAGCTCTTCCGCCAGCGCCTCGATCTGTGCCATATTTTCCTCGTTCAATGCGGAGCGGATCTGCACCGCATTTTCCGCAAAGGTGATATCCTTACAGCCTTCCAGTCTGGCCCGCATGGCCTTTGCCGCCATAGGCGCCCAGGTGCCGTTCTCCATCAGGGCGATGGTGCGGTTCTGGTAGCTGTGGGAGATCAGTTCGTCAATAAATTCCCGCATGAAGGGGAACATTTCCGCGTTGTAGGTGGTGGTGGCAAGCACCAGTTTGCCGTAGCGGAACGCGTCTTCCACACACTCCGCCATATCTTCCCTGGCAAGGTCAGCCACGACAACCTTCGGACAGCCTTTGGCGGTCAGCTTTTCTGCCAGCAGTTCAGCAGCCGCACGGGTGTGGCCGTAGACGGATGTGTAGGCGATCATAATGCCTTCAGACTCTACGCCGTAGGAGGACCATGTCTGATAAAGGTTTACATAATATTCTAAATTCTCCTTTAAAACAGGGCCGTGCAGCGGACAGATGATCTGAATGTCAAGGGCTGCGGCCTTTTTCAAAAGATTCTGCACCTGCATGCCGAATTTGCCCACAATGCCGAAGTAGTAGCGTCGCGCTTCGCAGGCCCAGTCCTCGTCCGCATCGAGTGCGCCGAACTTGCCGAAACCGTCTGCGGAGAAGAGTACCTTGTCGTGAGCGTCATAGGTGACCATGACTTCCGGCCAGTGCACCATCGGCGCAGCCACGAACTGCAGGGTGTGTGTCCCTAAGGAGAGGGAATCGCCCTCTTTGATGATCTGGCGTCTGTCTGCGTAGTCTGTGCCGAAAAACTGTTTCATCATGGTGAAAGCAGGGGCGGATGCCACGATAAGCGCCTCCGGGTAATTTTTTGTAAAAATATCTATGCTGGCGGAGTGGTCAGGCTCCATGTGTTGTACGATCAGGTAATCCGGGGTGCGCCCGTCCAGCACAGCTTTCAGGTTCTCCAGCCATTCCTCCTCAAAGTTGGTGTCCACCGTATCCATCACGGCGATTTTTTCATCCAGAATTACATAGGAATTGTAGGCCATCCCGTTCTCTACGGTGTACTGTCCCTCAAAGAGGTCGATGTCATGGTCGTTTACGCCTATGTAGCGAATGTCATTTGTGATCTGCATTGTGGTGTCTCCTTCTTAAATATAATATATTTGCAGTGCCCGCCCGCGCAGTTCATACCATTGGCAATTACTGCTTTGCAGGCTGTCTCTGCCCGCCGGGTTATCTGAATGGATGTGCACTGCTTATTGCCATCGCGTAGATTATATCATAAAATGGATGGCAGGGTAAAACATATTTGGAAAGAATTTTAGGCGATGAAGATGACCGCGTATCACAGCAATGAGCGATCATAAAAGGAGTATATCAATGCAGTCCGCTGATTTTTCACAGGGTAAGGTCTGGCAGAATATTGTTGCACAGTCCCTTCCTTTGATTCTGGCACAGCTTGTACAGCTTTTATATAATGTGGTAGACCGTATCTATATCGGGCATCTGCCGGGAGCCGACAGCATGGCGTTAACCGGCATTGGTCTGGCGTTCCCGCTGACGACTCTGATTGCGGCGCTCACCTTTTTGTTCGGGACAGGCGGCACGCCGCTCTTTTCCATTGCCAGAGGGGCAGGACAGGAAGAACGGGCGGGGAAAATTCTCGGTAATACGTTTTCCCTTCTGCTTGGTACATCAGTGGTGATGTTTTTTCTCTGCTATCTGTTTCGCAGGCCGGTGCTCTATCTGTTCGGCGCAAGCGATGCCTCCTATGTGTATGCTGATGCGTACCTGAAGATTTATCTGTGGGGGACACCGTTTACCATGCTTGCTACGGGGTTAAACGGGTTTATCAATGCGCAGGGCTTTCCCCGCATGGGCATGATGACCACCTTGTTAGGAGCAGCGCTGAATCTGATACTGGATCCCATTTTTATCTTCTGGCTTCACATGGGCGTGGGCGGTGCGGCGCTTGCCACGGTGATCAGTCAGGCCGTTTCCTGTATCTGGGTGCTCTGGTTTCTGACCGGGAAGAAAGCGCTGCTTCCCATGAAGAAGAAGGATCTGCGGGTAGAAGGGAAACTGGCAAAGGAGATCATGGCGCTTGGTATGTCCGGCTTTATCATGCAGGGGACGAACTGTCTGGTGCAGGTGGTTTGCAACGCAACGCTGAAAATTTATGGCGGCGATCTTTATGTGGGTGTAATGACGGTGATCAATTCCACCAGAGAGATTCTTGCCCTGCCCGTCAGCGGGATCTCGAGCGGCGCGCAGCCTGTACTGGGATATAATTACGGCGCGAAGGCGTATGAAAGAGTACGGCAGGGGATTCGGTTTACTGCCGCTCTGGGAATCCTGTATACGCTCCTGGCATGGCTTTTGGTGATCCTGAGTCCGCATCTGCTGTTATCAGTATTTACAGAGGATCCCGCCATGATCGAAGCGGGAGTGGGTGCCATGCGCCTACACTTTTTCGGCTTCTTCTTTATGGCGTTTCAGTTTACGGGACAGTCCGCTTTCACGGCGCTGGGGGACTCGCGCCACGCAATCTTTTTCTCGCTGCTTCGCAAAGCGGTGATCGTCGCGCCGCTGACAGTGCTCCTGCCCAAGTTCGGGTTTGGCGTGGACGGGGTGTTTCTGGCGGAGCCGGTCTCCAATGCGATCGGCGGGGTGGCATGTTTTGTGACGATGTATGTGACGCTTTACCGAAATCTGAAACAGAATAAAAGTCTGACATTGGAGTAGAGATTTGGAAGGATTGCAGAATGTGCGATTGCTGTTTGGCGTATGCCATTTTAAGATTTAGATGCGACATTGTAATATATGGGAGAGAAAAGGAAAAAGAGGAAAATCATGCGAGAAGAATTTTGCAGAACAGAGATGCTTTTGGGTGCGGCCGCGATGGACAGGCTTTCCCATTCCCGTGTAGCGGTGTTTGGCGTGGGCGGCGTGGGCGGCTATGTGTGCGAGGCTCTGGCCCGCAGCGGCGTGGGCGCACTTGATCTGATTGACAAGGACAAGGTAGCGCTCTCCAATATCAACCGGCAGATCATTGCCACACGGGAGACGGTGGGAAGAGAGAAGACCGAAGTGATGCGGGAGCGGATTCTCTCCATCAACCCAGATGCGGTGGTGCGCGTTTATCCCTGCTTTTTCCTGCCGGAAAATGCGGATCGTTTTCCTTTCAGTGAATATGATTATGTAGTGGATGCAGTGGACACCGTTACGGCGAAGATCGAGCTGGTGATGCGGGCGAAAGATGCGGGCGTGCCGGTGATCAGCAGCATGGGGGCGGGCAATAAGCTGGACGCCTCCGCTTTCCGGGTGGCGGATATCTATGAGACGAAAGTGTGCCCTCTCGCGCGTGTGATGCGCAGGGAGCTGAAAAAGCGGCATGTGGAACATCTGAAAGTGGTGTATTCGGAGGAAGAGCCGGTTACCCCGGCATATGCTGCGGCCAATCTGCCGGAGGAAGGCATGACGGAGATGGGGGAACGAAAAAAACCGCTTCCCGGAAGCGCAGCATTTGTCCCTTCCGCAGCAGGGCTTATCATCGCAGGGGAGGTGGTGAAGGATCTGGCGGGAAGGGGACGCTAAAACGTACCGCCTGGATGATTGGTCGTAAAAGAAAGGGTCACTATATGTTTAGATTTATAAAAAGAATGGTTTTGCTCATTCTATCATTTACCATTCTGTTATTGGGAGTGACAGGATATGCTTATTTTATAGAACCTGATTTATTAAGGGTTAAATGTTTATCAATCAGAACAGAAAAAGAAGTGCGTCCCTGTAAAATTGTATTTTTTACGGATACCCATTTCGGAAAGTATTATAGCGAAACGCATGTCGAAACAATTGTGAAAAAAATAAACGAAAGAGACGCTGATTTTGTTATTTTTGGCGGTGATTTGCTGGATAACTATGCGCGTGACCGCAATTCTCTGGATATGGAATATCTGGAGGATAAGTTTTCAGAAATGCAGGCGGATGCCGGCAAATATGCTGTTTGGGGAAACCATGATTACGGGGGCGGGGCGGTCCGTATCTATGAAGATTTTATGTCTTCGTGCGGATTTGAACTGCTGAATGATGAAAGTCGTTTGTCTGAAGCGTATGGCATTACAATCTGGGGCTATGATGATTATCTGATGGGGTGGACGGATCCGTCGTTATACACGATTGAAAGCGATTGCTTTCAGATCATTGCGTCACATGAACCCGTCATTTCCAAATTTATAGAGAGCGGCAGCGACAGTTTTTTGCTGTCCGGGCATACGCACGGAGGGCAGGTGACGATACCGTTTGTCACTTCTAAATTGCTTCCAGAAGGTTCTGGAACATTTCAGAAAGGCTTCTATTCGGCCCAAAAGATAGAAACCTCTACGCCCTTACAGATGTATGTCAGTGATGGTATTGGTATGACGAGATACCCGTTTCGGTTTTTAAATATACCGGAAATTGTGGAAGTGAATATCCTGCCAGCCAAATAGAGAAACGCGGATTTACTCGGACTCGCTGCTTTCAGACGGTGATTTTTTCATCCGCTCCAGACACCACAAAAACAGCCAGAGCAGAATCGGCACGCCGATGGTGGCGACCAGACACCCGGCGAAAAGCCGCCCGGAATCGCCCAGATCCAGACAGGCCACAATGAACGCGCCGATATACATGCCGACCAGAAGGAAGACGCAGATGAGCGCCCCGATCTGTTTCGGCGTTTTTTTATGGTTTGGCAGCTTTTCTTTATCGCTTTGATGGCTCATGGGCAGCGTTCCCCTTTCTTGCGTTTACAATTTGCAGTCATATCGTGTTTCTGCCGCCGTTTGCGGCTTCCTTTGTACGATACCATATTTCTGCGAAAAAGAAAAGGGAGCAAAGTGGAAGAAGGATCGGAAGAAGATGTTGTCGCGCATACAGGAAATGTGATACGATACATGCATCTGCCGTACAAAGGCAGGTGTATGTTGAGGGGAAAAGAAGCTGTCCGAAAGGACTGAAAATAGGAGAGTGGGAGAAAACAGATGGAAAAAATGACTTTAAACGGTGACAGGTGGCAGATGCGGATCGTGGGGGACCGGGATGTGTATGGGGTGAACGGACAGGCCCTTCCGGCGGTGATTCCAGGCTCTGTCTACGGAAACCTTTTACAGCAGGGGCTTATGCCCGACCCTTACGACAGGATGAATGAGCTTACCGCGCTTCCCCTTATGGACAATGACTTTGTGTTTGAGACGGATTTTTCTCTCAGAGAGGAACAGCTCGAGGGGGATTTCCTGCTGCTCCGTTTTGACGGGATCGACACGCTGGCGGATATTTACCTGAATGACGTTCTTTTGGGACATGCGGACAATATGCACCGTATCTGGGAATTTTCCATAGAAGATGCGGCGAGGGTTGGACAGAATACGCTCCGTGTGGAGATTGCATCGCCTACCCGCTATATAGAGGAGGAGAATCAGAAGGTATTTACGGGCGGATCCACAGACGCCATGCGGGGATTTCCCCATCTGCGAAAGGCGCACTGCATGTTCGGCTGGGATTGGGGCCCGAGACTGCCCGATGCGGGGATATTCCGGGAGGTGTCGGTTTTATCGGGGAAAATGGCGCGGATCGGACAGGTTTACATAACGCAGAACTGGAGCACGGCAGGGAAAACTGCTGAGACAGAAACGGATGGGAAGAGCGGCACGGTTTCTGCATCAGAGAGTGGTCAGGCTCAAGAGAAAAAGTTGGTTGACATAAGTTATAATGCGGCTGGAGATGAGGTTGACATCATATATGCCGTGGAGATCGAGGACTTCACAGACGGGAACGGATATGAGATTCGCACAGCCCTTTATGACCCGGATGGCGTACTGGTTTTAGAGAAGTCTTCCAGGCGGGGCACGCAGGAGTGCGCAGGCGGGGATGCGCAGGAGCCGGAGGAGCAGACAGGATGCGCGGAAAATGTGGTCTGCGTTGACGGGGCGGAGGGCTGGGACACCATCACCGTATACAACCCGAAACGCTGGTGGCCCAACGGCTTTGGGGAACAGCCCCTTTATCGGGCGGAAGTGACGCTCCTTGACGGGGCGGGCAATGTGCTTGATCAGTGGAGTCGCCGGATCGGACTGCGCACCATGACGGTGAATACGGAGCGGGACGAGTGGGGAGAATGCTTTGCCCATGAGGTAAACGGGGTAAAAATTTTTGCGATGGGTGCGGACTATATCCCGGAGGACAATATATTTTCGCGCATCACGCCGGAGCGCACCCGGAGGCTTCTGGAGGACGCGGCGGCGGCAAACCATAATTGTGTCCGTGTCTGGGGCGGCGGTTATTACCCGGACGACTGGTTTTTTGATATCTGCGATGAACTGGGGCTGCTTGTGTGGCAGGACTTTATGTTTGCCTGCGCCTCCTACGAGCTGGACGAAAGTTTCGAGCGCAGCATCAGTGCGGAGATCCGCGACAATGTGCGGAGGATCCGCCATCACGCCTGCCTTGGCATCTGGTGCGGCAACAATGAGATGGAGACGCAGACGCTGGACGGGGCGTGGCAGCCTTCCATCAAGCAGAAGTGCGATTATATCAAGATTTTCGAGTATATCATTCCGAAAATCCTGGAGGAAGAGGATCCTGTCACGTTCTACTGGCCGTCCTCACCATCCTCAGGAGGAAATTATGATAACCCCAGGGATGAGAACAGGGGAGATACCCACTACTGGGATGTGTGGCACGGCGGCAAGCCTTTCACGGATTATCGGAACTACCATTTCCGCTACATGTCCGAGTTTGGGTTCCAGTCTTTTCCCTGCTTAAAGACGGTGGAGACCTTTACTGCGCTGGAGGACCGAAATATTTTCTCCCGCGTGATGGAAATGCACCAGAGAAACGCGGCGGCAAACGGAAAGATTATGACCTATCTCTCCGCGACTTACCTTTATCCTACAGATTTTGAGATGCTTCTGTACGCGTCCCAGCTTCTGCAGGCTGATGCCATCCGTTATGGGATTGAGCATTTCAGAAGGAACCGTGGCAGATGTATGGGTACGGTGGTGTGGCAGTTAAACGATATCTGGCCGGTGGCTTCCTGGGCAGGCATAGACTACTACGGACGCTGGAAGGCCCTGCATTATGTGGAGAAGAGAGCCTTTGCCCCGGTGATGATTTCCTGCGAGGAGGTAGGGGAACTGTCCGAGAGACCGTTCTGTGTGGCACAGCCTGCGCCCATCGAGAAGTCCGCCAGACTGCATGTGGCCAACGAGACGATGGAGCGGGTGGATGGCACGGTGAGATGGAGCTTAAGAAAAGCAGACGGCGAAGCGCTTCTGGAGGGCGCCCAGGAGGTCCGTGTGGAACCGCTGTCCGGGCTGTGGCTTGAAAAAATGGATTTCTCCGCCTATGATGAGTTGGAGATTTACATAAGTTATTCCTTTGAACAGGATGACAGGACGGTATCTGAGGGCACAAGCCTGTTTACGGCGCCCAAGCATTTTCCGTTCCATGACCCGGAGCTGACCTGGAGAAGGGAAGGCGATGCGCTTGTTGTCACGGCGAAAGCCTACGCGAAAAATGTGGAGATAGCAGGCGTTGACGGGGATGTGAAATTCTCCGACAATTTCTTCGACATGAACCCGGGGGAGAAGCGGGTGGAGATCGTGGCGGGGGACGCTTCGGCGTTTACTTTGAAATCGGTGTATCAGATACGTTGATCCTGCTGTGCCTGTTCCTTTTCAAGAGCCGCAAAAACCTTTTTGGAGTACAGCGAAACCGCCATGGCCAAAATCGCCGCGCCTGTCATTACCAAATACGGCTTGTCGGCAAAAACGTCAAACAACACTCCGTAAACAGCCTGTCCCACAGGCTGGGAGCAGCTTGACACGGCAATGCTCACCGCCATTATTTTGCCGAGCAGATTAGGCGGGGTCTGCTGCTGTACCGCCGTTATCATAGACACGCCAAACATTGCGGAGGCGCACATCGCGCCGAAGCTTAAGGCGGTTATGATGAAGTATCCGATATTTTTCGGTATTGCTTCAAACACGGAAATTCCCATAAAAAACGCAGCCAGCGAGCATATGATTAAAAATACATAACCGTTCTTAAGACGGATTTTTTCCGCTGCCGCACCCGCGATCAATCCTCCTGTAAGTCCTCCCAGGCCCAACGCGCCCTGCGTTATCCCGATAGCGGTATCGGACATTCCCAAAATCTGTACCACAATTACGGGTATCCCCACAAGCATCATTGCCGACAAAATGAGATTGAACAGTGCGAGGATACCCAGTACCGAAAGAAAAATCGGCTTTTCGTTTTTGATAAATTGGAAGCTGTCCGACAGATCGGAACCCACCGCGTCCAATACGCTTTTGCCGTCGGTATTTTTTTCAAAGGGGATATGTATGAAAATTTCCATAACTGCGGAAAAAACAAAGCAGCCGATGCTAATAAACAGAATGGGCGTGATCCCGAACGCGCCGAACAGAACGCCGCCTATGATCGGTCCCAGCAGGTTCGCAAGGGTGCTTACCATATTTATCACTGCGTTGCCCTGCATAAGAAGTTGTTTTTCCGCAATAAGCGGTATGCTTGCCTGAACGGCGGGCTGATAGATTCCCGAAATGCCGTACAGTATCATCAGCACAGCTATCATCAGAGGAACAAGCGAAACTTTTCC
>CBCOZL010000022.1:0-60784 GCA_965114645.1 uncultured Lachnospiraceae bacterium | reverse complement strand
AATTCGCAGAATATCCAATTCTGCGAATTTTTTAATAAAAAACAAAAACTTAAAAACAGACTTCTGGAAAATCTTCCATGAAATAAAGGCGTTGAGAATATTCCGAACGCGATTGACAGTCCGCTGTTCTTGACATACAGGTCTATAATTGTTATATATAAAGCAAGAAAATATGGATAACTATTATCAGGCACTGCTGGAAGGAATACTTGGGTAAGACACAGGGGCAATATTTTTCGACAGGGAGGCGCGATTAGTATGCAGGCAGTTATTTTGGCAGCAGGAATGGGAAAACGGTTAAAAGACTTAACCCGGAATAATACAAAATGTATGGTGGAAGTAAATCATGTGACGCTTATTGATCGTATGCTCCACCAGTTGGAAAAACTTCATTTATCCAGGATTGTAATTGTTGTCGGGTATCAGGGACAGAAACTGATCGACTACATACAGTCACTGGGAATTGGTACACCAATATCCTATATAAGCAACCCAGTCTATGACAAGACCAATAATATTTATTCGCTGATGCTTGCCAAGGAGTATCTGATGAAAGAAGACACAATCTTACTGGAATCGGATCTCATTTTTGAGGACAGCGTACTCCAAACGTTAATGGAAGATCCTCGGGAAACGCTGGCGCTTGTAGACAAGTATGAGAGCTGGATGGACGGGACATGTATTAAGGTAAGCCAGGATGACACGATAGAGGCGTTTATACCAGGAAAGCAGTTTGTCTTCGAAGACATTTCCGAATATTACAAAACGGTGAATATTTACAAGTTCAGCCAGCATTTTTCCAAGACACATTATGTCCCTTTTCTGGAAGCGTATTCGATGGCCCTGGGAAACAACGAATATTATGAACAGGTACTGCGCGTTATAACCATGCTGGATGAGCCGGAAATCAAGGCCAAGAGACTGGACGGCCAGTTATGGTACGAGATTGATGATATACAGGACTTAGACATCGCATCGTCAATGTTCTCTCCCAATGAAGAGGAAAAGGTTTCTCTGATTAAGGCACGGTATGGAGGATATTGGCGTTACCCTAAACTGATTGACTTTTGCTATCTCGTGAACCCGTATTTCCCGCCGCAGAGATTGATGGATGAGATGAAGGCGAATTTCGAGACCCTTCTTACACAGTACCCGTCCGGGCTGGCTGTGAATAACCTGCTCGCCTCTAAAAATTTCGGTGTCAGCAGGGAACACATTATTGTCGGGAATGGCGCCGCCGAACTGATCAAATGTCTGATGGAAGATATAGAAGGAAAGGTCGGCATAGTACGCCCTACTTTTGAGGAATACCCCAACCGCTATGATAAGGACAAAACGATATGTTTCATGCCTGATAATGAAGATTTCTCCTACACGGCAGAAGATCTGATGCAATATTTTGAGAACAAGGATATCAGCACGCTGATCCTGATTAACCCGGATAACCCGAGTGGAAATTATATTGACAGAGAGTCACTGGAAAAGTTCCTTGTCTGGTGCGGAAATAGAAAAATACGGCCAGTCATTGATGAATCTTTTGTCGATTTTGCGGATGAGGAAGATAACTCTCTGATTTCCGAACAGATCATCGGACGGTTTCCAAATCTGGTCATCATAAAGTCCATATCGAAGTCCTACGGGGTACCGGGAATCCGCATGGGCATATTAGTGTCTGGTGACACGGATCTGCTTGCAAAGATCCGAAAAAAAGTTTCAATCTGGAATATCAACTCCTTCTGTGAGTTTTATATGCAGATCGAAGAAAAGTACCGTAGTGACTACAAAAAATCACTATCGAGGCTGAGTGAAACACGCAGAAAATTCTGTGAAAGCCTTTCCGGGATAGCCGCTCTTAGGGTAGTGCCATCCCAGGCGAATTACCTGATGGTGGAGATCACAAACGGGATGACAGCGAAAGAGCTTACGAAAATCCTGCTGATCCAGTATAATCTGTTAATTAAGGATTTGTCAGAAAAAGTAGATGGAAAAGGACGTCAGTATATCCGCCTTGCCATAAGAGCTGAAGAGGATAATCAAAAACTGACAGAGGCCTTTCGGAAGATTTTATCTTAGAGGAGATATATTGGCGCTATGAAAATAACGGTTATCGGCGGTGGAAATATAGGGACTCTGATGGCGGCGGAACTTCTTCACAGAGGACATGAAGTGACGATCTGCTCATCGAGACCCGATGCGTGGAAACGTGATATAAGCGTTTTGGATTCTGAGGAGAATCTCCTGTTCAAAGCGGACGTATATAAGGTCACTGACTGTATGGAGGAGGCTCTGCGGTCTGCAGAACTCGTTTTTGTCACCGTGCCGGCACAACAGTTTGGCGCAATGGCACAGCGCATGGAACCTTATGTAAAACCAGGTATGATGATAGGCATTATTCCGGGAAGCGGCGGCGCGGAGATGGCATTTTTGCGCGTCATCCAAAAAGGATGTACGCTGTTTGGCTTTCAGCGGGTGCACAGCATTGCCCGAATCAAGAAATATGGGAAAGCCGTGTATATGCTTGGACGAAAGCCAAAGCTGCACATCGGCACAGTCCCCTCCTGCGCAAATAAAGTCATTGCGCCGTTAATTGAACAGCTTTTTGAAATGCCGTGTACACAGCTTCCTAATTATTTATGCGTTACTTTGACACCGTCAAACCCAATTCTTCACACGGCCCGGTTATACGATCTGTTCCGGGAATACCGGCCGGGAAAAGTATACCCGAAAAACTATTTATTTTACGAGGAATGGGATGATGCTGCTTCAGAAGTATTGATTGCATGCGATGGGGAACTGCAGAAGCTTTGCGCAGAAATTCCCCTGGAGCTTGAAACGGTCAGACCGCTTCAAGAGCATTATGAGAGCTATACCATTTCCTCTATGACAGCAAAAATCAGAAGCATCCGCGCGTTTAAAGGGCTTCTTTCACCGATGCGGGAAACCGAGGGCGGATGGGCGCCGGACTTCGAATCCAGATATTTTACGGCAGATTTTTCGTATGGACTCAAGGTAATCGCGGAACTGGCAGACCTGTTTGCCGTCCCGGTTCCCAACATAGACCATGTTTGGCGATGGTATGAGTCGGTTAATCAGAAAGATGCACAAAACGCTTTTCGGTTAAATATGGATAAGGACAGTTTTATCGCATTGTACGGCAGGCAGGACGGTGTAAGCCTTGATCGCTGAACAGGATACGGAAGAGGATAACTCACTCCACCTCCTTCATCCTGCGCAGCTCTATCATACAATATCCGCCGCCGTCCTCCCCATTCCCGAATCGAATCTTTCCGCCATGCGCCAGAATAATCTTTTTTACAATCTCCAGGCCCCGGATCTTCTCTTCCTCCTGCTTCTTCCTGCTCTGCAGGCGGCGCAGTGCCTCTTCTGAATAACCAACCCCGTTATCTTTCAGGCAGATATGGCATCTGCTTTTTTCTTCCCATATGGCGATCGTAATTTTCAGCGGTCCGTTTTTGCCGCTGTGTTTCATACTGTTATGAATCAAATTGCGGAATACACGCACCAAAAGCTGCCTGTCCGCTTTTACATGCATCTGTTCTGCATCCTGCTCTATCTGCACATCAATCTCCAGTTCTCCTGTCATAGCATCGTTAAGAAAAGAAGCCGCCACACTTCTGGCAGTCTCCGCCGGACGCACTTTTTCTTTCCGCAGCGCCTGCATGGAATATTCCAGTTTGGAAGTCAGGTTTAAATCCGCTATCAGTTCCTTCATCACCATGCTCTGGTGTCGTATCACGGCCGCCTGCTGCCTTGTCTCCTCCGGCAGTTCCATGCTGCGTTCCAGCGTATCGGCATACCCCATCACCACAGACAAAGGCGTACGGATATCGTGGGAAATACCGGCAATCCACTCAATGCGGGCCCGTTCCCTGCTGCCCATAAACCGTTTTGTAAATGCAAAGGCGGATATCACAATCCATGCAAAATTTAGAAAGAAAAATGCAAGAACCGTCCGCTTGACAAATTCCATCCACGGCATCGAAAATTCTACGGTATATTTCCACATGGTTCCTTTCTGCATCCCCACGATCATAATGCAGTCATCCCAGACACGCATCCGCACAGGATAACCTTTCAAATACCATTTGCTCATGCGGGCAATGTCCGATCTGCTGTACTCGTCTTCCAGTTCTTTCGGTTTCCCAACGCTCCAGACCACCCGCCCGTTTTCATCAAGAAGCATCGCCCACTGATCTTTCTGCGCCAGTTCTTCCTCCATCTCTCCGTCAAGCACATAGCCGTTTTGCGTCAGGGTAAGCGACTCCATGACCCTTTCCCCATAAATATAATATGCCTCCGTGTCCATATAAACGACCGCCGCCACAACCAAAAACACCATATTGAGTATCAAAGTCAGGACAGCGACTCCAAGAACCGCCAGCGCCCAATAGAAAAAGAGGCGTGCCGCTCTTTTGTAATTATAATTCACCCGCTCCGTTTTATCGCTTCTCATACCAGCCTGTACCCCAGCCCTCTCACCGTCAAAAGGTATTTCGGATGTGAGGGGTCTTCCTCAATTTTCTCCCGCAACCTGCGGATATGCACAACAAGCGTGTTTTCGTATCCGTAATTTTCTTCACGCCAGACCGCATCGCACAGGGCATCAATGGTCACGATCCGTCCTCTCTCCTGCGCCAGCTTCTGCAGGATCGCGTATTCTTTCGCCGTCAGCATCATTTCCCCGCTATCCCTTACGTCCCTGTTCCACTTTACAACCCCGCTCCCCAGGTCAACCGTGCATCCGCCAAGCGAAATCAGCTCCTGCTCCTGCATGTTTTTTACCCGGTACACCCGTTTCAGCACGGCTGTCACACGCAGAATCAGTTCTTCGGGCAGGAAGGGCTTCGTGATATAATCGTCTGCGCCAAGTCCCAGCCCCCGCAGTCTGTTCTCATCCTCATCCCGCGCCGAGAGAAAAATCACGGGAACCTCCGACATTTTCCTCAATCTTTTCAATAAGGAAAAGCCATCTCCGTCAGGCAGCATAACGTCCAGAAGAACCAGATGCGGCTCTTTCAAGGCAAACAGTTCCTCTGCCTCCATGCAATCTGCCGCCGCAGTTACCTTGTGAAATCCCGCCCGGCGAAGAAATCCGCCCACCATATCCCGCAGAGCCTTCTCATCATCTACCAGCAGAATTTTGCAGTCATATAAGTTCATTTGCTTTCCCTCCAAGTATAGTATATGGCTTCCCGCATGATCTGAAAAGATTTCCCCACGATTCTTAAGGTAAATGTAATCTTAAAAAAAATAGCACCGCCGCCGATGCTATTTTCTAACCAAATATTTGTCCAGCACACTTATGATATTACTTGTGCACGATCTGTAATTTGATTCAGTTAATCTCTTTAAAGGTAGTCCCTTAATCTCCTTTCTTTTTCTATATGCACCTGCTTCCTGGACTTTCTGCGAATCTGGAATTTTTTTACCCCAAAATACCTCTTCTATATCATGGCAAAACCATATAAATTCAAAGTCTTTTGCATCGCAAAATTCCCGAACATTTTGAAGTGCATTCTCCTGCTCAGTGCTTATCTCATAATTATCTGTATCAACACAATAAAACACTTTGCTTTGCCCAATGGTAAACTCTTTTGTCTTCCTCTCAATTTCTCTCAAAACATCTTTAGACCTATATTTTGTTTTTGTGCACATATACACAGGACTGAATTTAATCTGATTATTTGTCTGATACAGATAATCTATGGTTTCTTTAATATAAATATAATCTGTATTTGCTCTCTTATTCGTTTCTAAGCAGAATATCATTTGTATCGCCATATTTCGTTACTCCCCAAAAATTCCCACAAAATCCGATGCCTCTATATTAAACGGTAAATCCTCTATCATTCCGTTCCGATAGCAGTTCTCCGGCGTCGCATTTCCTCTGGAAGTCCACGGAATCAAATGATTATCGCTGGACAGAAAATCGATTGAATTTTTATTTTCCTTTAACGAACTCATCGGTCCTAAATTGTGCGTGGTAAAGCACAATTGACCCTTACCGTAATACATGAAATACTCGATCAGCTTACACAGATATACATCATTTAAGTTGGCATCCATCTCATCAATAAAAACAATGCCTCCCATACTTGCAAACGCAAAACAGTCAAACAGTCCAATCAGCTTTTTAATTCCAGTACTCTCAAATTCTTTATTAATTACATAACTGCCATAGTTTAGGTTCAAATCACAGACATACCGCTCACCATCTTGTTTCGCTTCAATATCTATGGTTATCAAATCTGGCTTAAAAATTTTAATGAACTGTGTCAGCTGCTGCACATTTTCTTTGTATTTTTCGAATTTTTCCTTCTCAACAAATTTCTCATTGACACCCAGCGCAATATCCCATGTGTTTCCGCGCCCTAAAATCCCCTCTATAACTGCCTGCTGGTCCATATGACTTTCCTTTAATCTCTTTCTCAAAAAGAACAATTCATGCTGATCTTCGTCTGCAAGATAAACTTTTAAAGATAATACAAAAACCAAACAAGCAAACACATTAGTAAATAAGTCACTCGCGCGCCTTCCTGCAACTGGCATAATTTTTGTCGCATTTACAAGATATAGATAAATAAAAGAATGAGTGGATAATAAATTAATTGTTTTTTTCTCTACCCATTCTGCCTCTTTTCCTTTACAGGCAACAAAAATCAGCTCTCCATTTCGGCTCTCAAAAGCAGGCTGGTATTTATTATTGGCATAATTACCGTTCTTCCATTTCAAATCCTCATATTGGATTTCATATAATCCATTCCTACCTCTGCCTATTTGCAGCGTATACTGACAGACTCTTTTTTCTTTATCATCCCAGTCTACAAGAAATTCCATTTTAAAACAAAATATATCTGATACCTTGTTTATAATTTCACCTAAAAATTCCTGCGTCTTTGACTCATTCAAATAATTTTCATCGTAAATCAAATCCTTAAATACCTTAACCGCTGTAATGAGTGCAGATTTTCCAGATCCATTTTCACCGTAAATCGCTTTAACTCTATATTTTTCGGGGTCAAAATTTTTATCAACGGTTTTTTTATAAAAATCAAGACGTACCTCTTCCTTAATGCATTTTATCCCAGAAACGCCGATGTTTAGTAAATAAAACATAATTTCCACGCCCCTTTCTGTATTATTATATCCAAATTGCATTGAAATCTTACAAAATGTATTTTTTTGTTTTTGTATTATACAATCTTTCCCGTAAAAAAGCAACTTTCGATTCTTAAGGTAAATGTAATCTTCTCTTCATTTCCCTGTAAGCCTGCCGCCTTATCCTGTCTATAGCAGGCAGATGTTCCCACAAACGAACCGCCTGCCGCAAAATCTTCCAAAGAAAGGACGAAATGCCATGCCAACACAAAATCTGGTAGAAACCCATAATCTCACAAAACAGTACGGCAAAGTCTGCTGTGTGAACGCCCTCAATATGAAGGTTCCTTCCGGCGCAATTTACGGC
Source organism: uncultured Lachnospiraceae bacterium (assembly GCA_965114645.1). Lineage (GTDB taxonomy): Bacteria > Bacillota > Clostridia > Lachnospirales > Lachnospiraceae > UBA3282. The sequence continues at coordinate 53,298 of CBCOZL010000022.1, read as the reverse complement.
TTTTTAGGGCCAAACGGCGCGGGCAAATCCACCACTTTAAAAATGATTCTCGGACTGGTCAGACCTGCCAAAGGCGATATCACACTCTTTGACACGCCGGTCAATGAACAGAACCGCATGAAGCTCCTCGCGCAGACAGGATCGCTCATCGAATCACCCAGTTATTACGGGCATCTTACCGGGGAAGAAAATCTACGCATCATCCAGACGCTCAAAGGCTGCTCCGAAAAGGATATTGACGAGGTATTAAAAATCGTCCGCCTAAGCGAAGCCCGGGGAAAACTGGTCAATCACTACTCTCTCGGTATGAAACAGCGGCTCGGGCTTGCCGCGGCACTGCTTGGTTTTCCCAGACTTCTGATTCTTGATGAGCCCACCAACGGCCTTGACCCGGCAGGCATCCAGGAAATGCGCGAGTTGATCTGCTCCCTGCCGCAGGCTTACGGCATGACGGTTCTGCTCTCTTCCCATCTGCTCAGTGAAATCGACCAGATGGCCAACCATGTGGGCATCATCCGAAAAGGTGTGCTGGTCTATCAGGACACGCTGGAATCCCTGCACGCCCACTCCAAAGAGCAGATTGCACTCCGTGTGAATCACACAGCCATTGCCCTCGATCTGCTCCGGCAAAACGGCATCGAGGCCGTTTTGGAAAACGGTTATGTTCTGCTGCCCATGATTGATGACGCCTATGTGGCACATCTTTGCAGACTGCTCGTCGCGCAGAATATATCGCTCTATCGTATCGAGAAGCGGGAGAAGAGTCTGGAGGATATTTTCTTATCCCTGACAGGAAAGGAGAACAGCTTATGAGTACTCTGCAGATGGAATTCAGAAAACTCAAGAGAAAGCGGATCGGCCTGACCATGTGCGCTCTGATCGGTGTCCAGTTTGCCTGGCTTCTCTGGGCAGGCAGTCATCCCAACGAAACAGAGCGGCTGTATGGCTGGATCGAAATGCTCTATTCCCTTCCGCTGGTGAGCGTTATTATGATGCCCACCATCATGGCCGTGCTCGCCTCCCGCCTTGCCGATGTGGAACACAAGGGCAATACCTATAAGCTCCTGAAAACGCTGCGCCGCCCGGGCGCTCTCTATCACGCAAAGGTAGTCTGCGGCGGGCTTTTTATTCTGGCAGTCTCAGCTGCGCAGTTTCTCTTCATCATTGCTCTTGGATACGCCAGAGGATACGCCGGGCATCCCGAATGGAACCATTATGGCGCGGCCTTTGTCCTGAATCTGGCCTGCTGTCTGTCCCTGTATCTGCTGCAGCTTCTGTTATCTATGCTGTTTTTCAACCAGATGATCCCTCTGGTGGCTGGTCTTGGCGGCTCTATGCTCGGGCTTGTGTTGATGTATATTAAAATGTACTCTTTCCTTCCCTGGGGCGGCTTTCTCTCCTCCGCCCAGGTAACGATGGACTGGAACCCGGAAACCAGAGTCATACATTTTTATTACCGTGAATATTCATCGGTTGAGCTTTGTGCACTGGCCATGATCTTTGTCTGGATTCTGATTTTTTATGCAGCAGGCCGGATTTTATTTGCCAGAAAGGAATCATAGACCATGCAGTTTCCGAAAACAACGCCATTGAAAATATGCCCATGCAAGGAGGTATCAACATGTATACATTTTATATCAGAGCCGTCAGGGCGGAATCCCTGAAGCTGAAACGGAGCCCGGTATGGCTGGCGTTCTTTGCGCTCCCTCTCATATCCGCTTTTTTCGGCACGATGAATTACAAACTGAATATCAGTGTCCTGCAGTCAGAATGGTACAGTTTATGGAGCCAGCACACGCTCTTTTTATGCTACCTTTTCATGCCGGCGCTGATCGGCACTTACTGCTCCTATCTGTGGCGGCTGGAGCACACCCGCCACAACTGGAACAGCTTTCTGACTGCGCCTGTTCCCCTTTCCATCCTTTATCTCGGCAAACTGACACAGGCGGTCCGCGTAACCATCCTCGGAAACTTATGGATATTTTTGTTATATTATGTCTGCGGTAAGTTTGCCGGGATTTCAGGTTCTTTTCCCCGGGAAGCTCTGGCGTGGTTTCTCTGCGGAACGCTTGGCGCAATGGTTGTCTGCTGTGTGCAGCTTCTCCTCTCCCTGCTGATCCGTTCCTTCGCCATCCCGATCGGCATTGCCCTTGCCGGAGGCATATTCGGTCTGTTTATGACAAACCGGGGCTGTGGCTTGAATTACCCCTACTCACTTTACTGTATGGGAATGCGGGCCAACAATCCGCATATGGAAATCCGTGTATCGACTCTATTGGTCAACTCCTTTTGCTATATCCTGCTTTTTGCGGCGCTCTCCATTTTTTATCTGCGAAGGCACGAGAGATCCGCCGGCTGATTGTCACATCCCGCCGCCAGACACACGCGCCATAATCAAAGCATATTTTCATGCAAAAGTTCGCGAATAAAGAAACGCTGACCATCCCCTGCCCGGTCAGCGTTTCTTTTTCTCATTTTATATAATCTGCGTTTTCGCTCTCAGTCTTGCTTCTGCTGATCCAGGAGATCCTTCAGTGCCTCGTCTCCCACACTCACCCAGGCGTCCTCCTCCTCGGCATTTAAACCGAGATATTCCCGCAGCGTATCGGTGGTATCGGAAAATCCCCACTCCTGGCTGTAGTCGTCGATCTCCTCGAACGCAAGCTCGCCTGCCAAATATTTTTCCTTGAATTTCTTCCCTGTATTTTCTGCCATTTGTCCCTCCCGTGTCAGCATATGTCAAGTTACTGCAGGCCGTCCTCCCGCGCTTTATCTGCAATCATCTGATAAGTAGGCGTGGGAACGCCGTATTGCTTTCCCATCCGCACCACTTCATAGATCAATCCGTCGATCTCGGAAGCCTTGCCCGCGTAAATATCGCGCTGCATGGATGTGCTGGCCGTAGGATTAAGGGCATCCAGAATCTGCAGATTGGTCGTGACAATATCTATGAGGAAAGGAACGCCCATCGCAACAGCCAGTGCGTCAACCTCTCTCATCAGCTTCACAAACGTATCTCTCGGCTCCCCGGTGACCTGTACATCCCCGGCGTTTACATGGTAGTAAAGGCCGCAGGCCGCCATCGGAGACACATAGGCAAACTTCTGCAGGGCATCCCTTTGTATATTCTCTGAAAGCACGCCGTCGATCCCGCTCTCCTTCAAATCTTTCGCCACCTCAAACAATTCCGGCCGCAGTTCTTCCTTTTTCCGCGTGCCATACACCACCCGGAATATATCCCCATTCTGCCAGATCGTCCCAGGCTCCCTGATCTCCGCGGCTATGTAGATACAGCCGTCGGTCACCAGAATTTCCGGCAGCTTTTCCTGCATCCTGCCGCCCGTGCCATAAATATTTAAAATAGGAATTACAATTGTCGTTTCTTTCGCCACCCGCTTGATAAAAGGAATCGTCTCATCCAGCGAGTAACCTTTCACACAGACAAAAATAATGTCCGGCCGTTCGTCATAATGCGCCATGTCCACTGCCTTAATGGGATGCACAGTATAGCTGCCCTTTCTGGTCGTCTCCATCTTAAGACCATGCTCCTGGATTCTTTTCAGATGTTCCCCCCTCGCAATCAGGGTCACATCCTTTCCTGCCTCCGTCATATACGCGCCAATGCTGCCGCCTGTGCCGCCCGCTCCGATCACTAAGTATTTCATAGGTCCTCCGTTCCGATGATTTTACCGCCAGGCCCATTTCGCCATGCCGTCTATCATTCTCATACAGGGCATGCGCCCTATAGAAAACATGATAGCCGATTCCCAAGCGAAAAACAAGTGTGAAGAAAAAGAGCACGGCCCGTGGCCCTCATCGACATTTCTCTTGACACTTGTTTGTTTTAGATACATAATATTACCGTTCCTATCAGATCCTTATATAAATATAGATAAAACACACTTGAGACTTAAAAATATTTTCAGAAGAACGGAGTGAAACATGTTTATTCTTTTTTTTCTGATCTGGGTCATTTTTAACGGGCAGCTTACTGCGGAAATTGCTGTCTTTGGTGTCGTTATCGCAGGGGTTATGTACTGGTTTCTATGTCAGTTTTTCAACTACAGCCCCCGGTACGACCTTTTTTTATGGCGAAAAGCGCCGCTTCTGCTTTATTACCTCATCACACTGGTGGTAGAGATCCTGAAAGCAAACGCGGCTGTCTTTAAGCTGATTTATACCGCTGAATATGAGCTCGAACCGGCAGTCGTACACTTTAAAACCGATCTGCGCTCCACGTTTGCGCGGGTGCTGCTGGCAAACTCCATCACTCTGACTCCGGGTACCATCACTGTCGCGTTGACAGGCAGCGAATATACCGTACACTGTCTCGACAAAGAACTGGCGGAGGGTATTTCCTCCTCCGTGTTTGTACAGCTGTTGACAAAAATCGAGGAGGGACTGAATTAAGTCATTCTCTGATTTTGAAATGGAGGGAACTATGGAAAAAGAAATGATTTACCATCCGCTTTTCATTCTGGTGCTGGTTGTCCTTTCCTTTATGCTGCTGGTCTGCCTGATCCGTGCCGTAAAGGGTCCCCGCGTGGCTGACCGGCTGATGGCAGTCAATATGATGGGTACGATGGTTATGGTTATGATTTCGGTTCTGGCGCTGCTTTTTCAGGAAAGCTATCTGGTAGATATCTGTCTCATCTATGCCATGATCAGTTTTCTCTCTGTGGTTGTGATATCTAAAGTTTACATTGGTATCTACGAGGAGCAGCACCACAATCAGGAACATGCGGAAGGGGGAAATGCCGATGAGCGCAGTTGATTGGATCCGTCTTGTGATTGGATCTCTGTTTATATTGACTGGAATGGTCATATTCTTCACGGAATTGTACGGGGTCTTTCATTTTAAATATGTCCTGAACAGAATGCACGCAGCCGCTATGGGCGACACGCTGGGCATCAGCGCGTGTCTGATCGGTCTGATGATTTTTTCGGGTTTAAACTTTACGACCTTAAAAATGTTTCTGGTAATCGTTTTCCTGTGGTTCGCTTCTCCCGTCTCCTCCCACGTTCTCTCACGGCTGGAGGCCGCTACCAACGACAATCTGGCGGCACACTGTGAAATATATGAGGATGTGGAAGTTCTTGACAGAGAACTCATTGCCGCGAAAGACGATAAAAATCCAGAAGGAAAGGAGGCGTCAGCGTTATGATCGCTTTTCAGATCATTTTGATGGGGCTGTTAATTATCTGCGCGGTCTCCGTCAGCTTTTCCAAAAACCTGTTAAACTCCATTTTGATTTATATGTCTTTCAGCCTGGTCATGTCCATGCTCTGGATCTGTCTGGAGTCTCCCGACCTTGCCATTACCGAGGCTGCCGTCGGCGCGGGAATCACCAGTGTCCTCTTCTTTGTGACGCTCAAAAAGATCCACGCCATCGACGCTTCGGAGCCTGAAGCAAAGGAGGAAGCAGAAAATGAGTAGGAAAAAGTCTACTGAAGAGTACCAAAAAACCTCTGCTTTCCGCTTCTTCCGCTGGCTTTCCGGCGAGAAAGACCCTTATATCGGGAATGTGGAAATGTGCCCCCAGGAAGAGTACCAGCCGGATCGGGAAGCGGCTCTCCGCCATGAAAAAGAGCATGACGCAATCCTGGACAAGGTTTATGACACCACGCACAACAAATCGTTGTATCTGTTTCACCGATTGTATCAGGCAACCAGCATTCTCTTTTGTCTGTTTCTGATTGCCCTGCTGCTTGTGACCGTCTCCTATCTGCCCGCTAACGGAACCGTAATCCGGCCGATCAATAACGAGGTCGCAGAGCGCTATATTGAGAAAGGGCTGGAAGAGACAGGCGCAGTGAACATTGTCGCCGGTATGATTCTGGACTACAGAGCTTTTGATACACTGGGGGAATCCCATGTGCTTTTTGTGGCAACCATCACCGTGCTGATTCTTCTCCGCCTGAATAAAACCGAGAAAGATGAGGCGGAAGTGAGCGACCGCCGTTTTGAGCCAAAAAATGACGCAATCCTGCAGCTTGTGGCAACTTTCCTTGTCCCGATTATCATTATCTTTGGCATTTATATCATTTTAAACGGTCATCTCGGCCCCGGCGGCGGTTTTTCCGGCGGCGCAGTGATCGGCGCGGGTCTGGTACTCTACTTAAATGCCTTCGGTTTTAAGAAGACAGAGCGGTTCTTCACGGAAAAAACGTATAAATGGGTATGCTTTTTCTCCCTCTCCTTCTACTGTCTGGCGAAAAGCTACTCCTTTTACACTGGCGCAAACCAGCTCCACAGCGTAATCCCGAAAGGCACGCCCGGCGCGATCCTCTCAAGCGGCCTGATCCTTCCCTTAAATATCGCGGTGGGACTGGTGGTTGCCTGCACGATTTACGCTTTTTATGCCATGTTCCGAAAAGGGGGATTTTAAGATGGGTCCGAATTTACTTGCGAACTACGGGGAGGCCGTCTCAGCCATTCTTTTCTGTATCGGCTTCACCAATCTGCTCCTGCAGACCAATCTGATCAAGAAAATTATCGGTTTAAATATTATGGACAGCGCAATCTACCTCTTTCTGGCCGAAAAAGGCTATATCGCAGGGCGGGCTGCGCCCATTGTGGTGGACGGCGTCACCAGCGTGGATGCCTATATCAACCCGATTCCAAGCGGCCTTGTGCTGACGGGTATTGTGGTTTCCGTCTCCGTAACCGCGCTGATGCTGTCTCTGACAATCCGCCTCTATCTCAGATATCACACACTGGATCTGGACGAGATTTCCATGCAGTTGAAAAAGGAGGGAAAATAAGATGGATTTTATATGCAATTTTCCCTTTTTCTCTATTTTGATCAGTCTTTTTTCGGGCACCATCTGTTCCGTACTGCCCGCGAAAGCGGCAAAGGCAGTAAACCGTCTGGTCATAGCCGCCGTCGGGCTGATGTCCGCTGTGCTTCTCCTGTATCTCCTCTCCACGGGTGAGTCCTTCATCTACTGGATGGGGCATTTCCCCGCTCCCTGGGGCAATGAGATCCGGGCCGGCGTGCTGGAAGCAGGGATGGCCCTCTTTTTCTGCGTGATCATGTACCTGTCTATGGCAGGCGGCGCGCACAAGCTTCCCGACGAGGTGGTGGAGAGCAAACACAATCTGTACTATATCCTTGTGAACCTGCTGCTCAGCTCCCTGCTCGCCCTGGTTTACACCAACGATATGTTTACGGCCTACGTTTTTGTGGAAATCAACACCATTTCCGCATGCGGCCTGATTATGATCAGACAGGTGGGGCGTACCATCGAGGCTGCCGTCCGCTATATGATTATGAGTCTCCTTGGCTCCGGCCTGCTGCTCTTCGGGCTTTGTATCATGTACGATCTGACCGGCCATCTTCTGATGAGTAACATCAAGGAATCGGTGGCCCTTATCATGGCAAACGGCGAATACCAGATTCCACTGATTGTCGCAGTGGCATTGATGTGTATCGGCTTGTGTATCAAGAGTGCGCTGTTTCCCTTCCACGCCTGGCTGCCGGACGCATACGGATACTCCACGGTATCTTCCGCGGCAATCCTCTCCAGTCTGGTATCCAAAGGCTATATCTTTCTGCTGATCAAGATCATTTACCGGGTGATCGGCTTCGACATTTTTAACAGTACAAGAATCATTGACGTACTCTTTGTTTTCGGTCTGATGGGAATGATTTTCGGTTCCCTGTCTGCCATAAAGGAAAATGATATCCGCAGGATGATCGCTTTTTCCTCAGTGGCGCAGATTGGCTATATTTATATGGGTTTTGGCATGGGTACGCAGGCGGGCATGGTAGCCAGCATCTTTCACATTTTATCCCACGCCGCCACAAAATCCCTGCTCTTTATCGCCGCCATCGGACTTACGGATGTTTCCGGCGGAAGCCGTAAATTCATAGATCTGACGGGTGCCGCCTACCGCAATAAATGGGCCGGCGTGGCCTTTACGGCCGGCTCGCTGTCGATGGTAGGCATCCCGCTCTTTTCCGGCTTTATCAGCAAACTTCTCTTCGCACAGGCTGCTGTGCAGGTAGAAGGCAAGATGCTGGCTTCGCTGATCGTTCTGGGGATCAGCACGGTTTTAAATGCAGTCTACTTTATGAAAACCGTGATCCGTATTTATACTTCGGAACAGGATGCGCCCTACAAAAGCATTACTTTCCGGGACAGAAAGGCCTATACGGTGGTACTTGTATGTTCCATCCTGTTAAATGTTATTCTGGGCGTCAGCTCACAGCCGGTTGTGGATATGATCGGCCAGGGCCTCGCCATGTTTGCGTAAAATTTGCTTGTTTTTTCATACTATATCAGGAGGTGATGGCATGTATTTGATTTTATCATCCATCTTTTTTCCTATTCTGGCAGGATTGTTTCTGCTGATCCGTTATCGGACACCCCTCTCGGGAGAAAAACGTGCCATTGACAGAAAGGCGCTGACGACCCTGACCGGCATTTTCCTTCTCATCACGGCCGCACTTGTCGTTGCCGCGCTGCTGCATGCGGAGGAAGGCTTTACCCTTTTTTATCTGACAAAAACCCTGCCCATTTATTTCCGAATCGACAGTGTGGGCAGGCTTTTTTCCATACTTGCGGTGATCGTCCTTCCCTGCGCGGGCTTTTTCTCTTTCGAATACATGAAGCACGAAGAGCGGGAGAGCCGCTATTACGGTTTTTATCTGTTGGCCTTCGGCGTGCTGAACGCCCTCTGCTCTGCGGGAAATCTGATCACCTTTTACCTGTTTTTTGAGCTTTTAACCATGACTTCCATGCCGCTTGTGCTGCATAGCTGCTCCAGAGAAGCTGTTATGGCTGGACTGAAATACTTATTTTATTCCCTGTGCGGCGCATACGCGGCATTGTTCGGCATTTATTTCCTCTATCAGAGCTGCGACTCGCTGGCTTTCACGGCGGACGGCGCCCTGCGCGCCTCCTCCATCGCGGAGCACGGCGGTTTCCTTCTGGTGACGGCTTTCATCATGCTTCTGGGTTTCGGAGTGAAGGCCGGCATGTTTCCCATGCATGCATGGCTGCCCACCGCGCACCCTGTAGCTCCGGCTCCCGCCTCCGCGGTTCTTTCCGCCGTCATCGTAAAGGCGGGCGTTCTCGCCATTATCCGCGTACTCGGCATGTTCGGCAGGGATTTTCTGAGAGGCACTTGGGTACAGAGCGTCTGGATCAGCCTGACGCTTGTAACCGTATTTATGGGTTCCCTGCTCGCCTACCGGGAGCCTGTGCTGAAAAAAAGACTGGCCTACTCCACAGTAAGCCAGCTCTCCTATATCCTGTTCGGCCTTGCCGTTATGCAGGAAACAGCTTTCACGGGCGCCCTCTGTCATGTGCTTGCACACGGATTTATCAAAGCTTCCCTCTTCCTGTGCGCCGGAGCCATTATTTATAAGACGGGAAAAACGCGGGTCGGGGAACTGCGCGGCATCGGCAAAGAAATGCCCCTCACCATGTGGTGCTTCACGATTGCTTCCCTCGGACTGATCGGCATTCCGCCAACGGGCGGCTTTGTCAGCAAATGGTATCTGGCTCTCGGCTCCTTAAAGAGCGGTCTGCCTGTTTTTGACGTACTCGGCCCGGTCATTCTTCTGGTAAGCGCACTGCTGACTGCGGGATACCTTCTGCCGCCTGTCATCCACGGCTTTTTTCCGGGAGCAGACTACGATTACGGCAGCCTGCAGAATAAAGAACCATGCAGGCTGATGACTGTACCGATTTTCATTCTGACAACAGCGTCCGTTTTTATCGGCCTGTTTCCAGACAGTGTCAGCGGCATAATTGCAGCGGCATTTACAGGGAGGTGATACCATGATTGTTTCAGTGATTTTAATTCCTTTTGTCACGGGGATTCTGGTTCCCGTCATCCCGTTTCAAAAAAGATGGCAGAAAGAGGTTTTTCTGGAGACGGCAGTGGTGGTAAACAGCATCCTTGTATGGTACCTGCTCCTGCATCACTCGGACAGCACCTTCCTTCTGGCGCATTTTACGGGCAATCTGAATATCAGCTTCCGTGTGGACGGCATGAGCATGGTGTTTGCGGGACTTGTCTCCGCACTCTGGCCTTTTGCCACCCTCTACGCCTTTGAGTACATGACAAAAGAGGAGCACGAAAATGTATTTTTCCTCTTTTATACGCTGACCTACGGCGTAACACTTGGCATCGCCCTCGCCGCCAATCTGCTTACCATGTATTTCTTTTATGAACTGCTGACGTTGGTCACCGTGCCTCTCGTCATGCACACGCTGACCCGCGAGGCGGTTCTGGCAAGCCGCAAGTATCTCTACTATTCGCTGGGCGGCGCGGCCTTCGCTTTCCTCGGCCTGATTATGGTCATTGTCTACGGCAGCACCACTGACTTTATTCTGGGCGGTGTGCTTGATCCCGCCAAAACGGCTGGAAAAAATAACGTGTTGTTACTGATCTATGTGATGGCCTTTCTGGGATTTGGCGTGAAGGCGGCGGTCTGCCCATTTAACTCCTGGCTCCCCCAGGCCGGTGTGGCCCCCACGCCTGTCACCGCGCTGCTCCATGCGGTAGCCGTGGTCAAATCCGGCGCTTTCGCCATCATAAGGCTTACTTACTACAGCTTTGGCACGGATTTCCTGCAGGGTACCTGGGCGCAGGACGTGGTTATGGCCATTGTCATGTTTACCATTGTCTACGGCTGCAGCCGGGCGGTGAAGGAGACACACCTTAAAAGGCGCCTTGCTTACTCCACCATCAGCAACCTGTCCTACATTCTCTTCGGCGCCGTCATTATGACACCGCTGGGACTTGTGGGGGCGCTGACCCACCTTGTGTTCCACGCCGTAATGAAAATCAGCTCCTTCTTCTGCGCAGGAGCGGTCATGCACCAGACGGACCGCCATTATGTGCATGAGCTGAATGGTCTTGGATATAAAATGCCCCGTGTATTTGGCATTTTCACCATCTCTGCCCTGGCTCTCATGGGTGTGCCGGGGCTTGCCGGGTTCATCAGTAAGTGGAATCTTGCCGGGGCAGCGGTGGAAAGCGGAAATCCCCTGGCCTGGGGCGGGATCGCCTGCCTGCTGGTGTCGGCCCTTTTGACGGCAGTCTATATGCTGACAATTGTCGTACGGGCCTTCTTCCCCGGAAAGGATTTCGACTACAGCACTGTTTCTGATATCCGCGATCCTAACTGGAAAATGCTGCTGCCGCTGTTTGTGTTTACTGTATGTATTGTACTGTTTGGCATTTATTCCCAGCCGATCGTGGACTTTTTTATGAGCGTTGCGGCGGGCGCGGTGTAAACCGCCCGAAACACAATCACAGCTGTCCGCTGCAGAAATTTGCCGTATGTCATTTATGGAGGTTACCATGTACAACAAAACAGCTATTATCATAGAATGTGCCGTTTTTCTTCCCATGCTCGCGGCTCCTGTAAGTTACGCCATAGGGCGAAAAAGCAAAGACGGACGGTGTCTCTTTGCCGATCTCATTACAGGCCTTACCTTTCTTCTCTGCGGCATGCTGTCGGTGCAGACGCTGACAGGCGCGCCCGGCGCCCACGAACCAGTTTTCGAAATTCCCTATGTCTGCGGCATGGGACTGCATTTTACCCTGGACGGCTTCCGCGCGCTGTACGCGGCTGTGGCCGCCTTTATGTGGTTTATGAGCACCCTCTTTTCCAAAGAATATTTTGCGCACTACAGAAACCGAAACCGCTACTATCTGTTTCTGCTGTTGACGCTTGGCGCAACCGAGGGTGTCTTTTTCTCCGCTGACTTTTTTACTACTTTTCTCTTTTTTGAGATGATGTCGTTTACTTCCTATGTCTGGGTGGTGCACGATGAGAAACCAGAATCCCTTCGGGCAGGCGCAACTTATCTGGCCGTGGCCGTAATCGGCGGTCTGGTCATGCTGATGGGTATTTTCCTCCTCTACGATGAGGCGGGCACGCTCTTCTTTGCGGATCTGGCGGGTATGTCACTCTGTACCGGGAAAAACGCCGCACAGATCTGGGCCGCCGGTCTTTGCCTTCTGTTTGGTTTTGGGGCGAAAGCAGGCGCGTTTCCGCTTCACATCTGGCTCCCGAAGGCCCATCCGGTGGCCCCGGCTCCCGCTTCCGCCCTGCTCTCGGGCATTCTGACCAAAGCGGGCATGTACGGTATATTGATTCTGACAGCCTGCCTCTTTTTCAGAAGCGCAGCCTGGGGCGGTTTGATTCTGATTTTAGGCATTTTTACCATGATAATCGGCGCAGTGCTCGCCCTGTTCTCCATTGATCTGAAACGGACACTGGCCTGCTCTTCCGTGTCGCAGATCGGCTTCATTCTGGTCGGCGTTGGTATGTCCGGCCTGCTTGGCGCAGAGACTGCATTGGCTCTCCGGGGCAGCCTTCTGCACATGGTAAACCACTCTCTGATTAAACTCGTACTGTTTATGGCAGCCGGTGTAGTCTTTATGAATGTGCATCAGCTGGATCTGAACGCCATCCGCGGTTTTGGGCGAAAGAAGCCGCTCCTTAACGTTATCTTTCTGACCGGCGCGCTTGGTATCAGCGGTGTGCCGCTCTTTAACGGCTATATCAGCAAAACGCTGATCCATGAAAGCATTGCGTCATGCATCCACCAGATGAACATGGGCCAAATCGCTGGATTTTTCAGTGTATCTTTTATGAATGCTATCGAATGGATCTTCCTGTTAAGCGGCGGACTCACTGCCGCCTACATGACCAAGCTTTACGTCTGCCTTTTCATTGAAAAGAACACCGATGAAGCGGTACAGAAAAAATACGATGCGATGCAGGGCAGATATATGAACCCCATAAGCGCCCTTGCCCTCACTGGAAGCGCTGTCCTGCTGCCCCTCATGGGATTGCTTCCCGGTATTGTCATGGACGGGATTGCCGACATGGGGCAGGAATTTCTGCGGGCAGAAGCAATGGAAAAGGTTTCCTACTTCTCCTCCGGCAACCTGTACGGCGCACTGACTTCTCTGGTTTTTGGCGCACTGATCTACGGCTTTATTGTGCGTTCTCTGCTCATGCAGCGAGAAAAAGACTCTGCGGTGAAATCCTATGTCAGCCTCTGGCCGCGCCGGCTGGATCTGGAAAATCTGATCTACCGGCCTCTGCTGTTAAAGATTCTGCCTTTTACTTTCGGCATGCTCTGCCGTTTTCTTGACAGCCTGGCCGATACCGTTGTTGTGGCACTCAGAAAAACCGTTTACCGCGATGAGAAACTGCCCCACGAGCGTCCTGAAGGCAATGTTTTTACCCACCTTGCCGCATGCACAGCCTCCTTCTTTGAGGGACTTGGCAATCTGTTTCTTCGCCGGAAAAACCCGAAAAGACAGAACTACGAGCATAAGTTTGCGCTGCTGCACGAGGAGTGGAGCGAAAATGCCATGATGATCACCAGAAGCATGTCCTTCGGTCTTCTGCTCTTCTGCGTCGGACTGATTCTCACCGTGGCGTATCTGTTTATTAAGGATGTGTTTGGGCTTTGATTGTGAAACTTGAACATACTATATTTTGTGTCCATTTTCTGATCAATGTCCACTCTACTTCATTTCATCTGGAATCCGATTTCTTACTTCGGATTCCTCAACTCTTGGGAGCGTTGCTCCGTCATTCTGATCCAGGAAAGGAAATCACATCTATGAAACAGTCTGTTGACACATCTTTATGTACTGAAAACAACGCCTCCGCATTTTCCCCTGCCACAGAGTATCAGACAAAATCTGCCGCATCGGACGTCGAAAGCTCCGAATTTCAGAATGCCTGCGGCCAGATTCCCTACAACATGACCAACGATTACATGTTCCGGGCTGTCTTACAGTCCAACAATAAAGTCCTGCGCGGGCTGATTTGTTCCCTGCTTCATCTTCCCGAGCAGAAAGTCGTGTCTGTGGAAGTCACCAATCCCGTCATATTGGGAGAGGCTGTGACGGATAAGGAGTTTCGTCTGGATATCAATGTGGTTCTGAACAACAATACTTTGATCAATCTGGAAATGCAGATCGCCAATAAGCTCAACTGGAGGGAACGCTCCGTTATGTATCTGTGCCGCTCCTTTGACCAGCTAAACTGCGGCCAGAATTATCTGGAGGCAAAGCCTGCCGTACATATTGGTTTTTTGGACTATACCCTGTTTGATGACAGGCCGGAGTTTTACGCATCCTATAAACTGATAAACGTTAAGAATCATCAAAAATATAGTGACAGTCTGACCTTACATGTGGTAGACTTATCTCGAATAGACTTGGCAACAGAGGAAGACAAGAAGTATCATATTCACGAGTGGGCCATGCTGTTTAAGGCCAGAACATGGGAGGAGATGAAAATGCTGGCAGCCAGAGATGAATATTTGCAGGAAGCGTCAGAAACCATATTTCGGATGAGCGCGGACGATCTGGTGCGGAAGCGGTGCCTCGACCGGGAGGAGTATTATCAAGATCTGCGTAGTTATGAGCGAAAGATTGAACTGGATCGGATTGAACATGAGCAGGATCTGCGCAATTATGAGCGGAAGATTGAGCAGGATAAGCAGAATTACGAGCGGGAGATCAAACAAAACCGAATTGTGCATAAACAGAACCTTCTGGCTCTCGCCGAGCGTGACGCCCGCATTCAACAGCTGCAGGCTGAAATAGAAACACTGAAAAAGCAGATTCCTTAATTTACAAAATGAGCATACCTTTCGGTATGCTCATTTTCCAAAGTATCTGCGCCACTCCCTCTTTATCGGACCCTGCAAAGTCTATTCCTTCGTCTTCTCCGCTGTCTCCGTGCCGCTCTCACTTTCCCCGTCCTTTTCTGCCTTTTGGGCCAGCCGCTTTTTTCGTTTTTTATGAACAAGCAGAACAGCCAGTGCAATCACTGCTGCAGCGCCGGCTGCAACAAAAAAGATATCATCCATAATCCCTTTCCCGGTCACACAGACCCCAATCTCCACGCTGCTGCCGTCCACAGAAAAGAGATGGTAAATACCCATAAGTTCCGTCTCCGCTTTCGTCCATGCGGCGCCGTCATATACATAAATCTCAACGCCGTCCGTCTGTCCCTGCGGGGCCTGATACCGAATCTGGTGGGTCAATACGCCGTCATCGGGAATGGTGATCTTCCAGCGCTCAGTCAGCGCTCCGGCTTCCTCACTTCCCGGCAGAGCTGCATCGGCCGCATTCACATCCAGTTTTTCCACAGTCAGCTCATCCTCCTGAAGAAACCGGCCGTCCACCAGAAGGGATGACTGCCCGTTATCCCGCATCCAGCTTCCTGCCAGTGTCGTCAGATACCGCACATACTCCACCGACACATCCTCATCCAGTCTGACATTCGTAAGCTCCTTATTATCCCAGTCCGCGTAGAATCCTTCCTTCACCGGGATATTCGGATAGCTGTCCAATGCCACGCTGCCGCCGTATGAACACTCAACCGCTCCCACTTCCTCCTCATCCGCATAAAAAGTGATCTTCATCCTGCGGAAGTCCACGGGGATTCCCTCCGTCTGCAAAAGCGTCTGATAGCTTACCGGCTCTGCCTTGCCACTGTAGCTGATGCGGTCAATCCCCGCAATCTCATCCGAGACAAAATAATTGTCCAGAATCTCCGCATTGTCAGAAACCTTGCCTGCTATGGCACCCGAAAAGGCATCTGCCTCTTTCACCTTGACCATAGCCAGGCAGCCGTCTATTCCATTTCCCCATCCGGCAATGCCTGCCACATACTCCTTACCCGCCACCGTACATTTGGCATAGCTTTGTCTGATATGGGATAATGACTGTCCTGCAATACCACCTGCATAATCGCCCGCCGTACTCTCAATCCTGCCGTAATTCTCACAGCCAAGCACCATTCCCATCTCCTGCAGTCCGCATATACCGCCTGCATAGCTCTTCTGTGCAGTTACCTTTGCCCGGTTCACATTTTTTCTCAGTACGCACTTGGTAAGGAAAGTCGAATTTGCCCTGGCTTCATCAAGCCCTGTGATATCGCTTTCCAGATCGAAATCATACTCGACTGCCATAGTCCCGGCGATACCCGATACATTCAGATCTGCCTCCACAGTTCCGCCGTTGGTACAGTTGGCAATGGTGGCATCTATGCTCACCTCCGCGTCTTCCTGTGACTCATCCTCATATCTGCCGGAATAGTCCATATCCAGCACCCCGTCCAGCGCATCTGTATACAGAAGCATAATCTCGCTGAACTGATCATTGATATCCGCCAGATCATCTCCCAGAATATCCCCGGAGGAGGACATCTCCTCATTCAGATATCCCATATTCTCAGAGATATTTTTCAGATTGGAATTAAGGCTCCCCGTGGTAGAACGGTAGTCTTCCCCCAGTCTCGGAAAGCTGAGATCCGGCTTGTCATTTAGGGTTGTCAGAATATCCTTCGTCTCATCCCCCATTTCTTCCAGATTTTCTGCGGCATCCTTTGCGGAAGAAGCGGCCGATTTCAATTGTTTTTTCGCGTCATCGGTCATCTCGTCTGCATGTCTGGATGCGATATCCGTCATGATTTCCAGATATTTGCGCATGTCCTCCGTGTAACTGCTGCCACCGTGCGCCTCACTGTACTTCTTATCCGCATAATCCCCGGCGGCATCTGCAATTTGCGGGGCATTTGCGGCCATATTTTCCGCTGCCTTTTTCTGTACCTGACGATCTGCCTCCGCCTGCGCACTGTCATCGGAAAGCGGAAATTCCCTGCTCTCCCCGCTGCCACTGTCGTAATGCACCCAGCCGGTAATTCCCATATAATGTTTTGGTACATCCTGAAAGTCAATGGAGGTATAGCTCCAGCCACTGTCCACACCAGATTCCGTCACCGGCTTCAGATCATATTCGTTCGTGGTGTCCTCGCTGGCCGCCTTGCCAATATAATAATTTTCATACGCCTCCGTAGCTTTCGCCACATCCTCGGCATGCTGTTTCCCGTCCTCTTCAATCGCTTTTTTCGCCTGATCATACTGCTCCCGCTCTTCAGGCGTCATATACTGATAAAGATCCGTGGACTTTACCATGTCCTCCAGTTTTCCCGCCGCGTCTTTCACATCCCCCGCCGCGTCCGAAGCGTGGTCCATCACCCCGCCGTCCTTCGCCGTTTCTTCCAGCACATAGTCAAACCGGCTCACAGCCTCATTGACGGAATCCATCATGCTGTCCGTCCACTCCGCTGTCCGATCCGCCAGAGAATAAGTATCGTCAAGTGCCCTGTCTGCAAAATCCCGGATCACCGACAGCCTGTTGGAGAGCACGTCTGAACGGTCTCCTGCATCATCCAGCATCTTACCAACCTGGTCATGCATGGTGTCGATATGATCCGACAACTGCCGCACAATATCCTCTGACAGATCCACTGCTATGTACGGTTCCGCCTGCCCGACGATACCGCCCACGTCCTTACGTCCGTATATCTTTCCCTTGTTCACGCAGGAATACACATACCCCGACTGTCTGCCGGCTATGCCGCCCACGTTGTAACCGACATGCTCATAGCCGACTGTGCCCTCGTTTACACAGTTTTGTATGATTCCGGTGGAAATGCCCGCGATACCGCCTGTATCCACCATATTTTCTGTGGTGGACAGCTTTTCGCTTTTCTCGTCCGCTCCCCCTTCCAGGGAACTGAACAGGCCCGCTGTATACTGTCCCAGATTGATATCTTCCAGAGATCTCGCCTTGTCCTCGCTGGAAACATTGATGTCGGCGCGGTTGACACATCCAACAATATTGCCCACATTATCTCCCGCAATGCCGCCTGTATAGTGCGCACCCGTAACTACTCCTCTCGCCTCGCTGTCCATCAGCACGCCGCTGATCTCATTGTAGCCCGTGAGACCGCCTACATAATCGCTGGCCTCCACATCGCCGTCAAAGACACAGTTTAACAGAATACCACTGTTATCCCCCACGATACCGCCTACTACCATCTGCTTTCCAGTGGGCCTGACCGTTCCTTCTACTTTCAGGTTGGCAATCACTGCCGTTTCCTGCGTGTAATTAAAAAGTCCCACATAGGAAACCGGCTTGCGCACCAGAAAACCGCTGATTGTATGCCCCTGTCCGTCAAAATAACCGCCAAAAGTAGGTATGGAAACAAAACCTTCCCCAGATAAATCAATGTCTGCCGTCAAATATACCTTTTTATTCTGTGACCATGTATCCAGCCAGCATTCTCTGGAAAAGGCTTTTAATTCCTCCGCATTGCTTATATACACCTCTTCCCATGCTGTTTCCTCATTCTTATAGGACGCAATCGTCTCGTTGGCATCCTCCACACTGGCGACTTCTTCCTCCTCTGTCTCCTCCTGCGGCTTTTCTTCTTCCGCCTGTACAGATACCGCCGGCAAACTGCCCATTAGCACCGCTGCCGTCATCAGCAGGGCTGTCAGTCTTTTTCTGCGCAGCCATTCAGCCTTTGGCCAGACTGTCCACTTCCTACACATGATCCGCCACCTCCCTGCTCTTATCCTGCTCAGACGTTTTTTGTTCCAATGTGCTTCCTGCCGCAGTTTCCGGCAGCCGCCGGCTCGCCAGCTCCCCGGACACCGCCTCCGTCATCTGCCTGTATTCCTCCTCCGTAAGCGTTGTCACATCTCCGGCCTCCACATAGGCGCTCACATTTCCCCTGACAATGGCGCTCATGCTGCCCGTCACGGTTCCCTCAATCCTGCCGCGCACAAGTCCGTCCACTTTCATAAGCCCGGTCACATTCTTCGTGCGGATCGGCATATTCATAACAAAGGCTGTCTTCTCAATAATCTTATCGCCCACCAGAAGAATCTGCGGCAGAACAAACATGGTCACCAGAATGGAGATTGACGTTCCTCTCCCCAGACATTTTCCAATGCCAAAGATGGCCGCGTTGGAAGTCAGTTTGCCGATCAGGAAGCCCGCCACCACCATCATTGTTCCCGAGGTAATAATGGTCGGAAATGCCTGGTTCATGGAATCTATGATTGACTGTCTTCTGCCGTATGTCTTGCGAAGCTCCATATACCGGCCCGCAATGACGATCGCATAGTCAATATTTGCACCCATCTGTATCGAACTGACAATCAGATAGGACATGAAGAAAATATTGTCATGCTGCAGCGCCGGAATCGAAAAGTTAAGCCAGATACATCCCTGAATCACCGCAATCAGAAGCACCGGCATACCCGCCGACTTAAAGGTAAACAGAAGCACCACCAGCACAGCCAGAATAGACACCACATTATTCACCAGATTGTCCCGGCCAAACGTCTTTTGCAGGTCATACTGGCTCACCGATTCCCCGCATACCAGCACCCTTCCGTTCGGATAATATTTCTCCGCAATCTCATGCATCCTTTCAAGAAAGGCAAACGTCTCCTCACTCTCTTCGGGAAGCGTCAGAAAGACGAGCATACGGCTGTAGTTCTCACCCTGCAGCTGATTTTTCGCAAAATTCATGGCATCATACGCCTCGTCCAGTGTATCCTGCAGATCATCCTCCAGCGTGACATACCCTTCCTCCACCTCATCGTGGACAAACATAAACATGTCTATCAGGGACACTTTATATTCCGGGAGGCCGTTGACCACCTTCGCATAATCTTCATCGTTTACTGCATAGGCCGCATATACCAGCTCTGCCACCTCGTAATCCAGATCAATCAGCTCCGAAAACTGCCTCGGCGTCAGCCTGTCTGTCAGACAGTAATCATCCAGCGCCTCTATGTTGGCAAGCCCCTGCGTGTAATCCACCTCTGGACATGCCTCCAGCTCTTCCAACAGCTTTGCCTCCTTCTCGTAGTCTCCCGCAGGCACAATCAGCGCAACCATATTGCTGGCGCCAAAATTATCCGTCTGCAGTTCCTCCGTTTTCTGGATGCTGTTCTGAATCGGCGGCGTGATCGTGCTGTCACCGAACACATAAGGACACTTGCTGGAAACCGTGTACGCCCCTACAATGACAAGAACAAAGAGCGGGGCCACGATATGTCTCGTTGCATAATCAAATTTCCCTACAAAGGGAATGTCCGGGATAAAATTCTTATGCCTGGTGTTATCCATCAGCTTGGAAAACAGCATAATAACGCCCGGCATCAGCAAAAACACCGAACCCAGCGCCAGGAAAATGGACTTAATCAGACAGACGGACAGATCCGGCCCCATCTTGTACTGCATAAATCCCATCGCAATCAGACCCCCTATGGTAGTCAGGGAACTGCCGCAGATCTCCGGGATTGCTTTACTTAAGGCGATGATAATTGCCTCGCGGGATTCCAGCGCCGCATGCTCCTCCTTATACCTGTTCAGAAGAATAATGGCGTAGTCCACCGACAGAGCAAGCTGCAGCACCACCGTTACCGAATTGGAGACAAAGGAGATCGTGCCAAAGATGAAATTCGTCCCCATCTGCAAAATGGCCGCCGCCACGAAAGTAATCAACAGAACGGGGACTTCCGCATATGCCTGTGATGTCAGCAGAAGCACCGTCACTACCACAAACGCCACAAGAACAACGATGACATTCATTTCCTCCGCAATCAGTTCCGCCTCAATATCTCCCAGCGTCGTGGACAGATAATAGTCATACCCGCCAAGCGCCTCCTTCACCCGCTCCAGCGCTTCCAGGCATTGGTCATCCTTCTCGTCATAATCGAAAGTGACATTATAATAGGAAGAACCATTAAAGTAATGTTCTTCCGTATCATCAAAGTCTACCATAAAGATTCCTGGCACAAATTCCAGCTTCCGCCCGATAGACTCCGCCTGTTCATAAGAAACATTTGCCACCATCACATCGCAGGTTCCGTATGTAATAAACTCCTGTTCCATCAGATCCAGCCCCTGTTTCGTCTCCGTGGAATCCGGGAGATAATGGGACATGGAGTTCTCTACATTAACCCAGTTTCTCGACACGGCGGAAAAGATAATCAGAATGCCAAATAACAGAAAAAACAGATTCCGTTTATCTACAATGAATCCGCAGATTTTGAGCATTGCCTGATTGCCGCCCTTTTTTTCCATTTTCTCGTTCTCCATAGAACAACACCTCTCTCTTTCAATGGGAAATATAGCACTTCGACCATCGGTCGTCAATTCCGAGCGGGGCGAGTTTTATACATTCCCTTGAAATTGTACAGAATACAGCGTAAACTATATCTGTATCCACAGAAAGGTTTTCCTATGAAAAAGAAATCTCGTATCAATTTATCCACAACGCAGACAATCCTGCTCAGCTTTTTGCTGGCAATTCTGGCGGGAAGCGCGCTGCTTGCTCTGCCCGTCAGCGCTGCGGACGGCATAGCCGTACCCTATATAGATGCGCTCTTTACTGCAACCACCTCCATCTGCGTGACAGGGCTTGTGACCGTTCCTACCTTTTCCACATGGAGCCTTTTCGGCCAGATCATCATCCTCTTTCTGATACAGATCGGCGGACTCGGCGTTGTCACAATTATGTCCGGGCTGATGATCAGCCTTCACCGCAGAATTGGCATCAAAGACAGGATGCTGATTCAGGACGCTTTCAATCTGAATACCCTGTCTGGCATGGTAAAGTTCATCCGCAAGGTGATCGCCGGCACGTTTCTGGTGGAGGGTATCGGCGCCCTTTTGTACATGACGGTATTTGTGCCGGAATTTGGTATCAAAGGCGTGTGGATCTCCCTGTTTAACGCGGTATCTGCATTCTGCAATGCGGGTATGGACGTGATATCAGAAAACAGCCTGTACGCCTATGTCCATAACCCCGTCATCAACATCGTGACCATCCTTCTGATCGTTTTTGGCGGCATCGGTTATATCGTCTGGTGGGATATTATGGGCGTTCTCAAAAACATACGGCGGCAGGGGCTGAAGTGCTTCGCAAATCTGACCTTTCACAGCAAGATTGCCCTCTCCGTCACAGGAATCCTTATCCTCGCAGGAACCGCGGCTGTTTTTATTTTTGAATACAACAATCCGCTGACTATGTACAGCTTCTCCATTCCCGAGAAACTACAGGCATCGTTATTTCAGTCTGTGACCACAAGAACTGCGGGCTTTGCCACTGTCCCACAGGAAAATCTGACAAACGCTTCCGCCATCACATCCCTGCTTCTGATGTTTATCGGCGGATCGCCGGTGGGCACAGCGGGCGGCATTAAGACAGTAACCTTCGCCGTGCTGATCACCTCGGCCTTTGCCACAATGAAAACCCGTTCCGAAGCGGAACTCTTTCATCGGACCATTCCAAAGCAGGCTGTCAGCAAGGCAGTTGCTGTGGTGAGTATGGCCTTTATTATCCTGTTTACGGCGACCCTCCTTCTGGCGGCCGTCACCGATGCGGACGCTCTCGACATTGTCTACGAAACCGTCAGCGCCGCAGCGACAGTGGGCCTGACCAGAAGCCTCACATCCGAATTAAATATCTGGGGCAGAATCATTATAATTATAACGATGTATCTTGGCAGAGTCGGCCCGATTTCTCTTATGATCGCGCTGAATACAAAGAAAGAAACGAAAAATATCATCAAGAATCCCACCGAAGATATCAGTGTGGGATAAAAAATCGTCGCCCGACGGCGACGATTCAGAAGAAAGAAGCAAAAAGATGCTTCGGAATGGAGAGAACTTATGGGTATTCATCAATCTTATGCAGTATTCGGACTTGGCAGATATGGATTCGCCGTGGCAAAAGAGCTTGTCAGCAATGGCGCGGAAGTGCTTGCCGTAGATTCGGACGAGGAACTTGTCAATGCCGCCATCGCTGAAATTCCCATCTGCAAATGTGCGGATATTACAGAAGCAGAGGTCATCAAGCAGCTCGGCATCGCCAATATCGATGTGGTTATCATCGCTATGGCCAGCAATCTGAAAGCCAGTGTCATGGCCACCATGCTCTGTAAAGAGATCGGCGTCAAAACCGTGATCGCAAAATGCGCCACCGACTTGGACCGAAAAATTTTAAATAAAGTAGGCGCAGACCGGGTTGTATTCCCGGAAAGCGAATCCGGCATCCGTCTGGCCAAAAATCTCTTAAGCTCCGGGTTTATGGATATCATGGAACTTTCCAAAGACGTCTCTATGGTGGAACTGCCCGTCAAAGCAGACTGGGTGGGAAAAACGCTTATGGAATTAAACCTTCGAAAAAAGTATTCCATCAACGTGGTGGCAATCATAGAGGATAAAAACGTCCGCATTGATATTGATCCCGAAATGCCTTTGCAGCCGTCCATGAAAATGATCGTGATTGCCGATACAGCAAAACTGGGGAAACTTGCATAGGGAAACGCCTGCCAAAGCGTTTCCCCGGCTTTCTCCTTAATCCGGCGTTTACAGTTTTAACGCCACCTGAATATTGTTGTCCAGACTTTCTAACATCTTTTGGAAATCCTGCCCATCGCTTTTCTTCCCCACAATGCTGCCGTAGTGCGTGGGGATTACTGCCTGCGGCTTTAACTGCGCGATATATTCCGCCGCCTGCTTCCAGTCCATCGTGTAAAATCCCCCGATCGGAACCAGCGCCACATCACAGCGCACCGCCCTGATATCTTCATTTACATCCGTGTCGCCGGATACATAGCAGCGCATACCATCCATTTCTACCACATACCCCTGCCACTTCTTCCCCTTCGGATGAAAAGGTTTCAGCTTATTGTAAGCAGGCACCGTCTCTATCACCACGCCGTTTATTTCATGGATTTCCCCCGGCTGATAAAACAGACAGTTCTCCGGCGCAATACCCGATTCCGAAAGCGCCTTCTTTTTCATGGACTCCGGCGTGACAAGGAGCGTGTCCTCCTTTTTCAGCCTCGCAATGGATTCCGGCTCAAAGTGATCGTAATGTTCGTGCGTGACGAAAATAATGTCCGCGTCATTGGCAGCGGCCGGGATCTGGTAGGGGTCGAAGTATAGGATTTTCGAGCCCTGCATGCGGATGCTGCTCTGGGTGTTTACTGTAATGTGAGTCAATGTCATTCAGATGTCCTCCTCCCTGGAATCTGGTTTTTCTGCTCCATTTCCCTACTTTTCTTTTTCCTCCATTATAGCATAAGCTCATCGTCAAACAAATTGGATATTAGAGCTTCTCCCGGTTTTCCGGCATCCTCTAAGCTGTCATACAATTTCCGATTCAGGATATATAAAGCCGCCATTGCATGCAGCACATTTTTGAGATTTGCCTTTGTGTAATTATACCGGCCCGCCTCGTTCGCTTCCATCCGCCTGTGTTTGATGTCATTGTATGCCTGCCACCAGTCCGAAACCGAATCGTCAAACTTTACCATCGGCGTAATATTCTTAATATCATATGGGTACTTAGTATTCACCCTGTATTTTTTCAAGTTCGGGTATTCCTCAATAAGCACATCCAGTTTATTCCTTATTCCAAACGGAATCTTTCCTTCATGGATCCCGCACAACTGCTCGGCAATAGAATCCATTTCACTGCATGTCGTCAACAGCAGTTTTGTATATTGACTTGAAAATGTAGTATAATTGTCTTTATCAATTGAAACATAGTCATCTGTTTGTATCAAGTCTCTTTCAAGCAGCCGATATTGTTTCCAGTATACCTTTAAAAACTCATCTCTGTTCATAGTAATCTCCTTCTCTTTTTGAGACGTTTTCTGAATTGTGTGGAAATATAAATATCCGCACCGTGAAAAACCAGCTTCCTGGCATTTACTGCTAACTGCAATTTTACCATAATTTGCTATTTTCGGGTAGGTTTTCCGAAAATGAAATGAGTAGAATGCTTATTATCTGCAAATATTTGTTGCCTTATCGTCCAAATCCCCTTAAAATAGTATGGGGACAAAATGACAGCATGGGGGTATATTATGACATATCATTTACAGGAAAATTGGAACCAGTTCAAAAACGCGACAACACAGTTAATGGACGAATATCGTTACAGCTCTTCGTGCCAGATCTGGAACAGCGATATGACCAATCTGGTCAACAAATACAAACAGGAAGAAGCGGCATGGTACAACAGTCTGGAAATTACAGAAAACGGCTTTATGACAACAACGCAGAATCTCTGGTATACGCATTATCTCAATAAAAGACGCCTTATGTCTCTGGGACTGATGGCACACTATGATTACATACAGCCTACAAAGTACGAAAAAGGTGAGAATCAGAGATACCCCTATTGGGACTATAGACACGACGGCAAAAATCTGATATGCAAAATCAGTGATTCTATGAATTACCGAAAAACATTTTTTGACAGAAACCGCTGTGTATGGGCGGACGAAAGAAGAAACTTGCCGGGAGAATATTATATCATCCAGTCCAGAAGCGTGAACGGAAATTATATCTGCCCGAGCTGCGGCTGGGAAGGTCCTCTGGAATGCTTTGTGGACGGCTGCGACTATTGTCAGACGAAGTTCCACATCGAAGATCTGAAGCAGAAAGTTTCTTCCGTTTATACCCCAGGAGACTGGACACAGCACAGGGACGGTTTTACGATTCATAAAAATTTCGTGCCTATGTATATGGCGCTTGTTATCATTGTAATCGCACTTCTGGCAATCGGCATCAATATGGGCGGTACCATGATGATGTTTGCGCCACTGCTTGGAATCGGTGTGATGATACTGGTTATGACACTTTTTGTAGGAAAGAAGTCCAAGGAGAATGTCGCCGGCGGTCCTGCCAGAACAAATCAGACACTTGAAAAGATAAGAAACGTTGACAAACATTTCTCCGTAGAAACCTTTATCGGAAATCTCTCCAACAAACTGCTCAGCATCTGCTATGCCGGTTCTCCTCAAGAAATCGCGCCGTTTGCATTATGTGACATGACACCATTCATCGCAGCTTTCCGCAGCGTGATTGACTGCAAACTGTTGGAATGCGTTTTGATGGATTATCAGGCAGACAGCAATTTTCAGCATTTGCAAATCAAAGCCGGGATGCTGCTGACCAAATACGAAAATGGTGCGGTGCGTCAGGAAAAGGCTTACCTTAATCTTAGTCTTGTCAAAAGCATCCGCGCGCTGACGCAGAGTATCAGCGACGTAAATGTATACCGTTGCGATTCCTGCGGCGCGAGTCTCTCGCTGCTTAACGGCGGTAAATGTGAATATTGCGGACAGGGGCTGGATCTGAAAGCATACGACTGGGTGATCGAGGGGTATCGTTGAAACTACAAACTGCATTCAACGGTAATAAATGATTATCATCCTGATCAATATAAAGGCGGATGCTTCCTTTCTCTTTGCCGGCATATCTGCGATTGAAATCATCCAGGGCATTCAATACTGATTTCGAGATATGTTTTTCCCTGTCACTCTGTGAAAGCGTGGCCCATCTCCGGCTTGATCAGATATTGATCCTCATCCAGTCCCAGCATCTCGCAGGTGTTTAGATTACATTCCAGTAGCAGCTTTACCAGCTTATTGAAACCATAGATGACCATATCGGTCTTAGCATCCTCATACTGCTCAAATTCAGTCAGACCCAGCAGAACAGATGGCATCATAAGCGTGACACCGCGAAAATCTATATCGCTGCCTTCGTTATTCGTCCCATATGCATAACTACCTCCAAGACCAAGAAGCATAATCCTTTCTCCAAGGCGCGCATTCGTCCGAAGAAAATCGTATTCTGTTGTGTTCATAAGTACCTTGAAATCCAGATTTCTCGCTTTGCATCATCCCTTAACGTTGCTTTCTTCATCTCCATATTTCCATGAGCAACAGGAAATTCTCTTCGGTTTTTGTACCTTACCTATTAATGGCAAAACTTTCTCTTGTTGATTGCGGGGTGCATGTAATAGTGACGCACAAGCGTATACTACATGTGAATTTCCAAACTCGCCCGACTTTATGTGTCGGAACGCCATTTTCGAAATCTCTAATCCAACTATACAAAGTAACTCTTAAATCTTACATAATCAATGCTAGTATAATACATTCTAATTAACTGTATATTTCTTGTGTAATGTGGTATCGTGTATACATACCATGATACGGAGGCGTAACTAATGAAATTCACATTACAACCCGAAGATAAAGCTGAACTTGAAAAACTCGCCAAATCCGAAATGACACCTGTAATAATAAGCCAGCGAGCCCGGATCCTTCTTAAGAAAGCGGAGAACAAATCGAGCACTGTTGTTGCTGGCGAAATTGGGGTCAGCCGGCATACCGTTGAACTTTGGTGCCAAAAGTATCGTAACCGTGGCGCCGACCAGACCATGCTTGATGTATTAAGTGTGTCAGAAGGCCGCGGCCGTAAAGCAGAGATCACATGCGAGGCAAAAACATGGCTTATAAGCATTGCCTGCATGAAGCCTAAAGATCTCGGGTATGCCGCTGAAACATGGACAACCAGTCTGCTCACGAAGCACATCAATAAAGCGGCAACGGAGGCAGGATTTGACCGCCTCTCAACTATCACGGAATCCGGCGTATACAGAATCCTTGAAAAGGCTGATATAAAACCATTCCGCATACAATACTACTGCGAAAAAAGAGATCCTGATTTCGATGACAAGATGCATAACGTACTATTGGTGTATAAACAGCTTTCCCTTCAATTTGATGAAGACGGCAGGCTGTTACCGTTTGGGGATGGTGCGGTGACGCACATCTTATCCTACGACGAAAAACCAGGGATACAAGCGGTTAGGAACA
This sequence comes from uncultured Lachnospiraceae bacterium, assembly GCA_965114645.1. Classification (GTDB taxonomy): domain Bacteria; phylum Bacillota; class Clostridia; order Lachnospirales; family Lachnospiraceae; genus UBA3282. Next base: position 25,737 of record CBCOZL010000022.1, on the reverse strand, counting down.
GTATCATTATTGGCGGGAATAGACCTGCAGACCGGTGATGCGCTCCCTCTTGTAAGCGATACACACAACAGCGATGTCTATATCGCTTTCCTGAAAATGCTTGATGATAAGTACCCCAAAGGAGATAAGATACGGCTCATTCTCGATAACCTGAAAGTCCACAGTTCCCAGAAAGTAATTGATTATCTGGAAACATGCCCGGATCGTTTTGAGTTCGTATTTACTCCCAGACACGCATCTTGGTTAAACCTTGTAGAAGGCTTCTTTAGCAAGATGACGAAACAGATCCTGCATGGAATCAGGGTTGATTCAAAAGAAGAACTATTAGAACGTATCTACAAGTACTTTGATGAGATAAATGCAGACCCTGTCGTGTACCACTGGAGATGGAACTTACAAGATGTTGATCCAAATGAAGATGTCAAAGTTCAAACGTTAATATAGTAAATGTATGTTTAATTGAAAAGAGTTATACTAGAACTTCTTTTCACTTTATTTACAGTTTTAATTCTACATGAATATCGCCATTCAGCCCTTCCAGCATCTTCTGGAACTCCTCCCCGTCGGTTTTATTTCCCACAATGCTGCCATAATGCGTCGGGATCACCGCCTGCGGTTTTATCTGCGCGATATACTCAGCCGCCCGTTTCCAGTCCATCGTGTAAAAGCCCCCCGACCGGAATCAATGCCACATCGCAACGCACCTTTTTGATATCCTCATTCACATCCGTATCGCCGGACACATAATAACGGGTGTCGTCCATCGTCACCACATATCCCTGCCACTTCTTTCCCTTCGGATGAAAAGGTTTCAGCTTATTGTAAGCCGGGATTGTCTCAACCGCAATCCCGCCTGCCTCGAAACTTTCGCCGGCTGATAAAACAGACAGTTTCCCTCTGCCATGCCCGACTCCGAAAGCGCCTTCTTTTTCATGGATTCCGGCGCGACAAGAAGCGTCTCCTCCTTCTGTAGCTTCGCAATGGACTCCGGCTCAAAATGATCGTAGTGCTCGTGCGTGATAAAGATCAGGTCCGCGTCGTGGGAGACGGCAGGAATTAAGTACGGATCAAAGTATAAGACTTTCGATCCCCCGATGCGGATGCTGCTCTGGGTGTTGACAGTTATGTTGGCTAAAGTCATTTTCGATTCCTCTCTCTTTTCATTTCATATTTCTTTCCATCCCCTCACGCGTACCGCCCAGCGCGTTTTGCTAAAACATCGCTGCCGCCGGTACCTTCTTTATCGCTACAATAACAGAAAACTTCTGATAAGAATAAACACATTTAACAGTCTTAAAACCGCATTTGCAAAGCATCTCCGTTTCCTTCTCAACAGAACATTCCCTGTCCAGCTTCCTGCGCTCTTTCCACAATGCAATATCATGTTCTGTCAGTCCGCTCTCCGCAAGCCGGCTCTCCCAATAGAAATCAAACCAGCCGTCCATGCCAGCCTGTCCCGCACAAAACTGATCATAGTTCACAAACAACCCGCCTTCGGGTAATTTGTCGTAAATCCTTTCAAACAGCTTTTCCTTATCTCTGTTTTCCAGATGGTGTATGGACAGCGCCGAGACAATCACGTCAAAATCCTGCATCGGCAGCTCTTCGGAATAATCCGCCACCTGATATGAAACCGTATCTATTCCTGCAAACCGTTTCCGGGCAACCTGCAGCATGTCATCCGCGATATCGACAAGCACATATTCGGACGCTGGAAAATGCTGATACCAGAAATAGGACAACAACCCCGTCCCTGCCCCTAAGTCCAAAACCCGCTTCGGTTCCGCTATGTTTGACACGATAAATTTCGTCGTGTCTATGTAATAGTCGTCAAAGCAGGGAATAAATCTTTTGCGGTTGGCGTCGTATTCTTGGGCGATTAAGTTGAATTGTTCTTCTATGTTCATTTGGTTTACTCCTGTTATGTTTCATCAGCCTGCATACAATAGGATTGTTCAACTATCTCCATAATCTGGTCAATATCTGCGGTATGCTCCATGTATAATTCCACGTCCCCATTTCCCCAGCGTCCAAGACCCGTAATATCTCTACAAATGCCTTTCGGATCAATAACCTCTGAAAACTTCATATTGATAGAGATTCGCAAACGTTGTTTCTGGAAAACAATATCGACAAAATTAGTATCCAGTTTATACGCAACATACAGCTTCTTAAATTCACGTTTCACCGACGGCGAGAGATTCCGAATACGGCGGTCCAGAACATCAAACAGTGTTTTGGTGAATACATTTGTATCATAGGTTTCAAGATTATACTTCTCTGCCGGCTTTTCCTCCACTTGATAAGGAGCCAATTCCTCTGCCGTCATATCCGGAAATGCCCATATCTGTTTGGCTTTATCAGCCAGCAGACGGGCACGCTCTTTTATCCGCTGTTCATTCCATTCGGTAACTTTGACTACATAAGCGTTCAACCGGAGTGCACTCTCCTTAAAACCGCCTTCCATGTCCATCTTTACCATAAACGGATGGTCACTCATTTCAGAATTATATGCCGTGAGAGTCAAATTCCCTATTGTATGCAGATAGGTCTTCTGTACATTCCGCCAATCAGTTCCAAGCATCTGCTGCCATTCCGGGCTCAGATTACTATTCTGCGGCATGATATGCTCTATTGTATAATTTTCTATGATAATTTGGGCTTTATTACCATAATTCTCCAAATGACTTAAAATAAAGTTACGGGAACGCATTGTATATATATCCTTAGAAACAAATGCCGCCGTGAATTTATCATCATTCGGAAATTCCTTATAATCATCACGCATAATAAAGAATGCCTTAATAGAATTTACATAGTCATCCAGCCTAATTTCGTTTTTCAAAGTCGCGAAAGTTTTTGCATACCATTTATTATTCCCCGGCACGCTTGTGTGACTCGTATTCCGTACAGCCCAAAAATTCTCTTCCCTCATATTGTCGAATGACTCTATACCCATGATTACAGATATGACATATGCCCCATCTGCCACTATCAACTGCTGTTCCAAAATCCCTATACTCTCTTAGTGGAACACATCTGACGGTTCTCCCTTCGTCTCCGTACCAGCTGGTATACCCCGATTTAAAATGATGCTGTGCATAATCCACACTTGGGTTTATGACTTTATATTTCCAAACATAACCGGCTCCATTCTTTGCACGTAAATAGTCAAAAATCACAGTAGTTGACGTGTTCTGCTGGTCCTTAATGTCATTATATAAAATTGCATTCACGACCATCATTCCAGAACTTGCAAATGCCGGAAACAGTTGCTCATACTGTAACTTATCAATTCCAAAAACCAGTTCCTTAGTTCCGTCTTCCCTCGTGTAGGAAAACTCATTTTTAAATTTTATTTCTATGTAGAGGGGACATCCCGCATCGTTCTCACCGATCAAATCAATATTTGATATTGAATAATAGGCATTCAAGAAGTGATCTTCAATGTAAATACTATTCGCAATTTCTCTCAAAGTACCATTTCTTTCATATCTTTCTATACACTCCTCTAAATGCTCGTCACCTTCAACTACATTTCTAGTGCGATCAGGGTCATGCCTTGCAGCCAGACCTCGTTCCCCAACATACTCCTCAGCCAATACTGTTCTATCCTCTGTACAAATATAAATCTTGTCATCTTTCATTATTATCTGATTACATAGATACCCATGCCCTCGAAGCCTGTTGATCACTTCAACATCCAAGGCGGTTAATGTGTCCTTAATGACAAAAAAAGTCAAAGTTTTATTAGCAGAATTCTCAATGCCACCCCACCAGCCTTTTGCATACATTCTGTCTGGATATAGTTCCTGGTATTTTTCTACAAATAACTGTTCCGTTATATAGCCACCCATTATCTTGCTTGTGCGTGTTCTTATTTCTCTTTTAGCCAATTCGATATCTTCAAACATATCATTCTCCTCAAGTCAGCAAACACAGAAATCCCATTCATACTATATCTTCCGTTATAGTTATGTCTATATTTCAATTTATATCAATTAACACTTTATAATTCGTATCTGCTGATCAGACAGATCTTTACAACCTCCGGCAAATGTGCATTTAAGATGCACATTCCTATGTACTCTCTGCTGTCTCAGCTTTTCTCTTACATTCTTCTATTATACTGATTCTCCCGTCCTGCATTGCCTTACATCCTTTACCGAGTATTCTATAAAATTCAAATTTCCTTATGTCTTGTATTTTATCAGTTTCCTGTTGGTTTCCCGTCATTGTACTACACAACTCTTCTATAATAAATAGTATGCCACACATCTTGACATTTAACAATTTCTATTTCACACCATATCCACATTCATGGTATACAAGGGTCTAAATTAATGAACAATTCCAAACCAAATATCAAAAGTCAAGATAGATTTAGAGATAGCGGAATGATATACTCTGAATGTACATATTTTCTTATATTTCGTCAAATTCCGTTCAGAATTATACTGTCAGTAGCGTTAAAAGCCCCATTTTATCCAACTCTACCGCCAGTAGGTGTTCATTTTTATATCGGATTTATATAATGTAGCGCAGGCAGGAGGGCTGAATGATGAATCAAATGAAGATTGGAGCCTTTATTTCCGAACGCCGGAAAGCAAAAGGCTGGACGCAAAGTCAGTTGGCAGAAAAACTGGAAATAACCGATAAGGCTGTTTCAAAATGGGAAACAGGACGGTCTATGCCGAATTTGGCTTTGTTTATGCCTTTATGCACTCTTTTAGACGTTACTCTGAATGAACTATTTGCGGGCGAGTGCATTGCAGAAGAAAAATTGAAAGGAAAAGCAGATTTAGTTGGATATATAGACACTTTCATGCTAAAGCAGAGGGCAAAAGAATTTGCAAGCTATTTATTATTGGGTATGGAAAAAAGGAGATTAACCCGGCTGTTCCTATGCGAAGTCTTGTTGATTGGCTTTTGCTGCTATATAACAGGAACAACAATAGGTTTTTTCATATATGGGTTTTGGTATTTCCGTGAGCCATTGCACGAAATGAAACATTGCGGATTCCTTTATGGTAAAAGTATGTTATATACGTTTCTGTTTTTTTGCTTTATTGAAACAGTGTGTTCTTTTTGTGCTTTGTGTGCTTCATTGGTTGCGTTTGTAGCATTGTTTTTTTGCCGGAAGTTTATATTGTTTATCCCGTATCTGTTACAGCAATTCCTTTGCTAATATCTGTTTTTGCTTTTTACAAATGGGTGTTTGGCTATTTATATGCGTACAGGCGAATGAAATCCGTTAGGGTATATCAAAAAGACAGGCTATATATTACGGCAAATGTAACATCAAATTTCAAAACGGCTGCTATGGTTAATGCTGTTTTTTGCATATGTTTTTTGTTTTCCGGGGCTTCTTTTGTAACTGGAATGTTGATATTGCAGCCGGAATTTCAGCTTTTTGATACGACTATGCGCCATTGGATGGGAACTTCACAAATAAGTATCTATATCGTGTTTCTGGTTATTTATTTTTCGATACTATCTTTGCAGCAGATGATAGAGATTAGGCAAAATTCAAAAAGCAATCAGATCATGCGCTGTATGGGAAAAAGCGATAGGCAGATAGCAAGGCTTGTGAATCAGCAGATAGCATTAAATTGTCCTCGTGTATTTCAGTTTTTTATATTTGCTATTTCGGGATTGTAAGTGCCATGGGCAGACGTTATATTTATCCATAAATGCACCCGCAATCCTCTATCTCCTCTTCCCTATAATTTATCTTTTTCCTCATCAAAAGGCACACCGTCTCCACATGCGGCGAGTGGGCAATAAAGATGCACATACACCTTGATGCATCCGCCATAAAAAGATAAGAATCGTGTTGATAAACGAGCCTTTGATCGGTTTCGGCTTGATTTGTGATCTGCTCTTTTCTATGGCATCTGCTGCTAACTGCAATTTTACCATAGTTCACTGTTTTCGGGTAGGTTTTCCGAAAATGAAATGGGCAGAAGAAAACCCCCAAATCTTGTTTGACTTGGAGGCTTGATTTTGTCCATTTTATTCTCTCATTCTTTTATCTTCCAGTATCCTTTTCTATCTGACCCTACACGCTCTATAATATCTTCATCTACCAGTTCTTTTATATTTTTTTGAATGGCTCTCTTTGATATCTTTATTATTTCAGCCATCTCTGCTTGTGTTATGCCCGAATTCTTCTGGAGTAATTCCATTATTTTTTGCTGTGTTGAATTTAAATCTTTCAACGAACCTTTCGGCGAACTTTTCAACGAACCTTTCGGCGAACTTTTCAACGAACTTAGGGAAACCTCATTATAAGATGGCCTGTATAAATTCACTCTAAAACTATCACCAATTTCCAGTAATTCCGGTTCTCTGATACCATACTCCTTACAGGAACTGAACATTCTCTTAATACCGGTTCCCCAACTTTCGATAATCTTCATCCTGCTGAAGACTTCCGCAATACATCTATTGCGGATTTTAGAACCGCCTTCCTTAATCTGTTCTATCGTCAGACCTCCGTACAGCATTCCCGGAGATGTTACCTCTACTCTGTCATCATATACTGCAACCTGTACACACGCTCTATCCAAAAAGTTTCTATGTGTCGTGGCATTTACAATTGCCTCTCTTATGGCTTCTGTCGGCAACTCATATGCTTCATTTCTGACAAGACCTTTAATTTCTGCACCCAGATTAATATGTTTCAATACAAATTCATAGGCTTCTTCAATCTGCTCATAAAGCGGTCCCTCAAAATCTCTTTTATCAATAAAAACAACTCTCTCGGTTCCTTTAAACAAAGCACACTGAATTTTAGCAAACGGGAATGCATTATCTGTCAATAAAACAAAAGCATTCGTCGGAAACAATGTTCCATCTACATTCTTGACCACACCCCAATTAATTAAATTTTGCACTGTAACATCTTTTACCTTCTCTTTTTCACTTTTTGTTCTGGCCGCTTCTACCATATATTTTTTTACTGCAGCACATAACAGCTCCGCTTTATCAGCATCATATTTATAGTCTAAACACACCATCTCATCAAAAGATTGATGAGTTCCCTGCAATTCCAAATCTTTTAAAATAGCTTCATCAGCAGGTCTGGATGTTCCAGATACTCTGATATAAGTACCAGCTTCTTTTCCAAGTGACTTGATATAATATGGTCTGTTTGCTCCCGGATATATTTCAGTGACAATGATACTTTTTCCATCTATGGTATTTACTCCAATATTCGGAAAAATCTGCGGATGGCACATATCCGATATGGTATTTGTAATATTGTCTATAATCTTAAAAACACCATCCTTATCAACACCTACTATTTCGTGTGTCTTATCATCAACGCCAATGACAATCCTTCCACCTGCAGTATTTGCAAATGCAATAACGCTCTTTATATATTTTTCTCTCTTTTGAGGCAATTCACGTTTAAACTCGATATTGACAGATTCCCCTGTTTTTATTTCATCTGCTAGCATCTCTTTTCTCCTCAATCTACACTTTGTAATGTTCCACAGCAATTTACCAGTCAGTGATCGGCAATTTTTTTAGTTAAATCAATATGGTTAAATAACCGTCTCAACAATAGCTTCTATCTCTCTTATATCCTTATCGCTGACCGCCGCTATCTGCTCTGCTGTTAATCCATTCTTATACATATTTAATATAATTCTTGCTTCCCCAATCGCAATGCCTTTCTCTTCAATTGCCTGTCCCAAATTACTCATATAAACCTCTCCCGGAATCTCTTTCTTGTTTAGCACCAAGACTATCAAAATAATCCATACCGTATTATTTTTCAAATCGTCAACAGCCGGTTGATTTTATTATTTAAGGCATATTTCTATGTATTCTTCGCTGTCTCAGCTTTTCTCTTACATCTTCTATTGTACTGATTCTCCCGTCCTGCATTGCCTTATATCCTTCACCGATTATTCTATAAAGTTCAAGTTTTCTTATGTCTTGTATTTTATCAGTTTCCTGTTGGTTTTTTGTCATTGTACAACGCACTCCTTCTATAAAAAATAGTATGTCACACATTCTGACATTTAACAATTTCTATTTCTCGCCATATTCACAATCATTGTCTGATGCAATATTATTAATCGTGCGACGACACTAAAAATTTTACGGTAACAATAAAATGCCCTGACTCCTGCAGGACATTTTATTCTAACCATAAAGCAGGTAATTATACTATGTTTGTATTTGCCACATAAAATTTCAATCGCTCTAAAGCTGCTGCTCTGCCATAGTTCCCGACTTAAACCATATAGTCAGTTTTTTGTCAGAATCCATTTCCATTTTTTCTATATATTTTATTACATAATAATTCTCGAATCCTTTCTTCCAGTCATCATGATCCTCTTTCATTTTTTCTGCGTTTTCCCGACTGCAATTTCCGGTCAGATATAAAATATTATCTCTGCCGCCTCTTATAAGTTCTTCCGCATCTTCTATTTCCCGTTTCTAGACCACGTCACTCTTCGATATCCCTGTCCACATTCTCCGCATAATAAGACGCCAGTTAATGCATACCCAGAATATCTGCTGCACTCACTTTTCTTTCCTGTTTTTGACCTGCAAAGTTCCGTCCTTCTTTTGATTTCTGTCTGTACTTCCCTGAATATCTCTTTTGGTATAATAGCCTCATGGTCGTTTTCTACATAATACTGTGGCACGATTCCATTGTTTATTACTTTCTTTTTGGTCATAAAGTCTGCGGTATATGTTTTCTGTAGCAGGGCATCTCCCATATACTTTTCATTACGCAGCATCTTCATAATAACAGTTGCCTGCCATTTTGTTTTTCCTATAACCGTTTTTATTCCGATTCTTTCCAAATGCTTCCCGATTTTTGTCCGCTATATCCTTCCAGATATAGCTGAAACACCAGTTTTACAACTTCAGCCTCTTTCGGTATGATAATCAGCTCTCCATTTTCATTTTTTGTATAACCCATGAATTTGCTGTGATTAACAATGACTTTTCCCTTTTCAAACCTTCGAATCACACTCCATCTCATATTTTCACTGATATTTCTGCTTTCCTCCTGTGCGAAACTGCTGAGAATCGTCAGCAGGATTTCTCCTGTACCCTCCAGTGTATTAATTCTGGGCTGACGCGGCAGTATGCCGCAACCCTCATTCTCTTCTTCGCCGCTCTGATGCTTCGGTCGTATTTGGGATTTGCTGGTATTACGGATATTCTCTTTTCTTCTGCATTTTGCATGAAATTTCTCCTTCCTTTTTCATTTTCTGCACAGATAAGCCGTGTGCGGGGAATGTGTTTTTGTCTTAGCAAATAACATTCTACCCTGTCAATAGTCCGAAAGAATTTCATGCAACCACCATCTTTCCACCTCTCCATTCCCTTATCTCTTCCTACACTGCAAAATCATTCAGCATGCCATGGGCGGCATATTGATCCAGCGCGTTATAATATGCCAGCCTGTCCTCCTTCGCAATGTATACAGGCGGAAAGCCTTTTGCCATCAGCTGATAATTCATAAGCAGTCTTGATGTCCTGCCGTTTCCGTCCAGAAAAGGATGCATCCTCACAAACTCAGCGTGTGGCTTGCACCGCTGATTACCACCCCGCAACCTGTACACACAAATCTGCAATTTATACTCTTGCTATTTGGTATCTGGTAAATTTACATACTATAATCTACCCACTGCCCGTCTTTTAATAAAAGTTCTTTATCACTACATTTTATCGGTTCCTTTAAAATCGCGTATTTACGCATCGCTTATTTTCTGTCCCTTTCCACTCTTGTTATTCTCCACTTTTCTATCTTCTGACTCTGTATTCCATATCAGCCATAAATACACCCACAATCCGAAATTTCTTCCTCCCGATAATTTATCCTTTTTTTTGCTTCAACCTTCACTTTGACATTCTTTAAATTTTCTTTCTTTACATAGTTTTTATGTTTATCGCTATTCATGCTCTGCCTCACCAGTTGGCAGGCGCACTCTACATGCCCTGTATGCCCAAACTGGTCTACAGCCCTCACCCTCTCAAGCTCATACCCTCCACCGCACAGCACCTTCAGATCCCTCGCCAGCGTTGCCGGGTCACAGCTCACATAGACAATCCGCTCCGGCTGCATTGCCAACATGGTTTCCAGACACTTTTCGTCGCAGCCTTTCCGGGGGGGATCCACTACAATCACATCCGGGTGGCGCATCTGTTCCAGCGCCTGGCGCCCTTCGGTTTCTGGCTCTCCGCCTTCCTCCGCGGTCTTCAAGCTGGCGGGTGCGCCCTGCCTCCATGTTCCCTGCCCATTATAAAACGCAGGCAGCACTTCTTCCACCTTCCCTACCAAAAATTCCGCATTGGTAATCTGGTTCCTGCGGGCGTTCTCTTTCGCATCCTCGATTGCCTGGGGCACAATCTCCACGCCGTATACCTGCTTCGCACGTTTTGCCATAAAGAGAGAGATCGTTCCGATACCGCAGTACAGATCCCACACGGTCTCCTCCCCGGTCAATCCTGCATATTCCAGTGCAAGCCCGTAAAGTTTTTCGGTCTGCCGTGGATTCACCTGATAAAAAGACAGGGGTGAAATCCGAAACGTGACCTTCTCTTTGCTGTGCACACTCTCATCTCCTGCGTTGATGGCCTCTCTGAGGTCTGCCGTATCCAGCACTCTGAGGCTGTCCTCGATCCAGCCGCTGCCCCAAAGTACCCGTGTTTCCTTCCCCATAATTACATTTGTCTTTTCCCGATTTATATTGATAGAAATACTGGCTATTCTTTTCTCCGGCATGTTCCCTTCTCCGGCCCCCGCATACAGTCTGCCGTTCTCTGCAAAAGCCGCCTCTAACCGCACTCCCGTCAGCTTCTCCACCAGCTTATCTTCTTCCGGCAGTTTTCTTCCGTTTATCACCAGACACACCATAATCTCCCCGGAAGCAAATCCTGTGCGGATCAGCACATGCCGCACCAGTCCTTCTCCTGTATTTTCCCGGTAAGCACTTACACCATTTTCTTTCATATAAGAGAGAACCGCCTCCAAAACCACCTGGTTCTCAGACGGCCCCAGCGGGCAGTCCGTGTTGGCAATAATGTTGTGGGTCCTGCCTGCATAAAAGCCGGCGACAAGGTTTCCGGCTCTGTCATATCCCACGGGATACTGCGCCTTATTTCGGTAATGCCACGGTTCCTCCATCCCGACAATCGGTTCCATGACAGCGCTGATCTGCTCGGGTGAAAACCCGCCGATCCGCTGCAAATGATTGCGCACTTTATTCTGTTTATAGGCAAGCTGCCTCTCATAACTCATAGCCTGAATCTGACAGCCGCCACATTGTCTGTGAAAGGGGCATTTCGGATCCACACGAAAAGGAGAAGGCGTCACCACCTTCTCTACTCTCGCATAACCATAGTTTTTCTTACATTTGGTAATCCGCGCTTCAATGACGTCCCCGATCACAGCGTCTTTTACAAACAAAGTATAACCATCCGCTTTGCCTATGCCTTCGCCGTCATTTCCGATATCTTCTATCGTGACTGTCACAATATCATTCTTTTTATAATTATCACCCTGCATAAATTACCCCTTTATTCCAGACTCGTTCCGCGCAGATTCGACTCAAACAGCCTGTTAAATCCAAGCCATCCCGTCTCCTTGCTGTTTTCCAGGATTTCCGCAAAGGTCTCCATCTTGGCATCTACATTGTCAGCAAAATTTAGTGCCACTGCCTCCACAATTGCTGGCTTCTTAGGCGAACCGAACTCATACTCTCCGTGATGGGAGAGAATGCAGTGTTTCAATTCATTGGCAAGCAGCGGCGGAAAACCATCTATCTCCCTTACTTTCTCTCCGATCATCTCACTGCCAATCACAATATGGCCAAGAAACTGCCCATCATCCGTATAATCATTCTGCGGGAACAGCGACAGCTCCTCTGTTTTTCCAATATCATGACAGATCGCTGCCGTGATCAGCAGATCCCTGTTTAACACAGGATACTGGGTACAAAAATAATCGCTGAGCTTCGCCACTGCCAGCGTATGCTGCAGCAGACCGCCCACAAACCCGTGATGCACCGTCTTAGCCGCTGAAGACAGCCGGAAAGCTTTGATAAAAGCTTCATCCTTTACGAAAAATGCCTCCAGAAGCTGATGCAGATAGGGATTTTTGACACTTGCCACCAATTCCAGAAGCTCTTTCATCATATCTTCCACTTTGAACTTGCTGACGGGAAGATACTCCGCCGGATCATATTCTCCCTCCCTGCATTTACGCACACGTTTCACATTTACCTGCAAGGCTCCCTGGAAACTGGTCACATCACCATACACTTCTATGTAATCCATACTGTCAAAGTCTTCTATCCCCGCATTGTTTGGATCCCATATCTTCGCGTCTATGGTGCCCGTCTTGTCCTGCAAAATCACATTGTCATATGGCTTCCCGTTTTTTGTTACTGCCGACTGCTTATGCTTACAAAGGTAAACATCAAACATTCTGTCGCTTTCCTTGTAATCCTTGATATATTTCATTTTTCTTCCCATCCTTTCCTGCTCATCCTCAAATTATAAAATTCAACCCGGCCAGAGATCACCAGCTCCCCAACGTTACATCCACGCTCATCTCATGTCCCTGCCTTGTCAGCGTGACAGTGAGAACGTCGCCCGGTTTCGACGACTGCAAAATTCCCAGAAGCTCACTGTAAGTCGTTATCTCCGTACTTCCCACTCTGGTAACCACATCACCGCTCTGGATTCCGGCTACCATGGCTGGTGAATCAATTTCAATCTCTCGGATATATGTGCCAGCCGGCGTGTTAATCTGTGCATCTTCAATGGCCGCCTTTGGCACATCCGCCCCATGCACACCCAGATATGCGCGCTCTTTATTGTTGGACATCTGCTCAATCGTGCGCTTTAACTCCGTGATGCCATAGGCGGTGAGCAGATTGCTCATATCATTTCCTGTATTGACATTATCTATAATACCGATCACCATGCCTTTTAAATTAATCAATACACCCGTTGCATTGCGGCTCCCGTAAATGTCCGTGGTAATCCGCTTATAGGCAGAGTCTGGACGGTCAATCACTGTTCCAGTGGAAGTCACCATGCCATAGCTGATGGAACCGCCGGTACCCAGAGGACTTCCCAGCGCCACCACCGGCGTTCCCAGCAGATTGATGTTGGAACTGCCCAACTCCGCGATATCTATCTGCTCCATCGTTCCACTGCTGATCGCAGAGAGCGGCACCGACAAAATCGCCAGTCCTGTGTTCTCATCCTTCTGCACAAGATCCGCCTCCACCTGCGTCTGGTCACAGAAAGTCACCTCAATACTGTCCGCCCCGTTTAAGCTTCCCGCACTGACTAAAATAAGCAGCGCTTTTTCGTTGTTAGCCACAATCACGCCGGAAGCCGACGCAACATTTTCATAGATATTATTAAACCAGTCGACATCGGAAGTAACACCCGCCACAGTGACCATCTCACGGTTCACTTCCTCCGTCAGCTTTCTCATCTCTTCATAAACCGACTGGTAATCTTCGAGCGTAAACTCCGTGTCTACCTGGGACAGTACTTCCTGAATCTGCTCATCTACCATTTCCAGATCCACCGGATCAGGTGTCTGCGCTTCGACATCCTCCTCCTTAACCAGCATGTCCTCCGGCTTCATTTCCTCGATCGGTGTCTCCTCGGGAAATGCCACCTCTTTCGGCTCCTCCTCCGGATAAAGACGGTTACTGATCACCGGCTCAAGCACTAAAAATGTAAAACATGCCACCAGACCAAATACCACAGCCATAACCGCAGTTATTACTGTTCTGCGGAGAAGCTTTTTCTTATTCACGGGCTTTTGTTTGATTTTTTCCCGCATAAACTCCGTCTGCACAGAAGGCGTGTACTCCGCCTGTTCTTTGACCGGCTCTTTCCCCTCAAAGTTTTGCCCTATACCGCTATGTTCTTTTTCCTGTTTCATCATGAATACCAATTCCTCTTTTACGGAAAACAGACAAATATCCCAGTTTCATAAATAAGTATACAAAAAAATCCGCATTTTAACAATGCGGATTTTTCATACCCTGTACAAGCTTTAAAATATCATGTTTCTACAGAAACTTTAGTCAGTCACACCACTGCCTCCACAACGATCTTATCCCCAATCCGCAGTTCCTTAACCCCCGCTTCCTTCTTTTGGTTAAAATTGAAGCTGAGCAAATATCCCTTATCCAGATGATAATAGTCCAGATATTCCGTGAGCTGTTGCTCTCCCCGCTCATTATACTCATTACCACGCCATATTTTGAGCTCTATTACAAACTGCTCTCCTAAATAATCTACTATTACATCTGTTCGCCTGGCATCTCTCGTCTGCGCCTCTATATAATAATTTCCTGTTCCGTTAATAATCGGCTTCAGATACAACAAAAAAAATTTACGGCCATAAGTTTCAATAAACTTCTCGTCATTGTCTCCATAAATATCTGTAAAATGCTCCACAAATCTTTCAAGTATCCGATCCATATCCAGCTTTTTACCTTTGACAAAATGATTTTTGTTCTGCCTGGAAAAATCACTTATTTCATTTGCCAGTTCTTCTTCTGAGAGGAAATAATCATACAAACATGTCTCAAAAATACGATTCGCAATTCGAACACATCCTTCCTGTTCCTTTACATACCCAAACATCCCAGCCAATCCTACAGCGCGATTATTCAAATTATACACTATTGACTCGCCCCAAAACAAAATATCATACAGCATCTTCTTTATCGCCGGATATTCGTTGACATGCTTTATCATACTTCCGAACAATGGTAAATCCGCTTTTAAAATATAATTTACAGCCTGCAGGATTCCCTCCCTTTTCCATGCCGTCGAATCGTCTACACCATTTGTCTTTTCATCCATAATTTTACAGATCGCAGACACCAGATACGGATAGCCGGATGTGTATTGATAAATCTCTTCTGCAACCGCCTCCACATTCATTCCCGTATGATGATCTTCCTCATACTCACACAACATATCAGCAATCTGCTCCGCCGGAAAATTCATAGCCACATAAAAGTTTGCCGCAATATTCCAAGGGCTGTTATACTGGTGTTCTTCATCCGGCCGTATCTTTGATTTCAAATTTTTGATATCATACACACCTGCCAGAATCACCGACTGAAACGCCGCAAACTCATCTCTGTTCAGATAATATCCCCGCAACTGTGCAAGAAAATCAATAAACACTTGATTATTCGACGCACTGTCTACCTCATCGATCATCAAAACGACAGGCTTTTCCGCTGTTTCACACATTTCGCTCAATCCCTCAAACAGTAGATCCAGAGAAAGCTTTTCTTCGTTTTTTAAGGCAAGTAACATCTGAAAGGTTTCTGCATCGACCCCCTCCATTCTCTTCTGCTTCCGGGAAAAATATCGTTCAATCTGTCTGATAAATTTCGCTGCAAAGGTCTGCTCATCTGCAAAACTTGAGGTACTCATCATCTGAAAATCCATATGAATCACAACATAATCGGCAATTAAATACTCCGCCAATGCCATAAGCGTCGTTGTCTTGCCGTACTGTCTTCCTCTGTTGATAATAAAGTATTTACCTTTTTCTACAAACTCTTCCCTGATCGTTCTTAATCTGTCATCAAGACATACCATATAATGTTCGTTTGGTTTACAGCATCCTTCCGTATTGAAATACCGCATTATGGTTCCTCCATATAATAATCGGCATTTGCCAGATGAATTAATTGTCTCTGCTTAACTCATTCTAACACCCAGTTTGATGCATGTAAAGAAAGGCCTATAGTTCTTACAGGCGAAATTTATAAGACCGTTACTTGTGACTGCCTGTTTCTGCAGGCTGTTTTCCTCTTCCAGAAGGGAAATGACCTGTTCCATTTTCCGATGTTTGCAGCCAATCATATCCATTTAAAAATGTCTATACTCTTCAATCATTACAGCTCTTACACGCTTTCAAAATATTCTCCGTCGGAAATGCAAACGGCTTTAAACTCAAAACAACCGCAAGGAAAACGGCAGACAGTATCCATATCAGCCTTCCCCCCGTAGTTGCCATAAGAAGATCATTTACTTCCAGCTTGTCTAAAATTGTGATAACAAAGTTATGCCAGAAATAAACCTGCAGCGTACGGCTCCCAAACAAAGTGACCGCAGAAATGGATCGGTTCGGCATAATACAAATTACAGAAAATCCACTAATTATGGAAAACATATAACAAATCATCCGAAATACGCATCCCCACCTGTTGAATATTTCATTCACATTGAAAGGATTACGCCCGGTAAACAACGGCCTCAAAAAGTATAACTGATCCAGCCCAGCCAGGCATGCCACACCCCAGATTGCCAGCACCGTAAAAGCCATTCCCTTTATCCATTTATTTTCTGCGGCTTTTGCCAACGTCTCAGCATTTGTCATTTCTCCCAATAAGAAGAAAGGATAAAACACAACTGCCCGCGAGAGGTACAGGAAGTCTCCTATACCCGTATCATACCCGACAAAACAGGCTATCATAACAGAAAATACGAGAAGAAACCTTTTATTTATGTTTCTTAAACTATAGGACACTGCAATATATATCGCAAGAACAAACATATACCATGGTATCCCTCCATCCGAAAGAAACGAAAAAGAGGCCTCCCCGTAAATAAGCATTTTTTCTATAAAACAAACTATTTTCCACAAAAATCCTATGCATATATATCCCAGCACTTTTGCCGTAATATTTTTGTTTTTATGAAATAGTCCTGATAAAAACAGGAATAGGGGCATATGAAAAGAATAAATCCATAGGAACAGGCTTTTATACACCTTTGACTGTGCTGTATTCAAATCAATGGCATGTCCGACGACAACTAATACGATTAAGATAAAACGCACATTTTCATAAAGAAATATCCGTTCATTATGGGGATGAGATTTGTGTGCCACCCCCCCCCCTAAAAATTTATGCAGCATCCTTTGTTTTCCCTCCAAATGCAAAAAATCTCTGACCCAAATAATTTAGAATAACAAACAGACACATTCCGGCAAGCATTGCTCCGTTATCCTGTACTTTCTGTCTGTAACCAGAAAGAAGTCTCGCTACAATCGGTCTTGCCATGCCATAGGCAACTGAATAACACACAGCAATATTTAGCGTAAACTTCAATATTGGTTTAAAACCTTTAGAAGTATCCTTAAAAGTAAAATACTTATTTAGGAAATAACTTAATATACTGGCCAGTATGTAATTCAGAGCTGACGATATCCAGTAATTAAAATGCAATTTATTATAGGCCAAAAACATAATTGCTGTTCCGACTATTGTATTGATTACACCCACAAATAAAAATTTCAACATGGATATATCAAAATACGTCCTAAACCATCCCTTAAATGTTTTCACAGCCATCTCCTCTTTAGACCATATATCTCCTTGCTACAGGTATTTGATTTAATATTGCTGAAATACCAAATGATATTATAAATACAACAGTTCCAATAAAAATTATTGCAACCACCAAATCTAAAAATATTGTTAGTGTAAAACCTGCAACTCCTAACAACTAAATTGTGATTCTCTGGTCGCATTCGCCCCCCCCCCTCACACTTTTAGCAACAATATATTTAGGTCTTCCTTTTATTTCATCATACATTTTAGCCAGGTAATATCCAACAATGCCAAGGCTCATCATAATAATACTGCTCGTAAATAATACCAGAATGATAACCGTTGTAAATCCTTCCAATGCCTGACCCATAAATTTCTGATACAAAGCCAGTGTTCCCATACATACTGATACAATCAATGTAATACATCCCAGAAACGTAATAATCTGCATTGGCGCAGTTGAAAAGGAAGTAACATTGGAAATTGCATATTTGACAAGTGATCCCGTAGACCACTTGGACTCACCCTCCATGCGCTCCTGTACATCAAATTCAATCTGAACCGTTTTAAACCCGATCCAGGACGACAATGCCCGGAAAAAAGCATTTCTCTCCGGCAAAGTTAAAAGTGCTGCTACCGCTTTACGGTCAAGCAATTTAAAATCTGAAGCTCTCATCATATCAATTTTTGTCGCCCGGCTCATCATTTCATAAAAACATCTGGCTGCAAATGTATGTAATGCTGATTCTTTTCCCCGGCTGGATTTGACCGCCTCTATAACTTCATATCCGTTTTCCCATAAGTTGTACATCTCCACAATCTTCTCCGGAGGATGCTGCAGATCGCAGTCTATCACTACACTGCAACCGCCATTTGCATGGGACAGTCCTGCATATATAGCGGATTCCTTCCCGAAATTACGTGAAAAACTGATACCGCTTACACACGGATCTTTCTGTGCCGCTTTTACAATAGAATGCCAGGTACTATCCTTTGAACCGTCGTCAACAAAAATTATTTCGTATTCGATAGCTGCTTCCGACAAAATCCGGCCAATTGTCTCCGCTGTACGAAAAATATTCTGTTCTTCATTATAAGCAGGTATGATTACTGATAAGAGCTTATTCATTACTTGGCTTCCTCTTCTTTATGTATTATAAACCCACCATTAGTTATACTTGATCTTCAAATCAGGCGATATACCATAGAACAATTTATACCGCTCTTCCCATATATCATTCAAACGGGCACAGTGCAAATAGTCCTCATATTGAAATACCTGTATAAACACTTCCGCCTTTCCATCTCTTTCCGCCTGCCGTATTACCTCAAGCTGTTGTTTATCCTGTATACATATAACGCTATAAATAGCAAAATTCATGCATAAGATAATACTTGTCAAAATTATAGAAAATTTCACAGTCAAGTCTCTCCGCGCTGGCGTAATTTTAATAAGTGACAGACATTCCATGCAATACCAAATCAGCATGACATAACTCGCAAAAAAGCACCGTGGGCCGATTGGTGAAACCAGCAGCAAACTGCCACATGCACACGCAATCCCGGATAGGATCATAAGCATTCTGGCCTTTTTGTTCTCTTCGATAATTATGAAGAGTGTAAAGCATAATAAAGCCAGCCAGAATATAAAATTTATAAATCCATCCACATAACTTCCTAATACTCGCTTCTGACTCCATGAAATATTGATACGGGTAATCACACCATACAGCACCGCACCATCAATCAATACAATACTCCCTTCTAAAATCCGGCGCCTCTCTTTCCATTCATCTGCTTTCTGAATATACAATATGGTCATAATTGCAGCCGCAGACAATTCCAGAAGAACATTATCCAGCAACATCTGTTTTCCGATTATGTTAAAGTAGTTATCACCTATTTTCGTAAACAGTTCACTTATACTCGTAACTATGGAGCGATACCCATCTGTTCCCGTTGCCGCCGCAGCATAACATTCATTGGAAAACATAGTTAATGCTCCCCCAACAGAACCTGCCACATAGAACATATAGATTTCTTTACCTTTTTTATTTTTGATCCATGCTGCCAACACGATCCCGCTCCCCAATATAATCTGCATAATTGTAATATGTTCTACAATCATTGCACTAAGATACCCGAATAAAAATAGCAATATAGATTTTATAACCAGCTGATGCTTCTTATTGCAATCTGTAAATACGCAGGTAATCAAAAAAATATAGGTAATAAATAATGTAATTGATGTAACATAATTACTAAATCCTGCTGTCCAGACAATACTTTGCCTCAACATTTCCTTTGGCGCTGCAAATTGCAACGCAATTATAATAAGCGCAATATAATATTCGCAATTACTGATTTTGACAAACATATAGGAAATCCCTACAAGACACATTGTCATCACCACCGCCCGTAAAAAACGGAACCGTGTCAAAATCAAAACTATTGTGTTACCAACATAGCGGCCACTATAATTCCGAAACCGGGAGTTCCATCTATCAACGCCTATGGAACTTCCCCAGGCCCAGTCGTCACCCGTATACGGAAATATCCAACACAGAGTCAAAATTAATAAGAAAAGAAATACCCAAAATAAATATTTTTTGAAATCTCTCATTTCAACTCCTTCATCTTAGTCCCAGCGTCAGTACCTTCTCAACATTCTCCAAAACCTTCGGATCATACGCTGTCAAATTAAAATCCCAAGGCACCAGATACAGCAAAAAACACATAAATATACTTCCCGTCGCCCATAACGTCATATTGCGACTGAATTTCTTTCCCGATGTTTCCGTAGTATTCATATAATAACAGCCGGCTGCCATATAGCAGAAAAGACCCATAAGCCAATAGATATCCATACGATACCGCTCAAGCAGCCAGGGTACTTCTATTACAGTTACAACCGTAATAAACAGTGGCAAAAAACAGAGTACAGCCACAAATCCCCATAGATGCATTTCTTTGAATCTTTTCCTTACTCCTTCCTCTGTCACGGCAATAAACGGGAACAGAAGAATCGGGAAATTAATAAAAGCGCCATTAAAAGAAATATAGGGAAACTCTTTTTTAAGCGGTACATAACTGATAAAGTTTTTCAAAATTCCATTGAATATATCAACCAGATCTATCCGTGAAAATATACTTCCATAATTGCTCTGGTCAGCACTCGTTAACTGCCAGGTTTGTCCAAATTCAAACAGATTATCAAACCTGACATAATTATATGCCATTAATAAAACAGCAACTACCACATACGGGGACGCCGCAAAAATCAACTGCCTGACCAATGCCGGTGTGATATTCCTTCTTCTTAAATATTCTGCCAGCATGGGGACAACAAGTATATTGGCCAAACCAATAGACGGCCTGCACCCAAAAACCAGCGCCCCTAAAATACTTCCGGCAAACGCATATAAAATACATCTTCTATCATTCGCTCCACCCCAGACAGCTTTTGTGAAAAAATATAAGCTCCATATTTCCAGACACATACCGGCAGAAATAGCCGTACAATATAACGCCGGCGCATCCACGCTGTACCATACGCTCATAATCGAAATCGCTGAAGATAAAAATAGATACATGCCAAAAGGCATTCTATTAAAAAATCTTTTTGCCGCAAAATGAAACAATGTAAAAATTCCAATGATAAATATACCCACAAAGATCTGTGTTGCATGATAAGTCGTCAGGCTAGTCCCTGTTATAATCCGATAAGGAAGGAACACAAGGAAAACAGGTACGATTCCGTAGTACATATAATAGCGCCCTTTATATAAAGCGTGATCCCAATGAAAATTTACACCCAATTCCTTTCTCATATCAGGATCATATGGATTTTCCATTTCCAAAAGCCGTGAATCCATGTCACCATAATCAATATATAAATGTCCTTCTAAGACAGAGTCCGTCATAACCTCATATATATTCCTCCAATTTGGGAATTCCCCATTATAATACGGACTCAACCCCATTGGCCAGACACAAGCGGCAATGATGCCTGTAATTACAAAAATAACAATATATTTTTGCACGTTGGATGTAAGATCCAAAGCCACATTATGAAAATACGACTTTTTTCTTACAGCTAACAGAACAAGTAAAATACCCCCCCCCCAGACCAAACAGCCCATCAGGAAAAATTTATTAATCATCTCTTACCTCTCCATACCCTGTCTATAGCATCTTTTCATTATATGAGGGAACACTATGATTGTAATCAGGCATATGATGCCTGCCCCGCTCATAAATAAACCAACTGTCAATCCCGGAATCCAATACCGCAGTTCAATCTCATGCTCGCCTGCCGGTACTTCCACACCCATAAAAGCTGTATTTGCCCGATAGAGTTTTGCCTCCTCCCCATCTATATAAGCTTTCCATCCGTCCATATACGGGATCGAAAGACATAAAAATTTATCCTTTGATACAGATACTGTTCCAGTCACCCCCCCCCCACTAAATTTTACGTTTTCCAGCGTTTCTTTCCGCAAATTATCGACTTCACTTGCATAACCTTCCATCGGCTGACACCAGATTTCCACATCATCCAGAAGAAATGTGCCTCTTGCAGGAAAAGTAACTGTGACCGTGTGATATCCTTCTTCCGAATATCCCAGATTCAACATCTGTGTCTTTTGTCCATGTGTATAGACAAACGCATCCGCACAAAATCCTGCATTTGCAGAAGTCGCATCTGTATCTGCAGTTAACGGCCAGCTTCTCGAACTGTCACCCTCCGTCAGATCCAGATTAACAATCCTCAGATATGTTTCCGTCTTCGGGGATCCTGCAAAAGCCAGCGTCATTGCAGCTCCCGGTTCTTTTACTGTTATTTTCCCGTTTTCCCAAGTCAGGTTCTTAATATCCGCAATTTCATACGGTATTTTTACCGCTGTAACAGCAATATCACTCTTTTCTGGCAAATCACCAACCGGTTCCTCTTCCAATAGAACAGCCTGTAGCTGCACCTCCTGTTTCCCCAGCGCATTCAGTTCACTGTATTCCTGCCGTCCAATATAATTTTCATATGTATATCCCAACGGTAAATTACATTCATTTTTCCAAATCACATCTTCATTATTTTCTTTCTGTATTTCTCCTATTTTCTCAAATCCATAAGGTGCAAAAGAAAAATCTGTCTGACGTTCTGCATAATACTTCACTCCGGCGAGAGAAACCAGCGCAGAACGTGCGTCTAGATCATAGACTCTAGTCCGTATTGTGCTTCTGGCAACTTCCATTTCATCCATCCACTCCATATAACCGTTACTAAACCCATAGTAAGGATACATGGACAAACCGTTCAATTCATAATAAAAAGATGCGTTCAATTCGTCTGTCGAAATATTATCCCCTGTAACACGATAAAATGTATCATCCTCCCTGACAGCATTACTTGATGCAAGAGATGCATACTGCCCTCGCCCTAATTCTGTATATGGGCCACTCACGAATTCTTTTACATAGTTTCCCTCATCAGGACTGTATCTCAAATAGGATGTATACCATACGGAAAAGCATGTCATCAACAGGCAGCCCGCCGCTATCCATTTCTGACCCCGTATTCCCGTAAATTTACAACATGCAAAAATAAGCACGGCCATCAGCAGCATAATAAACGGCCGCATTTGATATGCCTCATGTTTGAATACAAAATAGCAGACCATAAAATAAATCACTAATAAAATACCCATGACAGCCATCATGCTGCGTTCCATATCTGCAAAATGCGGAACCATAAACATCAAAATTGCCGATACCAGAAACGCATATCCAAAACAATATCTTGATGAAATATTGCTAAAGCCGGACATTACATACGCAACTGCAGGAACACACAACATAATAGTAAAAATAATAAAGAAAATCCTTAAGCTTCTTTCATTTTTCTCTCTTCTTAGAAAAAGCAGCAGCACCGCTGGAAGCGCAAGTACACTGAATCCCAGTATGGTCCAGACACCAAACCCATTTGGAAGCACCATAAACTCCAACATAAACCTTTTATAATGATCCGCTTTATAATGCAGCATACCAGCATAACTCGCGACATCCCTGCCGACCCGTCCCGATCCTGCTATCTGCAATAATGCGGGAATTACCGAAAAACATGCCAACAGTACACCCATCCCACCCCAGACCAGCATCCTTCCAATCATATTTAGAAATTCCCGTATCCGCTCTTTTTTATATATATCAAAAAAACGGATACAAACATAAATCGTGACAAACACCACCTGCATACATGAAAAATATAGGCCGAACTGAGCAGTTAAAGATAAAAAAACTACTCCTGTCAGCAGCCACGCCATCTCTTTACGCAAAACTTTCTCTGCCCCAACCAGCAGCAACGGGAGCACTATCATAGGCATCAAATAAAAGGGATGTCTTACACCCGCATTGAGTGCATATCCGCAAAAAGCATATGCCACCGCTCCTGTCATCACAGGAACCGGTTTCTGGCGGAAAAAGAAACCGAAAACCGAAAAAGAAACCCCCGCCATATAGTAATTGATAACCACATAAATATAATAGAAAATATTTACCTTATCTTCTGGACAAAAAGCTGCCAAAATTTGCGGAAATCCGATCTGCATATCCTGCGCAACCAGGCCAGAATGAAAATCATAAAGCGGAATATTCCATCCACTTCCAGCCAGAAAAGACTGCAGACTCTCACGGAACGTCCTGCTGATATACAAAAGCCGCATAAAATGTTGTGGCAATCCGTCATCTCTCCATATAAATCCCTTTTCTGCACTAAAAAAGGGTAAAAAAATGAATTGCGCGAGAAAAATGAACAGAATTGTATAATGTACGATATAAAAAAGAAAAAGCTTCCATCCCGTCAACTCTTCCCATAACATAGAATATCTGTCGCGACATCTTTCTACCCACATCTTGCGCACACCTTTCCTAAATTTATGCTTTTTTGTTGCTACCTCAATCGTCTCTTATCAGATATTTTCACTAATAGTGTTTCCCACCCTCTGGCTGACAACAAAATCATTATTGGCAAAAACGGCAAAAGATACCGGCTATTACACTCCCATATCGTAAGAAAAATACCTACGCCTATCATCGTATACCGCAGCATAATATATTTCCGGCTATTTGCCTCATCCATCAAAGAATAAACGCCCTCAAAGAACATTCCAAAAATCATCAGAATATGAAAAAACCACGTATAAGGCAGAACAATCCAATGTAAATCTTCACCCACCCCAAACAGCCTTTCCCATAAGCTGTCCTCATGAATTGGTTTTCTATGACAATAATCGTCTCCGGCCAAGCAGCTGTTTCCCCATGTTCTTGAAAGTTTCGTATAAAAAAGATGATTTAGTGTTCCTCTCATCCCATATTCTAAAATTCTCTGTTTCAGTTCCTGTATCTCTGCCGTTTTCTTTTCTTCATAGTTTCCGGCTGCCATCGAAAAATCAACATCTTCCTGTAAGTATCCCCCATAATGGTTCATTCCCATCATGATCCAATGCGTCCAGGGAAACTCAAGCTGATAAGCCAGTTCATCTGTAACAGGCAGCTCCTTTTCTATCAGAGCATCCGTTATTTTTGTTCCCGCTCCCCATAATGCAAGACAACCTATTAGTACAAAGATACTCTTTCTATAATTATCACAACCCAAAATACTGTCTAAAATCATAGCTATCACCACGATAAAGCACAGTATCTTTATATGGAAAATAAATACAGACAATACTACAAGCAATAATCCAAACAGGATGCAGTGCCCTTTTCTTTTTACCCCCCCCCCTTTCATTTTTAGATAAATATACGTTAACAAAATTACCATCATTATACTGACTGTATCTGTATATGCAAATTGCGCGTATAAATAAAACGGAAGGCATATGATACCTATCACGCCGACCAAAAAAGCCCGTCTTTCACTAAAGAGCAGTCTGGCCGTCTGATACACCAGTAAAAGCGTTATTTGCATAAAAAAGATACTCAAAAGAACTGCTGCCGTATAAAATGTTCCTTCTTTTACTACAGGAATTATCCACTGAACAAATGTGAAATATACTGTCAAACAAAGCAGCCACGCCTGATTATTAGGATACCGGCTATAATATTCCATAGCTTCCCATTCCCCAGTTAATACCTTGGTCACCGCAGTTGAAATCAGCTTTCCCCAATCCCATGCGAAATCTTCGCGAAGCTTAACCGTCATAACCACCATTAAGACTGCAGAAAAAACCTGAAGTCCACACCAAATCGGAACCTTGTATTTCATCAGTATTTCATCCAACTGCAGCTCCATCTTTTTATCTTTATATTTCCTACACCACTTTACAACTTTTAAGCTAAGCTGTTTCTTCAAGACATAGCTTTCGTA
>CBCOZL010000021.1:0-62494 GCA_965114645.1 uncultured Lachnospiraceae bacterium | reverse complement strand
AACCAGCATAGCTGCTGCCAGGGTAAACACCATTGCTTTCTGAAGCAACTTTTTCCAGTTCTTTTCGGTGTTTTTTGTTGACGATATGGCGTATATAATTAGAAGGTTTCCAGGTGTTTTCCAGTCTTTAAACAGATGAAATAACATTTGATTCTTGGCGAACGGGTCTTATTGCGGAGGAATATTCTGCGGATGTAACTTGCTGGTAAGGGAAACAGAATCAAGGCATAGCAAAACACTTAAAAGCTGAAAAATACTCTGGATTTGACAGGAAAGCTTAACGAAATTTTAGACAAAGGCATTAATGTAATGGCGGTGGTTCTGAATGGCTGATATAGCTGTGTCTGTTTTTGCAAGATAAAAGAACAGGGCCATAAGCGACAAAACTTATCAGCTCTGTTTGTGGCTCTTCCGTCAGGAAGAGTTCTTACGTCGTTTGGAGAAATCCAAATACGTTGATAATCTCATTCTATTGATTGAAAAACAGAGGGAATGATTCTGGAGCGAACTGGTTCTCCAAAGAAGTATGTCAATTTAAAACAATTGTCAGACCTACTTCAAACTATTGGGAATCCTCTCTTTTTAAACATTTCCCTAATGACATCTGTCGAG
Organism: uncultured Lachnospiraceae bacterium; assembly: GCA_965114645.1. Lineage (GTDB taxonomy): Bacteria > Bacillota > Clostridia > Lachnospirales > Lachnospiraceae > UBA3282. The sequence goes on along the minus strand of CBCOZL010000021.1, from coordinate 61,882 downwards.
TTTTTAAGGTCGATGATATAGCATACAACAAACTTTCTGTACAGGCGCTTTCGGACTTTGGGGTAGTGTAATTTCCATGAATAGATATTATGATACAGTTACACATATGACAGTGAAAGATCTAACAAACCGTAAAACTGACTACATTACTTTTGCCGCGAAGGAACTTCTACCATGCATACTTTATTTGATGAAATTGGAAGGCAGGACTGAATTCCGGGCGAAGTCAAGGGCATGATTCATTCCTCCCAGTAATCCAGTGTTTCCTGAGTAGTCGAACATATTCCAAATAGTGTTCTTGCAAAATCCTCTCGTTCATCGTATAGTTCCATGACATTTATATGATTATCTTCCACATAATATAGGAAATAATTTTTGTGCGAATAAATAATATAATATTTCTCAAATTCCTTTTCCACATCATATATTGTCTTTATCGGTATTCCTGTATTCGAAAAGGAAAGCCGCCCTTCAAAATCATTTATAACTGCCAGGAAACGCTTTTTCCCTGTTATCTCACCACATAGTTCCGCCAGTTTAATTTTTAATGCGGCCAATTTTTCTCTGACAATCGGGGAATAAATAATCTCATACATGCTATACCCCCAGGCTATCCCGAAGCTGCCGAGAGGTAATACCACCTTCAATACTCATTCGGTTCTCTGACTGTTTTAAATCCGACTGTATCTCTTCCCATGCCAATTCCTTTTTTCGCCGCCTTGAATATTCAAGTACACTGTCAACATAAATTTCTACCATGTGAAATTCATCATACGATAACGTGTCTATTTTCTGGGTAAGTTCCGCTGTAATCATGTAATCCCTTCCTTCTGTTCAAATTCTTCTCATTTTTATTATAACAGTTGTTGATAGTCATTACATTATAATTAATAAAAAGCAAATTGGAAAAGAATGGGGAACGGCTATCCGCACAACCGTATATATCCACCTATTTCCAAAATTTACTCATATAATCCTGTGCATTGTCTTCCGTTAATGAGAATTTTACCATGATCTGGTTCTGTGTCTTAGCGTACGGTACATCCATTTCCTGTAAGCTTTCGATCAGCATCTGTATGCCCTTGAGCTCACCCTTAAGTTCACCGTTGAGTTCAGCCTGCCTTTCAATTTCATCAAATAAAGTATGCATAGTAAAATCTTCTTTCCCGACAAAAGTGTTGTAGTCAATATTACGGTGTGTTGCACCTGCCACTGTCATGACAACAGTCTTATCAACATGATGGCTTTCAACATATTCTATGACCTTTTTCTTTGCCTCATCCGTTGCCAGGTCTTTTTCAAGAATAATTTGCAGCAGATCAAAAAGTGCCATATTATTCGTGTCATGGAACTGTAAATTATTTTCTTTTGCTTCGACCAGCAGCATCCTATAATCATTTACAAATGGCCTTATATGGTCTGGGATATCTAACATCCCATGGAGGGTTGTCGCCCCGTCCCAGGGACTGTCGCCATAATAGACAACCACGGTAATTACAGGAGTAAACCTGTCTGATTTTCTCATTCTGGACAGGTATTCGTTTTCAGTGAGTCCTTTCGCAGCCCGGTATTTTCCTGCATTGCTGTCATACTGTTTTTATAGACACCATAGTCATAGCCCATAACCCGCATCGGCATGGCATAGTGTACATGCTCTTGGGATTCTATTCCCAGTTCTTTTGTGTAACTGTATTATATCATCTGTTCAAGGAAATTACACTACCCAAAAGTCCGAAAGCACCTGTATCGAAAACAGGATATTCCTTATCCGCAAATTAATTATGTCCGCAGAATATTCCTCCGAAATAAGACCCGTTCGCCAAGAATCAAATGTTATTTCATCCGTTTAAAGACTGGAAAACGCCTGGAAACCTTCTAATTATATACGCCATATCGTCAACAAAAACACCGAAAAGAACTGGAAAAAGTTACTTCCGTCAACAAGAGTGCAGGTGTACCGACAATTAAACCGAATCTTACCATTAAAGTTATAGGTACATCGAAAACAATTGAGAATTTAGATATAAAGGTTTCCCCCTCTTAGATGAACGGCAAGGATGTAATACCAAGCACAAGTGATGCCATGAAGATTAATCTGAAACCGATTAATATTACACAGATTGTTGTTTATAAAATCGCAAAAAATTACGGCGAGACCGACAATGTAACAGGGGAAAGCATTGCAGCGGAAGACACAAAGACGTTTGCTCTTTATGCCAAAGCAGAAGAGGATCCAGAACTTGGAGGGAAAAATGCCGCATTTGCTCTGGGATGGACAGTTAATAATGCTAAATCAGCTACAGATGTAAAGGATGAAACGTCTGGAAGTATAATCGGCATTAAGAAAGGCTCACCTACTATTACGGTGTGTGGATCCACTATGGTGAATGGTAAGTATAAGGCTACCAAAGTAACCTTGAAGGCCAGTGTGACACAGCCTTCAACGACCATTCAACTTACGACCAAGAACAAAGCTGCTTATGCAAATCAGACAGTTTCTTTCAACGCCAGACTGGAAAAAGGTTCTTCTACAAAGGCAAAAGATCTCGAGTGGACTGTAACAGATCTGTCTGACAACAATAAAAAGTCTTCGTTTACGAATGGAAAGTTGAAGATTACTTATCCGATAGAACATCAGCTCATGATTAGGGTGAGAGTGAAAGAAACTGGCGCTTCCGCAAGTATGAAGATGTGGGTTGTTAATAAGACTACTTCTGTAGTGATTAATGATAAAGATGGAAAGAAGGGTAAGGCATTGACAGTAACCATTAGTGGTATTACTTTAGGAAATGATGTAGCGATATCACCGTTTTCTATCCGATAAGATAGAGCGATTAGCACGGCATTTCATTTAAAAAGAATGTATTAGTGCATTAAAAAACCCCTCCAATTTATTTCGGAGGGGTTTTTAAAATACAACTCTGCTATTTACTTACATGAGATTCCATCCCAGTCATATTACTCAGTAACTTTAACCGTCAAAGTTGCCTTTTTGCCATCAGCAGTCGTTGCTGTAATCTTTACAGTGCCTGCCTTAATTCCTTTAACTTCACCGCCTACAATCTGTACAATGCCCTTCTTGTTTACGGTGTAGGTAACATTTGCTACATTGAGATGCTTCTCATCCCCGCCAGCTGCTGCCCAGTCGGGATCAGCCTTGGTTCCTACGTTAACCATAGATACCATCTGCAGATTTGTCGTAGCATCGCTCAGCTTAATTTCAGCATTGTTTTTCTTCTTACCAACGGTAAAGTCTTCTCCAGTCTTGCCATTGCGAATTTCTACCGTAACACTTGGCTCTACAACCTTTAAGGTCATTCTCGACTGTACACCTGCACTCGGTATCTTAGCTGTTACAAGAATGGTATCGCCTGCCTTATAACTACCTATCGGAAGCTGTACCTTACCACCTGTTGCTGTGAGTGGTGTCACCTTATCTTCAGCATCTGTCTTGTATGCATCCCAGACAATCTCTTTTGTCTTAGATGTACATCCTTTGTCCAGTGCAGCCTTGATCGTAACAGTCTGTTTCTTGCCTGTTGCCTGAATTGCACTGTTCTTTGTGCTTAACTTGATGGACTTTGTAGGTGCAGTAACAGAAGCTGTAAAGCTTGCACTGATTGCCTTATATTTCTTGCCTCCATCAAGAGTGGTAGCACCGCTTACTGTAATCTTAGCGCTTCCCTTGCTTTCTGCCTTTACGTTACCTCTCTTAGCGCCATTAATCCTTGTGGCAACTGCCACTTTTTCTTTCGCAGAAGCCCAGTTCAGCATATCCTCTGCATTAATAGCTACTTTTTCACCAGTCCCAACGACAGATCCTTCAGCCACTACTGCATATGTTCTTGTCGTACCAGCCGGAATTGTAACCGTGCTGACTTTCTTGTCAATCTTCTCTGTCACAAGTTTCGGCTTCTTGCCAGAATTATCAACAAAAACATGTGCAATTGGCTTGGCATCCTTACCAGTATTCTCGTATACTGTAATATTGGTGATATTGATCTGCTTTAATTCAAATGTTATAGGCTGTTTGCCAATCGGCTCAAGGGTTTTCGCCTTTTCTTCCGTCGCATCACCCTTCTTACCAATCTTTTTCGCATTTGTAGCAGTTACCTGAATTTTTTCAACACCTGAAACATCTGCATTAATCGTCAGAACGCCTGTCTTGGCATTGAGCTTTGCTGCCTTTTTCATTGCCTTAACAGCATCCTTATCTCCATAAAATGACCATGTCAAGCCTGCATCTGTAAAGTTCGCATTCTTTTTGCCATCGCCTTTCTCTGCCGCAAAATACTGCGTAGCATCCAGCTTAATGGACTGGCCGGAATACAGGGTCGTGGTGTCTGCAGAAATTTCAAATCCAGTTAAGTTAGCTCTGACGGTGACATTAAGTGTACCCTTCTTTCCGCTTGATGTCTGTGCAGTAATCTTGGAACTACCCACTTTCTTGGGAACCAACGTTACCACATCGCCCTTGGAGCTTCCCTGCACTGCAACGATCTCAGGCTTCTGGGAAGACCATGTGATCTTATCTGTACACAGCTCAAATCGTTTCTCATTATCGGGGGTAATATCTTTGTCTGCCTTTGTATCCAATACTACTTCAAACTGATTCTCAGACTCTGTATTAACAAGCCAGTCATATTTGGTAATCTTATCAGTAGTCTTAACCTTTCTGATTGCGACCTTGGTTGCCGGTACAGCCGGCTTAATTGTAATCTCTTTAGGTTCCGATTTTACTTTTTCGCCGATTGCAATAACCGTTACTTTATCGCCCTTTGTCAGTTTCCCGAGTTTCAGAACGCCATTTTTGATGGTTCCATTTCCTCTTACAACTTCATAGGAAACTTCGTCACTTGCAGTTTTGGGATCCCTTACCAGATAGTCTTCGAGTGTAAGAGATACGTTCTCATATGCTTCCTCGCCCAATTCTTCAGAGAAGCTCAGTCCGCTCGCATACTGCTTTACAACTACATTTGCGGTTGTTTTAAAATGGATATTATTCGCATAATCATCCAGACTTACAACCACTGCAGCCTTACCGCCAGCCTTTGCTACCACTTCCATCTGATCAAGATTACCGTTTTTGCTGGGATTGTTCAAAGAAACAACATTCTTATCTTTAGTTTCCCATTTAAATTTCTTCTTCAGAAGCTCCTCGTCCGCTTCGTGACCCTTACCATCACTCCACACAAAATCAACTGTAAGTAATTTTTTTACCAGATCTTCCTCTTTGCTGCTATAAGCGCCAACCAGCTCTAATTCGACATCTGTCTCACTCAAAACAATGCCTTCAAGCACAGTGTCCACACCCAGTACACGTGTATCTGTGCTCGTAACTGTGGAAGTCACTGTTCCGGTGCGGGTATCGTCATCACTGCCCGGCACCTTATTTCCCCAGCCGTCTTCCGTCTTATATATGTCGACAAGACCGGCTGCAGATGCAGATAATGGTGTTCCGATCAGCATAGCTGCTGTCAGAGTAAACACCATTGCCTTCTGAAGCAACTTTTTCATGTTTTTCATCGTACTCTCTCCTCCATTTTATAGTTTTTTACGACTAGTACTAAGTATACATCCGTTCTTTCTATTTTGCAATCCCTCCTCATTATAAAAATATTTTTTGTGTATTTTGTTGGTTTTTCTTTGCGAAAAACATCATAATACCAAAATTTTTATGCCTCATGGCAATTCTTCCCCTTCCGCCACAGAGTTTTCCACCTCCTTATTCGGTTCTGAAACCGGTCTTCCCTCTGGATCAAGCAGTCCGAATTCCAGCTTTTTCATGCGGTACTGGATATCTTCCAGAAGTTTTCGGTTGGCGGATATAATATCCGCCTGCAGGCCGGTCACAATAGCCTGGCTTCCAATGATAATCAGCATCGCTGCCAGAATCAGAGACTGGGTATGACCTCCGCCGTTCCCTTGAAAAAAGAAAAACAGAAATCTTATTCCAATGGCAATACCGCCAGTCATGGCCATCGCCCCTAAAAGGGTAAACACCTGAAGGGGTCTGTACATCAGAACTGCCCGCAAAATCGTTAACATAGACTTCTTCACGTAGTCAAAAATCGAATTCATCAATCTCGATTTGCGCAGTTCCGGGTTTGTGTTCACAGGAACGGAAGTGATCGCCATCTTATTTCTGCCTGCCTGGACAATGGTTTCCAACGTGTAAGTGTATTCATTATGTACATTTACACGCATGGCCGCCTTACGGCTGTAAGCCCGGAAGCCGCTGGGCGCATCAGGTATATCTGTCCTTGAGGCAATCCGCACCACATAACTGCCAAACCTCTGCAGTTTTTTCTTGACGAAGGAAAATTCCGTATTATCGTCAATCGGTCTTTCCCCGATCACGATGTCCGCCTCCCTGTCAAGAATGGGACGGATCAGCTTCTCAATGTCCGAACCGCAGTACTGGTTATCCGCATCGGTATTGACAATAATATCCGCGCCATGGCGCAGCGCCAGGTCAATTCCCGCCAGAAAACCTTTGGCCAGCCCGAGGTTACGTTTAAAATGCACGATATAGTTCACACCCCAGTCCAGGGCTACCTGCTCTGTATCGTCACTGCTGCCATCATTGATAATCAGATATTCGATCTCATCCACACCTTCAATGTGTTTTGGCAGCTCATTAAGCGCAATCTCCAGGGTTTCCGCCTCATTATAGCATGGTATCTGAATAATCAGCTTCATCGGATGCCTCCTGCTTTCCTTCCTAATTCAATCACTAAAAAGATCCCACTGTTTTGCCAGGTTCTGATTCTTATTGACCGCCATTACATATCTGGCATTCTGCATGATTATTTCGCATTCCTCAGATACCGCCGCACCTTCTGTTGCCCAGAGATAATCCTTCATAATATAAAAAGCATCCTCCTTGTAAGACAAATCAGTGACTCCAGTCACCGTGACCGGCTTTCCCTGCAGCATAAACTGCACCAGACCGGGATTTCTGTCATTCGGAGAATCCGCTATATAATACACCTTTTCCCCGCTTTCCAGAATACGTATCCAGTCCGTAAATTGTACAAAAGGCTTTGTCTGCTTCTCATTTCTGACAACCACGTAGGCGTCCACGATTGTCCTTCCCAGGTGAGACCATGCCACAACGGGAATCATCAGTGCAAGAACCGTTCTCACCACGGCAGCGCGGGGCAGCTTGTCCCTCGCCACTTTCAACAGCGCAAGAAAAGACACACTCAGAGGCATTACATATCTCGTCAGTGCGGCTACCTTGCCATAAGGCACCTCATAGTTCCAGAATACTCTGCCGAACATCACGCAATGCGCAAGTTCAAACTCCTTCCTCTGAAGACCATCCACAAGATGCTGACACAGCTTTCCTGCTGCAATATATAATATCACGTATAGAACTGCCGTGCGTACCCATTTTTTGTCATTTAAAAGGCAGTAAAACCCATAGAGCAGCACAATTCCCACTGTAAATTCCACATATCTGCCATTAAACAGATCATCATTTTTGTAAAATCCTTCTTTGTAAATCGCGCTAATCAACAACGTGCCAAACCACGCAAGAAATATCCCAAACAGCCAGATCCGTTCCTCCAGTCCTGCAATCTTAATCGGATCTCCATCTTCCCGTGTCCGTCTTCCGTATGATATCTTCATCTGACTGATACTGTCCTTCAGAAGATACCATATATTTTTAAACAATCCCCAGATTCCCCAGCATACTACCAGGCCGGATGCGGCCGCCATATAAAACCATTTTCCAGCCATACTGACCCCAAGACGGGCCAGTCCCTTTGCCGTAAGCAAATTCTTAACCACACCCCATTGCCCGGAAAAGTCATTCACGGCGAGCCGGTTTCCCTCCCCGGCTTCTGGATGCAGCAGTGCCTGTCCACCGCCCAAAAAAGCGGCAGCGCACAAGACAGCCCCTCCTGCCAGAAACGCCAGCAAAATTTTATATTTCCTTTTCTCAATCAGATACAGAATCAGAAGCAGGATAAGCCCTCCTGCCAGAAATACAAAGGAGGTTTTCGTGAAGGCATAGCCCAGAAGCCCGCGAATCCCCACCGGCTCGCCGCCCAGGTAATTTACCTGCTGGAGATTGGTTTTTATCATCGCATGGCACAGCCCGCACAAATACAGGGTGCCAAAAAACGCCGCCGTATCCTTCATCTTATTGCGCCGCAAAATCCGCATGTACAGCACAATGATCACCGATGTGATAACAATGCCAAGCGCACGCTGGTGTACGGTATAAATGTAAAAAGAAACCGCCGCATAAGCAGCATGGTTCCAGACCCCCGGCCGGTCTGTCAGACGCATCATCACATAGAGAAAAACCCAGAAGAAAAACATCAATGTACATTCCGTCCATGTAATATGCGCATATACGATATAAGTGGAGTAGGTAAATATCGTAAAACATGCCATGATTCTGACAACGGATCCCATCTCGGGCAGATATCTCCTTGCCAGCTTCAAGGCTATCGCATAACCAGAAACAAGAAATCCGGCATTCATAATCACTGCGGCATGGTGCAGCGTCGCCCAGTCCCAGGCAAACCATCTGCCCAGCAGTCTGACAGGTACCAGAAGCAGGCTGTACCCATACGAATAATACCCGATCCGCCCAGTCACCGATTTCCAGTCCATCCCCAGGAAAAAGGCGCTGTTGGACCAGTATCCGATCTCATCGTTAAACAGGATGGGCTGCCCAGTCTCGGACAGCCTGTATATTGCAAGCAGAAAAATCACCAATGCCGGGATGCACGCAAACAGCGCCTCCCGGTATTTGTACAGATAATCCTTCATTTCCCAGTTCTCCCAACTTCCCAGCGTATTCTGCCGTCCGCCTGGCGCAGGCCTCATCTCCTGCCTTTTTCCAGCACCTCCAGCGCTTTCTCCAGCTGATTATCCACATCCTCATCGTAGTATGCGTCGCCGTCAAACTCGCAGACCACGTCGGGCTCGATACCGACCCCGTGGATATTGTTGCCTTTCGGCGTATAGTATGCGCTGATCGTGAGTTTCAAAGCCGTACCGTCGGTCAGTGGAAGCACCCGCTGGACAATACCCTTTCCAAAGGTAGTCGTCCCCACCAGCGTCCCCTTGCCGTAGTCCTGAATCGCCCCTGCAAGAATCTCGGACGCGCTGGCGGAGTTTCCATTCACCAGCACCGCCAGCGGTATATCCAGTTCATGTCTGCCGTCGCAGGTGTACTCGTCGCGTTCGCCGTATTTATCCTCAGTGTAGACGATCAGTCCTTTCGGCAGGATCTGTCTGGCAATATCTACCACCACGTTCAGGCTGCCGCCGGGATTCCCGCGCAGGTCAATAACAAGTCCCTTCGCGCCGGAACCTTTGATCACGGCAAGAGCCTCGGTAAACTGATCCGTAGTCACATCGTCAAACTCCGAGATCTGAATATAGCCTATCTTATTATCAAGCATTTCATATTTGACCGTGGGAGCCTCGATCTGGCGGCGCTCCACATCTATCTCCAGATAGTCCGTTTCGCCCTCACGGTAAATGGTAAGGTGGACTTTTGTGCCTTCCTCACCTTTCACGCGGGACACAATCTCGGAAAGCTCCATTCCCATAGTGCTCTCGCCTTCCACAAGATAAATCAGATCGTCCGCCCGCAGTCCGGCTTCCTCCGCCGGAGTGCCTTCTATAACGCCCGATATTTTTCCAAGACCCGTATTGGGGTCAATCATCAGGTACGCACCGATGCCATAGTAGATACCGGCGGTCTCCTGCATCATGTCATTCCACTCCTCCTCCGTATAATATACGGAATAAGGATCACCCAGCGCATTCACCATACCCGCATACATGCCCTCGGTCATGGCATCCGCGTCAATATCCTCATCTTTATAGTAATACTCGTCAATCACTTCCTCGATCGCCTCGAGTTTCTTTTCCGTTTCCTCGCTGATAACACTGGACGCAGTTCCCTTTTTCGCCACATTTTTGCTGTCCACCGCCTCATAGACCTTCATCCCCACAAAGGTAAAGCCACAGACAAGTGTCGTCAGCGCCACACCGAGCACCATGCCGAGCAGAAAGCTGCCGCTGCCTTTGCCATTTCCTGGCTGGGAAGGCGGCGGCGCAGGGTTTCCGTTATAGCCGCCCGCTGCCCCGTTGTAATACGGGTTGGTCTGACGGCCGTCCCCGGGATAAGGGTAATCATTATAATAACAATTGTTATTATTCCTTGAATCCACTTTGGTTCATCTCCTTATACACAATATACTATATTCGTCCATGCCATTCGCAATCCGCCTCTTCGAAGCCCAATGCTATTTCAAGTAGTTCCACGGGCTGGTATAGTTTCCGTTGAGGCGTACGCCAAAATGCAGATGCGGCCCGGTGGAGCGCCCGGTAGAACCTACCGCCGCAATATTCTGGCCTTTGGAAACAGACTGGCCTTTGGAAACATACAGGGCGGAACAGTGCATGTAAATGGTGTAAAGCCCGCTGCCGTGGTCAATCATAATATAGTTGCCCATGCTGCCGCTGTAGGCCGCCGCCACCACATCGCCGTCGTACGCCGCCAGAATCGCAGTTCCCGAGGGGGCCGCCATATCCAGGCCGTTGTGGAATTTCTCCACGCCGAGAATCGGATGCATACGGCTGCCGTATTCATCGGAAATACGCTTATAACCCGGGCAGGGCCACGCGAACATACCGCCGTTATAGACTCTCGCCTGTGCGTTCTCTGCCTCCAGCCTTGCTTTCTCCTCCGCCACTGCTTTCTCCAGCGCGGCAATCTCGGCATTCTCCTGGGCAATCATGTCTTCATATTCCTTGATGGCCGCCTCTTTGTTGGCAATGTCACCGCTGACAGAAACAATCTGGGCCTCTTTCTCCCCGATCAGGCTGTTGACATTGGCCTCCTCCTGCTCTACCGCCTCCCTCGCCTCGTCCAGAAGCTGTTTTTCCACCTCAAGCTCTTCCTTGCAGAGTTCCACGTACTTGCGTGTCTCCACATACTCATTCAGCTTATCTCTGTCATAGCGGGACAACGCCTCGATATAATCGGCGCGGTTCACGATCCCGGCAATGCTGTTGGTGCCAAACAGTGTCTCCATATAAAAAGAGTCGCTGCGCTCATACATGAACTGAATGCGTTTTTTCATGGCCGCATACTGCTGTTCCTGTCTCGCCTGGGCTTCATCCAGATCTCTGAGCGTCTCCTCAATCTCTTTTTCTTTATCGCTGATCATAGTATTATATTGTGCGATCTTCTCCTGTATGTCAGCGAGCTGTCCGTCCAGTTGCTGCACAAAGGCTGTCAAGTCGTTTTTCGACTGCTCCAGCTCCTTTTTCAGCTTCTCCACGTCAGTCAGATTGCTCTTCAGGCCGGAAACCTCCTCCTTTGCCTTCTCGATCTCCCTCTCCTTCTCGCGGATACTCTCGCTTGTGACCGCCTGCACTGTCGGCGCGGGAGCCACGCAGGAAAGTACAAGAGCAAGACATAGTACAACGCCTGTTATTCTTTTTATCTTCTTTCGGATATTTGTCTTCAAACTTCAACCTCTGTCACTTATTTTCCTTAGCTGCTGTCAGACTCTCAAGTGCCTTCTGACTGTCACGATGCTTCCCAGAAAACCAATGCCCACACCCAATCCAAGGGATATGGGGACAAGCACATGAAAGACCTCCCCAACCGCCACAAAGCTCAAAAGGGAGGAAAGCTGCGGAAACCTGTCTGTCACATAAGCCAGAACCACGTTATAAATTGTGTAGATGAAGCCGAGCGGCATCGCTGCGCCGATCAGACCGATCATAATGCCTTCCACCACAAAGGGGGAACGGACGAAAAAGTCAGTGGCCCCGATATATTTCATGATATTGATCTCCTCCTTGCGGACGGAGATGCCGATCGCCACGGTATTGCTGATCAGGAATATGGATACCGCCAGAAGAATCGCTATGATACCCACGGAAACATAGGCAATCAGCGCGTTGATCCCGGTCAGTGTGGTCGCCACCAGCTCTGAACGGTTTACCATCCGCACGCCGTCTATGGATTCCAGATAGGTCACCAGTGCAGACTGCATGGACACATCATTCAGGTACACCTGATAGTTGGCTGAATTTTCCAGCGGATTCTCCGTAAAGCCGTCGCCGTACTCGCCCAGGTACTCATCTCGGAAGCTCTCCCACGCCTCCTGCGCGGAGATAAACTCCATCTTCGCCACTTCGGGCCGCTTTGCAATCATATCGCCGATCTGCTGAATCCTTATGTCCTCAATGCCTTCCTCAAAGAATACCCAGACAGAGACACCCTCTTCCGCATTCTTCACAATATGCTGAAAATTGGCAAGAACCGCATAAAAAATACCGAAAAGAAAAAGGCAGGCCGCAATGGTCGCTATGGATGCCAGCGAAAAGAGCTTATTTCGGAAAATATTGCGGAACCCCTGCTTAAGCGTATAGAAAAATGTACTAATCCTCATCGATGTACCCTCCCTTTTCCTCGTCGCTGATAATGACGCCGCGGCGCAGGGTCACCACCCGCTTCTGCATCGCGTTCACAATCTCGCGGTTATGGGTAACAACGATAACAGTCGTTCCGTTTTCATTGATCTGCTCCAAAAGCTTCATGATCTCCCACGAATTTTTCGGATCCAGATTACCCGTAGGCTCGTCCGCAAGCAGGATCGTAGGCTGGTTCACAAGTGCGCGCGCAAGCGCCACCCTCTGCTGCTCGCCGCCGGAAAGCTGCCTGGGTTTCGCCTTATATTTGCCCGCAAGCCCCACAATAGCCAGAATGCTGGGCACATTTTTCTTGATCTCTTTGTTGGACTTCTGGATGATACGCTGGGCAAAGGCAACGTTCTCATAGACATTCCTGTCCTTCAAAAGACGGAAGTCCTGGAACACGATCCCCAGATTTCTTCTGAATTTCGGAATCTTCCTGTGCTTGATCTTAGAAAGGTCATAGCCCATCACATTGATGTAACCGCTGCTGATCGTAAGCTCCCTCAGCAGAAGCTTGATCAGGGTAGATTTTCCCGATCCGCTGTCTCCAACGATAAAGACAAACTCGCCTCTGCTTATGTGCAGGTTCACATCCTTTAAGGCCGGCGCGCCGGTCGAGTACGCCTTGCTCACGTTCGTCAGATTGATGATTTCGTTCTCCACCACAGGGCCTTTTCTTCTTTTCTTTACTGCCACGTTTCTTCTCTCCTACTTTTCTTCCATTTTCTTATCTACACCATCAGAAAGCTCATTCACTTTCTTTTTCGCTTCATCCAGATCCTTACATCCATCCAAAATCATGGAAATCATCTTGATAATTTTATCAAACTGTTTGTCTGTCATAATTTCTGCCATGTCCTTTCCTCCATACATCAGAATTCAAACGATTCCATATACTTCATATATTTTACCACCATCAGCGCGATTTTAAAGGTGATGGCGTCCTCAAATACCCGCAGGTCAAGCCCCGTACTCTTCTGCAGCTTATCCAGGCGGTAAACCAGCGTATTTCTGTGGATAAAAAGCTGTCTGGAAGTCTCGGACACGTTCAGTGAGTTCTCGAAAAATTTGTTGATGGTGACAAGCGTCTCCTCGTCAAACTCATCCGGGCTTTTCCCGTCAAAGATCTCCTTGATGAACATTTTGCACAGAGGAATCGGAAGCTGGTAGATCAGCCTTCCGATGCCCAGTTCACTGTAAGCAATGACATCGCGCTCACCGAAGAAAATTTTCCCAACGTCCAGCGCCATCTTCGCTTCTTTGTAGGAACTGCTCACACCTTTGATCTCATTTACCACCGTGCCGTAGGCGATGCGGACATTCTTAAAACTTTCCTTTCGCAGATAAGACGCCACCGCCGCTGCACACCGCTCAATCTCCTGCGGACTGTCATCCTCGGACAAGTCCTTCACCACGATAACATTGTTTTCATCCACCGCCGTGATAAAGTCCTTATTGTTCACCCCGAAATAAGCGCGCACGCTCTCAAGGGCATTGCAGTCCTTGACATTGTCCGTCTCCACAATAAGCGCAACGCGTCTGACATCCGTCTGGATGTGTAACTTCTTCGCGCGGCTGTATATATCCACCAGAAGCAGATTGTCCAAAAGAAGGTTCTTCACAAAGTTATCCTTGTCAAACCGCTCCTTGTAGGCAACAAGCAGGTTCTGGATCTGGAACGCCACCATTTTGCCTACCATGTAGACATCTTCACCCACACCGCCGGCAACCAGAATATACTCCATCTGCTGCTCGTCGAAAATTTTGAAGTATTGATATCCCTGGATCTCCTGTGAATCCGCCGGGGACTCTGCAAATTCTGCCGCCGCCCTGCCGCAGCGCTCCATTTCCTCTGTCGTCATGGCGGCTGCTTTCCCATCCACGTCCATAACGCAAAGTTCCACTCTGGCGATAGCTTTCAGACCTTCAATCGTGTTTTGCAATATCTGATTTGAAATCATTCCCCCACCCCTCTTATGTTTCGTAACAATTCACTATGCATTTTCGCCCCCTATTTTCCGAAAAAGCAAAAGCTAGGTACTATTTTAATCTATATCTACAAAAAAATCTACCTGCATTCGTGAATTTTTTGTGTATTTTTTAAGATTTTTGACGATTTGAAAGATTTCATGCCATTGTTAAAATTGCATATTGTTACCAAAACCAAATGTATGATAGAATGTATTGGAAGAAAGGTTGGTGATTTTTATGGATATTGCATCATTATCTATGGCCATGTCCAGCGCCAAGACAAATGACGCCTTCGGCGTAGCAATGCTTGCCAAATCTCTGGATCAGGCAGAAACCACAGGCAGCCAGGTTGTCGGCATGATGGATGCGGCAGCAATGGAACTGTCCGTCAATCCCCACATCGGCGGAAACTTTGATATGACAGTTTAGACGAAAAGGGGCAGAAAACTTATGTCTTCTGCCTCTTTTTGTGTGCCTCTAAAGAAAAAACAGTTCCAGGCTCATATAACCCAGACAGAGCACGACCGCTATAATCAGCGGCACGCTCAGAAGATAGTCTGCCCGGAGCGGCTCCGGCTGTATAGGCTGCATCTGTGGATTCCACTGTGGCAGCTGTTGATTCCCCTGGCGGACCGTACGCCTTTCCTTCCTGCAAAACAGCTCCTTAAACGCCTCCTGCCGCCCTTCATTCTTCGCGATCCACACGATGGCACAGGCCGCAATGGGCGTCATCACGGACGCAATCACCAGATAGACGGAGAGCGCCGCCAGAAGCTCCTGTGTCGTCAGCTTTTCTGCCGCCTCATTCACCGCCTGCCCATATATGCTTTCCAGAATGCTTCCCGACAGATACATCATCACAACCTGGCAGGAATTGAAAAACATATGGCAGAAGACAGAAGCCCAGAGGCTTCCCGCCGCCTCCACCAGAAGCGCGAGAAAAATGCCGATTGCAAAGGCATATAGCGCCTGGTTAAAATTCATATGCATCAGTCCGAAGAGAGCCGAAGACAGAAGAACCGCCGAGATGCCATGACCGCAGGCCCCTGTATAACACGTGTTATCGCTATATCCTCCGCTGCGCCTGTAGCTTCCGTATATCACGCCCCGGAACACAAACTCCTCGCAAAAAGGTCCAAAGATCCCGATCATAAACAGCATTGCCGGAAAGGGTGTGCTTATAATATCCCCTTCAAGCGCCGCAACTGCATTTTCCGTGAAAAACATAGTCAGCGTATTGAGTACAGTCACCAGCGGCATAATCAGAAACGTACACAGGGCAATCATCAGCAGGGTAGAAATTTTCACCTTATGAAATTCAGGAAAAGCCCCCCTGCGCCCAGATACAAGCAGGAATATCATTGTCGGTACAACTAATATGCCCTGGCTCAGAAGGAAGTTCAGCACAAGGCTGTCGGGAAGAAGATCTCCCCCGAAAATCAGAAATCCTATCACACCAAAATGCACCAATATGATAGTCAGAAACAACCAGTTTGTTCGTTTACTCGTCATTGCGTCTTATCGCTTTCTCCGTTATCGTTATTTTCCCAGCCTTTAACAGGTTGCCCACCGCCCGCTTAAATTCATTTTTGCTCATCTGCATCTCCCGGCGGATCACCTCGGGCGACGCCTTATCGTTAAAAGGCAGTACCCCGCCGGAGCTGTCGATCGCCTGCATCACTTTCTCCGCGTCCCCCGCAATTTGCAGATATGCCTTTTCGCGGATGCTCAGATCCAGCTTTCCGTCCTCCTTCACCGCCGTAACGCGGACATTGACGGTATCTCCTATCGCCACATTCCCATACAGCTCCCTTTTCGGAATCAGCCCGGAATACTGATCGTCAACCGCCACAAACGCGCCAAAATTAGGGCTGATCTCATAAACGGTGCCGCTGACGCGGTCGTCCTTTTGGTAACTGCTGTTATTTTTGAGATACGGATACACGTTCATGGTAGCGCAGAGCCTGTCGGACTTATCAATATAGAGCGCGGCAAGGCACTCCTCCCCGGCGGACACTCTTCTTGTCTGTTCTTTAAAAGGCAGAAGCAGATCCTTCTCCAGCCCCCAGTCAAGAAACGCGCCGATCTTACCCACCTGCACAACCCGCAGTCTCTCCACCCCGTGCAGGGTAATCTTAGGCATGTTTGTGGTCGCAATCAGTCTGTCCTTGGAGTCGCGGTATACGAAAACCTCCACTTCGTCGCCGCACGCCGCGCCCTCCGGCACCTGTTTTTTCGGCAGGAGGACTCTCTCCTCCGTGTTGGCTCCATCATACAGATAAACGCCGAACTCTACCTGCTTTATGATCTTTAATGTCTGTATTTCTCCTAATTGTATCATATTAATCTCCGTTTCTTTTGCAACCAATAATGACTCTTCCCGCCAAACCCGTGCAAGCACGGCTTGGCCCTCAGTCGAAAGCGGCATCGCACGCTCAGCACGCGCCATTCGCAAAATCGCTCCTGCGGCGCTTTCCGCTGCTTCGCAGCTCTTTTTGCTCATATGATGGCGCTCCCTCAGACCTCCTCCTTCCCGCCAAACCCGTGCGAGCACGGCTTGGCCCTCAGTCGGGGTCTGGCTGAGCTGGTGAGGTAAACTCTACAATACAGTATGGAGTGCCGTCCGCTCCGTTCAGGGAAACCGTGTACAGCTTTCCATCCTTCCCTGCGGCCGCCACGGGATAAATTTCATCCCCCAGCACTGCCTGACTCTTATATTCCACGCGGAGCTGGCTGATCCCGAACCCGCCCGGAATGCAGTCCATCGCCATGCGCACATATTGTCCGTTATTGACATGATGGTTTGTGTCAAGGTGGTGGGGTTTCACCGTGAAAGCTTCCATATGCTGTCCATCCGCAGGCATTGCAATCTTTCTGGGCGCATAGTCCATCGGGTATTTCTCCTCCGGCGCATATCCTGCCTGCATATCCGCATTCGGCTTCACCGGGCGCATTTTCTCCCTGTCCATCAGTGTCCATATGGAATTGGCCCAGGCCAGCGCCTCCCCCTCCTTTGTCTTCATCAGAAAATTTCGCAGTCCCATAAAACCCCGGAACTCATAAGGAGCCGTACCGACCACAATCCGCTCGCCGTACTTCGGGTACCGCCCGATGCAGATCTGCCACGCGGACAGAAGCCACACCTGTCCGATTTTGTCCATATATTCCAGGCCCAGTCCGATATCCTCGGATTGGAAGGTGGAACAGTCCTGAAAATAGTCTAACAGGGACTGTATCGTTAAAAGACCGTCCTCTCCCACCTCGCTGTACCTTACTCTTCCGTCAAATGTATACATGCAATGCTCCTCTCCAGAATTCCCTTCATCTGCGCGATGGAAATACCATAGTTTGTCACCGGGACGCCCTGGGCCTTCGCAAAACGCATCCGCCGCAAAACCTCTCTCTCGTTTAACATGCATCCTCCACAGTGAATCACCAGCGCATAAGGCGCAAGATCCTCTGGAAAGCCTGTGCCCGACGCCGTTTCTATGATCAGATCCTTTCCCGTATATTTTTTCAAGAACCGGGGGATTTTCACAGTCCCGATATCGTCGCATTGCCTATGATGGGTACATCCCTCGGCAATCAGCACCCGGTCGCCGTCCTTCAGTCCGTCAATCGCACGCACACCCTCCACCGCGATTTTCAGAAAGCCTTTATAACGCGCCATCAAAATAGAGAACGAAGTAAGGGGAATGTCCTCTGGCACGATGGCCGCCACCTCCTCAAACGCCTGGCTGTCCGTAATGACCAGCGCAGGCTTCTCCGAAAGTTTTGTAAGCGCATCTTTAAGCTCTGTCTCCCGCACTGTCACGGGAATCGCCCCCGCCTCCAGCAGATCCCGTATCGCCTGCTGCTGGGGAAGGATCAATCTTCCCTTGGGCGCCGCCGAATCAATGGGAACCACCAGCACCACGACATCCAGCGGTTTGACCAGATCCGCCGCAAGACGGCGCTCACCTTTATCCGGGAGCATTGCCGCCAGCCTTTCCTTCAATTCACGGATGCCCACGCCCGTAACCGCGCTCACATATATAACACTCGCCATTTTATTTTCATCCGGGTTTTCTGCCCGGCCGGCAGACCCCATATCCGCACGACCTTGCTCCGCGCCTGATTTCTTCTGGGATCCGCCCGTCATATCGGCCTTCGTGCAGGCTATCATAAACGGAATGTCCCGCTCTTTGAAGAGCGAAACCAGCTCCTCGTCGCAGGCTGTCATTCCCTCCGCCGCATCCACCGCCAGAACCGCGATATCCGTCTTGTCGAGCACCTGTTTTGTCTTTTTGACACGCTGTTCCCCGAGCGTCCCCTCATCGTCAAAACCGGGGGTGTCGATCAGCATGACAGGCCCAAGCGGCAGAAGCTCCATCGCCTTATACACGGGATCTGTGGTGGTTCCCCGAACCTCCGACACCACCGCAAGCTCCTGTCCTGTCACCGCATTGAGCAGACTTGACTTGCCCGCGTTGCGCCTTCCGAAAAACCCAATATGCACCCGCTCCCCCGCAGGGGTGTTATTCATGCCCATATGCGCTTCCCTTTCTTTCCCTTGACATTGCGGCTAACCTGTTAAAATCGGAAGTCCCGGATCCCTTCCTCAATCTTCGCCAGATGATCCTTGGCAGTCTCTCTCACCTGTTCCCTCGGGATGTTGGCAAGCTCTGCCCGGATCAGAGCCTCTCCGATGGCTTTCGTCTCCTCGGAGGCGTAGTCCATCAGGTACTCTTTCAATGTCATCAATGCGTTGGGATGACAGCAGTTCTGAATCTGCCCCGTCTTGCACAGGCTCATAAAACGGTCTCCCGTCCTGCCCTCCCGGTAACACGCCGTGCAGAAAGAAGGAATATAGCCAAGCTCCATCAGCCACCTAACGACCTCGTCCAGCGTCCGCTGGTCGGACACATCGAACTGCTCCGTATCCGTAGGCCGCTCCTCCTGCGTATAGCCTCCCACGGAAGTTCTGGACGCGCCGGAAATCTGAGATACGCCCAGACGGATCACCTTCTCCCGCACCGCCTGGCTCTCCCTGGTGGAAATAATCATGCCTGTATAGGGAACCGCTATGCGGATCAGCGCACAGAGCTTCGCAAAGGTTTCATCGTCAATGCCGTTGTCAAAAGCCGAGGGATCAATGTCATCGGCGCGCTTGATGCGAGGCACGCTGATCGTGTGGGGGCCTACCCCGTGGACAGCCTCCAGATGCTCCGCGTGCATGAGAAGCCCTGCAAACTCATATTTATACCGTTCCAGACCGAAGAGCACGCCAAGCCCCACATCGTCAATCCCGCCCTCCATCGCGCGGTCCATAGCTTCGGTGTGATAATTGTAATCATGTTTCGGCCCGGTGGGATGCAGGTTTAAGTAGCTCTCCTTGTGATATGTCTCCTGAAAGAGAATGTATGTGCCGATGCCCACTTCCTTGAGCATACGGTACTCCTCCACCGTGGTGGCCGCGATGTTCACGTTGACACGGCGGATCGCGCCATTCTTATGGTTGATGGAATAGATCGTCTTAATGCATTCCAGAATATACGAAATGGGGTTGTTGGCCGGGTCTTCCCCCGCCTCGATCGCCAGACGCTTATGTCCCATATCCTGCAGGGCTGTCACCTCCTGCCTAACCTCCTCCTGGGTCAGCTTCTTTCTGGGGATCTTTTTATTTTTCATGTGGTAAGGGCAGTATACACAGCCGTTCACACAGTAATTGGACAGATAGAGGGGCGCGAAGATCACGATTCGGTTGCCGTAATAGGCAAGCTTGATCTCCTCCGCAAGAGCATAAATCTCTTCCAGAATCTTCGGATCCTCACAGGCCAGAAGCACCGAAGCCTCCCTGTGGGAAAGCCCCGCACAGACCGTGGAGTTTCCTTCCTTTCCGGGCCTTGCCCTATCCAGGATCTCACGGATGAGAGTCATGTTATCCTTGTTTTTCTCCGCGTATTCCAGCGTTTCCAGAATCTCCTCATGGTCGATAAACTCATCTGCACACAATGATTTCGGATCGTACATATTTCTGCCTTCTTTCCATTATTAATAACTATTGTTATATTATATTCTCCACACGCTTCGTCTTTCCGATGATCCGCCCGCCGGAGCGCACTCACAGGGCGTCCCCTCTGCCTTCCACGATCTGATACCCCGCCCGGGATACGCTCTCCCGAAGCGCCGCCAGCCCCTCGGCCGCCTCCTGCCCGGTACATGCCTTGTTGTCATAAAGACTGTACTGCCCGCGCACGTCCGCCGGGGAAAGGTTCGGCATGACCACATTGGCGCCCGCCTTCAGGCCAAGTTCCCGGCCCTGGGGGTGTATGGTGCCAAGCGCCGTAGTGGCCGGAATAAGCGACTTCGGCAGTGTCAGCCTTGTGAGAGCCACCATCGTTAAGGTCAGCGTCAGAGGCCCCTGAGGATACCCCGCAAAGGGCGTATCGTGGTGCGGGATAAAAGGTCCGATTCCCACCATATGGGGCTGAAATTCCTGCAAAAACCGCATGTCCGCAATCAGCTCCTCCGTTCCCTGGAAAGGGGAGCCCACCATAAAGCCCGCCCCGGTCTGGTAACCAATCTGCTTTAAGTCCCGCAGACATTCCATGCGGCGCAGAAATGTCTGCCCTGGCGGATGCAGCTTTTCGTAATGAGTGCAGGACGCCGTCTCGTGCCGTAACAGATAGCGGTCCGCCCCCGCCTGATACCAAATCTCATAATCCTCCTGCGGCCGTTCCCCCAGAGAGAGCGTCACCGCGCAGTCAGGATATTTTTCTTTTATATGGGAGACCGTCCTCCCCACCCACTCTGTGGTGTGGCAGGAATCCTCTCCGCCCTGCAGCACGAAAGTGCGAAAGCCAAGCCCGTATCCCTGCCCGCAGCAGGAAAGGATCTCCTCCACGGAAAGTCTGTACCGATCCGCATTCCCATTGCTCCGGCGGATGCCGCAGTAAAGGCAGTCCCTTTTGCAATAATTCGATATCTCTATCAGACCCCTGATATAAACATCCGTCCCGTAATAACGCCTGCGCACTCTGTCCGCCTCGGCAAACAGAAGCTGCCTGTCGTAGTTTCCCTCTATCAAAAACCGCCATTCGCCGTCAGAGAGTGTACCGCCCGCGATGAGGCGTTCTGTCAGGTCTGTCATATATCCTCCTGCAGGAACCCTTCCAGAGTCCCTTTTAACTCTGGCAAATCATCCGAAATAATTTCCCAGACAAGTTTCAAATTGACACCCTCATAATCATGTACAATTTTATTTCTCAAACCGTATACCTGTCTCCACGGAATTTCCTTATGCGCATTTTGAAACTCCTCATCTGCTTTATTGGCTATTTCTCCAAGCTGACTCAGATTAAACACGCAGGCTTCCACGAGCACTTCATTTTTTATAAATGTATCATAATCCATTCCCTCAATATAGGCAGAAACTTTTTTTACATACATAAGCATTTTCGAAATTACGGTCTCATTTCTCATAAATCAGCACTCCCGTCCGCTTAATCTCGCTTTCGATCTTCGTCCCCTCCTGAATATGAGATATATCCAGCACATCTACGGTTTTTTCCACCGCCGTTCTCAAATCCTCAATCAGCCCCACGAATTTTAGCCCTTGCAATCCGCTGTCTATCAGCAGGTCTATATCGCTTTTCTCAGTCGCTTTCCCCTGACTGTAAGAGCCAAACAAAGTCGCTTTTCTAACTCCGTACTCTTTCAAGATCGGAGAAATCCGCATTTTAATCTGGTTTATGGTATATATCTGCTTTTCTTCCATATTCCCCGCCTCCATACAGTACAGAAAACCCGACAGATCTTATCCGTCGGGAATTGAAAGGATTCGAACATTGAAATGTTCCATCTGTAATTGACCTATCCATCTCTTATTTTACTAATTATCACAGATTTGTCAACTTGTAACTGCGGAAGCCTGTTTTCTGCCCTGTCTGTCCTCCTCCTCGTAATACTGCGCCTGCGCACGCCACAGCTCATAGTATTTCCCATTTTTGTCCGCCACAAGTTCCTCGTGACTCCCAAGCTGCACCAGCTCTCCCTCATGGAAAACCGCTATTTTTTCACAGAAGCGGCAGGATGAGAGCCTGTGGGATATATACACCGCCGTCTTCCTTCCCACAATCTTGTCGAAATTAGAATAGATCTCGTATTCCGCCAGCGGATCCAGCGCCGCCGTCGGTTCGTCCAGCACAATAAAGGGTGCATCCTTATAAACCGCTCTGGCTATGGCAATTTTCTGCGCTTCGCCGCCGGAAATCTCAACTCCCTCATCATCATAATCTTTGTATAGATAGGTTTCCAGCCCTTTTTTCATGGAAGCAAGCCGGATGCCAAAACCCGCATCCTCCAGACATTTTCCGGCCAGTTCTCTGTCATAGTCCTGAGATACGGCAATGTTTTGTGCCAGCGGAAACGGATACAGCGTAAAGTCCTGAAACACAACCGAAAACAGTCTGCTGTACTCCTCCTGCTTAAATTTCCTGATATCCACGCCGTTTAAAAGGATTTCTCCCTCCTGCGGGTCGTAGAGCCTGCATAACAGCTTGATCATCGTCGTCTTGCCAGAACCGTTCATCCCGACGATGGCCAGCTTCTCCCCCACTGACAGTTCCACGGAGAAGTTCTTTAGCGCGTCTTTCTCTGCTCCCGGATAGCGGAAGGTCACATTGCGAAAAGTGATCCTGTACATGCCGTCGCTGCGCTTTTCCACCGGAAGACTGCCCTGATACATTTCGTTTTCCATGTGAATCAGCGCGAGGGTGCTGAGCTGCTGTCTCGCCGCCATCGCCAAAACAGGGACGTCGTGAATCACGCCTGCTGCCGCTTCCAGAAACCGGCCAAAGGAACCCGCCAGACGCACCACATTTCCCACCGTTATCATACCGGCCAGCGCGATCATCACAATAACCAGATAGGCGCCGCCGTTTGCGGCCACACCCGCCGCCGCACCAAAAAACGCTTCACCCGCGTCATTTTGTGATGCTCTTATCATGGGACGCCGAAATCCCTTATGCCGCAGAACCTCTGTGGTCCAGCGCTTCATCAGGTCATATCCTCCATAGATGCGGATATCCTTGCCGTTCTTGTAGTGATAAGATTCCTGCGCCGCAAAATCCCACGCGAAACAATATGTCTCCTCCTTCTCTTTCGCACTCTCCGCCACATGATAACGCCAGCGGTCCCGCTGTCTGCCAAAATACATCCGCAAAAATACCGAAATCACCTGGACGGCAGTCAAAGCCGCCAGGAGAATCCATACAGCCGCCGTTCCCGTCCGAAATAAAATAACTGCCGCCGGAAATCCCACGACCGCCGCACCGATCATCTGAAACCCTTTCTCCATAACGGCGTTGCACGACCATAAAACACCGTTGATCCCCGCGCCCCAGTTATTGTCTTTTCTGATCCGATCTTTCAGTTCCTTGACCTTCGGACTGTCTATTTTCGAAAAATCCATCTCCAGCATCTTTGTCTGCGTCTCGCATTCATACAAATAATACATTTGCTCCCTGTGCACTTCCATTTTGTGCCAGATGGCTCCAGAAAGAAACTGCAGCAGCATGACCGCAAGCGTCGTGCCCGTAATCACCGCAAGCATTTCCCCGATTTCCCTGTGCGTGCCGATGCCGTCCAGAATATAGGCCGTCAGCACAAGTTCCACATAAGGAACCGTGGTTTTAAGCGCCAGAGAGACCGCCATAATCGAAAAATAGCACCGATCCAGTTTGCGCACATGCTTTACTATTTTTAAAATATTCTTGCCATATTCCCGAATCGGGATCTTTGTCAGCAGATCATCCGTCATCATATTGCCTCCGTCACACATATCTTTTCAGGAAATTTTTAATCTTCCATCTCCCCGGCTGCTTCATCCGCATCGAAATGTTTACGATAATAGCTGCTCTGCACTTCAAACATCCGCGCATAGTCTCCGCCCGCCCGCATCAGTTCCTCATGGGTTCCCGTCTCCGCAATCTTACCGTCCGCAAGCAGGATGATGCGGTCGGAAAATTTTGTGCTGGCAAGCCTGTGGGAGATAAAAACCGCCGTTTTACCGCGCGTGTACTGATTGTACCGATCGTATACCCTGCTCTCGGCAATCGGGTCGAGCGCCGCCGTCGGCTCGTCTAAAACCATCACGGGCGCATTTTTGTACAAAGCCCTCGCCAGCAGAAACCGCTGTTTCTGGCCGCCGGACAGCTCTATGCCGTCCTCCGCCATCGTCTTTGTCATGTAACTGCGCATGTGAATGCCCCGCTTTTGAAACGTCTGTTTCAGTCCCGCCTGCTCCAGCGCTTTCCACGCCCGCTCCTCATCCACCCGCTCCGCGCGGTCCAGAGCGAGATTTTCCCCTACCGTAAAAGGCAGAATCAGCGTTTCCTGAAACACAATCGAGAACAGCCGGTACCACTCTTCTCTCGGAAACTCGTTTCTGTCGATTCCGTTTATGAGAATCCGGCCTTCGTCGGGTTCGTTCATCCCGCACAAAAGTTTTACCAGCGTGGTCTTTCCCGCGCCGTTGACTCCCACAATCGCAAGCCTCTCACCGGCATGGATGGTCAGGTTCAGATCCCGAAACACGGTTTTATCCCCCTCCTCCGTGTTTTGGTAGGAAAAGCCCACATGGCAAAAAGTAATTTCCGGCGGAAGAGAGAGCTGATCCATACGCCCTCTTCCCTCTTTTCGGTTCTCTTCCGGCAGGTCCAGATACGCCCGGATGTGATCGGTGCCGTTTGCCGCGCCGCGCAGTATGGCAAGAGCGCTCATAGTATTGTTGACAAAGGCCGAAAATCCTGTTATGGCTCCGAAATACAGCACAAACTCCCCGGCGCTCACGCCTCCTGACCGTGTCTGATACAGGAGATACGCATACGCGCCCAGATTGCGCGCCGCCGCCAGTGCATCCCCCATCCGCTCATAGAAAGCGTCTTTCTTCTTCGACCGTTCCGACAGCTTCCGCAATTCACCGATTGTCTGATCTCGCAGGCCGGTCATCCATTCCTTCATCGCATAAATGCGGATATCTTTTGCGCCGTTTACATCGCCCATGACATTCTCAACACATTGAAAATGTTTCCGTGCCAGCGCTCTTTGTTCGCGCAGTGACTCCTCATATTTGATATGGCACATATTCATTTTGTAATGAAACAGCGCCAGCGCCAAAAGAATCGCAAGCATTGGCACACTTAAAAAGACGAGTACAGATGAATACAAAAGAAAGCTCAAAACATTTACGCACAGGTCAACCGTGCCCTGCATCATCAGGGAAACTGCGCTCCAGTCCCCGCCCCAGACCGCATCATAGACTTTCCAATGCAGCTTCTTGTTTTCTCCCGACTCCTGATCCGCATACCGAAGCCGGAGACTTTTCAGAAAAACCATCCCGATCAGATTGGTGCGCTGGGTATTGTAGAGATTGTACTTTCCGGCCTCCACACCCTTCTTTGCACCACAAATAAGCATTGTGAAAAGGCCGAAGCCTCCCAATATAAGGAACGCCCTTCCCGGCGTCTCTCTGCGCTCCACAAGATCTATGGCAATTTTCGGCAGATAAATCATAAGAAGCGGCAAAAACGCCCCGAAAATGATCTCCGCTCCGCCAAACACCAGAACAAACGGCTCATGCTTTTTGTAAAAACGGATATAAAACCAGATATCACTTATGACAGAGTTGTGTTTCCATTCCTGTTCGCTGTTACATGTTCCCATTTGTTCCCCTCTTTAAATAGCACATGTTATATTACTGCATACCCATGTCGGATTCCGCCGCGCATACAACTATTCTGTGCGAAACACAGCGTAATATATTCCGGCAACCTTGTACCGCTTCATGAGCCTGCCCAACCACAGTGACGCGCTTCGACAGCCCGCTTACAGATTATAATAGCACAGCAGGCTTTACCGCAAAAAAATAAGCACGAGCGGTCATGCTCGTGCACGAATGGCATCCATACCATATGTCAGGTGCGGGGTGTGCAGCGCGGGGTGAAAAGCCGCATGGCATTCTTTGATTCACAAGGGCAGCATAATTTCTGTGGCAAACACACCCTCCTCATGCTGTCTGTCCAGAAAACCGTGGTACTTATCCACCACCTTATCAACACGCATAAGCCCAAAGCCGTGACTGTCTGCATTCTTTTCTGACAGATAAACGCCGCCTGCTCTTTTCGGGTGACCGCCAACCGCGTTGATGATATAAATATAGAGCTGCCCTTTCAGAATGTCCACATAGACGCGGATAAAACGCTGTCCTTCCTGCGGTATCTTCATACATGCCTCTATGGCATTGTCCATCAGATTTCCAATGATCAGGCAGACATCCACCTCAGACAGGGAGGTGTCCAGTTTTTCAGGCACCACCGCCTTCGCCTCCACTGCGATTCCCCTGGATGCGGCTGCCGAAATCTTGCTGTTCAGTATGGCATCCACCATCACATTGCCCGTCTTAATGACTGTGTCCACTGTAGTCAGATCCTGATCCAGTTCGTTCAGATAAGCCTCCAGCTCCTCCAGTCGGCCCATTGCAAGATGCGCCTTCATGGTCTGTATGTGGTTGTGGTAGTCATGCCGCCATCCTCTCGTCTGACGGTACATATTCTGCACCTCTTCACAGTGCTTTTGCAGCAGGTCGCTCTGATAACGGAGCGTGCGCCTGTCCACCAGAAGGCCGACCACATGACGCAGAACAGCCGCCGCTGCCGCAAGCACAGCCGCTGCTGCAATGACCACAGATATCCATATCACCGGTATTTCCTGTGCCATATTACACTCCGTTCCGAAAGGCTTGCGCGGTGTGGCAGCGCAAATCCCATCTTCTCTCATTCTGTACCATGCCCCGCTGCTCCTCGTCCGGCTACAATCCGCCTTCCCGGATTCGGCAAAAATGTGCGATAAACGCACGGTTCACCTCCGCATACATCCGTCTGCTTATCGGAATCACACTTCCGCTGTCCAGTATCAGTTCTGTCTTTCCGATCCGGCGGATGCATTCCGTGCGGCACAGATAAGAGCGGTGACATCTGATAAAACCGTGCGCCTGTAACTGCCGCGCCATCTCGGAAATGCTCTCTGTAATTTCTGTCTGCCTGCATCCCCCGTCTCCGATGTCCGTTTCCACCACACAGCCGTGTCCTCTCGCCTCGACATACGAGATGTGGCTGACGGCCAGTTTCATTGTCTCCTCTTTTCCGTGCACCAGCACAAAAGCCTCTTTGCGTCTTCGCTGCATCACCTTATCCATGCACAGGCCGACCTTCTCCATACTGATCGGTTTCAGCAGATAGTGGAGAGCCGCCACCTCGTAACCACATCCCATATAGTCTGTGATGCCTGTGGTAAACACAATGGCAATTTCCCCGTCCTTCTCCCTCACCTTCTCCGCCATCTCAACGCCGTTCATTTTCCCCATCTGAATATCCACGAATAGGATATCGAAATCATTCGTCTCCTCCCAGACAAAGAGAAAACCTTCTGCGCTTACAAACTCCCGTATCGAGACTTTCTGACCATGTGCCCCGCCCCATGTGTGCAGATACGACGAAAGCAGCTCCGTATGTGTTTGTTCGTCCTCGATGATGGCAATTTTTATCATTTCTCCCACCCAGGGGCAGTCCTCTGCCTTTTCCCAGTCTATCCATACCGTAAGTCAAAGAAACCCCGATGATCCATTCTCATCGAGGTTTTCAAGCTGGGCTACAAGGATTCGAACCTTGAAATGACGGAGTCAGAGTCCGTTGCCTTACCGTTTGGCGATAGCCCATCAACAATTAAGGATTATAGCGGAAAAAGAGCCGTTTGACAAGCCCTTTTTCCTAATTTTTTTAAATTTTTTCAAAAATTTTTAAATCAGATCTCAAACATCAGCTCTCCGTAGGTCGGAATCGGCCAATATTCCTTATCTACGATCATTTCCAGCTCATCCGCCGGGGCGCGCAGTTCGTCCATAGCCGCCTTCACCGTATCCTTGTAGAAGAATGCCTGCTCCTTTGCGTCCGCCATCACGGAAGCCTCTTTCTCTGCCTTTTTCAATTTCTCAAGGGCTGTCTGCATGGCCGTCAGTTTCCCGCTGGCGCTGCGCAGAAGCGCTTCCTGCGTAGACGCGTCCGCGCCAGCCGCCTTCACCGCGTTCACGGTGTCCGCAAGAACCTTTGTATAGCGGATCGCCGCAGGGATGATCTGTTTGCCCGCCATGTCAATCATGGTGAGCGCTTCTATGTTAATGGATTTCGCGTAGGTCTCGTAAATGATCTCCTCGCGGGACTCCAGCTCCACCTTTGTGAAGATATGGAACTTCTCAAACAGCTTCACCGCCTTGTCGGTGGTCAGTGTGCCCGCCGCCTCGATCATGGACTTGATGTTCGGCAGACCGCGCCTTTCGGCCTCCGCCACCCACTCGTCGGAGTAGCCGTTGCCGTTGAAGATAATTCTCTGGTGCTCGGTCATATATTTCTTGATCAGATCGTGGATCGCCAGCTCCTTGTTCTCCGCTTTCTCCAGGAGGTCAGCCGCCTCGCAGAAGGCCTCCGCCACAATCGCGTTCAGCGTGGTGTTGGGGCTTGCGATGGAATCCGCGCTCCCCACCATGCGGAACTCAAATTTGTTGCCCGTGAAAGCGAAGGGTGACGTCCTGTTTCTGTCGGTAGCGTCCTTCTGGAAATCGGGCAGGGTGCTCACGCCCGTGCGGAGCTTTCCGCCCTCCTTGACGGAGGTGGCCTCTCCCGTCTCGATCAGCTGGGTCACCACGTCCTCAAGCTGCTCCCCGAGGAAAATGGAAATGATGGCCGGGGGCGCCTCGTTTGCGCCAAGCCGGTGATCATTGCCCACATCGGAAGCAGACTGGCGGAGCAGATCCGCATGAATGTCCACCGCCCGCATAATGCAGGCCAGCACAAGCAGAAACTGGATATTCTCGTTTGGCGTTTCGCCAGGATCCAGGAGGTTCACGCCATTGTCCGTGGTGATGGACCAATTGTCGTGCTTACCCGATCCGTTTACCCCCGCATAGGGCTTTTCATGCAATAAACAACGCATGTTATGTTTAACAGCTACCCGTTTCATCGTCTCCATGACGATCTGGTTGTGATCCACCGCAATGTTTGCCGTCTCATAGATCGGCGCAAGCTCATGCTGTGCAGGAGCCACCTCATTGTGCTGTGTCTTTGCCGTCACGCCCAGTTTCCACAGCTCCTCGTTGAGATCCTTCATATATGCGCCCACGCGCTCCCTGATCACGCCGAAGTAGTGGTCTTCCATCTCCTGCCCCTTGGGAGCCGGCGCGCCGAAAAGGGTACGGCCCGCAAACATCAGATCCGTCCTCTTCATATATAAATCTTTATCCACAAGAAAATATTCCTGTTCGGGGCCGACGGAAGCGGTCACCTTGGTTGCCCCTGTATTGCCGAACAGCCGCACGATACGCAACGCCTGCTCGCTCAGCGCCTCCATGGAACGCAGAAGCGGCGTCTTTTTATCCAGCGCCTCGCCTGTGTATGAGCAGAACGCCGTCGGAATGCACAGAACCGTCCCACAGCCGGACTCCTTCAAAAATGCGGGAGATGTGATATCCCACGCGGTATAGCCTCTCGCCTCGAAGGTCGCCCGCAAACCGCCCGAAGGGAAGGAGGATGCGTCCGGCTCGCCCTTAATAAGCTCCTTACCCGAAAACTCGGTCAGCATCTTGCCCATCTCATCGGGATGGGATACGAAAGCATCATGCTTTTCCGCAGTAATGCCCGTAAGCGGCTGGAACCAGTGTGTATAATGTGTCGCGCCGTTCTCCACCGCCCAGTCCTTCATCGCCTTGGCGACGATATTTGCGGTGCTCATGGACAGCTCCCCGCCCTCATTCATCACTTTGACGACTTCCTTGTAGGCGTTTCTCGTCAGACGCTCCTGCATTTTGCCGAGCGTAAATACGTTTTTCGCAAATATCTCTTCCACATTGAATACTTCGCTCATAACAATCATCCTCCTCGCCTGGTTTCAAAAAAATGCGCTCCAAAAAACTCATTTTTTGGAACGCCATCGTTCTGAATACCTGTATACAATTTCCGTTTATAAGAATACCTTACTTTTTCTCAAAATGCAAGCACTAATTTTCTTTTTTTCCAAAAACCCTTCCGGCACCCATTGCCACTTAGGTTTCAAACCATCTGCCATCTACCATTTTGCGCTTTTGATTGTTGTAAACGACCACATGCAGGCCGCTGTTTTCGCTGTCATATTCTTCCCCTCCAAAGGAAACGGAAGTCTTTCCACTCCCCCACTCTGTCCCCGCACAGCGCGCGTACAGCGGTATGCGGCCGCCGGCAACCGCCCCCTGATATTCGGCCTCCTCAAAGGTCAGCTGTTCTGTCAGCACCTTACCTTCTGAAATCACCGCCAGATAATTACACCCGTCCTGCCCTGTCAGATCTGCCGACAGTCCAAGCTCTCTCAAAGTTTCTATCGTAGATTCCTCCAAATTATACACATCGCTCTGGTATGTGATCACGAGTGTATACTGCTCATGGTTCAGCAGAGAAAGGTAGGGATCCAGATCTCCCTCATGCCACCTCTCGCAGGAATCCAGGGTAAAAGCATAGTCCGCCTTTGTCTCCTCCCACTGAGGCTCTGTCCGGCCTCCCAGGCCAAACTGTTCGCTCAGAATGCCGCCGATATAGCCGGACACCTTCACTGCGCCCCAGATATTGGGATGGCCGTCATCACAGTTATCGATGTCCATCTGGTATTCCATCTGTCTGTAAACATTCTGCTCATTAAAACTGATAAAAGTACAGCCCTCCCGGTCTGCATAAGCCTGCACTGCGTTGCACATGTCGATGTTTGCCGACACCGCCGGCGTGATCGTCAAAATCAGAGAAATCTCATTTTCCCGGCATAATTCATTGATTTTATCGAGATATTCCAGCATCAGAGGGGCCATTTCCGCATAACCCGCAGATGCCGCCATGTCGTGCGGTTCAAATCCTTCCCCCTTCTCTCCCAGATAGAAATGCAGAGGCGAATACCCCTTCAGCCCGGAGTATCCCGCCATCTCCCGAAAAGTGTAGTCATTTCTGTCCGGCGTGTCCCAAAGCCATCTCTCGTGGTATCTCAGATGGGGCAGATAATAGCTCCACGCATCCTGCTTCGAGTCTATTTCACAGATGGTTTTGACCGCCTCCGCCTTAACAGGCGACCATCTCATAAAATCTAACGCCTTTCTCGTATAGCTCTCATCTGTATTCAGCGGCTCGTCAGCAATATAGGGAAAACAGAAATAGCATTCCAGCACCACAGCCTTCGGCGTCTGATAGCGGAGCGCCTCCTTGAGCCAGTAGTAGGAAGTCACCAGCCCCTGCTGGTCGCTGCTCAGATTATAGCTGGTAATCCCATACTGGTTGTACACTTCCTGCGGGCAGAACGACGTAACCCCGTGGCTGCTCCCCAGAAAAAGCACGTCCACGCTGTCCTTGTCCAGATCATAAAATCCGGCAAAGGTGGTCGTTGTCGGCCAATCCGTATCCGTAAAAAATTTCGGTGTGATCCATCTGCAGTACATATAGTAACAGATCCCAAAAAGTACAAGAAAACCTACGAGTTTTGCGGCAAATCCCAATTTCTTCGTCATTTGTCAAAATCCCCCGTAAATAAATGCCTGCGCATCATACCCCTGTCCGTAGCCGCCAAATGTCATAATGCCGAAAACGACTGCCAGATACAACACCCATCTCACATAGAGCGGCTGTCTGAAAATCAGTTCCGAGAAGGAGACACCCTGCTCCTGTTTGAGACTGACTACAAGCAAAATCAGAACGGAAGCGCCAAGTATCACCCACTCCTTCCATTCTAACCCCATTGTAAGCAGTGAGTCATTGGTAAATATCCACAGATTTCTGACCCGGAACATGCTCCACAGCATTTTCAGCCCCTTCGTCAGACTCTCTGCCCGGAAAAGAATCCATGCTGTCATCACGCACAGGAAAGTCCATCCCCTCCGTATCCACAGCGCCGCCCCCTCTGATTCCTCAAGTCGCAGAAACTTCGCTGCCTTCCGCTGTATCTTGCGGGTCAGATCGCCAATGATCTGATAGGCGGCGTGCATCATTCCCCAGACCAGAAACCGCATTCCGGCACCGTGCCATATGCCGCTGACCAGAAAGGTCAACGCCAGATTGATATAAGTTCTGACACGCCCCTTCCTGCTGCCGCCCAGCGGAATGTAGATATAATCCTTCAGCCACTCGCTGAGGGACATATGCCATCTGTGCCAGAAATCCTTGACGGAAACTGCCAGATAGGGATGGTG
Organism: uncultured Lachnospiraceae bacterium; assembly: GCA_965114645.1. GTDB lineage: Bacteria > Bacillota > Clostridia > Lachnospirales > Lachnospiraceae > UBA3282. The sequence continues at coordinate 29,154 of CBCOZL010000021.1, read as the reverse complement.
AAAGTTATCCGCAAGCTCTATGCCGAACAGATTCGCTACACCTTTGGAAATCGAAATGCAGGCCGCAAAATCCGCATACAACTGTATGCTGTACAAAATACCTGCCACCAGAACATAACAGCCCACATAGATCTGGTAAGATTCGTATACACAATCGACAAACCGGGCCGCCTGGTTGGCAATCATCAGTTTCAGAAAAAAACCCCACAGGATTCGATAAAAACCACCTACCACCGTTCTCTCGTCAAAACGGTGCCCGTCGTAAAGCTGGTGCGCCAGCCTGTCATAGCGCGGAATGGGACCCTGCACAATCTGGGGGAAAAACATGACATACAGGATAAATCTTGCCGGATTTTTCTGCGCGGCGATCCTGCCTCTGTAGATATCCGCCAAATAAGATATCACCTGTAATGTATAAAAAGAAATGCCCACCGGGACGATCCAGTTCACCGCGTTCCGATGCAGTAAGATTTCCAGAATATAGTTTCCGTTTTTCACGCACAGCCACGGAAACGCCATCAGCAGTATGGCGCCGGCCAGAATGGCTTTGTTCTTCCACCGTTCCAGCAGCAGTCCCGCGCCGTAAGCGGCCATGACGGTGACTAAAATAACCGCCAGCCCAACGCCGCTCCCCATGGCACGCCAATAGAAAAAGAGGCTTCCGAAAAACAGTACCAGCCATCTGTATTTCAGCGGCAGGATATAGTAAAGCAGCACTGCTGCCGCCACAAACAGGTAAAAGGTGATCGAAAGGTATGTCATGTGTTTTCTCCAAAGTAAAGTTTCCGCATACAGATGCCGCGCGGACGTTTCTTTTATTTCTCCACCCGCAGAATATCTCCCGCTTCGGGCGTCTCCGATAGCCTCACGTCAATCATCTGCTTCGGGTGCGGGCAGGATTCCACGGGATTCCCCTCCGCATCATACATGGCAAGCACCTTGACGGGAATGTTCTCCCCGCCCGGCTTCATAATCTCTATCTCGTCCCCCACGCTGAATTTATTGCGCTGTTCAATGCGGGCGCAGGCCGCAGTCACCGCGCCCACCGTCCCCAGATAAATATACTCGCTCACATAAGTGCTCTCATCGTAGATCTGGGTATTTTCATCCGTTTTTCCAAAATAAAAGCCCGTGGTAAACTTGCGGTATGTGCACTTGGCGATCTCCGCCCGGTACCAGTCCATATTGGCACGGTACTGCTCCTCGGAAACAAAATAGTCGTCAATGGCGCGCCTGTAAGTGCGGGCCACCGTGGCCACATAGAGCGCGGTCTTCATCCGGCCCTCTATCTTAAAGCTGTCAATGCCCGCGTCCACCAGTTCCGGGATGTGCGCAATCATATTGAGATCCTTGGAGTTAAAGATAAACGTGCCGCGTTCATTCTCGAAGACGGGCAGATACTCTCCCGGCCTCGTCTCCTCCATCAGCGCGTACTTCCAGCGGCATGGATGGGTGCAGGCCCCGTGGTTTGCGTCCCGCCCGGTAAAATAATTGCTCAAAAGACACCGCCCCGAGTAGGAAATGCACATGGCCCCGTGCACAAAGCTTTCAATTTCCATCTCCCCGGGAATATTTTCCCGGATTTCCTTTATCTCCTGCAGGGAAAGCTCCCTTGCCGACACGACCCGCTTCGCCCCCTGCTCATGCCAGAAACGGTAAGTCATGTAGTTCGTGTTGTTGGCCTGGGTGGAAATGTGGACGTCGATTTCCGGGCAGATTTCCCGCGCCAGGGCAAACATCCCGGGATCCGCTATGATCAGCGCATCCGGCCGCAGCTCCTTCAGTTCCCGGAAATACATTCCGGCTCCTTCCAGATCATAATTGTGCGCCAGAATATTGGCCGTCACATACACTTTCACGCCCTTCCCGTGGGCAAAGGCAATACCCTCCGCCATCTCCTGGGCTGAAAAGTTCTTCGCTTTTGCCCGCAGACCAAAAGCTTCTCCGCCTATATAGACAGCATCCGCGCCAAAAATAACAGCCGTTTTTAATACTTCCAGGCTGGCCGCAGGCACCAGCAGTTCGGGTTTCTTTTTCTCTTTCATCGTACTCCTTTCAGGCAGCTTACCGTCACCCCGTCACCGATGGGCAGCACCACCGTCTGCAGCGCCTCGTGATGTGTCAGTTCGTAAAGATACTCCCGCATCCTGCTGTGGATGGTGCGGTTTCTTCTCTCCACGGCAAACCGGGATTCCAAAATATCGCCATCCTGCAGCACATTATCCGATACCAAAAGGCCGCCGGGCGCAAGGAGCCGCAAAACTTCCGGCAGAAAATGAATATACTGGCCCTTGGCCGCGTCCATAAAAATAAAATCATAAGGCCCCGGAAGCTCTCCCAGGATATCCGCCGCATCTCCCTCCAGAAGTGTGATCGTTTCTTCCTTTCCGGCCCGCGCAAAATTTGCCTTCGCCACGGGTATCCGTTTCTCGTATTTTTCTATGGTCGTGATCTTACACCCCTCAGGGGCATACTCGCTCATCAGAAGCGCAGAAAAACCAATGGCGCACCCCACCTCCAGAATGGACATGGGTCTTCGCATCGCAAGCAGGAACCGTAACAGTCCCTGTGTCTGCGTGCGGATAACCGGCACATTGGTTTCCAAAGCTTCACGTTCTATCTGATCCAAAAATGGGGTGTTGCCCGCATCCAGAGAAGCGAGAAATGTGTCCATACGCTCTCCCGAAATCACTTTGACTCTCCTTCCGCGTCTTCTTCGCCCTCCTCCGGGGCGTCCGCCGCCATCACATCCATCATCTCCTCCGCCGTCATGGCCGTGTTCAGATCATAGATGCCGGGCTGCAGTTTCCCGTGGTTCTCCGACAGAAGCTCCTGAAGCAAAAAGAGTTTCCCGTCGCGGATCAGCCCCCGCTCCTCCAACATCTCGCCTATCTCTTTGACGGACACCGGCTCCTCTATACTGACACTGATTGTCCTGCCCTCCCCGAGGGAAACCGGTGCCTCGGTAAATATGCGGAAACCGTAATCATAGGCAGCCGTTGCCGCCTTCATGATATAGGTGGCAGCAAAAATAAAGACCCCTATTTTGATAATCAGTTCCAACGTGGAACCGATAATTTCTTTTATACTCATAGCACGTTTCCTCTCACAGCCTGGCACACGCCCATCCGCCAGGCTGTCATACCTCAAAATCCACTTCGTCCGCCAGCAGCACATAGACTTCCTGCATCATGCGGCAGAATGCCAGCTCCGCCCGCAAAAAATCATCCACGAGAGGATTTTCCCTGAATTTCTCATATTCCTGTTCAAAAGCTTCCACACGGTCGAGCATATCCTCGCCGTCCGTCTGATTCTGTAAATCGAAGTTGCGCTGCCGGAACTCGTTCACTTTATCGTAAAGCTCCGACTGCTTCTTAATTTTTTCTCTCTGGTAATAGTATTCTTTGTAAGTATCCGAGGTCATAATCTGATCTGCAAAAGCTCTGGCTGCCTCTATGATCTCTTTATCTGACATAACGCATTCTCCTTATCTCACATAACTTGACCACGCCAATCCCTAACCCCCTAAACCTCCATGATAATGGGCAATATCATCGGTCTTCTCTTTGTCTTCTTCCAGACAAAATCGCTCAGCACATCCTTGACGGTACCTTTGAGTTTGCCCCAGTCGGTTTTCCCCCTGTCGAGACAATTCTGCACCGCCTCCTCCACGAGAAGTCTCGCCTCATCGAGCAGCTCGTCGGACTCTCTCACGTAGACAAAACCTCTCGACACGATATCCGGGCCGGAAATCAGCTGATCGCTGTGAGATTCGAGCGCCATTACCACGATCATGATACCGTCCTCCGCCAGATGCTGCCTGTCGCGGAGCACCACATTGCCCACGTCACCTACGCCTAATCCGTCCACGAGAATCGCCCCGACCGGCACCTTCTCGTTCACAACCGCACGGTTGTCATCCATCTCCAGCACATCGCCGGACTGCAGCATAAAGATATTTTCCTTGGGCATCCCAAGCTGGGCCGCAATCTTCGCCTGCGCCTTGCGGTGCTTGTACTCTCCGTGAACAGGAATCGCATATTTAGGCTTCACAAGGGAATAAATGAGCTTGATCTCCTCCTGGCAGGCGTGCCCGGACACATGCACATCCTGGAAAATCACATCCGCGCCCTTCATCTGCAGTTCGTTGATGACATTGGTGACCGCCTTCTCGTTGCCAGGGATCGGATGGGCCGAGAAAATAACGGTGTCTCCCGGCATAATGGATATCTTTTTATGGTTGTTGCCTGCCATGCGGCTTAACGCCGCCATACTTTCACCCTGACTGCCGGTCGTGATGATCACCGTCTTTTCCGGCGGATAATTTTTGAGCTCCTCCACGTCGATCAGTGTCCTCTCGGCAATCTGCAGATAGCCAAGCTTGGACGCCGTGTCAATGATATTAACCATACTGCGGCCTTCCACCACAACCTTCCTGTCGAATTTTTCCGCCGTGTTGATAATCTGACGCACCCTGTCCACATTTGACGCAAAGGTCGCGATCAGAATACGGGTATCCTTATGCTCCAGGAAAAGAGAATCCAGCGTCTTGCCCACCGTCTTCTCGGAAGGCGTAAAGCCCGCCCGCTCCGCGTTGGTGGAGTCGCACATAAGCGCCAGCACGCCCTTTTTCCCGATCTCCGCAAATCTCTGCAGATCAATGGCGTCGCCAAACACCGGCGTATAATCCACCTTGAAGTCTCCCGTGTGCACCACAACGCCCGCCGGGGAATAGATCGCCAGCGCCGCCGCGTCCACAATGCTGTGATTCGTCTTGATAAACTCGATTCGGAACTGGCCCAGATTGATGGACTGTCCGAACTTCACCACCTTCCTCTTGGTGGTCTTCATCAGTCCATGCTCCTCCAGCTTGTTCTCTATGATACCCATTGTCAGCTTTGTTGCATAAATCGGTATGTTCAGTTCCTTTAATACATAGGGCAGCGCCCCGATGTGATCCTCATGTCCGTGGGTGATCACAAACCCCTTTACTTTCTCTGCGTTTTCTTTCAAATAAGTGATATCCGGTATCACCAGATCAATTCCCAGCATCTCGTCTTCCGGGAATGACAGGCCGCAGTCCACCACAACAATGCTATCCTCATATTCAAAGGCTGTGATGTTGAGCCCGATCTGCTCAAGTCCGCCTAATGGGATAGCTTTCAGCTTACTCGCTGACTTTCCTTGTTCATTTTTCTTTAAATTCAAAAAATTTACCCCCTCTTTCTACTGAATAATATGAATGTCGTCCATTATCTTTTCAAACACAGCTGCCACTGCGTTTAATGTTTCATCGTCATCTACGATCTCATACACCGCCTCTGGATCTTCCGGCGCGGAAACATCGCACAGAATAAGCGCCTCACCGTCTTCCCCTTCAGAATCCGTCACCAGAAGATAGTTTATGCCGCCGATCATGGTCTGTTCTAAAATATAAAATTCGACAGTGCCGCCCTCCTGCGGCGTAAATATAATTTTCTCCATATATCCTCCTGTCACCCACGCGAAACCTGAAAATTCTCTGCGAAATGCCCTCCGGCATGAGCAGCTAGAATTTCTTTGCGCGTTGATCCAGATAACCCTGCAAAATCAGACATGCCGCAATCTTGTCCACATAGTCCTTACGGTTTTCCCTGCGGATGCCGGCCTCCATCATCGCTTTATCCGCCGCCACCGTCGTCAGTCTCTCATCCCACATCACGACCGGCAGTCCCGTGCGCCGCTCCAGCTTATCCTTAAATTCGAGAGAAAACTGTGCGCGTTCTCCGAGCGTATCGTTCATATTCTTCGGAAGCCCCAGTACAATCGTCTCTACCTCGTACTCTTCAATCAGCGCCTCAATGCGCGCAAGCGTCTGTCTCAGCTTGTTCTCTTCCTTACGTCTGATAATTTCGATCCCCTGCGCCGTAATAAGCAAGGGGTCGCTGATGGCCACCCCCACCGTTTTGGAACCGAGATCCAGCCCCATAATTCTCATTTGTCTTTTTCACCGTTATTGACTATTTTGGTCAACCCTTCTTCGCACCCTCAATGGAGTTTCTGATATATTCCACCAGCATTTCCTCCACAAGCTCGTCCCGCTCCACCTTCATAATAAGGCTCCGTGCGCTCTTATGGCTGGTAATGTAAGTAGGATCGCCGGACATAATATAACCGACGATCTGATTGACCGGGTTGTAACCCTTCTCCGTCAACGCCTCATATACCGTAGAAAGCACAAGCTTGACACCCGTCTCCGGCTCTGTCCCTACAGTAAAAAATTGTGTATTTTCCAAATCCTGATCCCGCATATTCTCACGCCCTTATCTATTGTTATTATAGTATTACCATCATTTGCCGAAAAAATCAACCGCTCTGCCTCTGCTCCACAGACTCTTACGGCATATTTTACCACAAATAAAATGCCACAGCAACGGCTATTTCCAGCCCGGCAGGCGCACTGCCGCGCTATCTGGCAAACCGGCTCCGCCGTCTGACATCCCGGTCAGTCTCCGATCAGCAAAAGATCTTCCGCCAAAAAGGAAACCAGCCTGCCGCGTGCCATGTGATTTTGCAGATTTTCCCCTGGTGCCGCCTCCTTTGCAGCCTTTAAATAACGGGTGGTATGTCCAACCCAATACCGCTTCCCGTCTTTTTCCACAGGCTCCTCGAAGAGTACCTCCTCTGTTTTTCCCAGGAATGTCTCCCGGTATGCGCGGGACATTTCCCGTTCCAGTTTCATCAGCAGCTCGCTCCTCACCGCCTTTTCGGCCTCGGTTAGCTGTCCCTCCATGGCAGCCGCCCGGGTGCCCTGTCGTCTGGAATACTTGAAGATATGCATCTCATAAAATCCCACCTGCCGGAGGAAATTCTGCGTCTGCGCAAACTCCCCCTCCGTCTCCCCGGGAAATCCCACGATCACGTCCGTGGTGACCGCCGGATCTGTATAATATTTTCGCAGTCTCTCCACCGCACCCAAATACCCTGCCGTATCATATCGCCTGTTCATCCTGCGGAGCACTGTATCGCTGCCGCTCTGCAGGGAGAGGTGGAAGTGTGGACAGACCTTCGGCAATGCGCTGATATGGGCTGCAAATTCTTCTGTCACAATCCCCGGCTCCAGCGATCCGAGACGTATTCTCTCAAGCCCCTCCACTTCAGAAAGCTTTTCAAGCAGACCGCCCAGCTCGCTGCCGCCCCGGTCAACGCCGTAAGAGCTGATATGAATGCCCGTCAGCACGATCTCCCTGTAACCCGCCCTGGCCATGCTCTGCGCCTCTTTCAGCACATCCGCTTCCAGACGGCTTCTGATCCGCCCTCTGGCGTAGGGAATGATACAGTAGGAGCAGAACTGGTTGCACCCGTCCTGAATCTTGATGTAAGCGCGCGTGTGCTCCGCCGTCGTTCTGAGTGTCATCTCCTCGTAGGGCGCATGGGCGATGTCGATTGTGTCTATCACAGACCCGGCCTTCTTTGCTGTTCCCCGCTTTCCTTCCTGCCGGTCTGCAGACACTGCTCCCTGTCCTGCGCCGGTTGCGGCCCGGTTCGGTTCTTCCTGCGCCCCGCCCCGGCTCTCCAGATATGCTTCTAAAATCTCCACCAGATCCTTCTTCCGATTGTTTCCAACAGCGAGATCCACCGTGCCATCCTTCTCGAGCGTCTCCTGCCCGGTCTGCACATAGCATCCGACCGCCACCACCACGGCTTCCGGGTTCCGTCTCTTTGCACGGTGCAGCATCTGGCGGCTTTTCCTGTCCGCAATATTCGTCACCGTACAGGTGTTCACAATATAAATATCGGCTGCTTCATCAAATGGTACAATTTTATATCCCTTTTCTTGTAACATTTGTTGCATATAATCCATTTCATAGGCATTTACCTTACAGCCCAGATTATGTAATGCTACACTTTTCATAGTAATCCCCGCATTTTTTGTATTGTTTTATCATTGACTTTTGCTCTTCCAACATTTAGTATAATACCCAGAAGGTATAAAAATCAAAGGAGGTAATTCCGCAATGAAAACAGTACAGATTTCTTTAAATTCTATCGATAAGGTTAAATCTTTCGTGAATGATATCACGAAGTTTGATTATGATTTTGACTTGGTATCCGGCAGATACGTTATCGATGCGAAATCCATCATGGGTATCTTCAGTCTGGATCTGTCCAAGCCCATCGACTTGAACATCCACGCAGAAGACGGCACGGATGAGGTTATGGAGACATTGAAGCCCTACATCATGTAATCGAGGCTTCACATCAAATCCATATGGTACATCAGAGACAGCTCGGGAAAGATCCTGGGCTGTTTTTTATTTTTTATACATGAAAAACGCTCCATGCGGAGAATGCCGCATTTCAGGCATTCTCCCATGTGAGACGGAGTTGCCTGGCAACTCCTAGAGTTTCTAGGCGTCCCGTCCTATGGCGGGACGTCTTTAGAAACTCTTCTCACATTAGCCTTGCACCACGATCACCTCGTCCGTCTCCAGCGCCTTCGCAACCAGCTCCTCAATCCCCTCCTGCAGATTCTGCTCATGTCTCTTTATGATATTCAGGTTCGGCTTCGTCACGGGATGCCTGGCCACAAAAATAGTACAGCAGTCCTCGTAAGGCAGAATGGAAGTCTCGTAACTGTCGATTTTTTCCGCAATATCCACAATCTCCATCTTGTCAAAACCGATCAGCGGCCTGTAGACGGGCATGGTGCACACCTCGTTCGTTGCCGCCAGGCTCGCCATGGTCTGTGAAGCCACCTGTCCGATGCTCTCGCCCGTAATCAGTCCCAGACACTCTGTCTCCCTCGCAATATGCTCCGCAATGCGCATCATATAGCGGCGCATGATGATGGTCAGCTCATCGTGCGGACACTTGTCATAAATGTAAAGCTGGATATCGGTAAAATTAATGACATGGAGCCAGACAGGCCCCGCATAGGCCGCCACCTTTTTCGCCAGATCCACCACCTTCTGTTTCGCCCGCTCGCTGGTGTAGGGCGGCGCATGAAAATACACGGCGTCGATCTTTACCCCGCGCTTGGCGATCATCCAGCCCGCCACCGGGGAGTCAATGCCGCCTGACAAAAGAAGCATCGCCTTACCGCCTGTCCCCACAGGCATACCGCCGGGACCCGGTATAATCTCGGAGTAGAGATAAATCTTGTCGCGGATTTCCACATGCAGAAGGATGTCCGGGTTGTGCACATCCACATGCATTTCCGGGTAAGCGTCCAGAATCACGCCGCCCAGCTCCTCGTTGATCTGCATGGAATTGAGGGGGTAATTCTTTCTCGCCCGTCTGGCCGCCACTTTAAAGCTTTTGTTTCTGTCCGCATACACGTCGCCGATATAGCGCACCACGTCCTGCCCAAGCTTTTCAAATCCCTCGTCCTCCACATAAACCACCGGGCAGATGCCGGAAATGCCGAACACCTTTTTCAGGCTTTCCACCACTTCCTCAAAGTCAAAGGCAGACTGCGCGTCCACGTAAATACGCCCGTCCGTTCTGCGCACGGCGAACTCGCCTTCAGCTTTCTTCAGCGCATACTTGATCTGTTTCACCAGCGCCTCCTCAAAGAGATAGCGGTTTTTGCCTTTCACACCTATTTCCGCGTATTTGATCAAAAAAGACTTGTACATATTTTCTCCATTCCGAAGCATTTTCCCTAAAACGCCGGCAAAACAGGAAGCACCCCGTTTTGCCCTGCGCAGCGGACTTTGCACCGCTTCTTCGCAAAGTCCGTATCATCTCCTGTTTGGTATCAGTTCAGTGTCTCGTGTACCGTCTCAGCTTTGGCACAATGTCCTCCAAATTCTGACAGGTATACGTGATCTCCTCATCCGTCGTAAATCCAGAAAGGCTGAATCGGATTGTCGATTGCAGAAGTTCTTTCTCCACGCCCAGCGCACGCAAAGTTGCCGACGGCTGCGGTTTATGCGCCGCACAGGCGCTCCCGGCGGAAACATAGATTCCGCGTTCCTCCAGAGCGTGCAAAAGTACCTCGCTGCGCACCCCCCGGAAAGAGGCGCTCACGATATGGGGTGCGCCATCTCTGCCCGGGCAGCCGTTGACTGTGACGTCGCCCACTTTTTTGACTCCTTCAGTCAGTTTTTCCCGCAGGGCATACATCCTATCCACATCCTGCTCCAACTCCTGATACACCAGCTCCGCCGCCTTGGCAAAACCAGCAATTCCAGGTAAATTTTCCGTCCCGGAACGCAGGCCGCGCTGCTGGCCTCCGCCGTACATAATCGGGCTGACCTTTGCCCCGTCCCTCATATAGAGAAGACCAATCCCCTTCGGCCCGTGAATCTTATGGGCGCTTGCACTCAGCATGTCGATATGCATTTTCCCGGGAAAAATGCGCGCTTTTCCAAACCCCTGCACCGCGTCCACGTGAAAAAGTGTATCCGGGTTCTTTCTTTTTATGAGCACACCAGCCTCCGCAATGGGCTGTACGCTTCCGATTTCATTGTTTGTATGCATAATGGAAACGAGTATCGTGTCTGTCCTGACTGCCTCTTCCAGCTCCTCCAGGGAAATTCTTCCCTGCCTGTCGACAGAAAGATAAGTCACCTCAAATCCCTGTTTCTCCAGATAAGACATGGGCTGGAGCACCGCCGGATGCTCGATCCTCGTAGTAATCAGATGACGTCCCATTCTGTGGTTGGCCATCGCCGCGCCGACCAGAGCGATATTATCGGATTCCGTCCCGCCGGAGGTAAAGAAAATTTCCTTTTCATTTACTTTCAAAATCTTCGCAAATGTCTCGTTCGCGTATCTTAAGTAGGCTTCCGCCTCCACTCCCTTATGGTGCAGGCTGGAAGGATTTCCATAATCCTCGCACAAAATCCTGTGCATCAACTGCGCAGCCTCCTGGAAACAGGCGGTTGTCGCGGAATTATCCAGATAAACTTCCATTGCCGTTATTCCTTCCTAAACCCTATATCTTTAATATATGTTTTTTATCTCCGGCAGTGCCAGCCCGATTCCACTTCATCATAACAGTCCAGCCATGCTCATTCATAAGTCACCAGAATATACGTTTCTGCCAATCATATCACGAATTGGCTGCACTGTTACTCCAAATGATACATCAGCCATGACAGCACTGTAAGCCCTGCTGTCTCGGTACGCAGGATTCTTCTCCCCAGAGTGATCGGTTCTATGCCTGCCGCAAGCGCCTCCGACACTTCGCTCTGCTCGAAACCGCCCTCCGGCCCGATAAAGACCGCCACACGCTCACCGGGCCGTATCGACTCCATGATTTTTTTCGTATGGGCCATATCCTCCGCCAGCTCGTAAGGAATCAGCTTTACTTCCATTTCACGCGCATAGGCGGCTGCCTCCTTCATGGTCATTGGCTCCCTGACCACCGGGATAATCCCTCTTTTACTCTGTTTCGCCGCAGCCTCCGCAATGCCCTGCCAGCGGTTTACCTTTGCCCGCGCCTTCTTCTCATCCAGTTTCACCACGCAGCGCTTCACCGCCATCGGGATCACCTCGAACACACCGAGCTCCACCGCTTTCTGGACAATGAGTTCCATCTTATCCGCCTTGGGAAGCCCCTGGAAGAGATAAATTTTAGAGGGCAGTTCCACTCCCTCTTCCTTGACAAAGCGCAGGGAACAGATGACCTGATCCTGCGCAAACTCCTCGATACCGCAGCGGTACTCCTTATCGTCCCCGCTGCATCTCACCGCAATTTCCTCGCCGGTCTTCAGGCGCAGGACATTTCTCATATGATTGACGTCACTGCCCGTAATCGTCACTTTTTTATCTTGTATCTGAGACGGTTCCACAAAAAACTGATACATTTCCCAATCATCACTCCCCGCGCATTGCACGCTTCCATTTACGCTCATGTACATGCTGCACAAGCTTCACAAACAGTGCAAACACAATCACCCCTGCCAGCGCGCCTGCACTGTCAATACACACATCGGAAAACCGCCCCGCACGTCCCGGCACGAAGAGCTGGTGAATTTCATCCGTGGCGGCATAGACGGCAGTCGCGCCGGCGGCAGTTGCACCCCTGCGCAGAAAGCCCACTTCCCACTGCCCGATCCATATGTAAAGAAGGACGGATAAAACACCAAACTCCGCCATATGGGCTACCTTTCTGATAAATCCCTCTATCGCATCCGAAATTTCTTTCACCCGCGCATCACTTAAATCCAGATGGAAAAAAGTTCTGGTGGAACTTACCATATGGTAAGTGAAGCTTGCGCTCACCGCGCCCGACTCCTCTTTGGGCTGGGCGGAAAAAGCAAAAATAATGCACATCCACACAATCGCAAGCACACCCGCCAGATTTCTAAATAACACCATCCCGAATTTTTCTTCCACTTTCCTCATATTCTGCCTCGTTCACAACATCTTTTATTTTTAATGCCGCCGTCTCCCAGTCAGCGCGTTTCCTTTTTCTGTGCCGTCACAGACCGCCACTCGCCCAGCGCTTCCACCGCAAGAACCGTAAGCCCCGCCTCCTCGCAGGCCCGCACTACCAGCTCTTCCTTCCCCTCGATAATACCCGAAGTGATATAGATGCCTCCCGGTTTCAGGCAAGGCACAATAACCGGCGTCAGCGGCACAAGCACATCCGCCAGAATATTCGCCGCCACGATATCATAACACTCGTAACCGACTTTATCCTGCACTTCCTTTTCGGTGATGATATTGCCGATGAGCAGTTCAAAGTCTCCGGCCGCGATGCCGTTGGCCTCCTTATTCTGCGCCACGGCCTCCACCGCGCAGGGGTCTAAATCCGTGCCTACGGCATGCCTCGCCCCGTACATAAGCGCGATAATGGACAAAATACCACTGCCCGTCCCCACATCCAGAAGCCCGGTCTGCGGCGTCACATACTTTTTGATCTGTCCGATACACAGCCTTGTCGTCTCATGCATACCCGTGCCGAAGGCCGTACCCGGATCAATATGCAGAATCTTCTTATCCCGGTCCGCCTCCTTCACTTCCTCCCAGGAAGGAATCACAAGAAGATCATCTATATAAAACTGATGAAAATACTGCTTCCAGTTGTTAATCCAGTCGATATCCTCCGTCTCAGACACCGTGACAGCGCCCTCTCCGATCTCCATAAACAGACGGACATCCGCCAGAGCCTCCTCAATTCTCGCAAGAATGCTCTCCCTGTCCGTCTCCTCTCCTAAAAGATCAAGCAGCCCGTTCTCCTTTTCCTCCACAAAGAAACTGAGGAACGCCGTGCCGTCATCCTCTCCGCTCTCTGGCAGAATATCCACAAACATCTGCTCCTTTTCAAGCGGTGTAAGGGGCACTTTATCCTCTATCTGTGCCCCCTCAAGCCCTCTGTCGTAGAGTTCGCTGATAATGATGTCTTCCGCCTCCACAACCGTCTTTATCCTGAACTTCATCCACTTCATGGATCGTCTTACTTCCTTTCACTGAGCTCCAAAAGCTTCGTTTTTAATTCGTTCTCCATCACACGCATCTCTTCCTCTGCGGCCTTTCTCTTCTCCCTGCCGTCTGCCTGGATCTTCATCACTTCGTCCAGCGTGGAAATCAGATTCGCATTGGTCGTTTTGAGCGTCTCCATATCAATAATGCCGCGTTCCGACTCCTTCGCGCTCTCAATGGCGGAGACTTTGAGCACCTCCGCATTTTTCCTCAAAAGCTCGTTGGTCATATCGGAAACTTCCCTCTGCGCCCTGGACGCCTGCTCCACATGTGTCACTCCCAGGGCCAGCACCATCTGGCTCTTCCAGAGCGGAATGGTATTCACAATGGTAGACTGGATTTTCTCAGCCATCATAGTGTCGCTGCTCTGCACCAGTCTGATCTGGGGCGCGGTCTGGATAGACACCATTCTGGTCAGTTCCAGATCATGCAGCTTTTTCTCAAAACGGTCGCAGAGCTCTTCCAGGTCTCTTGCTGCCTGCGCGTCCTCCGGAAGCCCACTTGTCTTCGCCTTCTCCAGAAGCTGCGGCAGTTCCTTCTCCCTCGTCTCGGCAAGTTTCTTTTTTCCGGCCAGTATGTACATGGACAGCTCTTTAAAGTACGTCAGATTCAGCTCGTACATTTTATCCAGAATCGAAATATCTTTGAGGAGCTGCACCTGATTATTCTCCAGCGCCTCACAAATCTTATTGATGTTCGTCTCCGCCTTGGCATACTTCGTTTTCATGGTTTCCAGTTTCTGCGCCGGCTTTTTAAAGATACCGAGGAACCCCTTATCCTCCTCATCAAAGCTCTTAAGCTGCGTCACCACGCTGGTGAGCATCTCCCCGACCTCACCCAGATCTTTCATCGTCACATTCTCAAGCGCACTGCCGGAAAAATCCGCCATTTTTTTCTGCGTGCCCACACCATACTGCAAAATCGCTGTGGAATTGTGCAGGTCGATCTGCTTCGCAAACTCGTCCACCTGCCGCTTTTCCTCTTCGCTCAAAACCGAATCATCCAGATCCTGCTTAATCTCCTTCGCCTGCGGAATCTCCGTCAGAGGCTGCTTGTCCTTTACCGCATCCTCCACTTCTCCAAATACCAAAGTGGGCGCCTGCTGCTCCATTACATCCAGTTCGTTCATAGTCCCCTCCTCCATTTATGACAGGTATCCATCCTGTTTCAGTATGGTATGTAGCGCCGAGATATCCGACTGGATATCCCACGCCTTTTCCCGGAACAATTCGTCCAGAAACTTTTCAAACGCCTCGTTGATATTGTCCACCGCCGTCTCGATCTCCCGCTTCGTCTGTTCTATGTTGGACAGATCCAGCTTCTGGCTGTCCAGATCGCGGTATGCCTCCAGCAGCTTTTTCGTGGTTGGCAGATAGAAGCTCAACATCTTTCTGAGTTCTGACGCAAGCTCCGGCTCCTTCTCCACCTGATCGAAAATCCTCGTCACCAGAAGTTCCAGGCGGTCCAGCTTATCCGACATTTCCTCGCCGGGAATCTCGTCATTGCACTGTCTGATCAGGCGCACATAACTTTTTCCTTCCTCGATCACTTCCGCCGCCCCGCCGAGACGTTCCTTTTCCTGCCGCCTGCGCTCTTCGGCCAGCCTGTCCACTTCCAGCTTCTTCTGCTCCTCCTCATAATTCTTCTGGGTAAGCATATACTGGTCATACATCTCATCGCTGGCAATCAGACAGGTCTGCTTCTGGTCCAGATGCGCCTGCTTGAACATGCCCAGGTGAATCATCTTCTGCAGATCCTTCACAATGAAACGTTCACTTTTTCCAGTCCGCTGCGCCAGCTCCTGAATGGAACAGTACAGCTTATCTTTTACCATACCGACATATCTCTTATAGCGTTTCACCCGCCCTGCCAGTCTCGACCCGTGAACGCCAAGCCCCAGACCCGCCGCAGTGAAAATCCCGGATACGATCACTGGAAGCAGCGCCTGGTAAGCAATCAGTTCCCCCACCGCAGCAATCAGCACCAGTGCGGAAATGCCCATCACACCGTATCCTGCTCCCATACACAAGACGCTTGACACAGATCCCTTCGGCGTTCTTTGAAACAGGTTCTTATCCAGACGGGCATCGGGGCGTTTGTAGAGGGGATTGGACGCATAGGGGCTTATCTGTGCGTTTCCTGCGCTCCCGCCCAGATCCCGCGCCGCACCATGACCTGCGTTCTGGCTCTGGTTCCCTGCCACGCGGCTTATATTTTCACCCACCGTCTCCACCGCGCGTCCGATGCCGTTTCCCACATCATTCACGGCCCGGTTTACGCTCTCACCCACTGTCCCGACTGTGCGGTTTACCTCCTGCATCGTCCGATTTATGGTTTCATTCACCGTATTGCCGATGTTTTTCCCAAGATTCGTAAAATTGCCTGTGTCCACCGCCTGCTGTACCTGATCCCGGATGTCTTCACCGGCCCGGTACCACTCATTCCTGTCCATATTCCACGAACTCTCCATATTCATCCCAGATATTGCAAATCCAGGTGCTTCCCTGATTAAAGACAATCTCCTCTCCCGCCTCATCATAGAACTTCGCGGGCGTAAAGTCGCCGTCAAGACGCTTCCACGTGCCCTTTATTACTTTGCCGTTCGTAAACACGATGGCATCGCCCTCACCATGCACGCCAAAGGCAAGATAATCGTGAGAGTCTCTCACCTCTCCATGACAATACTGGAACACCACGTTTCTGACAGTGAGCTGGTCTCCCGTAAGCTCGTCGATCTGCTTCTTGCCATCCTGATAACGATAGTAGAGATGGTCTTGCGCATTGTACTCAAAATAAGGATGGTACGCGCCGTAACCTCCCGAATTTTTCCCGGACTTTCCGCCGGGATAGACATAGGAAGCCTCCTCATTATCCTCATACTCTGCCACCATGTCATCCGCCACAAAAAGGAAAGGCGGCACATACGCATCATCATAATTCCAGTCATAACCCAGTCTTTCCACAGCTTTGAAAAGACCGTCAATAAAAAGATAACCTGTAAATTCCGTCGCGTAACCGGGGCGCTTATGTCTGCCATACGCCTCGTCCGCCGGATTGTGTATACCTACCACCGCCGCGCTGACATTGTAATAGTTCGGACGATTGATCAGTTCCTCCACGTACGGTACCGCCAGGCCCCAGTTACAGTAAATTGCCTCATAACCCATGGCCTGATACACATAATAATCCCTGCTGGAACGGACAGGACCGATCCTGTCCAGATCATCGAAATCTTCAAAAACACCCATCAGACGGGTGATACGCCCCTCCACCGGCGCCTCATAGATAATGCCCGCGCGGGAGAGCCCGTACTGCGGCAGGGCCGGCGCATTGTTCGGTATCATCACGGCGATAGGTCTTCTCTTCGCCTGCTTCACATCCGTCCACTGACCCGTCAGATAACTCTGAATCTTGCCATCTTTTTCCACCCGCTCCTCGATCACGAGAGAGTCTGGTTCCTCCTCTTCCGGCTCTTCCTCCACAACAGGTTCCTCCTGCTCCTCCGGCTCAATCGGCTCTATTTCCAGCTTCGGCGGTTCTTCCGGCTCCTCCTTCGCTTTGGCACAGCCCGCCAGAAAAAGCGCTAATATGCAAATTACAAGTAACCCTTTGCTCATCTTCTTTTTTGTACTTTTCATATGCTTTCTGTATACCTCACTTATCCTTTTCTCATGGTCAGTATCTGTTTCTGCTGCTATTTTATACTACCATAAAAACACAAGAAAAGCGAAGAAAAATTAAAAAACCTGCCTTCATCGGACGCGCCGATGAGGGCAGGAATAAATAACACTCGTTTTTAATTAATATTCAATCACCTTTTTCTCTATATCAAACTTCACCGTCACACTTCCGCCGTATTCTGGTGCAATCCCGGTAATGGTCACGCTTCCCTTGTTCTTCCCGGATTGATTGTTTGCACCATAGGACACCTCATAGTCTTTCCCCTTCTGAAGTGTTTTTCCGTCTACGGTGTCACGAACCGCAACTGCAGGCCTGACTTGTTTTCCCGTGTAGACTGCCTTTTCCGTCACATCGATCTGTAAATCCGACTTTACAAGCTTCGTCCGACAGACCGGCAGCGGAACGACAATTTCTCCGTCCGCCTCATAGCTGCTGCCTTCTTTCGCCGTAATGACAGCTCTCGGCATCATCTCCCGCAGCTTTTCCTCAGAGCCGGAGCCCGCCTCGTATGCCGCCAGATACGCCAGGTATTCCTTCTGTGTGTTGCACAGATACTGTATTTCATAATCCTTGTTTACACGCAGTGCACTCTTACCATCCGTCAGTTTCACCGCAGGTTTATACGCATACTCTTCCGCTTTGTTCGGATTATAGGGAACGGCTGTCGCCTTGTACTGAACGCGTCCATCCTCATAGGCATGTTTCAGACCGCTCTTCGCGATTCGGAATGTAACATCAAATTTGCCGGTGTAATTGCCCTTTCCCTTCACTGTCACTGTAGGCGGCTTTTCTGCGGAAGCCTCCGCCACCTCCTTATTGTTCTTATATGCGAGCGTATAGTCTCTTCCGTTACGCAGGACAAATCCTTCCCCGTTTGTAAGAACAATCTCTTCTACAGGCTTCACGCCCGCTTTGCAGTATGGGAACACCATATTTTCCATCCCGGCCGCGCAGTTTACCAGCTCCTTATCCGCAATGTCAACCGCCTCGATCCGAAAGCTCTTCTTAAAACTGCCGCTGTAGCCTTTCTCCTCTGCTCCCCTGAAAGTCATCGTGACATTACCCCTGTTAATATTCGGAGTGTAGGTTATGGTGTAATCCGTTCCGTATCGCAGCGGTGTCTCTCCTCCATCAGGCTCCAGATAAGTCAATACAGCATCGTTTTGGGTCACGGCCTTTCCCGTATACGTTTTATCTTCCACACCGCTCACCCGGACCGCTTTCGCCGAAAATGTCTTGCCCTTGATGGAGAAAGCAGCCGTCTTCGTCCCGACATACTCTCCGTTTCCGGCAATGACAAGCTCCGCTTTGCCTACTTTACCCGGAACAGGTTTCACTGTATAATCACGTCCCGGCTTTAAAATGACCGATCCGCACTTCACGGTAAAAGTATCCGGCGAAGCGGTCTCCGACGGGGTCAGCAGGATGTCCCCACCCGTATAAGCAATATTTTTCAGATTTTTGCCAAGTGTGATTTTGGCATTTTTCATCAGATGCGCCTTATCCGCCACAGAGATCTTCCGGCTGATACTTCCCGTATAGTTGCCGGTTCCCTCAATCGTCAGATAAAATTCTCCTTCACATCCTTCGGGGATTTCCGCTCCCGGCAGTTCTTCTCCCTTCACCAGGCTGTTCCCTGCCCCGTCATGGGCATTTCCCGATATCAGCCGCAGTTCGAAGTCTGTCCCCTGTTTCATCCCTTTCCTATACTTAATGGATGAGAAAGGTTTCTGCGCCCTGCCCGCCGTCACAAGCTGTTCCGATACTTTCAGCGTAATCCCGGCCGCCGGTGTCTCCTGGCCGTCTCCGATCGACGCGCGGAGAATATTGAAATTCACCTTAACCGCATCCGCCGCATTGTTTTTAATTGCGTCTGTGTAATTTCCTTTACCAATAATCTCCACATAGGGAAGCTCTGGATTAAAGTTTGCTCCCTCCCCATTTCCTCTTTTCAGTTCACCGTCCTTATTGGCATTTATATTATTGTAGTATTTAATCTGATAATCCCTGCCGGATTTTAAAAGCACATCTCCGTCATATACACTGACCGCAGGCTTGCATGCACTCCCTGTATAGTACACGTCTCCAATTTCCTGGAATGCAAAACCGCCTTCTTCTTTCCCGTTTTCAAGCCATTTGGCATAGAGCGTTATGTCTGTCTGCACAGTATCCGTCTCAAAATCCCACGCTTTCGTACATGCCGCATCCCGATACCAGCCGTCAAACCGATATCCGTCGGCCTTCGGATCCGCCGGTCTTGCGACCGTTCCCCCTACCTTTATGCCAATCTGCGGCGCAGGCGCCGTTCCACGTCCCCTGACATCAAAAATGACTGTGCAGGAAGCCTCTTCCTGTGCCACGGTCAGTCTGCCGTTCTCATAAGTAATCGTGTAGTTTGCTCCCGCATCCGCCCCGGAAGGAATAATGTCATACCTCCCTGGCACCTTCGTATCTGTAACGCTACAGGTTAATACAGGCTTTCTCAGCAGTTCGTCCGTTCCCATCAGCCCGATGATCTCATATTCGTATGCATTTTCAGGCGGAATGGCTGTTCCCACCCGGATCGTCTTATCCTTTGCACGAATCCGCAGCTCGGCAGGCCGAATCTCAAAGGTCATGCGGATAGTGCCGCTGTAAGAATTGATTCCTGTCACAACCGCTGTGGCCGTACCCGCATTTCGGTTATTCTCATAGGACATCTCATAATCCTGCCCCTCCACAAGTACAATTCCTTTCTCCAAAGACACAGGATCCTGAGCCGATACCACGGCTTTCGGCCTCTGTTCCTCCCCGTTATAAATAACGGTATCCACTTTCATCTTTGCGTCAAAACCATGATTTCCCTCTCCCAAAACAGCGTTGCAGTATTTTTTCAGATTGGACAGCACCGTATCCGCAGAACAGTACGACAACGTATAATACTGCAGGCGGTTATCCGCATCAATATAGCAGATGATCGGCCAGCTGATCTGATTATTCCCAACCGCCCAGGCATATTGCCACATGCCGTCCGCATTGTTATCTCCTGTGTCATAGGAAAACACAATCTCCTCGCAGCCATACGTTTTCTGAAACGCCGCGACATCCGCCTTTGACTGCTTCGTCACTTCTATGGCACAAATGTCTATCCCGCTAAAGCTGCCGATTTTGCCGCTGATTTCTCTGATGGTCCCCCGGCTGTTGCCGCATGTATTGCTGTAGAAAATCAAGAGCTTCGGCCTGCCCTCCGCAGATGAACTGATCGTCGTATCATCCAGCGCGGTAAAGTGCAGTAACGGGTTGTCAAGATTCAGCGCCTTATCCTCTTCAACCGGCGGATCCGGCTCCACGCTTCCTGCGTCAATGACAGCCTCCAGCACCGTTTCCTTCGCGAATCCCAGTTCGTTCGGATCTTTGTGCAGAGCATAGAGCACCTTCCCACGGCTAAGTCCGCTGCCATATATGTAGCCGTCCGTCGTGTCGGCCGCAAACTCAGCCTTCTGATCCGACCCGTCCATGGCAATGCTGTAAATCTTCGATTTATCATTATAGTAGAGGCGGTCGCCTATCCGAAACAGACCAGAATAAACTCCCTGCCAGGTTCCCCCGCCTCCCCACACGGTCCAGGGATCTATATACGTTACCACTGTGCCGTCCGCTGTGATATCACTCAGACTTGTTTTTTTAATGCAGGGCCGCCCGTTATAGGCAGTATAAAAACAACTCCCTCCCGCAATCACCAGCGGCGATCTGCAGCCCGCCCAGAAGGCATTGTCAAAGCGGGTGCTTACAGCCTTGAAATCCACCACCTGGCTGCCCTTCGTCACCTGCCAGTTATAATGTCCCTCAAAAGCAGCGTCGCTGCGGAGCATATAGGTATGTCCTGCACTGCCGACATGATCCCATGTAGGGTCATCCCAGGTGACATCCACCTGGTAATACTCCCCGTCCAGCACAACCAGGTTCCATGCATGCGCCATCGCAGCGCTGGTAACCATATAGCATTCAATCCCCTGCTTATTCAGAAGATATTTATAGGCCAGGGCATAGCCATCGCACACCGCTGTGCCATCGGCAAAAACGCCGTAAGTCGAATGGGACTTATTCGGAACCTTGTTGGCATCCAGATTTTCCTTGTCGTACTCACAGTTGACCGCCAGATAGTCGTGCAGGGTTATGATCTTTTCCAGATCACTCATACCTGGACGCACGGATGCCAGCGCCGCATTCGCACCGCTCTGCCATTTGGCGTCATCAAGCCCTTCTTCATAGCTAACCTCTATCATCGTCACCATCATTGTGGATGGCATATATCCATAACTAAAGTCTTTCTTGACGAAATAGAGGTCTGGATTCTCATTCAGCACCCCGATGACCACATTTCTTATATCTGTCAGGGAAATACCATATTCTACGACGCTGATCTGTGTCCTTCTCGCCCGCATCTGCTCATACAGATATTCCTCTACCTCCGATTCGCTGTATGCGGATATGGCGTACGGTGAATCAGGATCCTGTCCCGAAGGAGCGTCGCCGAACTGGTATGCGCCTTCCAGCTCGGCCTCCACCCAGACCTCCTGCTCCCCGGCTGTCAGCAGATCATTTCCAGAAACCTGTAAATCATTTTCGGAAACAGTCACATTATCCGCAGGGCCTTCTCCGTCCGGCGCTTCACCTTCGTCCCCTGTCTCCTCTTTCGGGGATTCCTCATCTCCCCCGTCCCCGGGAATCTGGTCTGCGGGTTCTTCCGCCTCCTGGTCAGAAGGCGTTTCCTGATCCGCAGGCTTCTCCTCCTGTGCAGGCGGTTCTGTCTGCGCAGGCGTATCTTCTCCCGCTTCTTCATTCCCGTCCACAGGCTCCTGGTCTTCCTGTGTCCCAGGCTTCTCCCCTTCCCCGACATCCGTCATCTCCCCGCCAGGCTCCTGTTTTGTTTCCCCGTCATCCTGCATCTGCCCGGGTTCCTGCACGGTGGATTCCTCTTCCGTTATGTTCTCCTGCGGGATCGGCAGTTCCTTTGCATAGGCGATATTCGCCGGAAGCTGTGCCGAAGAAAGCACCAGTATGGCCGATAGAATACCCGCTAAAATCTGTTTCCCTGACCTCATTCTCTTCTCCTTCCTGCTCTGATCACAGCCTGCACACTTTGACCAAAATCCGCCTCTTCCTCGTCAAAGCTCCTTTTCCACTCTTCACTCATACTGTTCCTAAAAAAGCACCCTCGAATTCTGGATCATGCCGTGACTTTCAGACAATAAAATTCTGTAATCAGCATATTATGTTGCAGGCGCAAAGTCAACTCTTAGAATTTTATGCTGTAAACGCGGATGAAAGTTCAGACATAGGCAATAAATCAAAATCCCAGATTCTAAGGTGTCAGAACTGATAGAAGTATTTATTGATGAAGTTTATGACAATTGTAAACCCAAACAAACTACAGCCGGACTTTTTCAAGTCCGGCTGTAATGATTACTATTTAAAATATCTAACTACGTCATTTTTAAAACGCACAACATACATTGATTCCGTTGTCTTCAACCCAGAACCATCCCTCAGCTTGACTGTAAGGGACATTTTTTGCGCGTCACTGGTATAGAAGTCACCCGCATAACTGGATGATTTTTCAGTAGTAGCTTTTCCCGGAATCGGCTGTAAATAGTACATCGTAGGATTTACATTTGGCCGCGCCCCTTGAATACCTTTATAACAACCTGGATTTTTACCACCTGACACATTAACAGTAAAGTAATTCATTCCACCAGGAATAATCTGTTCACCGTCCTGGTCTATTGCAGTTACAATATATCCATTCACCAAAACACCTTGAGAATTCACTACAGGAAAGAGCTCAAGCTTAATGTCTTTATAAAGAGGAGTAATAATAAATTCATATTCATTGGAAGTTACCCCACTTCCATCTGCCGCAACTGCTGTAATCGTGGCGAAAGAGCCTACCTTAGCATTCTCATTCGCAGTCACTTGACCATTTTTATCAACCTTCAGAATGCTTTCATTGCTAGAGTGCCATGTCACTTTTTTGTCTGTAGGTATACCATAATTGCTGCTGTATTTAGCAGACATCTTTATCTTTTTACCAACAGCAATATAACCGTAGTATCCTTCGGAATCCCAATCACCATAACTGTCGGTGGTGCCGATAGCTAGTTTTGACATGGGAACGGCAACTGTAACCTTACAGCTCGCCTTTTTCTTGCTACCATCAGTAGCCATACAGGTAATGGTCGCCTTGCCTGCCGTTTTTGCCGTAATCTCACCAGTCTCTTTGTCTACGGAAGCTATACCGGGAGCACTGCTCGTCCAGGAAATCAACGTTTTATCAAATCCTGGTTTACCCTCTATTTCTGGAACCAGCGTCTTTTTAGTAGGCGCATTTTCCGCATCTTTTATTGCTGCTTTAGGAGTGAATAACGTCAGCGTTTTCTCAAGAGTAATCTTAGTAATCTCTCCTGATACAATTGTAACTGTATAAGGATTGGATGAAACTTCCCCACTGTCTTGTGCAGTTGCTTTTATTGTACAAGTTCCAGTCGCACCACTTTTGGCCGTTACCTTGCCGTTTGATACAGTCACCAGAGAATTGCCTTCAGCCGTCCACGTGAGCTTCTTGTTCGTGGCCTTTGCCGGTTTAATCTCCGCAGTAAGTTCAATCGTTTTTCCAACAGCAACTTTTCGTGGTCCACCAATAATAATTTTTTCAATTGGCTGATTCACTGTTACCGCGCAGGAAGCATTCTTTCCACTTCCATCATTTGCCGTAGCTTTGATGGTTGCTTTTCCAGGTGCATGCGCCTTAACCACACCATCATCAACAGTTGCAATATTACTATTGCTGCTGGACCACACTACATCTGTAACACTTCCCTCAGAACCATCTATTTTTGTTACTTTTAGGAACTCTTTCAAGTCGAGTGAAGTGCCTTTAACATCCAGAGCAGGAGCCTTATACGGTTTGCCCTCTTTGGTCTGAAAAGCCACCTTCTTAATATCTGCTTTCTCAATAACGGTAAATACAAACTCAGCTTTAACATCGCTAAGCGGCTTTCCGTCACTTCCCAAAGCTGTAGCAGTAACAGTATAACTTCCTTCAGCACCAACTTTCGTCTTTACGGTACCATTCGTCACTGTAATCCCTTTGTCTGCTGCCGCCTTATCTACTGACCATGATACTTTCTTGGAAGCTGCATAGGTCGGCTCAACCACCGCAGTCAATTTGAGACTTTTACCTGCGGCAATACGTGATACGTTACCAGCCGAGGTCAATTTCACCTTATTAGGATTCGGAGTTAACGTAAAGGATTTGGATGCCGCCTTACTCATTTTTCCTGTAATTGGGTTAATCGCAACGGCTTTGATCGTTACTTTTTTCGCACCCTCAAGTTTAATCATGCTATCCGGCGTGTAAAGCTCAGCATTCGTAACTATACCGTTTTTATATGCCGGGTTTTTCCCATTTGTGGAATAATAAATTTCTACGCCTACGGCAGTTTTCGCAGAAAGCTTTACCTCCACAAATTCTTCTATGTAGTTATTGCCAGACTTCTCATATTTGCTTTCATCAAATTCGATTATCGGCGCATCAGGCGCTGTCATGTCTGTAGCAATTTTTAGTGCTCCAGGCAGCCAGGTCGTACCTGCTCCCATGCCAGAACTCGTGCACTTATTTGTAGAAGATTTCATGGCTGACAAAAGCGCATCCACTCTCGATTTTCCTTCTTTATTGCTAATAGTCTGGTTTGCGGAAAGAATCACCGCTGCAGTGCCCGCTGCCGCAGGAGATGCCTGGCTGGTACCGCTCATGTAATCATAATCGCCATATGTCTTATCCTCAATACCTGTCGGATAACCTTTCACAGTCGTAGAGTAAATTCCTACACCGGGAAAAGACAGCTTTACCGCGCTACCATAACTGGAAAAGGACGCCTTTGCACCGTTCTGATCCACAGCGCCCACAGAAATAGCTCCGGGATACGCCGCCGGAAAATTGTTGCCGTCCGCATCGTCATTACCAGCAGAAGCAAAAACTGCCACTCCCGCTTCATAAGCCTCTTTTACTCTTTGAGCAAAGAGATCATTATAATATGCACCGCCCAGACTCATGTTAATAATATCATATTCATCGTCAATGGCTTTCTTGATAGCCGCCAGAATGTCACCAGTTAAGGCTCCTCCAGGCTCAGCCACACAAAAGCCACTCACAGTAGCTTCCGGCGCGATACCAATAACGCCTTTATCATTATTAGCAGCACCAATAATGCCGGCTACATGGGTTCCATGCGTATCATTATCTTCGTTAAAAACTGGAGCAGTCTGGGTTCCTACAAGTCCGACAAAACTGTATCCATCGACTATATTTGCTCCAAAATCTTCATGATCCTTTTTCAAGCCGGTATCAATTACGGCCACTTTTACTCCCTGCCCCTTATAACCAGCCGCCCAGGCATAACGCGTGCCAATATAATCATGATGCCACTGCTTGTTAAAATCGGGATCTCCCGGCTCGTAAACAGCATTCATTTCCGGCAGATCTCCATGCAGATAATTATAGTAATTAGGCCACACTGCCGGAAGCTTCACATCGGGATTGGCCGCTGCCGCCACTGCCATAGCTACAGTTGCATCCTCAGGAAGACTAATAACCGCCACTTCATATGAATAGCTCTCCAGCGTACCTCCAAAGGCCGCTGCTATTTCTTCCGCCTCTGCTTCATCATCCGCCAGATATATTACTTCACCAAGCTCATAAATACCCTCTTTATCAGCATAATCTTCTACTGTCCTGGCATTTGTCTTTACAACATCATCCATGTGCGAAGCAAGCGTTCTCTTGTCACTCATCTGCTTCGAAGACATGATATAACTATCACCTAAGCCGGGAAAAATGTCAAAGATATCTCCCTCTTCCTCCGAAACTGTGTTTTCGGAAATTGTATTTTCAGATACACTGTTTTCGGAAAGCGATTCTCCCGAATTATTTTCTTCGTCTTCTCCCTTATCTTCTGAAGGAGTTTCTGGATTCTGTTCCTCCTCGGAAGGGGGATCAGTCTCTTCGTCCCCTTCCGATGACTGGTCAGGATTTTCCTCATCACCCTCGGAAGGTGGATTGAGCTCTTCGTCTCCTGTGGAAGGCTGATCAGGACTTTCCTCCCCTTCAGTAGGTGGATTAAGTTCCTCATCCCCTGTAGCAGGTTGATCAAGACTTTCCTCCCCTTCAGTAGGTAGATTCGATTCTTCCCCTATAGAGGAATCATCCCCCAGAGATTCTTCAGATTCAGCATCCTCTCCTAAATCCTCTGCATTCCCCGAACCCGAATTTTCAGATTCATCCGCAACCTCTTCCGTGACAAAATCCGGACTCTCTGCCGCCGTTGCAAGAGCATCTATGCCTGCTGTCTGGAACACCAGCGCTCCTGCTAAAAACAATGACAATAGCTTCCCTTTTTTCATTTCGATTCTCTTCTCCTTTTCTTACTTATTTTACCCGGCTCTATTCAGCCGACTAATTTGTATTCAGTTCCAACTTAGTGTTAGGCGCCAACGTGGGATATCCCTTTTCCATTCCCATATTAAGAAGTTCTGAAATATCCTTATCAGTACAATAAGAAGCCACACCGTACGAATACCTTTCCAATTCAATTCCGTATAAATCAGCTATTTCCTGCGCTTCCTCCAAGCTGTCTGCAAGAGCAGTCAGCTGAGGAGCTTCTTCAGCTTCTATTTTATTAGCAGTTGTATCGCTCGTTCCAACCATTTCCCCCGGTGTTTCAGTAAGCGGTGTTTCAACAAATTTGAATTCAGCGCTCTCTGCTGTATAAGTGGTCAGTTTACGATTTATACCACATCCGCTGACTCCTGCCACAAACAGTAACATAACCCCTAAAGTAACAATGTGCTTTTTTCTAATCATCTTTTCACCTTCTTTCCATTTGCTATTTGAAAACTTCACTTTTCCTTACTTTAAATATTTTTATTATAGCACACCCCCCCCCCTAAAAAAACCCTTAAAACTCACAACAGTAAAAATAATATATTTCACAACAAAAAGAAAAGCCACAGGATCCCCCATAGCTCTTACCGTCGTTCTGATTTTCCAAAATTTGCCTAAAACTTAAACTTTTTGTGGTCACTCTGCTTTCAATTTATTCACTTCCTCCAAAGGAAGTCCTACATACTCAGAAATTTTTTCAAGTGTCAGCATTCCATCTGATAACATTCTCTTAGCAACTTCTTTTAATGATTCATTTCTCATATCCTCCATTACTTTACACATCTCCTCCACCCCTTTCGGATTCTCTTTCAGATATCGTGTACGTTCCGCCATAAGTTCAAAATTCATATCATCTGCGCTGCTACAATTAAAATCGTGCATAAGCCATGGGAAGGGATTCCCATGGCTCCTATAATCATCCCTGTTACCAGAAATGTCCCTTAAAACTTAAACTTTTTCTTCTTTTTCCCGCCGCCTCCCGTCGGTTCCTCGGATGCGTCGGAAGTTATGTTCTTAGCCGCATTCAGACTGTCGCCCGTGCACTCGTCAAACTGCTTCAAGAGATCTTTCGCCTCATGGGACAGCTTGTCGGGCACCTGCACCACCAGCGTCACGTAATGATCGCCGCGCACATCTTTATTTCTGAGAGAGGGCACGCCCTTTCCTTTTAAGCGGACCTTTGTGTCAGTCTGCGTTCCGGCCTTCACCTCATAAATTACCCTGCCGTCCACGGTGTCGATCACAATATCGCCGCCCAGCGCCGCAATGGCAAAAGACATCGGTACGGTGGAGTAAATATTTTCGTCCTGCCGCTGGAAAATAGGATGTCTTCCCACCACCACTTCAACCAGAAGATCGCCTCTGGGTCCGCCGTTTGAACCAGGCTCGCCCTTATCGCGGATGCGGACGCACTGTCCGTTGTCAATACCCGCAGGAATGGAAACCTGTATCTTCTTTTTATTTGCAATATAACCCGTGCCGCGGCAGTCGGGGCATTTATCCTTAATCACCTTGCCTGTGCCATGACAGTCGGGACAGGTCTGCACATTGCGCACCGTGCCAAAGAAAGACTGTGAAGTAAATACCACCTGTCCCTTGCCGCCGCACTTGCTGCATGTCTCGGGACTGGTTCCCGGCTTCGCTCCCGTGCCATGGCAGGAAGTACACTCGTCCTTGAGCGTCAGCTCGATCTCCCGCTCCACGCCGAAAACCGCCTCTTCAAAGGTGATGCGGACGCTGGTTCTGATATTGGCGCCTTTCATAGGGCCGTTACCCCTTCCACCGCCGCGTCTGCTGCCGCCGAAAAGATCGCCGAAAATATCACCGAAGATGTCACCGAAATCCGCGCCGTTGAAATCAAAGCCGCCGAAACCGCCTGCGCCGCCCGCACCGTCAAAGGCAGCATGACCATACTGGTCATACTGTCTCCTCTTCTCCGGGTCACTCAAAACGGCATAGGCCTCCGAGGCTTCCTTAAATTTTTTCTCCGCCTCCGCGTCCCCCGGATTCATGTCGGGGTGGTATTTCTTCGCCAGAACTCTGTATGCTTTTTTTATGGCGGCGTCATCGGCGCTTTTTTCTACACCGAGCACCTCATAATAGTCCCGTTTTTGTTCTGCCATGATCTATATCCTTCCCTTTATTTCGCTCAGCTGCGTCCTCAGACCAGCATCCGCCGCCAAATTTGTGCAAGCACGATTTGCCCTGCGGATGTGGTCTGGCTGAACTGGTTAAACTTCTCTATAATCTCCGTCCACTACGTCATCCGCGCCGCCGTTGTCCGCAGAACCTGCCTCCTGTGCGCCGCCCATGCCACTCATGTCGGGGCCGCCCTGTGCCTGCTGCATGCTCTCATACATCTTTGTGAACAGCGCCTGCGCAGAGTTTGTCAGTTTCTCCTTCGCCGCCTTCAGCTCGTCAAGCTGGCTGTCGGTGAGCTCCTGATCCTTGGTCTTCTCCAGAATATCCTTCACAGCCTGTAGATCGGCCTCCACACCGGCCTTCTCGGAAGCGTCAATCTTGTCGCCCACCTCGTTCAGAGCCTTCTCTGTCTGGAACACGAAGGAATCCGC
>CBCOZL010000020.1:0-64106 GCA_965114645.1 uncultured Lachnospiraceae bacterium | reverse complement strand
TTTTTCATGTCTTGTTTGTGCCTTGAGCGAAGCGAAAGGAATGATAAAAACCATGCAGGATGAGAAGATGGTACGGGAAGAGATCTGTGAGATTGGGAGAAGGATGTATGGCCGGCGGATGGTGGCGGCAAACGATGGCAATATTTCGGTGCGGCTTTCGGAGAATGAGATTATCTGTACACCCACAGGCGTCTCCAAGGGTTTTATGAAGCCGGGGCAGCTCTGTAAAATGGATATTTCGGGTAATGTGCTGGAGGCGGCAGAAGGGTTTGGCCCGTCCTCCGAGGTTAAGATGCATTTGCGCGTCTATCAGAAACGCCCGGATATCGCGGCTGTGGTGCATGCCCATCCCATTTTTGCCACCAGTTTTGCGGTGATGGGCAGGGCGCTTGACAGTCCGATTATGCCGGAGGTGATTGTCAATTTCGGAAAAATACCGCTTGCCCCTTACGGCACGCCTTCCACAGCGGAGATCCCGGACGCCATTGAGCCTTATCTGGCGGATTATCAGGCCATTCTGCTGGAGAGCCACGGTGCGCTCACATGGGCGAAGGATCTGACGGCGGCATATATGAAGATGGAGTCTTTGGAGTTTTATGCGGAACTTCTGTATCGGACAACACAGCTTGGCGGGCCGAGAGAGCTCGGTGAGGAGAAACTGGAACGGCTGTATCAGGTAATTGGGATGCATAAATAAAAGACGCTATTTCCTATTAAAAAAAAGCTGCCGGAACGGCGAAATGATACGCGGTTCCGGCAGCAGGGTTTTATCTTTTACTTTACGGTAAGGGAAGTGATATGCGGGTTCACGCCCTCATACCAGTACAGATAACCTTCCATATCAACCGTGTCGCCAACGTTTAAGCCCTTAACTGCCTGATAAACGTCAGTGCTGCTGTCGCACAGATAGGACTCCACCGTGAAGGTGTAGGTCTGGCCGTCCTTGGAGACATTGAAGTACAGGTCGCTTCCGTCCTCGCCGGAGCCGTCCCAGTTATAGAGGAAAGCGGCGCCGCTGTCGTCTGCAGCCTCCACGGTCATGCCCTTGAAGGAGACGAACTGGTTCTGGTGGTCGATCAGTGCATCCTGGCCGAGCAGGTCGGTAACATCAGTTATGGGAGCTACATAATTGCCCTTCAGAATTTCGATAGAAGCGCCTTCGGCAATTTCCACTTCGCCGGACCACTCGGTCTTGTAGCCGGTCACTTTGATTTTCGTGCCGGGAGTCAGCTTGGCGTAATCTGCCTCGGAGCAGACTGCATTGTAAACGAAATATGCGCCGTCCTTATCCTGCGTGTAGAGGGTAGCCTTATCCTCCCACCAGGACTGCTTTGCCTGTACATAGGTCTCGATTACGACCTCGCTGTCAAGATCAGCGGCCATGTACTCGGCGTAGGTCATAACGCCTTTGGATTTTTTGCCGGGGTCATCGCCGCCGCAGGCAGTGAGGGATAACACAAAGGCCAGCGCCAGGGTTAATACAAGTGTCTTTTTCATAATTTTCCTCCTCGATCGTAGCATTTTCTGGTTAGCTTTTACAGCGACGATTATACCATAACCAGTGGATAAATCAATGCTTTTTTCTCTTTTTGACAAAATCGGACAACAGATAGAGCAAAATCAGACACCATGCAAGAGCCAGCGCGGCAAGAAGAAGCACGGCTGCCGGCGGCAGTGCGCCAAGTTCTTTCCGGCTGCCGGAGGCAATGTCTTTCTGGTCTAAGCGGTAGAGGGCAGTGACGTCCGCATAGAGCTGATTCATGTAAGCGTCATCCACCGATTCCCCGCGCCGCACGGAGTTTGCCACATTCTCAATGAGCTGTCCCGCCGCGTTCCGCAGGGAGGCCGAACCGTTAAATACGGGCGTTACGAAGGTGTCCCCGGTATGGTTAAGGAGCAGTCTGGAGGCGTCGATTTTTACGCGGTAATGGGTCTGATTGTCTTTCCCGCTTTCAGCCAGATACGCCTGATAGGCGGGGGATTTTTGTGCCTTTGACGTGACGGGCAGATAGCCTTCTGTCTGGGCATAGCCGATCTGCACCTCGTCAGTCAGAAGATACTGGGCAAAGAGCCAGGAGGCCAGCACCTCCTGCGGATCGGCTTTGTTAAATACGCAGACCGACGGTCCCTGGGAGATCATCTGTGGATGTTCCGGGTCATACTGGGGCACCATCCGCACTGCGGTCTCAAAGTCTACAAAGGCGTCCTCGCTGATATCCGAGAGCGGCGCATCTGCGCCCATCCATGTGGCTCCTGCAGTGGAGTCGATGGCGAACACACACTGTCCCGCATTGAGAAAATTGGCGGGATAGCTGGAGATTTTAAAGGTGGAGAAAGCGCCGCTTTCCACATGATCCGCAATCTCGTATAAAAACGCCTCGGTGGTGTCGTTAAAAAGTCCGATATCGCCCTCCGGCGTGGAATAGGCAGCCCCCTGCTGCTTCAGCGCCTGGATCATCATGTTGTCCGTGGATTTGTAGATAAAGGGAATCATCACATTCTGGCCGTTCAAGGCAAAGGTGCCGTCATCGTTTTTGGCGGCGGCCGCTTCCGACACTTCCCATATGAAATCCCAGGTCAGCACGTCCGGGATGGAGTAGCCCAGTTTTTCCACATAGTCTTTGTTGATATAGCAGCACTCGGTGGAGCGCATGTAGGGGATGGCGTAGTGTTGTCCTTCCAGCACGCATTCCGCGAGAAACTGGGGAACGATTTCTTCCTGCGCAGGGCCGTCATAGAGGAGGGCGCTTCCGCCAAACCCGTATTTTTCATCGGCAAAGAGCGCATCCAGAGGAACCACGGTGTTTGTCCCGGTCATGTAAGTGGCAATGTGATCCGGGTAGGTGATACAGACATTCGGCGTGGTGCCGGTGGAGATATTGGTGATCACATCGTTGAAAATCCTGCCGTAGTCGGTGTAGAGTTTCATGTTAACCTTGATGTGGGGATAGAGCGACTCAAAATCAGCGATGGCTTTTTTGTAGACATCGGTCTGGTTTTTGTTGGTATCGTTCTTTGCCCAGAAGGTGATCTCATATTTTTTGGCGGTATCTAATTCTGCAGGCACGGTAAATTCCGGCAGAGCTTTGGAGCCGTGACAGCCTGTGAGGGTCAAAAGACTTGCGCCTGTGAAGAGGACTGCCAGTATATTTTTCCATTTTCTATTCATCCCTTGGTACCTCCTCTGGCTACACCGGACATAATCTGCCTGCGGAACAGGAGAAACAGGAGGATGAGCGGCAGGGAAATCACAACCACCGCAGCCATCATGGCGGGAATGTTCGCCCGCCCGAATCCGTTTTCACGGATTTCCTGAATGCCGTTGGAGACAAGATAGTAATTGGCATCGTCGGTGATCAGTCTCGGCCACACATAGGAATTCCAGCACTCAATGATTTTTAGGATCGTGATGGTGACCAGTGTGGGCCGGCAGATGGGAATCATTACCCTGCGCAGGTACCGAAAGTCCGAGGTGCCGTCCACCTTGGCGGCGTAGTACAGTTCGTCTGGAATCTGGGCAAAATTTTCCCGCAGCAGATAAATATAAAACACGGAGGTCACGGAGGGCAGGATCAGTCCCGTGAAGGTGTTGCGCAGTTCCAGATTGGTGATGGTGGTAAAGTTGGTGATCACCACCAGTTCGCCTGGAATCATCATCAGTGCCAGAAACAGTGTGAATACGAGATCACGTCCGGCAAACTGCAGTCTCGCAAAAGCGAAGGCCGACAGCGTGATGACAACGAGCATCAGCGCTGTGGTGCCCGCCGTAAATACCAGGGTGTTTAACAGATACCGGCCAAGCGGAACGGTGGTAAAGGCGTCAGCATAGTTTTGCAGGGTGGGAGAGAGCGTAAAAAATTTTGGAATATGCTCTGCATTGTAGGCGCCATAATCTTTTACGGAGGTCAGAGCCATCCAGTAGAAGGGAAACAGCACGACCAGCGCCCAGAAAGTGAGAAAAGCATATGTGACTATGGTGAGTATGCGGTTCTTTTTCATAATGTAAGCCTCCTAATGATAGTGAACATGCTTTTTGCTCACCAGCAGATTGATACATGTAATGGTTAGGACAATGGAGAACAGGATAATGGCCGCCGCCGATGCGTAGGAGGGATAGCCGCCGCTGTCCCGGTAGAGCATGTCGTACACATAGCCAACAATCGTGTTCATGCCCGCCGCGTTCAGATTGGTGCCAAACAGGGCCACCGCATCGCTGTATGCTTTGAATGCGCCGATAAAACCTGTGATGACCAGATAGAAGAGCATGGGGGAAATCATGGGCAGGGTAATCTTCAAAAACATGCGGATGCGTCCCGTGCCGTCCACCCGCGCGGCATTGTAATAAACCGGGTTGACACCCGCCAGCGCGCTTGTCAGTATCAGGATTTTAAAGGGCATGACAACCCACACCGTGTAAAAGCAGAGCACGAACATTTTCGCCCAGTAGGGACCTTCGATAAAATCCACGGAGCTGCCGCCGAAGCAGTGAATCAGCAGATTGACGAGACCGTCGGAGTAGGGTGTTTTTTTGAATAGAATCATAAACACCAGACCGACCGCCAGCGTGTTTGTCACATAGGGCAGAAAGAAGACAGTCTGAAACAGTTCCTGCAAGGGTTTGATGGAACTGAGCGCCACGGAGATCAGGAGAGCCAGCCCGGTGGAGAGCGGCACGGTGATGATCACAAGAATAAACGTGTTTTTTAAAGCCTGCAAAAAATAGGCATCGTGCAGGACATAAGAATAGTTGTAGCCGCCGATACCGTAAAACGTCTGAGAGGCAGAGTTGTAGCCTTCTTCAAAGGAATAGATAAATACGTCAATCAAGGGATAGATCAGAAAAGCGCCCAAAAAGAGGATGGCGGGCAGCAGGTAAAGCCAGCCCTTGTTAGTTTGTTTTTCCATGAGTCTCTCCATTCCGAAGCGTTTGTACCAATCGGAAAACAACCGGCCGGTAAAACCGGCAGATATCCGACTTGCACAGCTCCTGCATATATGAATTATGGTCAGACAGTTTCAAATGAAATCCGCTGTCCCGTAGTCTGATCAAAGAGAAAGACCTTCCGCGGCTTCAACATAAAGCGCACGGTATCGCCAGAAAGATGTCCGCAGCTCTCCGCGTCCACGATGGAGCGGATCACGGGATTCAGCGATGCAGGGTGAGTGGAGACAATGCTCACGTCACGCCCCATGACTTCCGGCCTGCTTAAATGGCAGGTGAGGAAGCCGTTTTCTGCCAGAACAAAACCTTCCGGGCGTATGCCCACATGAACCGGCTGGTCGGGCACATGCTTCAGCTTAAGAACGGCCTCCTTCCCAAGGAAGAGAGAACCTTTTTCCACTCTGCCCTCGAACAGATTGATGGGCGGGGTTCCGAGGAATTTTGCCACAAATAAATTGGCGGGATTGTCATATACTTCCTGGGGCTTCCCGATCTGCTGTACCAGTCCGTCCTTCATCACCACAATGAGATCGGAGATGCTCATGGCCTCGTCCTGATCGTGGGTCACAAATACGGTTGTGATGGCCGTCTTTTGCTGGATGCGGCGTATCTCCTCACGGGTCTGGAGTCTGAGCCTTGCGTCCAGATTGGAGAGGGGTTCGTCCAGAAGAAGCACCCGGGGAAGCTTTACAAGCGCCCGTGCGATGGCCACGCGCTGCTGCTGGCCGCCGGACAGTTCCGCCGGCTTTCGGTCCAGAAGATCATCAATCTGCACAAGCCCTGCGGCCTCGGTTACCCGGGCATGCATTTCTTCCTTGGAAAGTTTGTCGCTCCCTTTCAGGTTTTCCAGAGGGAAACGGATATTTTGCTCTACGTTTAAATGGGGATAGAGGGCATAATTCTGGAACACCATGCCAACGCCCCGCTTTTGCGGGGGAAGCGGCGTGACGTCCTCCTCATCGAAAAAGATCTGTCCCTCTGTAGGGTTCTGCAGACCGCAGATCAGATGCAGCGTTGTGCTTTTTCCACAGCCGGAAGGGCCTAACAGGCCGACCAGCTTTCCGTCGGGTATCTCAAAGTTGAAATCATTTACAGCAATGACGTCGTCCTTTTTTCTGCTTCCTTTTCCCCTGCCGGGGAAAGTTTTTGTCAAATGCGAGAGTACAATTTTCATAATTTTGCATTCCTTTCCGAAATCCAGAAGATGGATTCCGCAATTGTCTGAGACGGCGGGATATATTGGTGTGCCTTCATCGGCGTCTGACGCCTGTAGCGAAGGACAGCATCCCTGTTGCCTGCAACAAGATTACGGGTGAACGAATATTGATTAACTAGATACCATATTCGTCTCGAAGATCAGCCGATATGTGATCCAGATCGGGATAGACAAAGCTCTCCGTGATACCGAGCACCCGGAGACTGTCGATAAAGTATTTCTTCCGTTCACAGGGAATAATGATTTTGTAGAGCATGTTTTCATCGCAGACATCCTCCAGATGTTTCAAAGAGTTATGCACGGTAAAGTTGGAATGCTGGGAGTACATCCGCAGATTATTTTCTGTGGAACTGCATGCAAGAATGCGGTTTGTCAGCTCGTGGTTGTGATGGGCATGCTTGAAAGCGGGCAGCAGCATTTCCTGCGTGGTGTCGGCATCGATGGGATAAATGCAGTTGCCGAATCCTTCCTGCTCATTCAAAAGACCAGGCGCCAGAACCCAGACGCAGCCGTCCGTTTCCGGCAGTTCCCGGTAAGTCTCCGTGGCGAAAAAAACCGCGATCAGAGGGGACAGGCTCCAGTCAAGCATTCTGGTGGGAAGGCCGTAGTGCTGCATCAAAGATACCCAGCCCGCGTAATTATGCTTTTCTGGGGGATTGTCAATGATCTGTCTGGCGCGCGTATAGAAATCGTTGGTGATATACCGCTCGGCGTCCAGCCGCTTTTTACTGCGCTGGATGGAAGGAATCAGCTTGAGAGATGCGTTTTCCTCCCCGCGGTACCACAGCCGCATACCGTGCTCCTGATATAAACTGTTAACGAACTGTAACAGCTCGTCAATGGTGCGTATTTCCTGTTTAATCATAGTTTCTCCATTTTTTTGTGCGTCCGCCGTAACTTAAGCTGTTTCCGGCTAAGAAGGATTTGGGGACTCGGCCTGTTTTGTCATAATGATTATAGAAGATTTTGGAAGGATGTACAAGGGGTCTCATAGATGGTGTTATGTCGGAGTGCTGGATAGCAGCCTTTCCCAGGATCAAAAGAAACGTTGACTTTTCTCCGCTAAAATTTATCGCTTTATTGAAAAGCTGGATTTTCAATGTTACAATATAAACCAAGTGTATGATATCTTGCTAATTTGTAGAAGAGAGGTAGTAAAAGATGTATTTAGAAAAGATCAGTTTAAAGAATTACAGGGCAATAAAAGAATTGGAAATCAAGCTAAAGCCCGGTATCAACCTGCTGATTGGAGACAATGGTGCAGGCAAGACTTCTGTGCTGGAAGGCATAGCTGTTGCCCTTGGCGGATTGTTTGTAAATGTGGAAGGTGTGAGTACAAAAAATATTGTAAAAGAGGATGTTCGAATGCTGGTTGATGAGGCTGGCGATTCCTCGACTTTAGTGACGTATTGTGAACCAGTATGTGCCGGATGCACTTTCAAAACCAGCGATGGGGAATCGTTTTCGTGGAATAGAGTTAAGGAAGAAATTTCATCCACACATACGAAGATAGACGATAAGAGCGTGTGTGCATGGATGAAAAAAATAACGAATCAGGCCGAGTCTTTTCTTCCTTTAATCAGTTTCCAGAGTGCGGCAAGAGCATGGAAAGTAAAGCGTGGAGATTTCGGGACGGAATTAAAGAAAAAACTGGATGACAGAAGATGCGGGTATATCGGCTGCCTCGACTCATCTATGGATGTGAAATCTATACAGCAGTGGTGTATGAAGCAGGAAATATTAGCGCTTAATAAAGGGAAAACAATTAGTGAATATGAAGCATTTAAATATATCATATCAACATTTATGAAAGAGATCAGCGAACTGGACGAAGCGCCTGAAATTTACTATTCTCCTCAGTTTAGCGAACTGGTATATAGAGATAACAGGAAAGAAATGACAATTTCTAAACTGAGTGCAGGATACCAGTCACTGTTATGG
The DNA here is from genome assembly GCA_965114645.1 of uncultured Lachnospiraceae bacterium. Lineage (GTDB taxonomy): Bacteria > Bacillota > Clostridia > Lachnospirales > Lachnospiraceae > UBA3282. The sequence continues at coordinate 56,007 of CBCOZL010000020.1, read as the reverse complement.
ATGATCATGGATCTGGCATATAGAGTATGCCTGTTGAATCCGAAACTATGTGAAAGAACACAAATCGAGGGGATCGTGCTGATTGATGAGGCGGATATGCATCTGCATCCGAAGTGGCAGTGGAATATCATTAGGGCACTTAGCGCAACCTTTGAAAAGGTTCAGTTTGTCATTGCCACACATTCTCCGATTGTCATATCTTCCGCCAAGGAAGCAAATCTGATTCTGCTGGATGAGAATCAGGAAGTAACTTATCTGCCTGAATGTTATGGATATGCAGTGGAAGACGTACTTTGCTATAGGCAGGAGAGCGTTTCCAGACCAAAGAATGTAAAAATGATTATAGATCAAATCAATGAATTTGTGGAAGAAGAACATTTTGATCAGGCAGAGAATGCTTTGGAACAGCTGAAAGATGTGTTGGGAGAAGATAACTCTGAATTTAAAAAGATGGCTGGCATCATTGGAGATGCGAAAGCGATAATGGGAGAACTGTTATATGATACTGATTGAAAAAGAGGGTTTGCCAGACGGGCTGAACAGGAGAATCGTTGAGATCCGTAAGAGCGACAGGTGGAAGAATGTGAAGGAGGACAATACAGATGCCATAAGGCGGGTATTTGATGACGATTTTCCTAAGAATGAAGTCAAAGCGGTTTTAATCCGTGAACAGAAGGGATTGTGTGCGTATTGTATGCGGAGAATCCGTACAGATTCTCACTCCAGAGTTGAGCATTTTGTTCCTCTGAGCAGAGACAAAGAAAGGGCACTTGATTATAACAATATGCTTGGGGTGTGTGACGGTGGGGAAAAGGTAATGGGACAGCAGGGACATATATTATGCTGTGATGCTCATAAGAGAGAGACGGAGATTACGACAAGCCCTCTAAATAAGAATCAGATGGATAAAATCGCATATAAGCCGGATGGGACCATATATACGAATCCAAAAGATATAGAGATGGAAAAAGAAATGAATGAAATCCTTTTGTTAAACGGGATTAGAAAAGCAGATGGTTCTTGCAGGGATACATCAACAGAAATTTTAAAAGGTAGAAGAGATGCTTATGACAGAGCGCGTCTGATGATGAAAAAGCTTGATAGGAGCGGAAAATGTACTTCCGCATCTGTGAAAAGGATTATAGATAATCTTTACAAATGTGAAGAACGTGAAGAATATGTGGGAGTAAAGCTGTATTATTTTAATAAAAAGTACAGGGAATTGGTGCGGCGCAGCTTGTAGTTTGTCATACATATTCGGAAAGATACCATTTAAGAATTTTCATTGTAATGACTTTAGAGAGGAAAAAGTAATGGAAAAGAAGACAAAACAGAATTTAATCATAGTGATTGTGGGAGTGGTATTATTTGCGTCCCTGATGAATTTGCATGTGGTGCTCCAGTTTCTGGAAAAGGGGATAGCGGTTATCCTGCCTGTCATCGTCGGCGGTATCCTGGCCCTGTTTATCAACGTGCCCATGACGGGGATCGAAAAGCGGCTGCGCAAATGGATGCAGAAAACGAAAAAGCAGCCTTCCGACAAGGTTTACCGGCTCGTTTCGTTTCTGCTCACCTTTGTCTGTGTTGCACTGGTGCTTACGCTTGTATTCACACTGCTCATACCAGAGCTTGCAAGCTCCGTGAAAGGGCTTTATCTGCTGGTTGAAGCGCGCCTGCCCCAGTGGATTGCCTATCTGGAGAGTCTGGACCTGCAGTCTGGGTGGCTGGAGGACATGCTTGCGGACATCAATATGGAAAAGATCATGCAGAACGTTGGCATCGGGGCCAATCTGTTTCTGGAGGGTGTGGTGAGCACGGTATCCTCTGCCGCGAGTATAGTCATAACGGCGGCATTTGGACTGATCATCAGCATTTATCTGGTGCTGGGGAAGGAGCAGATAGGCGGACATGCCAAAAAGATAGTATATGCCTATTTAAAGCCTGCATGGGCGGAAAACGTCATGCATTTTTGCCGTACATTCAACAGGTCTTTTTCCAATTTCCTGTCAGGGCAGTGTGCGGAGGCGGTGATCCTCGGAATACTGATGTTTCTGGCATTTACGGTTTTCAAACTGCCTTATGGAAGTCTGGTTGGCGTACTGACAGCAGTCTGCGCGATCATTCCCTATGTGGGGGCGCTTATGTCCGGCGCGGTCAGCGTAATTCTTGCTCTGCTGATCAGCCCGGCCCTGGCGGTCCGCTGTCTGATTGTCTATCTGATTGTCCAGTTTGTTGAGAATCAGTTTATTTATCCAAGAGTGGTGGGCGGCTCTGTAGGATTACCGCCGCTGTACACGCTTGTTGCGGCAATGATTGGCGGCAATCTCTTTGGGATCATGGGAATTATCTTCTTTATTCCGTTGATGGCTGTTTTTGTTGAGCTCGTGAAAGAAGACGCGGGGAGACGTCTGGATCGTTGGGGAAAACATAACGTATAGGGAAACGTTAAAAAGCAGGGATATCATAAAAAACGAAAAGATAGAAAAATACTGTCTTTATGTAAAATAATGTTAACCTGCGTTGCTTGCCGCAACGGGTGTTCCTCCGTATAATGGGAGTGAAAGGAGGGCATCCCTGATGCTGAACGAAAATATCAAAACCATCAGAAAGTCCAAAGGGCTTTCGCAGGAGGAACTTGCAATCAAGCTGAATGTGGTGAGACAAACGATTTCGAAATGGGAACAAGGTTTGTCTGTTCCAGATGCTGACATGCTGATTTCCATATCAGAGGTATTTGAAATACCAGTCAGCACACTGCTTGGAGAAACCGTTGTCGAGACGAAGGCCGATGATCTGAGAGTAATCGCTGAGAAGCTTGAGGTCATAAACTTACAGCTTGCGCATGGGAAAGCTGTAAGACAAAAAGTGATTCACTGGTTTTTTGTCTCGTTGTGTGTGATTATAGCGGCAGTTTTTGCCATACTGATGGCATTAAACAGTCCTTACCTGGGCTGGGACTACGGTCATCCCGAAACCGCAGCAGCTGGAGTGCTGTTTCACGCATTTGAGTGGCTGTTCATCCGAATAGCGCCGTTTGCCCTGATTGGGGCGATCATCGGGGCCTGCTTCACACGGAAGAAAGTGTGAAAGACGCATGGGGCGGTGAAAATGCTGCATGTATTTTTGCCGCCGTTAAAGTTATTTTTTCAGATATTGCAAAATCGGTTCAATATACTTTTTGTCTGAAATGTCATAAGAGGAAGAAATCATTTTAACCATTATTTCGTCCTCTTCTGTCTTGTCCTTTTTTGCTTTCAGTGTTTTTACAAACACTTTCATCATCAGTTTAGATGGCATGGACATTTTTTCATAATTGAACCCTCCCGGACAGTAAAAGATCTTGACTTTTTTCTGTTCCGACTCGTTGAAAATCCGTTTAAGCGCTATGTCAATTTCCGGGTTGTCTATCGGGCTTCCTCCAACACAAAATGCAATCAGCTTCTTGTCTGCCCATTTATCCATATTTCTCTTAAACCAGCTAATTTTACTGATATTGCCCGCACAAGCCCAACCTCCAAAAATAATGGCTTCATATGCAGCCAGATCTTTCTTTTTTGCGGCTGACAATTCAAAGCAATCAGCCCCCGCTGCTTCCGCGATCCATTCAGCATAACGTTTTGTAAATCCTGTTTGTGAAGTGTAAATTACGATTGTTTTCATCAGTATAAACCTCCATTTTTAATTATGGTAACAAGTTACCTGTATGTCAATAGGAATGAAGTAGAATTCATTTGCCTGGAGACCGTCGTAGTTGTTATTTTCGCATTGATGTGGTAAAGTGAACAAAATGCGTTGGAGGTTGAACGGGTATATTAATTATTGATGAGAAAATCGGGTTGTAGATTCGCTGAAAAGCTGCAATTGGCGAAATGGGGTGGAACAATTATGAACAATAGGCTGATAGACGTCGATCAGAATAACATGATTAATCAATTTGTTAAAACGGATGATATTTTAAAGGATATGTGCGGCATCATCGAATCTTCGCAGAAGGCTGCATATCAGGCAGTTAATATGACTCTTGTCAAGAGAAACTGGCTTCTTGGATATAGAATTGCCAGTGAAGAAATGCAGGATAGAGAGCGTGCAAAATATGGGGCAGAGATTATAAAGAATTATCTGCAGAGTATGGAAAAGGATTTACAAAAACCAATTTATATGCGTTTTATTCATTTTATAAAATGTATCCGAAGATTTTCCAGACATCGTCTGGAAAATCTCAAAGACTGTTATCATGGTCGCACTACACAGTGCTGTTACAGGTAAATGACGAAAAAGCTCGTGCATGGTATGAGAAAGAAGCTGTCGAACAAACGTGGAGTGTCAGAACATTACAGCGTAATGTTTCATCACAGTATTATTACCGTATCCTTCAAACGCAGAATAAGGAACTCGTTGAGGGCGAGATGAAGGAGCTGACGGCCAAATATCAGAACGACAAGCTGGAGTTTATCAAAAATCCGGTTGTTGCTGAATTTTTGGGGTTTGCATCAAATGCGGATTTTACAGAAAGCGATTTAGAAAAAAGTATTCTTTCCAATATTCAAAAATTTCTGATGGAGCTTGGAAAAGGCTATGCTTTTGTGGCGAGGCAGCAGCATATTCATACAGAAAAACAGGACTATTTCATTGATCTTGTGTTTTATAATTATATTCTCAAATGTTTTGTTCTGATCGACTTGAAAACACAGAAAATCACACATCAGGATGTCGGTCAGATGGATATGTATATTCGCATGTATGATGAATTAAAACGTAGCGAGGGAGACAATCCGACAATCGGTATTGTACTTTGTGCGGATACGGATGAAGATATTGCGAGATATTCGGTTCTTCACGGGAATGAACAATTGTTTGCTTCTAAGTATAAACTTTATCTGCCAACCGAAGAAGAACTGCGAGCGGAAATCGAATCTCAAAAAGCGATGTTTTACTTGCAGCAATGCGGGAAAAAAGGAACAGAAGCAGAAAACAAGCTTTAAATGCTATTGATAAGGAGGAAAAAGCAATGAAAGTACTTATGATCAACGGAAGCCCGCGTGCAGGCGGCAATACATCCATCGCTCTGCGGGAGATGGAGCAGGTTTTTGCGGCGGAGGGCGTGGAAACAGAAACAATCCAGATCGGCAGTCAGGCCATACGGGGCTGTATCGCTTGCAATTCCTGTGCGGAAAAAGGAAAATGCGTGTTTGACGACATCGTGAACGAGACGGCGCCGAAGTTTGAGGCATGCGATGGGCTAGTGATCGCGTCCCCGGTTTACTATGCGTCTGCCAACGGCACGCTGATTTCTTTTCTGGACAGACTGTTTTACAGCACGCCCTTTGACAAGCGCATGAAGGCAGGAGCCAGTGTCGTCGTGGCAAGACGGGGCGGCTTGTCGGCCACTTTTGATGAGCTGAATAAATATTTTACGATCTGCGGTATGCCGGTGGCCTCCAGCCAGTACTGGAACAGTGTTCACGGCAGACTGCAGGGCGAAGCGGCGCAGGATGCGGAAGGGTTACAGACCATGCGCACGCTTGCGCGGAATATGACGTTCTTAATCAAGAGCATTGCGCTCGGGAAGGAAACTTACGGCCTGCCGGAAAACGAGCCTGTGCAGAGAACCAATTTTATTCACTGACTTTTGGCAGTACATATTTTTCCGAGTAGAAGGCATACTGGTCTTTGTAGTAAGGGCTTTCCTCCTTCATAACGGAAAGGGATTGGTGCAGATTCATGCTGTTTTCGGCAGTGTCCACGATACAGATGGCGATGTTGGAGCAGTGGTCTGCCGCCCTTTCCAGATTGGTGAGAAGATCCAGCCAGATAAAGCCTGTCTCTATGGAGCAGACACCCTTTTTCAAACGTCTTACATGAGCGTTTCTCATGTTCTCTTTCAGATCGTCGATCACCTGTTCCAGCGGTTCTATGTTTCGCGACAATTCCAGATCGTTCTGCACAAAAGCAGTGCAGGAGAGCGTCATAATTTCGGATACGGCGCGGCAAAGCACGTCCAGCTCTTTTAAGGCTTCTGCGGTGAACTGCAGCTTTTTGTCCTTCAATTCTTCCGCCGATTTTAAAATGTTGACACTGTGGTCGGAAATCCGCTCGAGATCGCCGATCACCTTTAACATCATGGAGACGCTGCCGCTGTCGGCATCGCTCATCTGATAATTGCTCAGTTTCACCAGATAAGTGCCTAAAATGTCTTCATAGTGGTCACATTTTTCTTCCGCCTCCTGCACATCCTTCGCTGTCTGTTTATCGTACCGGGTCAGAAGCTTCATCCCGTCTTTCAGGGAAGCGGTGGAAATTTCCGCCATTTCTCTTACCAGTGAATGACATCTGTCCAGCGCAATATGGGGCGCGGCGAGGAGACGTTCGTCCAGCACGGAGGCGGTTTCTTCCGTCTCGGCGTCGGGGACAAGCCTTACCGCCAGCTTTTCTAACAGGGCGGAGGTGGGGAGAAGCACAAGGGTACATAAAATGTTAAACGCGGAGTGGGTGAGTGCGATGCCGAACAGGGACGCCGACTCGTCCAAAAGCGCGGGTTTTACAAACAGGGATACTGGCAGAAAGACGAGAAGCAGGATCAGGGTTCCCAGTATATTAAAGGAAAGATGGACAACCGCCGCCCGTTTGGCGTTTTTCGTGGTGCCAAAGGAGGAGAGCAGCGCCGTCGCACAGGTGCCGATATTCTGTCCCATAATAATCGGCATGGCGGCACCGTAGGAGACCTGTCCCGTGGACGCGAGCGCCTGCAGAATACCGACGGAGGCGGAGCTTGACTGGATCACCGCCGTAAGCACAGCGCCCACGATAATGCCGAGCACCGGGTTTTTGAACAGGATAAACATTTGCTGGAAGGCCGGTACATCGGCAAGCCCGGACACCGCGCCGGACATGGTGTCCATGCCGAACATCAGGGTGGCAAAGCCTAAAAGGATCGTGCCCGAATCCTTCTTTTTACTTGTTTTTCCGAACATGAAAAACAGAATGCCGACGGCAGCCAGTATAGGTGTGAAAGAGGTGGGCTTGAGCATCCGTATAAAAAAGTTGTCGCTGGAAATGCCGCTTAAGCTCAGGAGCCATGCGGTGACGGTGGTACCTACGTTCGCACCCATAATCACATTGATGGCCTGCTTCAGGGTCATCACGCCGGAATTGACGAAGCCCACCACCATCACGGTGGCGGCGGAGGAACTCTGGATGACGGCGGTGACGACCAGACCTGTCAGAAAGCCCGCAGTCTTATTCTGGGTCAGTCTGGCAAGGAGCAGCTTTAAACTCCCTTCCGCGCGTCGTTCCAGGGCTTCACTCATCACGCTCATGCCGAACAGAAACAGGCTTAAGCCTCCGGCCAGTGTCAAAACATCAAAGATATCCATTGTCGTGTCCTCCTACATGCGGTATCCGATTCCAAGTTCATTTTCGATATAGTTTTTCTTTCCCGGTTTTGCACCCAGCTTTTTTCGCATATTCGCCATATTGACCTGCAGCTTTTTGACGCTGCCTGAATCGCTGTAGCCCCAGATTTCTTTTATGATTGCGCTGTAAGTGACAACCTTTCCAGAGCATCGGGATAAGTAAGAAAGAATGTCAAATTCGGTGTGGGTCAGTTTGATTTCCGACTGGTCAATAAAAACCCGTCTCGCGCCGTAGTCGATGAGGAGGTCGTCCCGGGTGAATGTGCCGTCGGGAGAAAGCGCCGTGCCGGAATACCGGGCTGCCGTTCGCAGTGCGGAGCGGACCCGTGCCATCAGTTCGGCGGAGCTGAAAGGCTTGGTGACATAATCGTTTGCGCCAAGATCCAGCGCCTCCACTTTGTCCGATTCGTCCGCTCTTGCGGATAAAACGATGATAGGCACGAGGGATTCTTTTCTGATTTCCCGAAGCAGATCTATACCGTCCCCGTCGGGAAGGCCGAGATCCAGTATCATCAGATCCGGGCGATGCGAGAAATACAGCATTTTGCCGTTGGCAAAGTCTCTTGCAGGGACAGTCTGATAGCCGTCCGCTTCCAGCAAAGCGCCGATCAGGTGACAAATATTTTTTTCGTCTTCGACGATAAGAACTTTATATTTACTGCTCATTCGCGGTTTCCTCCGTATTTAAGGTGAAGCAAAAGAGTGCGCCGCCGCTTTCCAGGTTTTTTGCCGTGATCGTTCCGCCGTGTGCCCGGATGATAGCGGCACATACGCTGAGGCCGATTCCGGCGTTGCTGCGCCTGCTGTCCGGCGGCAGATTTTCTGCCTGATAATAACCCGTAAAAAGGGTTTTCAGCCGTTCCTTTTCTATGCCGCATCCGTTATCACTTATCTCAAACACGGCCTTTCCGGGAAGCAGAGACACTTTTAAACAGAGTATGGTCATTCCTTTGGCGTGACAAACGGCATTTTCCAGAATATTTATCACAACCTGTTCGATCAGCAGGGCATCCATCCCTATGGTGATAAATTCGTCCGGCAGTTCGACGGACACTTCCTGTTCGGGATAGCGTTTGTGAAATTTGATCAGCGCCGCGTCAAGAAATTCATCCAGCACGGTTGAAACTTTGATGATTTTGACATTTGTGCCGTCCAGTCTCGTGATCGAAAGCAGATTTTCCACCATGCGGGTGAGCCATGCGGCGTCCTCGCGGATGCTTTGCAGCATTTTCTGCTTTTGTGCTGCTGACAATCCGCCGCTGTCTTCCAACATGGCGGAGCTTGCGCCGTATATGGTGGTGAGGGGTGTGCGCAGGTCGTGGGATACGGCCCGCAGCAGATCTGCCCGCATTTTTTCCATCTCGCTTTGTGATTTTAATGTCTCCTGTTTTTTGATTTTCGTGGTCAGCGTACAGGTGACACAGGCAATGACGATCATAATAACGGAAGTGACCAGATTGTCGGTTATGGTGAAATATAAGCTGAAATAGGGTAGCTCAAAGATAAACTCGAAAATAAGGACGCTGGCCAGAGCCGATAGGATACCGTAAAAGTAGCCGTCCGTGGCCAGGGCGGTCAAAAAGGTTCCCAGAATAAAAATGGCGGGAATCAGCGTATGCGCGCCGCAGACAGTCTGGATCAACAGACACAGGGCAAAACATGCAACCAGAAAAAACACGGTAAAAGCGGCATCCGTCAGGTGTTTTGGGAGCTTTTTCATAGGAAACGCCTCCTCGGTTAAAGGGAAACGCAGTGCGGCAGGCGCGGTGTACAGACCTGTCCGGCACAGTCACTATACATAGTATACATGAAATGCAGTTAAGATTTAGATAAGAAAAAACAGCACGGTAATCAGGTAGGGCGCACGGCCCTTTTGATGGCATCAAAACTTTCCTCGCTTAAATCGTGCTCCATCCGGCAGGCGTCCTCCAACGCGGTCTGGCGGCTTACGCCGATGCTGATGAGCCAGTCGGAGAGAATGGTGTGCCGCTCCAGCACGTTCTCGGCGCGTTTGCGTCCACTTTCGGTCAGAGAGATCATACCATTTTCGGACATGGTGATATAGGCCTTCTCGCGCAGGTTTTTCATGGCTACGCTGACGCTTGGCTTGGTAAAATTCATTTCGTTTGCGATATCTATGGAGCGGACCTGCCCGAGCCGCTTTTGCAGCATAAGTATGGTTTCCAGATAGTCCTCCTGTGATTCGTCCGCGCGGTGCTTAATATAACTCATGGTGTTCTCCGTTCCTGTGTGTCCGTGTGCTCTTTTTCTTTTTTTCATCATAGCATTTTTAAGTGGGGAAGACAACGAAAAGGTTCATACGGTAATGAAAAAGGGTTGACAAAAAATGGAAGTTATATTAAACTAACTTGTAGTTAGCAAGCACTAACCGCCATGAGGGAGTCAGAAAACAAAAAAGAAGACAGAAAAGAAAGCAGGAGGGAAAGATATGAATCTGGCAGATGCGAGAGTCGGAGAAGAGCACATTGTGAAGGAAGTCAGGACTTTGGATGAGGAGTTGAAATCTTTTCTCTTTTCCCTGGGATGCTACAGCGGGGAACCAATCACAGTGATTTCCCATCTGAAGGGAGGATGCGTTGTCGCTATAAAAGACGCCAGATACAACATAGATACGGATTTGGCGCAGGCTATTTCAGTATAGTCCGAAGACTTTCGGCGGACGATCCGGCTGCGGGCGTCTGCCACAAACGCCGGATATCAGCTTCGCGGCAGAAGCGCACAGGCCGTTCATATCACGGGAACGGCAAATTTTTTACAAGCAGGTTAGTCAAAACTAACGCGAATTGACCGCGAGCATCAATATAAAAATGAAAACAAGGAGGATGTATGAGATGAGAATTGCACTAACGGGAAATCCGAACAGTGGGAAGACCACGATGTACAACGCTCTCACCGGCAGAAATGAAAAGGTCGGCAACTGGGCGGGTGTCACCGTGGAAAAGAAGGAAAGTCCGATCAAAAAAGTGTATTACGATGGGAGGGAGGAGCTGGTTGTGGTGGATCTGCCGGGCGCCTATTCCATGTCGCCCTTCACATCCGAGGAAAGCATCACAAGCGGATATGTGAAAAACGAGAATCCAGACACGATCATCAATATCGTGGATGCGACCAACCTAAGCAGAAGTCTCTTTTTTACGACCCAGCTTTTAGAGCTTGGGATTCCTGTGGTGGTGGCTCTGAACAAGAGTGATATCAATGAGAAAAAGGACACGGAAATTAACATACAGCTTTTATCCGAGAAGCTTGGCTGTCCCGTGCTGCGGACTGTTTCCACCGCTTTCGGTCATAACGGGTTGAAAGAGGTGGTGGAGAAGGCTGCCACTGTCATAGGCAGCGGGCAGAAGGCGCCGTATGAGCAAGGGAAAATAGATCTGCATGATAAGGCGGCGGTGGAGGCGGCAGACAGGAAACGGTTTGCCTTTGTGAACGGGATAGTGGAGAGCGTGGAAAAGAGAAAGATCCTGACGAGAGAAAAGAACGGACAGGATAAGATTGACAAAGCGCTTACCAGCCCCTGGCTGGGGATTCCGATTTTTGCAGTGGCCATGTTTTTGGTATTCTATATTTCCCAATCCACGCTCGGCACATGGATAGCCGACTGGCTGGTGGGCTGGATCGAAACTTTTCAGAGTTATGCGGCGGGTCTGGTAGAGAATGCGAATCCTTTTCTGCAGTCCCTGCTGGTGGACGGTATCATCGGCGGCGTAGGCGCAGTGGTGGGTTTCCTGCCTCTTGTGATGGTTATGTACTTCCTGATCGCACTCTTAGAGGACTGCGGTTACATGGCGCGTGCTACGGTGGTGCTTGACCCGATCTTTAAGAGAGTGGGACTTTCCGGGAAGTCCGTGATCCCGATGGTTATCGGAACGGGCTGTGCGATTCCCGGCATTATGGCCTGCCGCACCATCCGCAATGAGAGGGAGAGGAGAGCGACTGCTATGCTGACGCCCTTTATGCCCTGTGGCGCAAAGCTGCCCGTGATTGCTCTGTTTGTGGGTGCATTTTTCCCGGAAACGCCGTGGGTCGGTGTGACGATGTATTTTGCAGGCATTGCGCTGATCCTTTTAGGTGCGCTGCTGGTCAACGCGGTGACGGGATACAAATTCAGGAAATCTTTCTTTATCATGGAACTGCCGGAATATAAGATGCCGAGTCTGAAGAGAGCCGTCATTTCTATGCTGGGACGCGGTAAGGCATATATCATTAAGGCGGGAACCATTATTCTCGTATGCAATACGGTAGTGCAGATCATGCAGTCCTTTGACTGGCATCTGCAGGTGGTGGAGGAGGGAATGGAACATACTTCTATTCTGGCATCCATCGCTTCTCCCGTCGCCGTTCTTCTCGTGCCGATTGTCGGTTTTGCGGCATGGCAGCTTGCGGCAGCTGCGGTTACCGGCTTTATCGCCAAGGAGAATGTGGTCGGCACGCTGGCAGTCTGCTATGGCCTCAGTGCGTTCATTGATACGGATGAACTGGCGTTAGTCGGGGACGGAAATGTGGTGGCGCAGGTCATGGCGCTGACAAAGGCGGCGGCGCTGGCATACCTGGTGTTTAATCTGTTTACACCGCCCTGCTTTGCGGCTCTGGGTGCGATGAATTCGGAAATGCAAAGCAGGAAGTGGCTGTGGGCGGGAATCGGCCTGCAGATGGGCATCGGGTTTACAACTGCCTTTTTCGTGTATCAGATTGGTACGCTGATCACAACGGGAAGTCTGGGGAACGGCTTTGTCCCGGGACTGGTGGCAGTACTTGCTATGGCGGCTGTAGTCGTGGTACTGGTACAGCGGACGAACCGGCAGTTTGTCGCGGAATACGGGTTGAAGAAAGCGGCATAAATTGCGAAGCAGAACGTAAAAGGAAGAGCCGGTGTGTGAGATCGGTCTGGCAGAAAAGGATTTAGAAGGGAGGAATGGTATGATAAATGTGGTGATCGTAGTTATGCTGTCTGCTATTGTAGGCGCGGCGGCAGCTTATCTTGTCAGAGCAAAGAAAAGCGGTGCGAAATGCATCGGCTGTCCGAATGCAGGCTGCTGTGGAAAAAGGAGTGGCGCGTCCGTTACCGGGATGATTCGGAGGAGGACAAAGTTTTCTTGGCACCAATGCGGTACTTCCCGGGAGACATGCCAGTAAGCCGTTTGAACACGGTTATAAAATAATTGTAGTCAGAGAAGCCACAGGCGGAGGCGGTCTCGCTGATCTTCCATTCGGGATGTTCGGCGAGAAGCGCTTTCGCCTTTTCTATGCGGAGGTTTCGGATATGCGCTGCAATGCCGCATCCGTAATTCTGATCGGAAATTTCGTAGAGATAGGTCTTACCGATCTGGAAACGGCGGCACAGGTCAGAGGCGCTGATTTCCTCAGTGAAGTGTGCGCTGATATATTCGTCGATCTGGACGGGCAGTTCTTTCCGCTGAACGATGGACATCCGCTCCAGACAGAGATAGGAGGCCACAGCCTGCATGATGTGGGAGACAGAAACAATGTAATCCTCTGAAATGAGCGGGCTTGCCAGGCAGGCTTCTTCCAGCGCGTTCTTGTCAATGCGGTAGGAGGCACATTTTTCCCGGATGCTTTTCCAGCCTTCCTCGTAGCTTGGATAGGAAAATACATGCCCAAAAAACAGATAGCCGATCACAATATTGCCTAAAGTGAGGGGCGCGATGCTCTCGGTTAATCCGGCATGACAGCGGTAGGTGTAGGCGCTGCGTCTGCTTGCGGCCATCTCGCAGGCGTGGGCGTCACAGCGGGCACACTGGGCGGCGGCCGTCGGATCGGTCCGTATGATCCGGCAGCAGGGCGCGATCTGTTCCGGGTAGGCAGTCAGCTCATGGAAGGAGTCGTCAAATACCGTGATCCGCAGGCTGGTGATCTTATGGAAATCCTGTAACAGGGAATTGAGTTTGGAAAGATTAAAGGTGGAAATCATAATGTCCTCCGCTTTGATACATTGCAGGAATGTTTTTGGTCTCAGTTATGATTATATCAGCTTTGCGAACAAATTCAAAGAAAAGTGGACAGAAGTCTATATATTTCCCGAAGCAGGGGGATTAGAATGAGAGCATAACGGGTTAGGGCACGGCGGCGGTGGGCTTGCCATGAAAAAGGAGGACGAACAAAATGAAAAGAATGACATTTGCTTTATGTTTCTGTAACCGGGGATTCATGCCGGGAGAGCTGATCTATGGGGCCAGAGAGGATATGATCCGGGCAGTGACGGATGCGGGTTATGATTATATCGCTATGGACGCGGAGCTGACGCGCTACGGCGGTGTGGAGACGAGGGATGAGGGACTGCTTTACGCCAAGTGGCTGAAAGAGCACGAAGGACAGTATGACGGCGTGATCTTTTCCATGCCGATTTTTGCGGATGAAAACGGTGCAATCACGGCACTGCAGGATGCCGGCGTGCCCATCCTGATGCAGGCCTATCCCGATGAGATTGGGAAGATGGATTTTGCCCACAGAAGAGACGCGTTCTGCGGCAAGTTTTCCGTGACGGATGTTTTCACACAGTATCAGGTACCCTTCACCGTGCTAAAGCCCCATGTGGTGCATCCCCTCAGTGAGAAGTTTGCGGAGAATCTCAGAGATTTTGCGGCTGTCTGCCGGGTGGTGAACGGTATGAAACGCTGTAACATCGGCTGTATCGGAGCGAGAACCACAGCGTTTAAAACGGTCCGCTTTGATGAGATTGCCATGCAGAAATATGGGATCAATGTGGAATCCTTTGATCTGTCGGAGCTTGTCTTTAAGGTGGGAAAGCTTGATGACGGGGACGAGAAGGTTGTGGCAAAGAAGGCTGCGCTGGAGGATTACACGGATTTTTCCGGCGTGTCCGAGGAAAAGAAGAATATCCTTGCGAAGATTTCGGTTGTCATTGACGAGTACATAGAAGTGTACCATCTGGATGCGCTTGCCCTTCGCTGCTGGAACGAGATGGAGGAGATCTTGCGGGTGTGCCCCTGTGTGCTTTTGTCTGAGCTGAATGACCGGGGGATCACCGCATCCTGTGAGATTGACATGTGCTCCGCTGTCACGATGCGGGCGATGGCGTTAGCCAGCGAAACGCCTACCACGGTTCTTGACTGGAACAACAATTACGGCGATGACGAGAACAAAGTGATTCTGTTCCACTGCGGGCCGGTGCCCAATTCCCTGATGACGGACAAAGGCCGAGTGACCAGCCACAAGATGTTTGACAAGACCGATGCGGGAAGCGGCTGCGGCACTTGCGAAGGGCGGATGAAAGCCGGGGACATTACGCTTTCCAACTGTCAGACGAAGGACGGAAAGCTGGTTGTGTACGCCTCAGAAGCCAGATTTACGGAGGACGAGATCGAGGAGGCGTTTTTCGGATGTGCGGCGGTCTGTGAAATCCCGGATATGCAGAATAAGCTGATCCGCTTGGCCAGAGGCGGCTTCAAACATCATACGTCTGTCGGCGCAGGGCATATGAAGGCGGTTTTGAGGGAGGCTTTTGTCACCTATCTCGGATATGAGTGGGTGGAGATTGACGGATAACATGCCGGCAGGCGTAAAGAGGGAGGCGGTTTTATGAAAACAGCGGGACTGGATATCGGAACCACAGGCTGTAAGCTGACGGTTTTTTCGGAGGAGGGAAAGGATATCGACCGGGCGTACCGGGATTATCCCGTCACCAGAGGCGGCAGCGAACATGAGGTGGATGTGGAAAGTATTATGGAAAGTGTGCTGGCGCTGCTTGCGCTGATGGCGGAAAAGCACCCGGATATAGGAGGAATAGGCGTCACCAGTTTCGGGGAGACCTTTGTGTTTACGGACGGGGAGGGGAAGCCCCTTCACAGGGCCATGCTCTACACCGACCCGAGGGGCCGGGAGGAGTGTCTGGAGCTGACACGGAAGATGGAGGGGAGAAAGATCGCCGCCATCACGGGACTTCGTCCTCACGAGATGTACAGCCTTCCCAAGATGATGTGGATCAGGAAAAACAGGCCGGAAGTCTATGAACAGGCAAGGCACGCTTTTCTGATGGAGGACTATGTGGTGTTTCATCTGACGGGCAAGGCACAGATTGATTATTCCCTGGCCACAAGGACAATGGCCTTTGACATTGCGTCCCTCTCCTGGAGCAGGGAGATCTTTGCGCTGGCGGGGATCGATGTTTCTCTGATGTCTGAGGCGGTGCCGGTGGGCACATCGGCAGGGCATATCCTTCCCGAAATCGTGCGGCGGACGGGCCTTTCCGAAAGGACGCAGATCGTAAGTATCAGCCACGATCAGGTGGCCGCTGCGGTGGGCGCGGGTGTGTTTGACGCGGAGACGGCGGTGGAAGGCGCAGGTACGGTGGAATGCATGACACCTGTATATGAAGGACTGCCGCCTTCCGATGTGATGTATGACGGATATTTCTCCGTGGTGCCCTATGTGATGCCGGGCAGGTATGTGTGTTATGCCTTTTCTTACACGGGCGGCGCGCTGATCCAGTGGTGCGTGGATACCCTGGCGAAGCAGGAGAAGCGGCTGGCGGCGCAGGAGGGTATCTCCGTGCATGAGTATCTGGAACGGGAGTATGTGCGTGAGCACGGGGAGGAACGTGCGGCAGAGCCCACAGGGCTTCTTGTGCTGCCCCATTTTGCAGGGGCGGCAACGCCTTATATGGATACCGGGTCGAAGGGCGCGGTGATCGGGCTGACGGCAGCCCATACGGTCAGTGACATTTACCGGGCATGCATGGAAGGGGTAGCTTATGAAATGAGGCTCAACCTGGAGTGGCTAAAAGGTTCCGGCATTCACTTTCAGATGCTGCACGCCACCGGGGGAGGGGCACGCTCCGAGGTGTGGACGCAGATGAAGGCGGACATTTTGAACGTGCCCTTTACGACGCTGAAAACAGCCAATGCGGGTACGGTTGGGAGCGCCATGCTGACGGGGATTGCAGTGGGCTGTTTCAAAGACCTGGAGGACGCTGCAGCGCATATGGTGGAGAAAACGAAAGTTTATCAGCCGGATGCGGCAAGACACGAGAAGTATATGGAGGTTTACAGCAGGTACAGGAAGGTGTACGATGTGGTCAGAGGACTGGTATGAGTATAAAGGAGGTATGACATGATGAATCCGTATATTGGACATGAATCACAGATTTCAGGTGTGGAGGAGCACCGGCTGACAGGCGGGAAGGGTGATGGGATGCGCCTTTTGCAGGCAGATAACGGGAAAGGGCTGACGATGACACTGACCCCGGACCGGGGCATGGATATTTCCAGACTCCGCGTAAACGGCGTTAACATGGGGTATTTTTCGGCCTGTGGTTATGTGGCGCCGGCTTACTATGAGGGGACGGGTGACAGATGGCTGAAAACCTTCACGGCAGGGTTTATGTCCACATGCGGCTTGTACACGGTGGGAAACCCGAGCGTGGATGAGGGGGAGGAACTGCCCCTGCACGGATCCATCGGCAATCTGCCCGCGGAGCAGGTATACTGGCAGGAGGATGAGGATAAAATCTGTGTGCGCGGCGTGGTGAAGGATGAGGTGATCTTTGGCAGAAAGCTTGTCCTTCGCCGGGAGATCGAGATATCAAAAAAGGAGAACAGTTTTGTGGTGCGGGACGAGATTGAAAACATGGGAGACCGCGTGGAGCCGCTTGAAATCCTTTACCATATGAATATGGGATATCCCCTTCTGGACGAGGAGAGCGTTGTCACGATCCCCGCAAAGGAAGTGATGCCGAGAAATGAGCATTCGGCGGAGGATATCGAACACTGTCTGCAGATGGAGAAGCCCCAGGCGGGATATGTGGAACGCTGCTATTACCATAAATTTGCCGGAAAAGAGGGAAAGGCGTCCATCTATCAGCCGAAGCTTGGCATGGAGCTTGCGATCACTTTTGATGCGGAGGAGCTGGACGGTTTCGTGGAGTGGAAGATGATGGGCGTGCGGGACTACGTGCTCGGCCTGGAGCCGGGAAACTGCTATCCCGACGGGCGTGATGTGATGAGAAAGACAGGGATGCTCAAATTTTTACAGCCCGGTGAGTGTAAGCGGTATGAGGTGAAGGTGGAGATTAAAAAGGCCTGAGGAAGGGGGAGTTACATGGAAATCAGACCCATTCAGCCAGATGATGACAGAATGTCTATCAGCCGTATTTATGAGGAAAGCTGGAAATTTGCCTACAAAGGTATCATACCGCAGGCATATCTGGACAGTATTCCGAAGGGACAGTGGGCCTCTAAATTAGATCAAGAGGGGGTCGGTTCTCTTGTGGCTGTTGAGGACGGCAGGCTGATCGGCACTTCCAGCTATTGCAAATCCAGATGGGCGGAATTTGGTGAGGCTGGTGAAATCATTTCCATCTATTTTCTGCCGCAGTATATGGGCAGGGGATATGGCGAAGCGCTGCTTCATGCCGTAGCCGGGGAGCTGCAAAAAGGCGGATTTGATGATATCTTTTTGTGGGTGCTTGAGGAAAACGGGAGGGCGCGGCGGTTCTATGAAAAGTGCGGGTTCCGTCTTTCAGGACACGAAATGATGCATGAGATCGGCGGAAAGAAGCTGCGGGAATTACAGTACTGTCTGATGCGTTGAAGAATTCTTGAAACACAAATTTGTAGTGGAAGAAAGAATGCGGTTATGATATAATGATGCTCATGTCATAATCCGGCATTTTGGTGTAACAAAGGTGTCGGATTATTCGTAGGCCGTCTCGACAAAGTTGAGGCGGTTTATGAATGAAAAAAGGCGTGTATGGGGAAAGGCGCGGTATTTTTTCAACAGGAGGAATAGGAGCATGGAAGAAAACAAAAAAGTATATTTGTCGGCGTTGGATGAGTACATAAACAAGGTGTATGTGCTGGTTCTGCTGCTGATACCGGGAGCATGTATGTGTGCCGGCTTTATGTACACATTTATGAAGATCATGGGCTGGCTGCCTCCCGTATCATGGATTGCATTACTTATTTTTGACGTGACCTGCATGATTTATCTGGGGATCGGTTTCTACTTTGTCAAAACAGGGTTTGAGAACGGTGTAGTGAAAGCCTCCAGTCTGAAGGCCGGAAAGATTTTTGCCGCTGTGATTATGCTTATTCAGTGGAACTTTATACAGTATATGGTTCCCGCCGGGGACTTTTGGGGTTTTGCCTTTTTCTTTGTAGTGCTTACCACCTTTTTCCTGGACTATAAGCTGGTAGCCGTTACTTCGGTAGAGATTGCCGGCTCTCTGGTGATTGCGTGGTTTGTGAAGGCGTCGGTTCTTTTGCCGGTCAAGGATGAGATGTTTATTACGAACATAGCTGACAGAGGTGTTTGTCTGAGCCTGTCTCTTCCCACGACGGTACTTATGACATATCTGGTAAACCGTTTTCTTGTAAACGCTAAGAAGGATGAGATGGAACGAAACAACGAAAAGGTGAAAAATGTGCTGGATTCCGTGCAGTCCCTCTCGGCAAATCTTCTGAGCGCGGGGCAGGCGCTCTCACAGATTTCGGAAAATGAGAGCGCTTCCGTGGAGGAACTTTCAGCCACCAGCGAAATGCTCTTAGAGAGCAGCAACAGGCTGGACGGCAAGACCAGAGAGAGCATGGAAAATCTCAATGAGCTTGACGAGTGGAAGAACGTTGTGGCAGATAATGTGGAGAAAGTGGAGCAGACATCCAGAGATCTGTCAGACAAAACAAAGGAGAATGAGAAGCGGCTTGCTGAACTTCGGGAAATTAATGGGGAAGTTTCCAGATCCATGGTTGCAACGACGGATGTGGCGGAGAAACTGTCGAAAGCGGTGGAGCAGATCGGTATGACGCTGAATTTGATCAGCGATATTTCATCGTCCACAAACCTGCTGGCTTTGAATGCTTCCATCGAGGCGGCCAGAGCGGGAGAGGCGGGCAGAGGATTTGCCGTGGTTGCGCAGGAGGTTGGCAATCTGGCTAACAGCACGCAGGAATCATTGCATGAGGTAGAAAAGGTGATTCAGATGGTACAGGACAATGTGAAAGAAATCACCATGTATGTCAATGACAACTCCAAAAAGCTGGATAAGCAGAACGAATATTTTACAAACGTGTATGCGGGTATACAGGATATGACGCAGCTTCTCGATATTTCAGCGGATGCGGTGAACACGATGGGAGACGCGCATCATAAGCAGGCGATGGTGATACAGAATACCATATCCATCAACAAAGAGATTGCGGATGATATCAGCAAAGAGAATACCCAGTTCCAGTCTATCAACAGTATGGTGGAGAGCAACGTGAATGATATTACACAAATGTCCAACCAGATCAATACCATTAACGGGATGGTGGATGAGATCAGCAATCTTTTGAAGAGGGAAGAATGATACATATCATACAGCGCATGAAGATCACAACACAGATGGGAAAGAGGTAAAGACAGCAGAAATGGGTAAGATGAGCATTACGGATGAGATCAGAGAGGCGCTGTCCGCGCAGAAAGACATCGCTTACCGGGATTTTCAGGCGAAGCTGATACCGACGATCGACAAAGAAACGGTGATCGGCGTGCGCACGCCCGCGCTTCGGAAGATGGCGAAGCAGTTTGCGAAACGGGAGGAAATCGGCGAATTTCTGGGAGTTCTTCCGCACATGTATTTTGATGAAAACCAGCTTCACGCGTTTATCATTGCGGAGAGGAAGGATTTTGCACAGTGTATGGAGGCGCTTACCGTGTTTCTGCCCTATGTGGATAACTGGGCGACCTGTGACCAGCTGTCGCCGAAGGTGTTTAAGAAACACAGACAGGAGCTTTTGCCCTACATCGGAGAGTGGCTTGATTCTGGGCAGACTTATACGGTACGGTTTGGCATTGGGATGCTGATGGGACATTTTCTGGATGAAGATTTTGAGCGGATTTATCTGGATATGGTTTCTAAAGTCCGCTCGGAGGAGTACTATGTCAATATGATGATTGCATGGTATTTTGCCACGGCTCTGGCAAAGCAGTATGGGGAGACGCTTCCCTATATAGAGGAGAAAAAACTGGCGGACTGGACGCACAATAAGGCGATTCAGAAGGCGGTGGAGAGCTATCGGATCACGCCGGAGCAGAAAAAGTACTTGAGAGGATTAAAAGTATCCGTGAGGAAGTGAAGAGGATTGGGCGCCCGTCAAAAGCGGAGCGCCCTTTATGACGGTACGCCGAATGAATGACAGGGGCGGAAAGGGAAAGAAATGACGAACAAAGAGATATTGTTTGCTGCCATGAAACAGTCCGCACTGGATATCAACTGCAATGCGGAGGACTTTTTATGTAAGGATCCTGTGATCGTCAGATCCGGCGTGGGGCCGGACGCGAGGAAATATTATAAGGAGCCGATTGCCTGCAATCTGGTCTCTTATGGCAGCAACGTGGTTGCATCCGTGCGGGATGAATACCGGGAGATTGTGGAGACGTATGTCAAAAAGTTTCCGTTTTACCATTGCTTTGAGACACCGAATCTCCATTGGCTGAATGAGAGGATGGCGCCGCTTGGGCAGAAAGTATGTTTTATGGCGGAATACTATCTCCCGGATGTGGAGAAACTGCACGCGCTGTCATGCGGCTATGAGCTGCGGGTTTTGAATCAGGCAGATTTTCGGGATTTGTATAAGCCGGAATGGAGCAATGCGCTGTGTGCGGACAGGAAGGAGCTGGATGTCCTTGGCATCGGCGCATACGATGGAGGAAAGCTGGCGGGGCTGGCCGGATGTTCTGCGGACTGTGAGAGTATGTGGCAGATCGGTGTGGATGTGCTGCCGGAACATAGGAGGCGTAGCGTGGCATCAGCTCTTACGAGCCGTCTGGCGCTGGAAATTCTGGAGAGAGAAAAGGTGCCTTTTTACTGCTCGGCATGGTCTAATATCCGATCGGTGAGAAATGCGGTGAAGAGCGGATTTATTCCCGCGTGGGTGGAGATGACGGTGAAACCGAAAGAGATTGTGGACGAATGTAACGGGTGAAGGTTTGCGTTTGCGAGGTGAGGGAAGGTTGAGAAGGCACATTAAAACAGATTTGTCACAAAATACAGGACAAGGACAATCACTGTGCCAAGCATCACCCATAGAAAGCCGTTTGCCGGGTGTCTGTCATGTACAGGTGTTTCTTCATTCTGCGGCGTGCCATTTGCGGCTTCCGATGATCTGTCGGTATCTTCCGTAGATGGGGCTTTGTCCAGCAGGATGGAATCGGTACTTATGCCATAAAGTTTTCCGAGCTGGACGATGTTATGGATATCCGGGCTGGAGCTGCCGGCCTCCCATTTTGAGACAGCCTGTCTGGAAATATCCAGCTTTTCCGCCAGCTGTTCCTGGGACAGACCGGCGTCTTTGCGAAGCTGTCGCAGACGCTCGCTTAAATCGGTCTTGTTTTTCATTATGTGTCTCCTTTCTCTCGTGGGTTCCTTCCTGTTTCGCGCAGATGATAAAAGGAAATCGTGAAAGCGGACAGGAGAGAACGGCATGTGTGGTTTGACATCTTAATGTGATTTATGATCCAGGCGGCGTAAAAGCAGGCAGAGCAGGGCCGAAACAGCGCCTAATATCAAAAAGGTCAGCATAAACCATGAATTTTCGGTATCAGCCGGGAGGGTCATAACAAGTGTGTTCTGCCAACTGTGGAAAAGCATACACAGGAGGACACTTTTTGTCAACAGGTAGATGGCGGTGAGTATGAAGCCGGTTACGATGCCGATCAGGGTGTAGGAAAGGAAATTCTGTCCCGTATGCAGGCTTTCTGGAATGATAAAATAGGGCAGATGCCAGAATACCCAGATCAGGCTGGTTACTGCAGCGGATAGCAGAATATGCCACTGTCTGGCAAAGCAGGGCAGCAGGTAGCCGCGCCAGCCCGCCTCCTCCAGTCCGCCACCCAGGAGAAGCTGGCCGGCAAAGATGGAAAGAAAGGCCGGTATCGTGCAGTCCGTTTCCGGCAGGCGGAAACAATAAAAGTTGAAAAACTGTGCCGCAAATAGAAACAGGACGATCAGATAGAAAGCAGGATGTCCGGCCTTTCCCATAAAAAAGTGAAACAGAGAGGGCATCGGGGAAAGCGGTTTTTTTAACAGTACAAAGGCACAGATCAACGGAGAAGCGTTTTCCAGAAAGTCCAGAACCGTGAAGAGAAGGGGGTGGGTGTTGTAATCCGTGATTGTCATCAGAAAGGCGCAGAGCCATGTGATGGAGAAGACACTGAGTAGGAACGGGATCGGCCGGTAAATGGTTTTGCCAGTTGAATTTGTCTCTTGCATTGGGATTGTCCTCCTTGGCTGTTTTAGATTGGTTTTGTGTGTACCAGTCTACCAAAAGCCGATGGTTGTCAGCTACCAACTATAGTTGGAATTTTGGAAACAGGCAGTTGCACTGTGGTATTTTATAGAAAATGAAAGAGAGAGGGAACAGAAGATGGCGGAAAGAAATCTGGATTTTGACAGGGTAATTGAGCGAAGAAATACCCGGTCGCTGAAATATGATTTTGCGGCGGACTGGGGGATGCCGGAGGACGTACTGCCGCTGTGGGTGGCGGACATGGATTTCAGGACTTCCTCCTACATAGAGGATGCGCTGGCGGAGCGTGTGAAACAAGGCGTTTTCGGCTACAGTGATGTGAAAACTCCTTACTTTGAGATTGTGAGAGACTGGATGAAACGGCGGCATGACTGGGAACCGCAGGAAGAATGGCTGGTGAAGACACCGGGCGTGGTGACAGCTCTTGCCATGTCTGTGAAAGCCTATACGGAGCCGGGAGATGCGGTTCTGATCCAGCTTCCCGTGTATTACCCCTTCGCGGAGGTGATTGAGGACAATGGCAGGCGTGTGGTCAGCAGTCCTCTGTTTCGTGGTGAGGATAACCGTTATCATATGAATTTTGAGGATTTTGAAGAGAAGATTATTCAGAATGAGGTGAAACTATTCCTTCTATGCAATCCGCACAATCCAGTGGGGAGAGTGTGGACAAAGGAGGAACTGACCCGGCTGGGTGATATCTGCATGAAACATCATGTGATTGTCGTCAGTGATGAAATTCATCAGGATTTTGTGTTTCAGGGAAAGCATCAGGTTTTTGCGGGGCTGAAAAAGGAGTACGAGGATCGCTGCATTGTCTGTACGTCTCCCAGCAAAACATTCAACCTGGCAACGATGGTTTTATCGAATATTTTTATTCCCAACCGGGAGCTGCGAAAACGATTCCGAAAACAGCTTGATGCGGCGGGGATCAGCCAGCTTGGCGTGATGGGACTGATTGCCTGCGAGACGGCATACAGCATGGGGGAGGCGTGGTATCTTTCTATGCTTGCGTACGTCCGCAGCAATATTGCGTTCGTAAAAAGTTATGTGGAGGAAAATCTGTCAGGCGTGACGATGACGGAGCATGAAGGAACCTACCTGGTCTGGCTCGATTTTACAGGGACAGGACTGTCGGAGAAAGAGCTGGAGGAACTGATTGTGCATAAGGCCAGGCTGTGGCTGGACGGCGGTGGAATGTTCGGGGAGGGCGGAAAAGGTTTCCAGCGGATCAATGTGGCATGTCCGAGAAGTATTTTGGAAGAAGCGATGAAGAGATTGGAGGAGGCGATTAAGGAAACGTGCGGATAGCCGGTTGTGTCAATGATCTGTATTGCGGCTAATATATGAACGATAAAATACATTGCTTGCGTTGAAACGGCTTATCGTATCAGAGTACAACAAAAAAATGAACAGTCTTGACAAGAGTTGGCAGAAATTTTTATAATTGGGAAGGAGGGGGTATCGACATGAAAAGCATACGGACTAAAATCAACCTTTGTCTCATTTTAACTGTTCTGGCAGGTCTGGTAGCATCCGGCACTGCCAGCATCGCTCTCAATTATAACAGTACCATGACTACGGTGGAGCAGATGATGAGTCAGACCGCAGTACTGGCGGCAGGACGTGCTCAGCAGGAGCTGGCAGCGTACAAAAATGTTGTCATGGAAGTAGGGCATATTCCACAGCTTGGCGATTCCAGTGTTTCGGTGGAGGAAAAGCAGGCCATTATGGATGAGCGTGTTTCCATGCATGGTTTCCAGAGAGGAAATATCATAGGCTCGAATGGTATCAGTATATTTGACGGAAAAGACTATTCCGACCGTGAGTATGTACAGCAGGCGCTTCAGGGCAATATTTATGTGTCGGAACCGTTAGTCAGCAAGATTACCGGTCAGTTATCCATTATGGTCGCGGCGCCTCTTTATGCGGAGGAAGATTACGGTTCTTCCATTGTCGGCGTAGTTTATTTTGTGCCGCAGGAGACCTTTTTGAATGATATCGTGTCTGCAATCCAGCTCGGTGCGAACAGCAGGGCTTACATGATTAATAAGACAGGTGACACGATTGCAGATATTACGCTTGAGACGATCACGGTTCAGAATATTGAAGCGGAAGCCCAGAGCGATCCGTCGCTGCAGGAGCTGGCGGCGATCCACGGAGAGATGCGGCAGGGCAAAAACGGATTTGGCAGTTACACGAGCGGTGAGGAGAAGATGTTTGCCGCCTATGCGCCCGTGCCGGATACAGACGGCTGGAGCATTGCCGTGACGGCCCCGCAGATCAATTATCTGGCTTCCACGCGTGACGCGATCGTAGTCAATCTTTTGGTGATTTTAATTTCCATAGTGCTCTCTGTTGTTGTGGCTCTGGCTCTTGCACGCAACATCGGCAGTCCCATGAAGGCATGTGTCAATCGGATGAAGCTGTTGGTGGAGGGTGATCTGGAAACGCCAATGCCCAAAATAACAAACAAGGATGAGACGGGCGTGCTCGCCAGATCGACAGAATCACTGGTAGAAGGGTTGAGCATCGTCATTAATGATATCAGCTATCTCTTAAATGAGATGGCAAATCAGAATCTGGATGTCCACACCGCGCATGAGGATGTGTATGTGGGCAGTTTCCAGAGTATACTGCATTCCATGCGGAATATGAGAAAAGAGTTGAGCGGCGCCATGCGCCAGGTCAACCATTCCGCCGGAGAAGTGTCTGACGCCAGCGACCAGTTGTCGGCCAGTGCCCAGACGCTCAGCCAGGGAACTACGGAGCAGGCAAGTTCCGTGGAGGAACTTGCGGCGCGCATCAGCGTCATCTCCGAACAGGTGAGAAATACGGCAAGCGGCGCTTTGGAAGTCCGCAGCCAGACACATCAGACCGGCGAGGAAGTGTTTTTGTGTAACCAGAAGATGCAGAGTCTGGTGGAAGCTATGGAAAGGATTCAGACAAGCTCCGAGGAGATTGAAAAGATTCTTAAGACCATTGATGACATTGCCTTCCAGACGAATATACTTGCCTTGAATGCGGCCGTGGAAGCGGCGCGGGCAGGAAGCGCAGGAAAGGGATTTGCCGTGGTGGCGGAGGAGGTTCGCAATCTGGCAGGGAAATCTGCACAGGCAGCGCAAAATACTTCGCAGCTGATCGAAAATTCCACTGAGGCGGTACATACGGGTACGCAGATTGCGCAGAATACGGCGGATGTCCTGTTGGGTGTTGTGAACAGCATTCAGTCGGTGGTGGAGGCCATTGATGAGATTGCAACAGTATCCAGCGAGCAGTCGGAGGCAGTGGTGCAGGTTTCGGAGGGCATCAACCAGATTTCGGTTGTGGTACAGAACAACAGCGCGACTGCAGAGGAAGGCGCGGCCGCAAGCGAGGAACTTTCGGCGGAGGCAACGTGCTTAAAAGAACTGGTGGATCAGTTCACACTGGCATCGGAATAAATGGGATGGAGAGAGACCGCGTGTACAGCGGTCTCTTTTTTACGGATTACTGTTCTCAGGAAGTATGAATCATGTTTCGTCATATTGGATTCTGGACAGGAAAGGACAATGCACATCCTGGTAAGAACGCTGTATCTTAAATTAGACGGCAATTCCCGGATGCATGTGGTTTGTCGATTCGGGAGAAGCTGATGAATACAGAACGCGAGGACAGGTAATATGAATTTACACAAACTCATTTTGACAGAAAATGCATGCTATAAGGCAGGAAGGAAAATCACGGTCAAAGGCATCATGGTTCATTCTACTGGTGTCAATAACCCAGATCTCAAGTGTTATGTCGGTCCCGATGATGGCCTGCTTGGCAAAAATCAAAACGGCAGTCATTGGAACACCTATCATCCCGGGGGAAGAGAGGTCTGTGCCCATGCTTTTATCGGCAGGCTGGCTGACGGCTCCATAGCAGTCTATCAGACACTTCCCTGGAATCACCGTGGATGGCATGCCGGAGGCAGTGCCAACGATACGCATATCGGTTTTGAAATCTGCGAGGACGGGCTTACGGATGATACCTACTTCAAAAAGGTGTATCGTGAGGCTGTCCAACTTAGTGCCCTCCTCTGCAAGGAGTATGGTCTGACGGAACAGAGCATCGTCTGCCACAGCGAGGGTTATCAACAGGGAATTGCATCTAACCACGCAGATGTAATGCATTGGTTTCCGAAGCACGATAAGAGTATGGACACCTTCCGTGCGGAGGTCAAAGATCTGCTTACTGCCGACACCGAAGAGGATACCGGGGACACTGCCGGGTCTGCAGTGTCCTACCCCGAAATGCTGACATCCGGTTACTACCGTGTGCGCAAGAAATGGAAGGACAGCGAGTCCCAGGTGGGAGCCTATCGCAGTCTTAGCAATGCAAAAGCGGCTGCGGATAAGGCCCCCGGCACGTTTGTTTTTGCAAATAATGGTACAGCCATTTATCCTGCAGATGAAACTTAGGCGGTTTCGGGAATGGGAATCACAAAAGTCAGCTGCTTTTTCTGTGGGGCAGAGATTTTTGTGTTATAATAAATTATCTGAAACAGTCTTTTTCAGGCGCGTAAGAAAAAGGGAATGTCACAGGGGGAAGTGGATACGGCCAGTTACGCGGCGGCGCTTGACAAGCTGCTTGTGGATCTGCAAAAGAAATACGGTTATAATGAACTGGATTCCTTCCTTGTACTGAAGGATATCCTGGCAGCGGTATGGAAGGAGAGGAAAGCGGATGGATAAGTATGTTTTGGAATGTTGTGTGGACAGTGTGGAATCGGCTCTTGCGGCGGAGGAGGGCGGGGCGGACAGACTGGAGCTTTGTTCCGCCCTCGTGATTGGCGGCGTTTCTCCTGGGCTTGCGCTGTTTGAGCAGGTCAGCGCCCGCTGTGAGCTGCCAGTCCGGGTGCTGCTCAGACCGCGGTTTGGGGATTTTCTGTATACAGATTATGAATTTCAGATTTTGAAAAGGGAAGTGTCGCTTTTTCGGGAAGCGGGAGCCGAGGGTGTGGTGATCGGCTGTCTCCAGGAGGACGGCAGTCTTCACATGGAGCAGATGCGGGAATTGATTGCGGAAGCAGGGGACATGAAGGTTACACTGCACCGGGCTTTCGATGTGTGCGCGGATCCCATAAAAACATACAGACAGGCAGGGGAACTGGGCATTGACACCGTACTGACATCCGGGCAGAAAAAAGAGTGTCTGGAAGGGATGCCGCTTCTGAAAGAGCTGTGCGGGTTACAGAAGGAGGCGGGAATGCCTCGCATTATGGCGGGGGCAGGCGTGACACCCGATGTGATACGGCAGTTTTGTGCGCAGACGGATATTACCAGCTATCATCTGTCTGCCAAGAAGGTGCTGGACAGCGGGATGCGCTACCGCAAGGAGGGGGTTCCTATGGGACTTCCCGCTATGGATGAGTACAGTATTTTCAGAACGGACAGCAGTGTTGTGGCACAGGCAAAGAGAGTGATTCGGGAACATATGGCAGTGTAGTGGAGGACATTATGTCGGAAAGTTGGCTTTTGAGTGAAAATGGTCTACCGAAGGATCGTGATTATCTGGAGTGCGGTCTGCCGGATTTTTTACAGGATTCCATTCGTGCAATGAAAAGTGCCTGGCACAAGCTGGATAGTGGGATTGAATATCTGCGGTGGGATTGCGATTACTGTAATTTGCAGAGCGACATTAACAGTGCAGAGGTTAACCAGCTTATCAGTGAAGAGCAGGCATGGTTTCTGCGAGAGAAATATTTAAGAGTAGAAAGAGTGTGATGGAATGACGGCCATTGATTTTACAAAATTGCAAAGAAAGAATAAAATGTATGCAGGCGCAAATGGAAGTAAAATTTCTGTTGTTTATGAAGGGAAGCAGTATATGTTGAAATTCCCGCCGCATTCTGTTAAAAACAGAGATATGAGCTATAGCAACAGTTGTTTTTCAGAATATCTCGGCTGCCAGATTTATGAATGCATTGGTATTCCGGTACAGAAAACCATGCTTGGTATATATATGGTTAAGGAAACAGAAAAAATTGTTGTTGCCTGTGGCGATTTTACGGAACCTGGGATTACATTGCAGGATTTTGCGTCTTTAAAAAACCAAATGATTGATTCAGAAAGAAACGGATATGGAACGGAGCTTGCGGACATTCTTCTCACATTTGAAGAACAGACAGCCATTGACCAAAAGGTATTGACAGAACGATTTTGGGATATGTTTGTAGTGGATGCTTTGATTGGCAACTGGGACCGACATAATGGTAATTGGGGATTTCTCTATAATACGCATACAGATCAGATGGAGCTTGCGCCGGTATATGATTGTGGGAGCAGCCTGTATCCACAGGCGGATGAAAAAATTATGGAAGCAGTGTTGACGGATGAAAATGAGTTGAATTTTAGAGTTTTTGAAATTCCCACCTCTGCTATCATGGTAAGCGGAAAAAAAATAAAATATTTTGAGTTCATTTCCTCCTTGCAAAACGAGGATTGTAACCGAGCATTGAGGCGTATATTACCGCGTATTGATATGGCAAGGATATCTGCAATCATAGAGAATATGCCTTTCATCAGTGATTTGCAGAGAAAGTTTTATGTGAAAATGCTGGAGAAGAGAAAAGAGAAAATTCTTGACTTTTCTCTTGCCCTATTGGAAAAAGCAGAAAATCACCCAAACAACGAATAGCCGTAAAACGGAATTTTCTATGTGCTCCATTTATGGTGCGACAGGATATGATATTGCTGAAAGGAGAACGGCAAATGGCGATTGAGAGAGTAAAAACCTATTTCAAACAGTACGGAATGGAGGATAAGATCCGGGAGTTCGATGTGTCCAGCGCAACGGTGGAGCTGGCGGCGGCCGCTCTTTCCTGTGAGCCTGCGAGGATAGCAAAAACACTGTCATTTATGGTGGATGGTCACGCGATACTGATTGTGGCGGCCGGGGACGTGAAGATTGACAATCACAAGTATAAGGGACAGTTTGGCACGAAGGCGAAGATGCTTGCGCCGGAGGAGGCGGAGACACTGGTGGGACATGCCGTGGGCGGCGTGTGTCCGTTCGCGGTAAACGAGGGCGTGGAGGTGTACCTGGACGCATCGCTGAAACGGTTTGAAACCGTATTTCCTGCCTGCGGAAGCTCCAACAGTGCGATCGAGCTGACGATTCCTGAGTTAGAAAAATATGCAGTTCCTGTGCAGTGGGTGGACGTCTGCAAGGGATATTGAGGAGGCGCAATGGAATACATAAACATAGTTGAAAACGGGATACATATCGTGTTTGGCGTAACGGAAAAAAGGCAGTTGAAACTGCTTCATTTTTCAAAGAATGCGTTTCGGGAGGAGGACTTGTGTAAAGTTGGCCCGGAGTGCAAGGCGGAGGACCAGGTGAGAAAGGAGCAGTTCATTGACGAGGCGTTTCAGCTTGTGCAGGTCAGCCTTTCCGGCTATAACCGCCCTTATGAAAAGCATGGCAATAAGCATATCGTGACGGCGCCAGGATATCTGCTTACCTATGCCGGCATGGAGGACAGTGTCAACGAGACCGGGCGCAGACTCACGATCACACAGGAAGACAGGGAAGTGACCCGGGTCCGCGTGGAGACAGTGATGCAGTTTTATAACGGCACTTCCATTGTCCGTATGTGGAACCGGGTGACCAATATGGGGCAGGAGACACAGTGTCTGGAATATCTGTCCTCCTTCTGCTATACGGGGATTGAGAAGGAGGGAGACCAAAATTCCGATGCCAAGATGAAACTGCGGGTTCCCTACAACGGCTGGCAGAAGGAGATGAGCATAAAAGAGTACACTTTCGGGGATGTGGGATTTGCGCAGACACAGCCGGGCGTGTATCAGCGCACTTCGCAGGTGTTTGAGGTGACTAATACAGGCAACTGGTCCTCCAAGAAATATCTGCCTCTGGGTTATATCGAGAATGCGCAGGCGCACACCAGTCTGTTCTGGCAGATCGAGCACAACGGTTCATGGCACTATGAGATCGGCGACCAGAACACCCATTTTTATCTGAGTGTCAGCGGCCCAACGGAGGTGCAGTCCCACTGGTTTAAGAATCTGGCGCCCGGAGAGAGCTTTACATCGGTGCCTGTGGCGGTGGGCGTGGCGGAGGACAGCTTCGAAAAGGCGGTGGGTGAGCTGACGAAATACCGACGTCTGATACGCAGGCCAAACAAAGACAATGAAAATCTGCCTGTGATCTTTAACGATTATATGAACTGCCTGTTCGGCGATCCCACCACGGAGAAAGAGCTGCCCCTCATAGATGCGGCGGCACAGTGTGGCTGTGAATATTATGTGATAGACGCAGGCTGGTATGCGCCTGGTGAGTGGTGGGACAGCGTGGGCGAATGGCAGGAGTGCAGGGAGCGGTTTCCGGGAGGCATCAGGGAGGTCACTGATTATATCCGCGGCAAGGGTATGGTTCCCGGCGTCTGGCTGGAGCTTGAGGTCATGGGAATCAACTGTGAGAAGGCGAAGAAAGCGCCGGATGACTGGTTTTTTGTGCGTCATGGAAAAAGAGTGTTTGACAGGAGCCGGTATCAGCTTGATTTCCGCAATCCGGCGGTAATTGCCCATATCAACGAGGTTATTGACCGGGTGGTCAACGAGTACGGCGTGGGATATATTAAAATGGATTACAATATCGAGCCGGGGATCGGCACGGAAATTGGTGTGGAGAGCGTGGGACAGGGGATGCTTGCGCATGAGCGCGCTTACCTTGCATGGCTGGACGATGTGTTTGCCAGATATCCCGATCTGGTGATAGAGAACTGTTCCAGCGGCGGTCTGCGGATTGACTATGCGCTGCTTTCCCGCTACAGCATCCAGTCCACCTCGGATCAGGAGGATTACCGCAACTATGCCACCATTGCGGCCAACGCCGGGGCAGGAGTGA
Organism: uncultured Lachnospiraceae bacterium; assembly: GCA_965114645.1. Lineage (GTDB taxonomy): Bacteria > Bacillota > Clostridia > Lachnospirales > Lachnospiraceae > UBA3282. Next base: position 24,422 of record CBCOZL010000020.1, on the reverse strand, counting down.
CGCCGGAGCAGGCAGCAGTCTGGTCCTATCCCATGCGGCAGGGAGACAAAGAGGAAGTGATCTATAACATGGTTAACGCCATGCTTGGCCGGGTGCATCAGAGCGGACATCTGGCGGAGCTGTCAGCGGAACGCACAGAGCTGGTAAAAGAGGGCATTGCCTGTTATAAAAAGATACGTTCGGATATCAAAAAAGCGGTGCCGTTCTATCCGCTGGATGTGACGGACAACGAAGACATGTGGGCCTGCGGTGGTCTGCAGACGAAAAATAAGGCGTACCTGGCGGTGTGGAAACGGCAGATGGAGGGAAAGAACAACGACAGGCGGCAGAAAGCCGGCACTGTGTGTTCAGAGACAACGCTGTCCATTCCCCTTGACAGCCTGCCTTTTGCGGGAGACGGGATCAAGGTTTCCTGCCTCTACCCGGAAAAAGAGCCGGTCAGCTTTGCGGTGGAGCGCGGTGTGCTGACGGTTATCTTTGAGAAGCCGGTGATGGCCAGACTGTTCGTGATGGAAAGGTAGCGGACAAATTATTCGAGAATGGGAATCTCGATCTGGACGATATAATCCTCGATGCGGTCAATGACGTTTTCGTTGATGCCCATTTCATACGAAAATTCATGGAGCGTATAGCCGTGTTTTTCGGCAAAGGCAAAGATTTCCTCATAGCGTCCCGGTATATTCTCCCAGTCTCCTTTATGGAATGCCCGCAGGTATTTGCCGTCTGGCGGCTGGTGCAGTCCCGGCTCATATGTGAGAAAAGGCATTTCAATAAAAAGTCTGGAATAGTCGTCGTAGTTTCCAATTTTCAGACTGGAAACAGGGATCATGGAGCCGTAGGAGGCTTCGTGCAGCCGGCCGAGATGGTATTTTTCCGTCTCGGCCGTAATCAGTTCCACCTCCTCTTCAAAGGAGGTGTTTTGGTCGATTTCTACCGTAATCAGACAGCGTTCTTCTTTTTCTATCACACTGATTTCTGACAGATTCATGGTAAGAAGCGTGTCCAGATTCCGGCAGTGTGCGCGCAGGGAAGTGCGGACTGCCTGCAGATGAGTGATCTGCCGGTCGAGATTGCTGATTCTTTCTTCTAAAAGATCTCTCATATTTTCGGCGGAACGGTTTTTCATAAAATCCTGTATCTCCGGGATGGATACATCCAGTTCCCGCAGCAGCAGAATGGTTTCCAGAACAGGGCTTTGGTGATAGGTATAGCAGCGGTATCCGTTTTCGGGATTGATGGAGGCAGGCTTAAACAGGCCGGTCTCGTCATACCACATCAGCGTTTTTTTGTTGATCCCATGCATGGCCGCGAACTGGCCGATGGTGAGAAGACCGCTTTTCTTATTCATAGATTCCTCCATGTTAAATTTCATTTTCACTCTTGACCATACAGTTACTGTACGGTCTATGATACCTTATACAGAGAACAAATACAAGAGGCGGATGAGACAGGAGGAAAAGTTTATGGAAAACACAAATGTTTATGAAAAGCCGGTCACACTAAAAAATATTTTAAAATTTGCCGTGCCAACCATTGCCATGACGGTGTTCATGTCCTTTTACACAATGGTGGACGGTCTGTTTGCATCGAATCTGATCGGCACAGACGCACTTTCTGCGGTCAATCTGACTGCGCCGGTGATTCAGCTTGTGACAGCCATTTCCACCATGCTGGCCACAGGCGGCAGTGCGGTCATTATGAAAAAGATGGGAGAGCAGAAGGTGGAAGAGGCGAGGGAGGATTTTACGTTTCTGATTTTAGTGAATGTGATGGTGGGAATCATCATGTGTGCGGCCGGATATCTGGTCATGGACCATATTTTTGCGGGAATGCATCTCTCTGTAGAGGTGGAAGGATACTGCACCGCATATTTGAGCCGGTATCTGGTGTTTACCGTGCCGATTCTTCTGATGAACAACTTTACGCTTTACATGATTGCCAGTGAGAAGGCAGCGCTTTCCCTGATCTGCTCTGTGACAGGCGGCGTCTTAAATATGGCGCTCGACTATGTGCTTATCGCCGTTTTTGACATGGGAATCAGCGGGGCGGCAATTGCAACGGGGCTTGGCTATTCTGTGACGGCGGTTGTGGGATTGTTTGTTTTTGGCCGGAAAAAGAGTCTGCTGCATTTCAGGAAGCCGGCGTTTCGATGGAAGGTTCTTTCGAACGCGGCGGCAAACGGCTGTTCAGAGATGGCAACAGCGCTTGTCACGGGGATTATTACCATGATGTTCAACTGGACAATGCTGCGCTATGTGGGTGAAGACGGTGTGGCGGCGGTTACCATTATCATGTATGTGCTGATGTTTGCAAGTTCCCTGTATACCGGGTATTCTTATGGCGTGGCGCCCATGATCAGTTATTACTATGGGGAACAGAATCACGGAAAGCTGAAAAAGCTTGTGGCAGTCAGTATGAGAGTGATTGCGGCGATTTCCCTTGCGACCGCTGCGGCTTCTTTTCTGCTGACAAGACCGCTTGTGTCCGTGTTTGTGCGCCCGGATAACCCGGTGTATGAGCTGGCAGTGACGGGTAACAGAATCTGTACCATCGCACTTTTGTTTATCGGCTTTAACATTTTTGCCAGCGGTATGTTTACCGCCCTGTCAAACGGCGTGGTTTCAGCGGTGCTCGCGTTTTCAAGATCCTTTGTCTTTATGCTGATCACCATGATTGTACTGCCTCTGATTTTTGGCGTGAACGGGATCTGGCTGGCCACGCCGGCGGCGGAACTGATGGCTCTTGTCCTGTCCGCATGCTTGTTTTTGAAGTATAGAAAGAGATATGGGTATTGAGTAGTAAAAGCAAAGACCAGGGCTGGATGGGTGAAGCTGTGTTTCGCTTGTAAATCGGACGTCTGGATCGGACTGTAGAATTGCACTTTCCCGTACTATGTGCTACAATTTTTAGAAATACAGGCTGCGTTATGAACATTGCAAATGTCGGAGTATTGCGGCGGGAGTGATTGGGCATATGGGATTTTTGAGACAGACGGAAAAGAAAAAGAAGAAGGAACAGAAAAACCGCGCGGGGGAGCCTATGGCGGAGATGGAACAGAGGACGCCCGAGAGAAACGGAATGGAAAAAACGATGTTTCTTTCGCCGGAGGAGAGAATGGGTACCCAAAGGAGGGGCGCAAAGCGCAGCTCACAGGAGGCCGGAGAAGATACCGGGTATTCCCGTGCAAAAATTGTCCATGGCAATCCGATTATTATCAACGGGCCGGATTATCTTCTGCGGATCAGTGAGACGCGCATGGAAGCTTTTCTCATTTTATACCGCCGTTTTACAGAGAAGGAGATCCGGGATCTGTTACAGGAAAACGGAATTGCTTACGGCATCAAGGAGAAAGCGGTGGAAGAGCTTGCGCAGGGAAAGCTGAATTACGAAGAGGTTTTCGTGGCGCAGGGAACTGCCAGGAAGGATGGCCGTGACGGTTATTTTGAATACCATTTTAATCCCTACCCGGAGACGAGACCGATTATTCTCCCGGACGGCTCCGTGGATTACAACGTGCTGGGGAAAATGGAGCTTGTGACCAAGGGACAGCTTCTTGCCACTTATCACGCCGTTCTTCCTGCCGTAGTCGGCAGGGACGTTTATGGAAATATCATGGAAGCCTACGAGGGAAAGGAGCTGCAGCCCCTTCAGTGTAAGCGCTGTGAGCCGGATGAAAGCGGCTGTCAGTATTTTGCCAGTACGGAAGGCAATGTGACGCTGGAAGGGAAATGCCTGACGGTTACGCCGATCTACGCGATAGACGGCAATCTGGATGCGGCCACAGGAGATGTGGATTTTCACGGGGATGTGCTGGTGCAGGGAAATGTATTTGCAGGGGTGACACTGAAAACGACCGGGACGATTACCGTCAACGGGCATGTGGAGACGGCGCATCTTTTTGCGGGAAAAGATGTGATACTGAAAAACGGTATGCAGGGTTCGGGAAACGGCGTTATCCGCGCGGGGCGCAATGTGATGGCGCGCTTTTTGGAGCAGACACAGGTTTATGCCGGCAATGAAGTAAATACAGGCGCGATCTTAAATTGTGAAGTGGAGTCGGGGCAGAGCGTGGTGATAGCCGGGAACCGGGGTACCATCATCGGCGGCAGTGTCACGGCGGTGGAACTGATTACCGCCGCCTCCATCGGAAACCGCGCAGCGGTGACGACTCAGTTAGTGATTGGTCTGGACTGTGAGTTTAAGGAAAAGATGGGGGAAATCGACCGTCTGACGGAAGAATATGAGCAGAATATGAAAGATGCGGAGAACGCTCTTGACCGTATTTCCTATCAGTTAAAGTCGCAGCCCGCCGCGCCAGAACTAAACCAGCAGAAAGCGGAGCAGATGCGCCGAAAGATCAACTATCAGTTGAAACTGAAGGAGATTTGTGCGAAACGGGAACAGATGATTGACATTAACAGGCGTTCGGCGGACGGAAAAATTGTGGTAAACGGTACCTCGAATGTGGGGTGTGTGATAATCATAAATGGCGTACGCGAGGTGCTGCATTCGGAGTACCGGGATGTGACGTATAAAAAAGGACGGCAGGAAGTGCGGATTATATCGAATAAGCAGTAATGAAGTTTAGAGACAATTCTATGGTGAGAAGGTGAGAATAATAGAAACCTATTATTTAGTCGATTATGAAAATGTACATTGTGATGGTCTTAATGGGTGTGAGGAGCTGGGAAAGACAGACCACATCTTTATATTTTTTACTAAAAATGCCAAAAGTATTGATATGAGCGAAATTTCTGACCACGGCGGTGCGGAACTTAAGATGATAGAAGTGCCGGTAGGAAAACAGTCTGCGGATATGCATATCGTATCTTTTTTAGGGTATTTGGCAGGTAAAAAAGGGAAAAACTGTAACGCTGTAATAGTCAGTAAGGATACAGATTTTGACAATGTGGTAGCATTTTGGGAAGAAACGACAGGCATTACGGCATCAAGAGTGCAGCAGATTAGAAAGAAAACAGCAATCAGAAAATCATCGGAAAGCAGGCATTCTGTAATACAGAAAAAACCCAACATTACGGTTGTCGGAACCCAAAAGACAAAACTCAATTCGGAAACCATGCAGGCAGTAAAACGTGCCGGATTTAGTGCATCTGTAGCGAATACTGCTGCGCAGATTGCATCAAGACTTTACGGCGATGAACATATGCTTGTCGAAGTCCATAATGCGTTGAGAGATCATTGCCCGAATTATCTTGAGGTGTATCGTGCAATGAAACCGGTTTTGTCAAAATATGAGGGAGATATATTCTCACAGAATAAGATGCCAACGGCAGCAGCAAAGGATAGAACAGCGACTAATGTTGCGATTATGAAGCTGCTAAGCAAAGCGGGATATTCCAATGATATCGTTGCGTATACGGCATCCACGGCTGTAAAAAATCTTGGAGTTAAGAACGGAAAGCAGCAAATCTATAAAGCGATTGTTGCAAAATACGGACAAAAGAAAGGAAGCGCCATATATAATCAGATTAGAAAAAATATATAAGTCAAAAAATGGTATGCAAAAATGAAAGAGAGGACTGCTTTTACTTACCCCTAAAGAAGTGAGGTAATAACCGCGTAGTAAAGTAAGCATTGTATGAGGAATATTATTTCTTTCTGTACGGAGGATCTGAATGGGCTGAAACTGGTGAATGACACCATAGGCCATTCTGCCGGGGATAAATTGTTACAGGGATTTGCCCGTCTGCTGGCCGATGCGGCTGGGGATGACGGAAGAGCCTACAGACAGGGCGGAGATGAATTTGCCGTGCTGCATGAGAAAGATGCAGAGATCTTTGTACAGGATCTGGAAAAGCGGTGCAGGTCTTATAATCAGTCCAGTGCAGTTCCGATCAGTTATGCCATAGGGTATTGTCCGTTGACGGATGAGGGATTCCGGGATGTGGCGGACCAGATGATGTATGAGGATAAGCGGCAAAAAAAGCAGGCGTCCTCTGCAGGGTGAAACACGGAAGAAAAAATGGGTTAAGCGGATCAGAAAGGAGAAAATGAGAATGAAAAAATTGTTTGATTATGCAGCGAAATATTTGGAGAGAAGTGATTGGAAGGATCTGGCCATGATAAAGCTCTGCCTTTTCTCAATAGGGATTCTGGCCGGGATGAGAATACCGCAAAAGAACAGAAAGCAGGCAGGGTACGCTGCTGCGGCTGTTTTTGCAGTCACCTATATTCCGCTGATGGCAAAATTTGTTGCGGTCGTTATGGATAAAGAGGAATAGATCACTGAAATACTACTTGTATCAGCAGAGGAAAAAGGTAGGATTTTGGAGCAGGAGTAAGCGGTTTGCGTAAAAAAATATGTTTAGTCGAAGATGATAAGACCATCGCCAAAAACTTAATGCGTCTGCTCCAGTCGGAGGGATTTGCGGTCGGCCACGCTGGCACACAGAGGGAAGCATCCGCTATGCTTGCGGAAAGCAGATTTGACATGGCGCTGGTAGATATTTCGCTTCCTGACGGGAATGGTTTTGCTGTATGTACAGAAATCCAGCAGACACAGAATATCCCGGTTATCTTTTTGACGGCCTCCGGGGATGAGTCCAGTGTTGTCACGGGGCTGAATATGGGGGCGGACGATTACATTACAAAACCGTTCAGACCGCGGGAGCTGATCGCAAGAATCAGAGCCGCATTACGGAAAACGGACTGTCAGCCTGCATGTTTTGACAGAAATGGGATTTTTGTGGATCCAGTCAGCGGCCTTGTCAAAAAGAATGGGAAAGAAATATACCTTTCTGCGCTGGAGTACCGCCTGTTGCTGATATTTATCAATAATCCCGGGAATATTCTGACGAGGGACAGACTTTTGGATGAGCTGTGGGACGCCGCAGGCCAGTTTGTTAATAATAACACGCTGACGGTTTATATTAAGAGGCTGCGGGAAAAAATGGAGGATGATCCGGCCAGCCCAAAGATGATACTGACAGTTCATGGGATAGGCTATCGGCTGGGAGACGGTTATGTTTCGGAATAAAGAAATACGGCGGTTTGCAGTTCTGTTTTTGATGATTGTTTTTATTGTGGCAATGGCGGGATTTAAGGCCGGCATGATGACGGGAACGCTGATATTGATTCAGGCCTGTCTGCTGGGCATCCTATTCTATTTGTTCACGAGGGCACGCTACAGGAAAATAGAACGGCTGTCTGAGCAGATTGATCTGGTACTGCACAATTCGGAACATCTGTGTATCAGTGAAGCTGAGGAGGGCGAACTTTCTATCTTACAGAGCGAGATCGTCAAAATGACGCTGCGCATCCGCGAGCAGAATGAGGCGTTAAAAAGAGAAAAAAAGCATCTTGCAGATTCCCTTGCAGATATTTCACATCAGCTTCGCACCCCTCTTACATCGGTGCATATTATCCTGTCATTATTAGAAAAAGATACGGAGAAAGAAGAGCAAAAAGCATTGCTCAGAGAAACCGGGGAATTGTTTGGGCAGATGGATTTTCTGCTTTCTTCCCTGTTAAAGTTATCCCGTCTGGACGCAGGAATCGTGAGTTTTGAAAGGGATTGGATCTGTATCAGCAGTCTGATGGCAGCTTCACTTCGTCCGTTCCTGATTGCAATGGAACTGAAAAAGATTCAGATACAGACCGACATACCAGAGAAGGCCGGGATTTTAGGAGATTTCAGATGGCTCTCAGAAGCGTTTCAGAATCTGATTAAAAACAGTATGGAGAGCGTAGGCGAAGACGGAAAAATAGAAATTACCTGTGTGGATAATCCGATTTTTACAGAGATTACATTTCACGATGATGGAGCAGGGTTTGAAAAGGAAGAGTTACCGCATATATTTGAGCGGTTTTACCGGGGGAAAGATGCGGATGCGGCGGGATATGGAATCGGCCTCGCTCTTTGCAGGACCATTATCATGCAGCAGGGCGGAACAATTTTGGCCAGGAACGATCCGCAGGGCGGAGCCGTATTTTCCGTCCGCTTTTTAAAGGGTCAGCATTCTGATTGAAATGTGACGGATCAGTCACAAAAAAGTCACCGAATAGTAAGTTCAAAATCTTATCATTATGAGTAGACAGCGGATGCCGGATTGTAACAGTCATCCGTTGGTAAAAGGCAAAGGAGGCTCATATGAAGGAGTTTTTGAAAATTGAGGACTTGTGTAAAGTCTACGGTAAGCATGAAAATATGGTCACAGCGCTGGATCATGTTTCCCTGAATATCGAAAAAGGTGATTTTACAGCTATTATTGGCGCTTCGGGTTCTGGGAAATCGACTCTGCTCCATGCGATTGCAGGGGTGGACGTTCCGACAAGCGGGAAGATTTATCTGGATGGGCAGGATGTATATGCCCAGAGCAGTGAAAAGCTTGCCATATTCCGCAGGCGGCAGGTAGGACTGATCTATCAGTTCCACAATCTGATACCTACGCTCAATGTGGTAGAGAATATAACGCTGCCTGTTCTCATGGATAGAAGAAAGGTTAACCGGGAACGGCTGGAAGAGCTGCTGGAGCTGTTGGGACTGCAGGACAGAAGGACGCATCTGCCCAATCAGCTTTCGGGTGGACAGCAGCAGCGTGTCGCCATTGGACGGGCGTTGATGAATGCTCCGCAAGTGTGCCTGGCAGACGAACCCACAGGCAGTCTGGACAGCCGTAATGGCCAGGAAATTATCCGGCTCTTAAAAGAGAGCCATCGCAAATACCGCCAATCTTTGGTTATTGTTACCCACGATGAAAACATCGCTTTGCAGGCAGACCGTATTATCGGCATTGCGGATGGAAAAGTGGTAAGGGATGAGAGGCAGGTGGCGCGTTTATGAACATTTTCCATAAGGCCGCCTTACAGGAATTAAAGAAAAATCGCAGCCGTACACTTGTGACAGTAATCGGTGTGGCGCTGTCAGCCGCCTTATTTACGGCTGTCGCCACTTTTGGAACGTCTCTCCTACAATATTTGATCAATAGCTCGATAGCGAAATGCGGAAACTGGTATTTGAATTTTGTGGATGTGGATGCAGACTTTGTGCAGGAGAGGGCGGCAGATGCTGAGGTTACGGATGCAGTGACATTTGAAAATATCGGATATGCCATGCTGGACGGCGCAAAAAGCGAAGAAAAACCGTATCTGTTTGTCGCCGGTTTTACGGACGAAACCTTTGCAAAGCTGCCGGTGACACTGATTTCCGGCAGACTTCCGCAGAATGATACGGAAGTCATCATTCCCAGTCATATTTCCATCAAGGCGGGTGTGAGGATCCCGATAGGGGAGACGTTCCGCGCAGCAGTCGGTAATCGGGAAGCCGGCGGGGACAGATTGACACAGCACGATCCATACAGGGGCGGCGAAACTTTAAACGCTGCGGAAGAAAAGAAGTATACGGTTGTAGGGACTTACGAAAGAGCCAGATTTGAAGAGCATGACGCACCGGGGTATACACTGATCACGAGATCGGATTCTGCGGGGGAGGGACGTTTCAGCCTGTTTCTCACTCTGGACAGTCCGCGAAAAGTGACAGCATATGGAAACCGTTTTTCGGGTACCGCTCCTTTTGTTATGAACGAAGAGGTACTGCGTTTTTATGGGGCTTCGGATAACACATTGTTCAATACGGTTATGTCTGCGGTGGGGGGAATATTAACTGCCATTATTATGATCGGTTCCGTTTTTCTGATTTACAACTCTTTTTATATTTCCCTAAATGAGCGTGTTCATCAGTTTGGCATTCTTATGTCAGTGGGAGCCACCGCCAGGCAGCTGAAAAGCGCTGTCCTGTTTGAAGGTCTCTGCATCGGCGCGCTCGGTATTTTGCCCGGCGTGGCCGCCGGCATCGGGATTGTGGCCGCAACGCTTCCTGTTGTTGAAAAAAACTTTGCCACCATTGCCGCCAGCAGTGCGCAGCTGGAATTATCGGTGTCTGTACCGGCGCTTGCGGCAGCAATTGCAGTCAGTCTGATCACCATATTGATTTCCGCATATATTCCGGCAAAAAAAGCGGCGTCTGTCCCGGTGATGACATGTATCCGCCAGACAGACGAAATTAAAAGTGAGGCAAAGGATGTTAAGATTTCCAGATTTTCCAGCCGTGTTTATGGTCTGGAGGGAATGCTTGCGCTCAAAAATTTTCGCAGGAACAGACGGCGTTATCAGAGTGTCATATTATCTCTGACACTGAGTGTTGTGCTGTTTGTAACAGGTAATGCCTTTGGCGGCACTTTGAAAGGAATCGCAAAGGAATTAACGGTGGAGGCTGACGGGGATGTTTTGTTTGAGGCAGAAGAGATGCCAAAGGAAGAACTCCTTGCGCTGCATGACAGATTAAAGAAGGTGGATGGGGTCAGCAAGAGCACATGGCAGGCGGACTTCCTCTATTCCGGCACAGTGGAAGGGCTTCCCGATGATTTTGCAGGCGGCCGGTTTCAGGCGGACTGTAACATACCAATCTATGTCCAGTTTATTGAAGACGCGGTATATTTTGAATTTATAGAAAGCCTTGGATTTTCTGTGGAAGAGTACAGCGGGCAGGATGCAAAGGTTCTGGGGCTTATGGCAGACACGGCAGCGCATCAGACTTTTTTCACGGGACAGGAAATGACGTTTGTTCTTTACGCTTCCACAGGAGAGGGTAAACGGATCAATGCCACTGTGGTGGATCACTATCCTCTGGATATGCTGACTTATGATACTAAGCCGCAATATTTATTTCTAATGGTTGTCCCGTGGTCCATGAACCGTGCATTTGACGGATTGGAGGGAACATCCAAATCGGGCCTGACTTTCTGGACGGATGCACCCTCACAGACGATGGTGCGGCTCCAGTCAGAGATCACAGACGCGGGAACTGCCTGTGAATATACACTGATCAACTTGTCTTCGGCAGTTGACTTGTTCCGCAGCGCAACTTTTGTTGTGGATGTATTCACTTACGCATTTGCCGCCATGATTTCGTTGATTGCGGCGGCCAATGTATGCAATACCATTTCAACGAATATCCGCATCAGGAGACGGGAACTCGCCATGCTGCGTTCCGTTGGGATGTCGGAACGGGGATTTAACCGAATGATGTATTTTGAATGTTTCTTTTACGGGATGCGTACCCTCATGTTTGGCGTGCCGGCTGCCGGCGTCCTCTCATGGCTGATCTACAAGGGAATGGTGGGGATCGAACAGCTTGAAGGCTTTGCCTATCAATTTCCGTGGAAGAGTATGAGCGTCAGTATACTTGGCGTATTCTGCATCGTTTTTATTACGGTGCTGTATGCCGCCAATCAAATCAGGAAAGAGAATATCATTGACGCGCTCAGGGATATATGATTTTATTTGAGAAAGGGATTGGTGATCACATGCGCATAATCAAAACCACACGAGGAGACATCACAAAGATCACAGGCGTGCAGGCGATCGTCAACGCTGCCAACAACTCTCTTCTGGGAGGCGGCGGGGTAGATGGGGCCATTCACCGGGCGGCAGGGCCGGAGCTTTTGGCAGAGTGCATGACGCTGCACGGCTGTGAAACAGGACAGGCAAAACTCACGAAAGCTTACCAGCTTCCCTGCGAGTATGTCATCCATACGGTGGGACCGATCTGGAGCGGAGGCGGGAACCGGGAAGAGGAGCTGCTGGCAGACTGCTATTATCATTCCATGCAGATCGCGCTCGCCCAGGGGATCCGCACAATCGCATTCCCATCCATATCGACAGGGGTATACCGATTCCCGGTGGAGCTGGCCGCAAAGACTGCGGTTCGGACGGTGAATCGTTTTTTGCAGGAAAACGAGAGCAGCTTTGACCTTGTAGAATGGGTCTTATTTGATGCCAGGACAGAAGCCGCCTATGAGGCGGAAGTAGAAAAACTGTATGACAGGGACTGAGAGAAAGGGGCCGGATGGCTCCTTTTTTCTGACAGGAAAGTGTGAAAACGTAAAATGTTGACAAAAAAATAAAAAATATATTGCATTTATTATGCAGGTGTGATAATCTCTAGTTAATTAGTAAGGTCACTGGACAAACTAATAATGTGTAAAAGAAAAGGGAAAAGTCTGAAAGGTATTTTCGGGCGGTTTGGAGGAAAACATGGGTGTATACAGCCAGCAAACAATCAAAGCCATAAACAAGAAGAATATCTATATGCTGATTAATGCAGATCCGGGCATTTCGAGGATCCAACTGGCAAATGTCACGAATTTGAGCAAAACGACGGTATCGGCGCTGGTCGATGAGCTGATCCACGAAGGGTATGTGACAGACGAAGGCAGCGTGGAGAGCAACAGGCAGGGCAGAAAGCCAAACAGTCTGGTGGTAAACAGCGATGGGAACTGCTTTTTGGTGATTAACTGGCGGAAAAGAATTTTGGAAACGGCGATCGTAACCTCCTCCTTTGAGGTGGAGCATGTGAGTGAGACGGAAGTAAAGATCGGCGAAAACTATGCCGTACAGATTGAGCAGCAGATTAAGGAATGTATCGAGCGCCGCTGCGGCAGCAAAAAAATATTGGGGATCTGTCTGGTAGTTCCGGGTATGATAGACAGCGAACAGGAAGAAATCATTTCTATGGTGCTTACGCTGGATGAGAAAGAAAAGGTAATCCAGGAACTGCGGGCAAGAATACAGGAGTACCCGCTGGCAGTGTTCAATGATACCGCGTGCCTTGCCTATGCGGAAAACGCATTTGGCGACATGAAGGGAAGAAATTATGTATATCTGAATATGAATGAAGGTGTCGGTGCGGCGCTTGTATATGAGGGAAATATCTTAAAGGGAGCCACCGGCATGGGAACGCAGTTCGGACATTTTTCAGTGGATAAGAATGGAGAGAAATGCGTCTGCGGGAACAGGGGCTGTCTGGAAAACCGCATCGGCGAGCTTGCGCTGGCAAAGATAGCCAGGGAATGTCATGCGGAAAGTGCATTTCAGGATCTTGCCACAATTCTTTTTAAAGATGTGGGGAATCTGGCGGCAGAGGGAAATCAGGATGCTTTAAAAATGGTAGAGGTATTGGCGGCGGATTTAAGCTATGCGCTGGGCAACCTAATTGCCATGTTTAATCCGGAAAGTGTTGTCATCGGAGGCATGGGAAGAAAGCTGGGGGACATTTTTTTACAGGACTTACAGGAGAATGTAAAGGCAACCGGTTTTCAGCAGTTTGTCTCTAAGGTTGACATCCGCTTTACCAGGCTGAAGGAAGAAGCTCTTTTACAAGGCGCGGCCAAGTATTATATAGACATGCATTATAAATTTTTGGAAGATATGACAGACAAATTATTTCTTTATTGAGAAAAGCGGCAGAGGAGGTAATGTGAAATGAAACGGATGATCGGTGTCAATTCAAACTGTTATCACGGCTATCCGATTGAGGAGGCATTGGAGGGGATACACAAAGCAGGGTTTCGCTATGTGGAACTTACGGCAACGAAAGGATGGACCGAGCATGTTTTTCCGACACAGTCTTTTTCTTACCTGACCGGCTTAAAAAAGAAAATGCGGGATCTTTCTCTCATCCCTTTTGCGCTGAGCGGGCACTGCAATCTGATGGATCGGGAAAGAATGAAGGATTTTGTGGAAAATATAGAGCTGGCCAGGTTTTTCGGATGTGATTATATCGTTTCTTCCGTGGGGGAAGCCCATCTGGAAGATAAAGAGACGGCGGGCAATGAAATTTTGGCGGAAAATATCAAATCGATCATTCCGCTGCTGGAAGATGCGGACATGACGCTTGTGCTGGAAATTCACGGGGAGCACAGCAGCGGAAAGATTTTAAAAGAAATTGTGGATCTGATTGGTTCTTCGCATGTGCGTATCAATTACGACACGGCAAACGCCATTTTTTACGGCGGGGTAAAGCCCGAAGAGGACATGCAAAACTGCATCCATGAAATTGCCTATATGCATCTGAAAGATAAGCGCGGCGAACAGCGGGAGTGGGATTTTCCGGCGCTTGGTAAGGGAACGGTGGATTTTCCGAAGATTTTCGAGAATTTGGAGAACAATAAAAATGGATGTCCGTTCAGCATAGAGATTGAATTTACGAAAGAAGGGCCAAAAGACATCGGGGAGATCAACCAGGCAGTTGCGGATTCTTATCAGTACTTAAAGGAAAAAGGATTTGAGATATAAGGGTTCAAAAGACACGAAAGTGTTTTTGAAAATAAAGAATACAGGAGGACAAAAAATGAAAAAGATGACAGCAGTATTACTCAGCGCAGCAATGGCATGTTCGCTGATGGCATGCGGAGGCGCCAGTGAACCGGCAGCGCCCGCAGAAACCCCGGCAGTGACGGAGGAGACACCCGTGGCAGAAGCAGAGACCCCGGCGGAGAGCGAGGAGGCGCCTGCAGCAGAGGCGGAAGAGACGCAGGAGGCGGCAAAGGACAGCTATACCTTCGGATATATCGCTTATGATATGACGGACATCTGGAATGAGTATTCAGCCAGAGCGTTTGAATATGCCGGGACACAGGCAGGGGTAAAAGTGGAGACCGTTGTGTTAGATTCTAAAAACAGTCTGGAAGAATCTGTGACTGCAATGGAATCTTTAATCCAGCAGGGGGTTGACGGAATTTCCATTTTCCCGATTTCTACCGAGCAGGGCGCACAGCTTGTAAAAATGGCGAATGAAGCGGGAATCCCGGTGACCGTAGAAAACTTCAAGATGGATGTGGAGGATCCGGGAGACTATATCGCCAGTGTTGCCTGCGAATATGACCAGATCGGATATGAAGCGATCAAATATATTTCAGAAGTACATCCGAATGCAAAAGTATTCTTCTGCGCAGGACAGCAGGGTGCAGGCGTGTATGAGAAATACCAGGAAGGAGTAGACCGTGCCATAGAAGAGTTTGGTGATCAGGTGGAAATCGTGGCGACACTGCACGGCGACTGGTTAACCGACAAGGCATATAACGTGACAACGGATCTGATCGCATCGGGAGAAGAGTTTGATTATATCTTTGCGAACAACGGCATGATGGCTCAGGGCTGCTACCAGGCATTGCAGGATGCAGGGATGGAGAATATTCCGATCGTATCCACAGGCGGATCGCCGGATGATTACAAAATGCTGCAGGACGGCATTGAAGCGGCGAACATGACAGCGCCGGTTTCCATCCAGGGCGTGCAGACATTCCAGAATTTATATGATGTGGTGGTGGAAGGCAAAACGCCGGAACAGTTTATCTCACTGCCGATCATTCCGGTATCTGCGGATAAGTTGGATGAATTTATTGCCTGGGATGACTATGAAGCGGCATATGCATTCGTATCAGGAAAATAAACGATGACACAACAAAGCTGCCTCAAAGCCAGTCGGCTTTGGGGCAGTTCCTGCTAGGTAGGAACTTGTAACAGGAGGCAGAATGGTGGATATTGATTACAACAACAATCCGATTTTAAAAATGAATGAAATCAAGAAAGAGTTTTCTGGTGTCTATGCATTGTCGGGCATTACCTTTGACCTGTACCGGGGAGAAATCCATTGTCTGGTGGGCGAAAACGGCGCCGGAAAATCTACGCTGATGAAAGTCCTAAGCGGCGCATACCGGCCTACCTCGGGCAGCATAGAAGTGGAGGGGAAATCCTATGAAACGCTCACGCCCAACCTGTCAAAAGAACTGGGAATCAACATTGTTTATCAGGAAAACGATCTGGTTGCGAGCATGAACGTGGTAGAAAACATTTATGTGGGAAATGAAAAGGCGAACCGCTTTGGGTTTGTGAAATTCAAAGAAATGCTGGAAGAAACACAAAGGCAGATCGAAGAGCTGGGGATACAGATGAATCCGCTGACTAAGATAGAAAACCTTTCTGTTTCCGATCAGCAGTTTGTAAAAATACTAAAGGCTTTGTCGGTGGAACCAAAGGTTCTGATCATGGATGAGCCTACCTCCATGTTTAACGTGGAGGATGCGGCAAAAGTATTAAAATTAACGAAGACAATATCGGAAAAGGGAATCAGCATCATTTATATTTCCCATTTCCTAAATGAAATACAGCAGATAGCGGACAGGGTGACGGTGATACGCGACGGCGCGGTTGTCAATACTTATCAGAACAAAACCCGTGATATCCCGATAGCGACAATCACCACAGACATGGTAGGCCGCCCGGTCGACACCTTTTATCAGAAGGAAAAGCAGCCGATCGGGGAAGTGCTTCTGGAGGTAAAGGATCTCCAGTTAAAGAAGGACAGTCCTAAGATCAGTTTCCAGGTGAGAAAAGGAGAAATCGTAGGATTTGCAGGAATGGTCGGCGCGGGAAGAACGGAGATTGTACGCGCGCTAACCGGGGCGGACAGCAAATATGGCGGGGAGATCAGGATACACGGCAGGAAGGTTGAGATCAGAAATCCCCGGGACGGCATCCGGGAAGGATTTGCCCACATCACGGAAGACAGACAGCAGCTGGGGCTGATGCTCCATAATTCCGTGCTTGAGAATGTCACGATCATCGGACTGCGGGATAAAATAAAAGGATTCTTTATCCAGATTAAGAAATTTCCTCCCTATGTTGAAAAATTAATCGCCGACCTACGCGTAAAAACGCCCTCCCTTTGGACAGAAGCAGTTTATCTGTCCGGCGGTAACCAGCAGAAAGTGGTTTTGGCAAAATGGCTCTTTATCGAACAGGAAATCTATATTTTTGACGAACCGACACGGGGAATTGACATCAATGCCAAGGCAGAGTTTTATAAGCAGATGTCAAAACTGACAAAGCAGGGGAAATGCATTATCATGGTAAGTTCTGATATGCCGGAACTGATTTCCATGAGTGACAGAGTGCTTGTGATCAGGGACGGCGGCATTGACGGAGAACTGGCGGGAGAAGACATCACAGAACAAAATATTATAAAACAGGCGTTGGGAGTGAAAAAATATGAAAAATAGAGTAACCATTTTAAAGGACCAAAGAATCTTGCTCAGCCTTGTGATTGTGGCCATTGTCGCCATTGTGGCGATGATCAATCCAAGATTTATAGCGGTGAAAAACCTGATCACCATTTTCCAGCAGATATCGGTCATCGGTATTCTGACGATGGCCATGAGTATGCTCTTGATCAGCGGCGGCATTGACCTTTCCATCGGCAACATTATGGTATTGTCGGGCGTGGTGATGGCACAGATCATCAGCGGGAATGGAAATGTGGCGCTGGCAGTGGCAGCAGGTATGATAACCGCCACTTTGTGCGGTGTTTTAAACGGTGTTGTCATTGCCAAAAGTAAGTGTATTCCACTCATCATTACGCTGGGAACCAGCCAGATGTTTTATGGCCTTGCGCTTACGATCTCGGGCGGCAGGATTATGAGTTTTGGCGGCGCCTTTAATGCCATCGGAAAGACCAAACTTTTTAATGTGTTTCCTGTCATGCTGTTCGTCCTTATGGCGATGGTGCTGGTATCTTATGTGATTATGAACAGAACCAAATTCGGACGCCGTATCGTTGCTCTTGGCGGCAATGAGAAAAATGCCTTTCTGTCGGGGGTTCATGTCGTAAAATATAAAGTAATCATTTACGGAATCGCCGGATTTTTCTGCTCTGTGGCAGCGATCATTTTTTCGGCAAGAATTGATTCGATCACGGCCAATGCCGGAACCGGCTATGAGACGAATGCCCTGACCGCGGCGATTATCGGAGGTGTCACTTTTGACGGCGGAAAGGGGACGATTTCGGGCGCATTCCTGGGATGTATTTTGATGGGCGTCATCAGCAATGCCATGAATATTCTGCAGGTGGAAACATACATCCAGACGATTATTACCGGGGCGATTATCGTATGTGCGGTAGTGCTCAGCAATTTAAATAATATGAAGAAAAATAAATAACAGGAGGGGTGGACGTGATTAAAATAGCAATTATAGGGGCCGGATTTATGGGCAGAACTCACGCACAGATTTATGCAAAAACGCAAAATGCCGAAGTGGCTGCACTGTGTGATAAAAACAGAGCGCTTGGAGAGCAGTTTGCACAGGAATTTCAGTGCGCATATTTTGAGGAGATCGAAACGCTGCTGGAGCAGTGCGAGACGGATGTGATCGATATCTGTGTGCCAACCTTTCTGCATGAGGAGTATGCGCTGATCGCGGCAGAACATAAAAAACATGTTTTTTGTGAAAAACCGGTCACCTTCTCGGTCAAGCAGCTGGATGGAATGATTCACGCCGTAAAACAGAGCGGCAGGAAAATGTTTGTGGGCCAGGTCGTGCGTTTCTGGCCAGAATATGTGACGGCGAAACAGAAATATGAGAGCGGTGAGCTTGGTGATTTAAAAGCAGTCTATGCGGCGAGACTGTCAGAGCATCCGGCCTGGAGCGAATGGTATAAGCGGGTGGAAAACAGCGGCGGCGGCCTGCTGGATCTGCATTTACATGATGTGGATTACATCTGCCATCTGCTCGGGAAAGCGGAATATGCGTACGCAGTGGGACAAAAAAATGAGTACGGCTGCTGGAACCATGTGATGAGTGTTCTGAGCTTTCCGAATGGAATCAGTGCGTCCGTAGAGGGCATCATCGAAATGGCAAAGGGGTATCCTTTTACCATGCAGCTTCGTCTGGTTGGCGGGAAAAAGGTGTACGATTACATAATGAAAGCGGGGGCCAATTTGGAGGATGTGGGAAGTGCAAAGAGGGAGACAAGAGTCTATGAAGACGGCGTCACAACGGTGCTTCCTCTGGATGAAACAGATGCCTACGAGACGGAACTGCTTCATTTCTTAAGCTGCGTGGAACAGGATCGGGAGTCTGAAATCATCTGCATGGAGGATGTCAGGAACGTGCTCTGCACCATAGAAGCGATACGCACATCCCTGGAGACAGGGGAAAAAGTGAAAGTTTCCTATGCATAGCGTGAAGAGAGTCAGCAAAACGAAATCAGGGAGGGCAGGATGAAAACAGGAGTCAGTTTATTTTCTTTTACGGAAGATGCGGATTTGGATGATGTGTTTGGAAAAATAAAGGCGGCGGGATATGACGGGGCGGAGCCTGTTATGAGTGAAAGCGGATATCTGAATCCCGATACAACCATCGCGCAAATCAAAGAAATGAAAAATCTGGCAGACAGCCACGGACTGGAAATACCAAGCGTGGGTGTCTGGGCGCTCTGGGAAAATAATCTGGTCTCCAATGATGCCGGAATCGCGAAGAGGGCGCTGGATATTGTGAAAAAGCAGATAGAGGCAGCCCACCTGCTGGGTGCAGATACGATTCTGGTCGTTCCGGGTTATGTGGGATGCGACTTTGCATCAAAGCCGGAACGGGTCAGATATGATCTGGCCTATGACAGATGCCGCACAGCCCTGCAGACTTTAGCCAAAGAAGCGGAGAAAGCCAGCGTCAATATCGGCATAGAAAATGTGTGGAACCGTTTTTTGTTATCGCCTCTGGAAGTGAAGCGGCTGATCGAGGAAGTGGGATCCACTCACGTCGGCGTCTATTTCGATGTGGGGAACATTATGTATATCGGCTATCCCGGTGACTGGATAGAAATTTTAGGTGACCATATCAAAAAGATCCATCTATCCGATTACCGCACTTCCCAGGCGGGACTGGGGGCTTTTGTGGATCTGTTTGCAGGGGATGTGGACTTTAAGGAGACCGCGCGCGCTCTGCACAACATAGGATATGACGACTATGTGATTTTGGAGATGCTGCCAAACTACAAACAATTTCCCGAAGTCTCCATTGTGTCCAACAAGACGGCGGTGGATAAGATTGTCGAATTGACCGCCTCTTTCGGGTGATATGATGAAAACAGATAGTGGAAAGTTGCATTTTGGCAAGCCCGGTGCTATACTTTAGAAAATACTTTAATAAAGTGCGGGTGACGGGCGTGGATCAGAAGAAAATAACCAATATTGAGGTGAAGAAAAGAAACAGGAATGAGGTTTTCCGCTATATCTGTAAACAGGAAACGGTGTCAAACCCTGAAATTTCCTATCAGTTGAAAATCAGTCTGCCGACAGCAACGCAGATTACGAAGGAACTGTTGGCGGAAGGGCTGCTGGAGGAGAAGGGGGAACTGCAGTCAACCGGGGGAAGACGTGCGAAGGCGCTATCGGCAGTAGTCAATGCCAGGCTGGCGGTGGGTCTGGACATTACCAAAAACCACATGACAATGGCGCTTACCAACATTGTGGGAGAAATCCTCAAATATGAACGCATCTCGAAACCCTATGTTTCCGGGGAGTCGTATTATCGACAGGCCAGTGAAACACTGGAGACTTTTTTGGAAGAAAGCGGCGTTGACAAGGGTAAGATTCTGGGAGTGGGTATCTCCTTTCCGGGGATCATTGATGTGGAACAGGAGATGATAACGTATTCCCATATATTAGGGGTAGAAGCGGTGCCCTTTGACGCGGTGAGCGCCTTCTTTTCTTATCCGTGCTATTTCATCAATGATGCCAATGCGGGAGCATATGCGGAAGGGTTTCATCACGATGGGGCGGTACATTTTTTCTATCTTTCTTTAAGCAACACGGTGGGCGGCGCGATTTTTAACGGAAATGAACTGATACAGGGCAGGAATTTCCGCTGCGGAGAAGTGGGACATATGACTGTTGTGATAGACGGGGAAAACTGTTACTGCCAAAAAAGAGGATGTCTGGATGCTTACTGTGCGGCCTGGCATCTGTCTGATGCGGCGGATGGGAATCTGGAGCGGTTTTTTGCCCTGCTGGATCAGGGAGATGCAGAGGCGGCAAAGATCTGGGATTCGTATACGGATTATCTGGCAATCGCAGTGAATAATATCCATATGCTTCTGGACTGTGATATTGTTTTGGGAGGCTATGTGGGAAGCCATATGGGCACACACCTGCAGGAATTATGGAATAAGGTGGCCGTGCGAAATACCTTTGGGGAAAAGGAACCTTTTGTGAAAGCCTGCAATTACAAAGTGGCGGCGGCAGCGCTCGGGGCAGCGCTGAAAGTGATAGAGACTTTTGTCAGTCAGATATAAAATAAGTTTTGTCTAAGTGACAGGGTGATGAGAGGAAGTTTCAGAGATGAGACTTCCTTTTTTGTGTGCATTTTTAATGAAAGTCCGAATGCCCTTTTGGTGGAAATGATGAAAGCGCAGGATTTCTTTCAAATCCGTTGACAAAACTTATTGCCGGACATAAAATAAGATACATAATAAAACTATTTAATAAAGTAATAAATAAAGAGGAAAAATAAGAAAAGGAGAAAAAATCATGGAAGGAAAAATGAAAACGGCGGTTATGCTGGGGATCGGCAAAATGGGAATGGAGGAGCGGGATATTCCGCAGGCGAAGGACAACGAAGTGCTTGTAAAGTTAGAGTATGTGGGAATCTGCGGCAGCGACCTGCACTATTATGAGACTGGGGCGATTGGCGATTATGTGGTGGAGCCGCCCTTCGTACTCGGGCATGAGCCGGGCGGAACCGTTGTGGAAGTGGGGAAGGATGTGAAGCATCTGAAAGTCGGTGACAGGGTTGCACTGGAACCCGGCAGGACCTGCGGACACTGCGAGTTTTGTAAGACAGGCAGATACAATCTCTGCCCCGATGTGGTCTTTTTCGCAACGCCGCCGGTGGACGGCGTGTTCCAGGAGTATGTGGCGCACGAAGCGGATCTGTGCTTTAAACTGCCCGATAACGTAAGCACTATGGAAGGTGCGCTGATCGAGCCTTTGGCAGTGGGCTTCCATGCCGCCATACAGGGAGGCGCAGGGGCCGGACAGACAGCTGTGGTTATGGGGGCAGGCTGTATCGGTCTGGTGACAATGATGGCCTTAAAGGCAATGGGCGTATCCAGAGTGTATGTGGTTGATATTATGGAGAAACGACTTCAGAAGGCGATGGAACTGGGTGCGGACGGCGTCATCAACGGCGCGCAGACAGACGCAGTGGAAGCAGTGAAGAAGTTGACGGATGGCAGAGGCTGTGATCTGGCAGTGGAGACCGCAGGTACTCAGGCGACCACGGTACAGACCATACATATGACGAAGAAGGGAGCCACAATTGTGCTGGTTGGTTACAGCAAGAGCGGGGAGATGACATTACCCATGAGTCTTGCACTGGATAAAGAACTCACCTTCAAGACCGTATTCCGCTACCGCCATATCTACCCGATGGCAATCGAGGCCGTTGCGGCAGGCAAGGTAAACTTAAAAGGCATTGTGACGGATATCTTCGGGCTTGACGAGGTGCAGAAGGCTATGGACTACAGTGTGAACAATAAGGCTGATATTGTAAAAGCCGTGATACGCATTGACGGGTAGGCGCTTTTCGGAGAGATTGACGTATCGAATTTGATGATGCAGGAACGGGAGGGTTATCATGGAGCAGAAAAATACAGATGTAAAAGTGCCGTTACTCAGTAAGATTGCTTATGGCATGGGGGATGTGGGATGTAATTTCAGTTGGATGTTTGTGGGAAATTTTCTGATGATATTTTATACAGATGTGTTTGGGATAGGGATGAGCGCCGTTGCAGGACTGATGCTGTTTTCCAGATTTTGGGATGCGATTAATGACCCGGTCATCGGCGGGCTGAGCGACAAGACACATACGAGATGGGGGAGATACCGGCCCTGGCTTCTGATCGCTGCGCCGCTGACAGCCGTTGTGCTGATGCTGACCTTTTGGGCGCATCCCCACTGGTCGTCTACTGCCAAAATCATATACATGGCGGTTACCTACTGCATTCTGGTATTAGGCTATACCTGTGTCAATATTCCCTATGGAACTTTGTGCGGCGCGATGACACAAAATATTGAGGAGCGGGCGAAAATTAATACATTCCGTTCTGTAAGCGCTATGATTGCCATCGGTATTATCAATATCATAACAGTGCCTTTGATTGCGGCGCTTGGAAAGGGAAATGATAAGAGAGGGTACCTTTTGATTGCAGTCATTTACGGATGTATTTTTGCGGCATGTCATATCTTTTGCTTCGCGAAAACCAAAGAAGTTGTGGAGATGCCAGAGAAGGAAAAGACATCCCTGAAAGTACAGTTGTCTGCGGTTGCCAAAAACAGACCGTATATGATTGCAGTGGCGGGACAGTTTCTGTTCGGGATCACACTTTATGGAAGAAATGCGGATGCGCTCTATTATTTTACTTATGTGGAGGGGAATCAGGCATTGTTCAGTACCTACTCCCTTTGCATCATTATTCCGTCCATCATTGGCGCGGCATGCTTCCCGGTGGTGTTCCGGCTGACAAACAACAAAGGACGTTCCGCCTCTATATTTGCGCTGCTTACGGGGATCAGCATGTTCTGTATGTACTTTTTTACGGTTGGGAAATCGCCTGTTCCGTTTTATCTGTTTTCCTGTCTGGCACAGTTTTTCTTTTCGGGATTCAACACGGCGATTTACGCCATCGTGCCGGACTGTGTGGAGTATGGAGAATGGAAGACAGGGCTTCGCAACGATGGCTTCCAGTACGCCTTTATTTCTCTCGGAAATAAGATAGGCATGGCGATCGGCACTTCTGTTCTGGCAGGCGTTTTGGGCAGTTTCGGATATGTGGCGAATCAACAGCAGAACCCCGCGGTGCTGGCTGTGATCAAACATTCTTTCACCACGGTTCCCGGTGTGCTGTGGATCATAACGGCGGCAGTTTTATACTTTTACCGTCTGAATAAGAAAGCCTATAACAGGATTGTGGAGGAGATACAGGAGAGGAAGAGAACTGAGTAAATACAGCGTGGTCCATATCGCGGTGAAAGGATGGTTTGAGTTTTGGCAGCCTCTCCTTTTCGTGCATGGATAGAGAGGAACCATCTGCAAATAAGCCTTACAATATAAAAGAAAAATCCAAAAACGAAGACAAAGCAGTCGATACGGTAATCGGCGCAGTGTGTTATAACGGAGGGCTTATGGACGGGAAATTTCATATGTTTATGGATACAGTTGACGAACGTTTTCATCGTTTTGTAAATCAAATCAACGAGTATCTGACAGAGAATGGCTGTAAGTGTGACATAAAATTACAAAAAAGCGGATATGTTGTGTCCTATGTGTTAAACAGCAGCAAAAGGACTTTGGCAACATTTGTATCGCGTAAAACAGGGATGAAACTCCGCATTTATCCCGGGCATTTACAGGAATACCAGAGTTTTCTTGATACACTTCCTGAAAAGGTAAAAAAAGAAATCAAGAAAGCGTCCGTCTGCAAACGGCTCGTCAATCCAGATGACTGTAATTCGAAATGTGTCATGGGTTATACCTTTGCACTGGATGGAGAGCAGTATCAGAAATGCCGCTACATGGCATTTCAACCGACATTGAGTGAGGAAAACAATCCATATATCATGCAGTTTTTAGAGAAAGAACTGCAGGCTGGCGCCGATTATGAGTAAACTGATGATCTGACAAAATAATTAAGACGGGAAAAGGGCTCACTGAGAGTTTTTTCCCGCCTTTGTTGTGTCACAGACAAAAATAAACCCCCTGCTATGCAGGGGGAGGGCAAATCTTTA
>CBCOZL010000019.1:0-65192 GCA_965114645.1 uncultured Lachnospiraceae bacterium | reverse complement strand
CGGAAAAGGTGATGGAGTTCTTTAAAGGTCTGACTGACCAACTGCACGACACGATTGCGGATAAGATGTCCCCGACGAAGATGAGCAGCGCGCTCACTGTCTACAATGACAAGAAGATGAAAGAGGAATATGACGAGTATACCAGTCTGATCAAGAAGCAGGAAGACAAACTGAATGCTTATATGGATAAGTGGTATGCGAAATTTTCAGCCATGGAGACGGCGCTTGCAAAGCTGGAATCCAAGAACAGCTCGCTTTCGAGTCTGTTCGGAGGCTGATGCGTATAACAAAGGCAGGTAGGATCAAGGAGGAGAAAAGCTATGCCGGCACGTAATCCATTCGCGGAATACACAACAAATAAAATCCTGACAGCGTCCCCGGCGGAGGTGACACTGATGCTCTATGAGGGGGCGATCAAGTTCTGTAATATCGCAATCGTCTCAATCGAGCACGGTGAAATCGAGAAGGCGCATTTAAACATTAAGAAGACGCAGCGCATTATCGAGGAGTTTCGCAATACGCTGGATCACAAGTACCCGGTAGCGGAAGACTTTGATCGGATTTATGTGTATCTGCTCCAGCGGCTGCTTCAGGCAAATATCAAGAAAGACACGGCGATTTTGGAGGAAGTGAACACACATTTAAGAAGCGTTCGCGATACATGGAAGGAAGTCATGCGACAAAACAATCAGCGTGCGTAGAGAGGTGGCGGTATGGGTCTGAGCAGTGCACAGATTCTCGTGGAGAGTCTGGAGAAAAAGAGCCGGATTCTCGATGAGATCATAAAAGAGAACGAGGCGCAGGAAATTCTGTTTAAACAGGATCAACTGGATATGGAGGCGCTGGACGCTTCCGCGGACAGGATGGGCGAGCTGGCGGAGAAGCTGGAGCTTCTGGATGAGGGATTTGAGGCGGTATATGACAGAATCAGACAGGAGCTGATTGACAACAAGTCGGCATACCGCCAGGAGATCAGACGGATGCAGGAGCTGATTGCCGTGATCACGGAGAAAGTGGTAGGCATCAATGCTGCCAGAATGCGCAATAAGACGCAGGCGGAGAAGCAGTTTAAGAAGAGCAGACAGCAGATTGGCAGAGCCACTTCCAAGATGAAGGCGAGCCAGAACTACTATAATAGTATGAATCGCTTAAACTTTGTAGATCCGCAGTTTTACGATAACAAGAAGTAAAAAAGAACCTTAGAAAAAAATTAGAAAAAATTTTTCTAAGGGGCTAAAGTATATCGGATTCCCACCGATATATAATACAAGTAAAGTAAAACATTTACTTGAAGGCAGTGGCAAGACCGATGTCAGCGGACGGGACGGAGGAGGAGCCACACAAACAGAAAGGCGGCAAGGATGCCGCGAAAAATTCAAGGAGGAATATAGTATGATAGTAAAACACAATATTACAGCGATGAACTCTAACAGAATGTTAGGACTGACCACTTCTTCTCAGGCAAAGTCTACAGAGAAGTTATCTTCCGGTTACAAGATCAACCGTGCAGCAGATGATGCAGCAGGGCTCTCCATTTCCGAGAAGATGAGAAGACAGGTTAGAGGTCTGACACAGGCTTCCGCTAACGCACAGGATGGTATCAGCGTAGTACAGACCGCTGAGGGCGCTCTCAACGAAGTTGAGGATATGCTCCAGAGAATGAACGAGCTGGCAGTTAAGGGTGAGAACGGAACCCTGACCACTTCTGATCGTGCTTCCATCCAGGCTGAGATCGGTCAGTTGATGAGCGAGGTTGACCGTGTACAGAGCACCACGACCTTCAACGAGATGAACCTGTTAGACGGTAAGTTCATCAAAGGTATCCAGGTAGGCGCTGAGGCAGGTCAGCACATTGACATCTCCATCAAGAACATGAGTATGGTAGGTCTTGCTGCATACATCGGTACTTGGAAAGATGGTACATCTACTGACAGTAAGCTGTATGGCGCAGTTACCTTCAACGCACTGACTTCTGGAACGACGAATGTACAGGTTACAACCTACCAGGTTCAGGGCGGAGCTAACACCATTCAGGGTTCAGTTTCTGCTTCGGCTACCACCTCTTTCAGCACGACAGATGGTAAGACCTACAACATGAAGGCTATGGATTCCACGATGGCTAAGAAGCTGGTTACAACCTTCCAGAACCTTGTAGGTGGTAAGGCAGCAAGCGTTGCTACAACCAAGGATTTCAACTCCCTTAATGCATTCATCAAGGGCGCTCTGCAGATCGTATCTTCTCAGAGATCTGACCTTGGTGCGATTCAGAACCGTCTGGAGCACACCATCAACAACCTGAACAACATCGTAGAGAACACCCAGTCCGCAGAGGCTGCTATCCGCGATACAGATATTGCTACGGAGATGGTTCAGTACTCCAACAACAATATCCTTCAGCAGGCAGGTACCTCTATGCTGTCTCAGGCAAATCAGGGCAACCAGTTGGCACTGTCCTTACTTGGCTAATCGCTGTAACAGGATTACGAGTGAAACTATCAAAATCCCCCACCCGAAAGGATGGGGGATTTTCTGCGATAAGCAGAGTCAAAAAGTGGCTTGGACAGGACGTATGCTTGCATACAGGGCTGTCCAAACCACTTTTTGACGAGCAACGCGAATGAGAAATGCGAAGCATTTCGAATCTGCTTATCGCGCAGGGGCAGAGGCAGACGCTTATTTCGCGTCCAGCCGTTTCAACGCCTCCAACGCAGGCGGGTAATCTTTACAGTTTTCATAGTGGGTGCGGGCAATGTCCCGCTTGCCGAACATTTCATAGATGAAGCCGATATGATAGCTGGGCGAATGGGGATTCACGAGACTGTATCTGGGGGCGCTCAGAGCCTGCACAAACTCGGGGAGTGCCTTGAGGGGCTGGGCCATGCACAGATAGATGCGCCCGGACAGACAGAGAAAATCTTTGTTGTCCGCGAAGGAGTCCCGATAGGGAAGGACTTTTGCGGCTTCTTCCACCTGACCGTTGTCCAGAAGAATACCCGCGTAATTACAGAGGAGAACGAGGGTGTAGTCCGCTCCTGGCAGGGGCTGCAGCTCCATGGCTTTGCGAAACCAGAGGAGGGCGTTTTCGTGATCCCGCATCAGCATATAGCTTTGTCCTAACTGGAAATGCAGGTAGGGATTTTGGGGATCGGTTTCGAGCTCACTGCGAATCAGCGTGATATCGCGCTCCGCCTTTTTTCGCAGCTTCTCCGGCGAGCCCTGATATCCCACATGATCTACGGAGACGGGGGCGTCGTAGGAGACGACTTCCGTCGGCCCGGTGGGCACCAGAACCTCGTGGATTGGGTTTTGAAAATGATAATAACGTCTGTCAAAGAGACGCTGTAAACGCACGACCTGCTGTCTGCTTTCCCCATCCACATCGAAGTGACTGAACAGTTCGATGGCGCCGAGGCTTTTCGGATGTTCTTCCAAAGCTTTTTGCAGGGCGTCCCAGTCGAGGGGACGGAGAAACTCGTCGGTGTCCAGAGAGAAGATGATATCGTGCGTGGCATGACTGATACAGAAATTTCTGGCGGCGGAGAAATCGTCTATCCACGCAAATTCATAGACATGCTCTGTATACCGCCTTGCAATTTCCAGAGAGTGATCGGTTGATCCGGTGTCCGTCACCACGACCTCAAAAGGATAGGGCTTCAATGCTTCCAGACACTTTATGAGATTTTCTGCTTCGTTTTTTGTAATGATACAAACTGAAATCGGAATCATGGCACTTCCTTTCCTTCTTACTGATTGGCCAGTTTCTCAAGCGCCAAAGGATAGCCCTTGGCGGCTGATTTCTCATAGAAAGAGGCGGCTGCAGGGAAATTTCCGAGAAGCTCATTGGAAAACCCCATGCTGTAGAGAGCCATGCCGCTGTAGTCTTCCGATTCCGAATCGGGAGAATACTGCAATGCCTTCACAAACTCCATCATGGCTTTTAGAGGCTGGGGCGGGTTCTGATTCAGATAGAGGGCGCCCATGCTGCATAGGAACTGCTGGTTCTTGGCATAATCATCATAAACAGGGGTGTAGAGCTCCAGTGCTTCAGCGGCTCTTCCCGTCTGCACCATCACGTTGATAAAGTTGTTGGCCATCACGTGAACCCATAGATTATCCAGATTCAGAGGCAGTTCAAAGGCTTTTTTGTAATAAATATACGCATTTTCATAGTCGTTGATCAGGTTGTAGGACTGCGCCACCTGAAAATAGAAATAAGGCTCCGTAGGATTTTTCTCGATCTCCTTGAAGAGGAGGGCGTTGTTTCGCTCCGCTTTGATGCGTTTTTCATCAGCAGTTCCTATGTAACCGACATGATCTACAACCGCAGGTATGTCATAGTGTTCAAATTCGGTGCTGCCTGTGCGGATATCGGCCACCTGCTCGTGTATCAGATAAATATAGTGGAAATTCCGCTTGTGGAAGAGCCGGTCGATTCTTTCCTCGGAGTAACTTTTGGCATACTGGGAGTCCACGTAGCTTTTTCGCATAAGCTGTCCTACGCTTTTGCTGGGATGGGACTCAATCGCCTCACACAGGCCGTCCCAGTCAAGCTCGATCAGATACTCGTCACAGTCAAGAACCAGCACGTAGTTATGACTGGCTTTGCTCAGAGAGTAGTTTCTGGCTGCGGAAAAATCGCCGATCCACTCGAAATCATAGATTTTGTCCGTATATTTGGCGGCCAGCTCTCTTGTGCGGTCCGTGGAGCCGGTGTCCACATAGATGATCTCAAAAGGATAGTGGGTGAGCGGTTCCAGACATTTCTCAATATTCTTTTCTTCGTTTCTTCCTATGATACATACGGAAATCGGAATCATGTGTTTCATCCTCGTTTCTGCGCAGGGAATGCGCGTTTTTTTGTTTCGATCAGAGCCGGCCGGCGCTTAGGAGCCACTTAGTTCGGTCAGCCTTTCTACAGCCGGTGAAAAGCCAAATTCGGCAGCCTTTTGATAAAAGCGGAGAGCGGAATCACGGCTGCCCAGCATCTCGTTTACCAGCCCGATATTGTAGTAGGGAATGAAGCTGTTGGCGCCCTCCTCCCTTGCGTTCTGGCATTGCAGCGCCTTGACATACTCCGCCATGGCTCTGAGGGGCTGGGGCGGATCCAGATTCAGATAGATGTTGCCCATGCTGCAATAAAAATTGGCGTCCCCGGAAAAATGTTCGTAGAGCGGTTCAAAAAAGATCCGCGCTTCTTCAGAGCGGCCGGTATGGTTCATGGCGTTGATGTAGGCGGTCGCCATGATCTGTACCCAGGGCTCCGGGAAATGTAAGGGGAGCGCAAAGGACTTTTTATAGTAAATATAAGCGTCTTCATAATCATAGATGCCGTTGTAGGACTGTCCCACTTGAAAATAGAGGTAGGGATCTTTGGGATTTTTTTGGATTTCCCGAAAGAGAAGGGTGTTGTTGCGCTCTGCTTTTTGGCGCATGGCGTCCATGCCGCCGCTGTAGCCCGCGTGATCCACGGTCAGAGGGATTTCGTAGCTCTCGTAGAGCGGACTGTCTGCGCCCAGCGTTACGACCTGCTCGTGGATGATGCCCTTGTAATGAAAGCGTTTTTTGGAAAAAAGGCGTTCTACCCGGTCGGGATAGTTGGTCCGCGTGCCGTTGGCCTCATAATAGTTATTGCGAAGCAAAAGCCCCACGCCTTGCGGATGGGTTTCGACCGCGGCCAAAAGCGCCTCCAGATCAAGCGCGGTCAAATACTCGTCGCAGTCTATAAAAAGCACATACTCGTGGGACGCTTTTTCCAGAGCGAAATTTCTGGCGGCGGAAAAGTCGTCGATCCATTTAAATTCATAGATTTTGGCGCCATGCTTTCCGGCGAGTTCTTTCGTGCGGTCGGTGGAACCGGTGTCCACGTAGACGATCTCGAAAGGAAAAGGCGCGAGGGGAGCCAGACAGTGTTCGATGTGCTGTTCCTCGTTTTTGCCGATGATACATACGGATATGGGGGGCATGGGATTCCTCCGTTTTTCAAAGGAACTGTTAAGGATCCAATTATTTTTTCCTTAACAGTTCGTGACTGTTTTTATATTTTAATCCACAGGAAGCTGCGATAATGGAAACCAATCTCAGAGTTTGCCGCAGGCATACGCAAAAGCCATTCACGGAAGGAGCGTCAACAGGCCGCCTGCGTCCGTGAATGCTGTCTGTCTTTGCCGGACTGTCGGACGCCGGTCTATGGCCGGAGCGCGGACAGACGCTGCATGGCTGGTAGGAAATCTCCGCATTGTGCATAGAGTGCGCGGGCCGATTCGGCGTCCCCGATCCGCTCGAAGATTTCTCCGCACTGGTAGAGCGGGAGGAAGGAGTTTGCGCCGTTTTGCCTGCCGTCCGGCATCTGCAATGCTTTCTGGTATTGCTCCAATGCCTGCTCAAACATGCCGTTGTCTTTATAAATATTGCCCATCAGATAGACGAAGTCCGTGACGGATGAAAATTCGCCGTAGATGCCCTCGAAGCCAAGAGCGATTTCGGACTGCCCCGTGTGCAGCAGCGCATTGCCGTAGGAGACCACCATAGCTTGCACATAGGCAAGCTCCGGGTCTAAGTCAAAGGTAAGGCCCTTGTCATAATAGGTGCAGGCGCGGGCAAAGTCTTCCAGAATCTCGCAGGTTTTCCCGAGCTGATAGTAGAGATAAGGGTTGTCGGGATCCAGCCCGGCCTGCTTTTCAAGCAGGGTGAAATTGCGTCTGTACTTGGCTGTCTGTTCTTCCGGAGTCATGTCGTAGCCGGTGTGAAGAAGGGTGGTGTGGAGCAGCAGGTTTGGTATTTCCTTTCCGCGGATGGGCGTGAGCTGCTCATGGATCAGCCCCGTATAGTGATAGAGCTTTTTGTTAAAGAAACGCTCTGTGTAGTCCACATTATTCAGGGTCCGTACACCGTTTTCCGTCACCAGATTTTCGCGGGAGACGCTGCCGACTTTGTCCGACAGGTGTTTGCGGAAATAGTTCAGCTCCTCCACGTCGATTTCCTTCACGGTCTCGTCACAGTCGATCATAAAGATCCAGTTGTTGGACGCTTCCCGCAGGGAGAAGTTTCTGGCGGCGGAGAAATCGTCACACCATGGAAAGTCAAGCACTTTATCCGCATATCCGGCCGCAATTTCCTTCGTCCTGTCCGTGGAACCTGTGTCCACGACCACGATCTCAAAGCCGCAGGGTTTAATGGATTTCAGACACTGTTCTATGCGCGATTCTTCATTTTTGGCGATAATGCATACGGATATGGGATGCATGGAAAACTCCTTGTAATAGTCTGTGTTTATCATTGCCTATGTGGACATTTTAGCATATTTGGGGGAGACAGGCAAATTTCTATCAAATGCGGCATAATTGTATCGGGAATCACAAATGAAGTGCTTTTTATGGAAAAGAGCATATTTATATGGTAGTATATAAAATAAAAGTAAGGCTGGTAAAAATTGATTTCAAGAGAAGGTTTAACTGGCGCGTTGGCAGAGCGGAGAAATATGAATAGGATACAGGGGGGACAGATTGTGGAATACAATGTGCATGAGATAGATAGCCGTTATGATTTTGTGGTACAGGGAGTATCTTATATAGGAAGCCCGAAACACAGTACGGCTATGTATGTGACGAAAAAGGTAGCCCATTTATTGGAGAATATCAGAGGACTTACGGCATGTCTTGTGTTTGCAGAGGAGGGAATAGAGGCTGATCCCGAACTGCAGAAGGAGAACTGCATCGTTTTTTCCAAAAATCCACAGCTCGCTTATGTGAGATTTGCGGGAAGCCTTGCAAGACAGAAGGAAGCGTTTGACAGGAAGCGGAAATATACGCTCACTGAGGGTGGATATTATCTGGGAGAGAATGTACAGATCGGGGAGAACGCTTGTATTGAGCCGACAGCCTTGATCGGACACGATGTAGTGATTGGAAAAAATGCTTTTGTCGCTGCGGGTGCGGTGATCAAAAATGCGGTGATTGGAGATGATTTCGTGTGTAATGCCCATGCTGTGGTCGGATCGGCAGGGTTCACCATGTGCGAGGACGAGGAGGGAAACAAACTTAGGATTCCGTCTCTGGGCAGGGTTATAATCGGCAATTTTGTGGAAGTCGGTGTGGGTGATAATATATCTGTCGGTAGCGGCGGAGACACCGTGATAGAAGATTATGTGAAACTGGATGTTCTGATACACATCGGGCATGATGCGCATATTCAGAAAAATGCAGAGCTGACAGCGGGAGCTATTGTCGGAGGATTTGACCAGATCGGGGAGCGCGCCTACTGCGGCTTAAATGCGGTCATCCGTAACAGGGTGTCGGTAGGAGCGGGCGGGTTTATCGGTATGGGTGCCGTCGTGACCAAAAGTGTGGAGCCGGGAATGACAGTAGTGGGAAACCCGGCCCGGAAATTTGAGCGTACGAAATAAGTTATAATCCAGACAGCATCTCCCGCACACGGTCACGATAGGTATGGGCAGCGGCCACCTGATCGTGGCCGTTTTTAGCGATCGCGATTCTCTCGTCCTCGTGATTCAGATAGTAATCAATTTTTTGCAGCAAGTCTGCTTCACTTTCATAATACACAAAGTCTACCCCTGGGGTAAAGTTCTCCAAAAAATCTTCCTGATAATTACTCAGCAGAAAACCGCCGCTCCCAATGATATCGAAAGCGCGCAGAGGCATGCCGCTCTTGATGCTGCGCAGGGAAATATTCAGATTGATCCGGCTCTTTTTAAAAACCAGAGGCATCTCTGCGTAATAGTCCGCAGTGCCGTGATTGCGCAGGTTTGGCAGGGAAAATGCGGGGTCTAAGGTAAACAGGTCCATCGTATGTTTCTGTGTGACAGCAGTAAGCAGCCGCAGCCGTTCCAGCCCCGTGAGTTTGCGGTTGATGACATATTGGGCGTAAAGATACTCCCGTGTTTCCACGCCGTCCGGGTTGGGATCCATGGGAAGTGCCCGATACAACTCTTCCATTACAGGAGACAATGACTCCTGGATAAAGTTGCAGCCCTGCACATGCATCTGGGACTGCATCAGTCCTTCCAGATAGCCTCTCGCGTATTCGGAGAGGTTCTCCATGCGGTCATAAAAATTGTGGGACTCGTTGTAAAGAGAGCCTACAAAGGAAACATCATAAACAGGATCGGGGGAACCGAGAGCGTCCAGCCGCTTCGTGTTTGCGGCCATGGGCAGATAGCGGACGGTTTTTATGCCGGCTCCATTAAATTCCTGACACAGCGCCCGGTCGAATACATAGATGGTATTGCAGGGGTTAATGGCTGTGTATGAATACAGCATGACGTAGGGACTGTCATAAATCCATGAAATGTAAGGCAGATCTTCGCGTTTGCACACGTTGGAAACCAGAGGAAAATAATTAAAGGAGAAGACTGCGTCCGGGCCTGTCTCACGGAGTTTCGCCGTGAGTGCGGACTCAATCTCGGCGTCTCTGCGGGCGTCCTTATTGGAGAAAGGAAAACAGACGACCTGATGGCCCTCTTCGGTGAAAGCGTCCTTGATGTCGGCATTGCCGAAACTTGCCCATTCAATAAAAAGTATTTTCATGAAATTTTCCTCCAAACTGTGGCTGCCGGGCGGCGGCTTTTCATAATCTGTGTCGAGTATATCACAAATCATCATAAATGCATA
This sequence comes from uncultured Lachnospiraceae bacterium, assembly GCA_965114645.1. GTDB lineage: Bacteria > Bacillota > Clostridia > Lachnospirales > Lachnospiraceae > UBA3282. Next base: position 55,566 of record CBCOZL010000019.1, on the reverse strand, counting down.
CGAAATCCGGCGCGTGTATGAGTGGCAGCAACATCTATGCCTGGATGAAAACAGAAGAAAATTATGTTGTGGTTTTTGTGCATTTATATTATAATTAATATAAAATATAGTTTTAATAGAATGAAATAAGTTTTGGGAGGAGACGGATGTCGTTCACAGAGAAGAAGAGGGCGGAAATAGAAAAATACATTCTTCGTAAAATAGCGGTTGACGATGAGAAACTGATAGAAAAGACCATGGACAGCTTTGGCATTTCCATAACTTCCGCGAAGCGTTATCTGAAAAAGATGGCGGATGAAGGAAACGTTATGAAACAGGAGGATCAGGCGTGCGGCTATGCGCTGTGTGAGGAGACGTTTGAAGAGTGCGTTCAGATTGATGAAAGAGGACAACAGGAGGATGAGATCTACGACCTGTCAATCCGGAAGAGATTGAACGGCTGCGGGAAGAAGGCACAGCGGATCTGGCAGTATGTCTGTGTGGAGATGCTGAATAACGCGCTGGAACATTCGAGAGGGACGCAGATTCGAATGATTGTGAGAAGGAACGTTCTATATACCACCGTTTTGGTCGTGGATGACGGTGTGGGCGTGTTTCGGACCCTGATGGACTATATGGCGGGGCACGGCTGGGACGAGCCGGACGAGAAAGACGCGTTGGTGGAGTTATATAAAGGAAAGATTACAAGCGCGGCCAGCGCCCATTCCGGGGAAGGGATATTTTTCTCTTCGAAGGCGGTGGACACTTTTGCGATCTGGTCTGGAGGGAAAGTGTACAAATGCTATGGCGGAAGAGATCATACGGTATTGGAGAACCGGCTTCTGGCATATGCGTCGCGGTTTCAGAATATCGGCACGCTTGTTATGATGACATTGGAAAACGAGACAGCGAGAGACTTAGCGGAGGTGTTTGATGTGTTTGCAGATGTGGATGAGGGATTGATCCGTACGAGGATACCAGTCAGGGAAGCCTGTATTTCGGGGGAGCCGGTGGCGCGCTCACAGGCCAGAAGAATCTGCCGCCGTCTGGAGGAGTTTAAGGAGGTCATATTGGATTTTGACGGTGTGGAATTTATGGGGCAGGGGTTTGCCGACGAGATTTTCCGTGTGTTTGCGACGGCATGTCCAGAGGTTCTGCTATGTCCGATACACATGGAAAAGGGGGTATATCGCATGATACGGCACGTCGGCAGGGGACAGCTTGCGGCAAATGTGCGTATGGAAGCGGAGGGTATAGTACTTGAAAATAATTGTTGACATAGGAAAAAAATGGGTGTATCATCTATTTCATACTAATCATATCGATACAGTATGAAATAAAAACATCCGAATCCTATATAGATAAAACCAGGACGATGAAAGGGTACAAATCGGCGCGTGAATAACAGGACAGGGTGTGTAAAAAGGGAGGGAAAGACAATGGCAGACATTAAAAAGAGTGCATCGGAACTGATCGGGCATACGCCTCTTATGGAGGTGACCCGCTACGAAGAGAAAAACGGGATCACGGACACGGTGATTCTGGTGAAGCTGGAGTATTTTAACCCGGCGGGATCGGCAAAAGACCGCATTGCCCTGCATATGATTGAGACGGCGGAGCGGGAAGGCACGTTAAAACCGGGCGGCACGATCATTGAACCGACCAGCGGCAACACGGGGATCGGGCTTGCGTCTGTGGCGGCGGCCAAGGGCTATCGGGTGGTGCTGACCCTGCCGGAGACGATGAGTGTGGAACGGCGCAGGCTCTTGCAGGCGTATGGCGCGGAGCTTGTACTGACGGACGGTGAGCAGGGGATGCAGGGCGCCATCGACAAGGCGGAGGAACTGCGGGAGCAGACGCCAGGCTCCATCATCTTGGGACAGTTTGACAACCCCGCCAATCCTGAGATCCATAAGATGACCACCGGGCCGGAGATCTGGGAGGACACGGACGGAAAGGTGGATATTTTCGTGGCGGGCGTGGGTACCGGCGGCACGATAACAGGCGTTGGCTCTTACTTAAAGGAAAAGAATCCTGCCGTGAAGGTGGTGGCGGTAGAGCCGGAGAGCAGCCCGGTTCTTTCCGGCGGACAGCCGGGGGCGCATAAGATACAGGGAATAGGTGCGAACTTTGTGCCGGAAATTCTGGATACCGATATTTACGATGAGATCATAAAGGTTTCCAATGAGGATGCGTTCACAGCGGGCAGGGCCATTGCCAGACAGGAGGGCGTGCTGGTTGGGATTTCCTCGGGGGCCGCGCTCCACGCGGCGGCACAGCTTGCGAGGCGGCCGGAGAATAAGGGGAAGGTGATCGTGGCGCTTCTGCCCGATTCGGGGGACAGATATCTGTCCACACCGCTGTTTTCGTGATGGTTTTTTCAGATTTTCATCTGTCTGAACTGTCACAGAAACCTTGACATTTTGCGGGATTCATACTATAGTGAGCAAGGATGTAAAACCGAGAGGAAAGTGCGGAAAATTGCGGAGACGGCATCGGTTCTGTACGGGCAGGGCGGCGGATGCTTTGAAGTGAGGATAAACGGGATGGCTGAAATGATCGAAGTGCGGGATTTAAGCAAAACCTTTGAGACCGATGATGGGAAAGTGGAAGCGCTGCAGCATATCACACTGTCCATTCAGGCGGGTGATATCTATGGTATCATCGGCATGTCGGGGGCGGGGAAAAGTACGCTGGTGCGGTGCTTAAACTTTTTGGAACGGCCCACATCGGGAACGGTGGAGATTGAGGGAAAGGATCTGGGAGCGATGACGGAAGCGCAGCTTCGGGCGACCCGCAGAGAAATTTCCATGATTTTCCAGCATTTTAACCTGCTGATGCAGAAGAATGTGATCGACAATATCTGTTTTCCGCTTGTGATCGGCGGCATGAAGAAAAAGGATGCGAAGAGGCGCGCCCAGGAGCTGCTGGAGATTGTGGAGCTTTCGGATAAGGCGCTGGCCTATCCGTCCCAGCTTTCCGGCGGGCAGAAGCAGAGGGTGGCGATTGCCAGGGCATTGGCGGCTAATCCCAAGATTCTGCTCTGTGATGAGGCCACAAGCGCCCTGGATCCGCGGACGACGCAGTCCATATTACAGCTTCTGAAGGAAATCAATCAAAAATACGGCATCACCATAGTCATCATTACCCACGAGATGTCGGTGGTGCGGGAGATCTGTTCCCATGTGGCCATCATTGGCGACGGGCATCTGGTGGAGCAGGGACGCGTTTCGGATATTTTTGCCCACCCGAAGACGGCGGAGGCGAAGGAACTGATCTTAAAGGGCAGCGGTACGGACCGTCGGACGCTGGAAAACCAGCAGAGGGAGATGATGAAAGGAAAATGCTGCATTCGCATTGTGTTTTCCGTGAACTCTTCCTTTGAGCCGGTGATTGCGAATATGGTATTGAAGTTTGGGCAGCCCATCAACATTTTGCGGGCGGACACCAAGAACGTGGAAGGAATCGCCAGGGGCGAGATGATTTTGAGCCTTCCCGATGATTTGAAGATACAGACACAGATGAAAGCTTATCTCACGGAGAGAGGGCTGGCGGTGGAGGAGGTGAACGGCTATGTGGACGAGTGATCTGACGTTTATGATGCTGGAGGGCGTGCGGGACACCTTACTTATGACACTACTGTCAACTTTCTTTGGCTATCTGCTTGGCCTTCCCTGGGGAATTGTCCTTGCCGTGACGGATAAGACGGGGATTCGGCCAAATGCCGTGGTGTATAAGGCACTGGATGTGCTGGCCAACATTTTGCGAAGCGTCCCGTTTCTGATTCTGCTGATTCTGGTGATGCCTCTGACAAGGGCGATCGTGGGAAAAACCACGGGATCGGCGGCGACCATCGTGCCGCTTACCATTGCGGCGGCGCCCTTCATCGGGCGTATGATAGAATCTTCTATCAAGGAAGTGGATCACGGCGTGGTGGAGGCTGCGCAGAGTATGGGCGCAGATACGTTTACGATTATATGGAAGGTGCTGCTGGTGGAGGCAAGAACCTCCATTCTGGTTGGCGTAACCATTGCCATCGGCACGATTCTCGGCTACTCCGCGATGGCGGGCGTGGTCGGCGGCGGCGGACTGGGCGATATCGCCATGCGTTACGGTTATTACCGTTACGAGACGCTGATTATGATTGTATCGGTGGTGCTTCTGGTGGTGTTGGTGCAGATTTTCCAGACGCTGGGGATGCGGCTGTCTGTGAAACTGGATAAGAGGAAGTGAGAAAGGGCAGAAAACGGCTCTGACGAAGGAGGAGAAAATTATGAAAAAGAAAGTGGCAGTAACCATTGTAACTGTGGCGCTTGCGCTTGGCGCGCTGACAGGCTGCGGCGGGAAGAAGGATGACGGCACGATCACCGTGGCGGCTTCGGCAACGCCCCACGCGGAGATTCTGGAACAGGTGAAGCCGATTCTGGCGGAGCAGGGATATACGCTTGAGGTGACAGTGTTCAACGATTATGTGCAGCCAAACCAGGTGGTGGAGAGCGGCGAGTTTGACGCCAACTACTTCCAGCACATTCCTTATCTTGATTCTTTCAATGAGGAGCAGGGGACGCACCTGGTGAATGCAGGGGGCATCCATTACGAGCCGTTCGGCATTTATCCGGGTACCAAGAGCGACCTTTCCGCCATTGCGGAGGGGGATGTGATCGCGGTTCCCAACGATACCACCAATGAGGCGAGGGCGCTTTTGCTTTTACAGGATAACGGCATTCTGACCTTAAAGGAGGGAGCAGGACTGGAGGCAACTGTCCGCGACATCGAGGAGAACCCTCACAATGTGGAGATCCAGGAGCTGGAGGCAGCCCAGGTTCCGCGCGTCAAGGATGAGGTGGCGTTTGTCGTATTAAACGGCAACTACGCGATGGAGGCAGGCTTCTCTGTGGCAAAGGATGCGGTGTCTTACGAGCAGTCCGATTCCGAGGCGGCGCAGACCTATGTGAATGTGATTGCGGTGAAGGAAGGCAATGAGAACGAGGCCGGGATCAAGGCTCTTGTGGAGGCGCTGAAATCCGATACGGTGAAGGAGTTCATCAACAATACATACGATGGCGGCGTGATTCCGTTTGAATAAAAAGTGAGTACGTCTGAAAAGAAGCATGTTCTGTACAGAGGTAAAAGGCGCTTTCCGAAAGGGGAGTGCCTTTTTCGCGCATTTCGGGTCTGCTTATGCTATACTGATAGCAGAAAGGAAAGATAACCCATGTCCCTACAATTTTACTTTGGCGCTTCCGGCGCCGGAAAGAGCAGAAAACTGCATGACCATATCATTGAGGAATCCATCCGCTGCCCGGAGAAAAACTATCTGCTGATCGTGCCCGACCAGTTCACCATGCAGACCCAGATGGACCTTGTGGTGGAGCATCCGCGCCATGCGATTATGAATATTGACGTGCTGAGTTTCGGAAGACTGACTCACCGGGTCATTGAAGAGGTGGGCGGAGAGGAACTGCCGGTTCTGGATGACACAGGAAAAAGTCTGGTGCTTCGCAAGGTGGCCGGACAGGAAAAGGAGAAGCTTACGGTTCTCGGCAGCCACCTGCACAAGATCGGTTATATTCACGAGGTGAAATCAGCCCTCTCCGAGTTTATGCAGTACGGTGTCGGAGAGAAGGAGCTGGAGACGCTGATTTCCTACGCGAAGGAACGGGGGGCGCTCTATTATAAGCTGCAGGACCTGCGCTTACTGTACCGGGCTTTCGGGGAATATATACATGACCGTTTTATTACGACGGAAGGGACGCTGGACAGGCTGCGGGCGGCATTGCCGGAATCCGAAATTGTGAGGGGCAGTGTGATCGCCTTTGACGGTTTCACTGGATTTACGCCGATCCAGAACCGTGTGATCCAGGATCTGCTGAGATTGAGTGATAAGGTCATTGTCACCCTGACGATGGATGAGCGGGAAAATCCTTACCGGGTGGAGGGGGAACAGAGGCTGTTTTATCTGAGCCAGAAGACGGTGGCGGCGCTGAAAAGGCTGGCGGCGGAGGCCGGTATTGAGGAGGAGAAGGCTGTCTGGTGCAGGGAGAAGGTGGAAGGGCGGCTGCCCCGTTTTGCGAAAAACCCGGAGTTAGCCCATCTGGAGCGGAATCTGTTCCGCTATCCGCCCTGCGCCTACGGGGCGGAGGCGGAAAGGATTCATCTGATTGAGGCATCCACGCCCGCCCAGGAGCTGCGCCAGACCTGCATCGCCATCCGCAGGATGCTTCTGGAATCGGAAGGGCTGTGTTACCGCGACATCGCTGTGGTGACGGGAAACATGGGAGTGTACGGAAAAGAGGCCCAGGAGGTGTTCGACCGTTTTGACATTCCCATTTATATGGACCAGACGAGGGGCATTCTGGGGAATCCCTTCACCTCTTATCTGCGAAGCGCGCTGCAGATTCTGCTGCAGGATTTCAGCTTTGAAGCGGTTTTCCACTATCTTCGCACGGGACTTGCAGGTTTTACCTGGGAGGAAGTGGACAGGCTGGAGAATTATATCCGCCGCTTTGGAATCAGAGGGCGGAGACGCTGGAGCGAAGCCTTTACTTACCGGGAGGAGGAGCCGGAGGGCGAGGAGGTTTCTCTGGCGGCCCTCGATGCCTGCAATGAGATGCGGCTCCGCCTGATGGACCAGCTTGCGCCTTTTCTTACGCCGATGAAGACGGCGGGTGAGATGGTGCGCGCGCTCTATGCGTTTCTGGTGGCAAACGAGGTACAGCGGAAGCTGGCGGATTTCGAACAGGCATTTCAGGAGGAAGGGGAGCTGGCCAGAGCCAAAGAGTACGGCCAGATTTATCCGCTGGTGATTGACCTGCTGGATCAGATCGAGGGACTGCTTGCGGGGGAGGAGCTGACGCTTAAGGAGTTTGCGGATATTCTCGATTCGGGACTTGCGGAGATCACGGTGGGAACGATCCCCCAGAATGTGGACAGGATTTTGGTGGGCGATATCGAGAGAACCCGTCTAAAGCAGGTGAAGGTGCTCTTCTTTCTCGGCGTGAACGACGGCAACATCCCGAAAGGTTCCGGCGGCGGGATTATTTCGGATCTGGACCGGGAATTTCTGCGGGAGTCGGACATTGAGCTGGCGCCTTCGCCCAGGGAACAGATGTACATCCAGCGGCTCTATCTGTATCTGAATATGACCAAGCCGTCGGAGGCCCTTATCCTCTCCTACGCAAGGGTGGGGGAGGACGGCAGATCCCTGCGCCCCGCTTATCTGGTGGAGCTTCTGCAGGGGCTGTTTCCCGGACTTACAGCGGAAGCGCCGGAGCGTGAGGCAGTGGAGGAGCAGCTGATGAGCGGTGCGGACGGCGTGGGATTTTTTACGGATATTCTGCGCGAGTACGCGGCGGGGCGTCTGGATGAGGAGGAGCGCAGGACGCTGGTTACCTTTTACCGCTGTTACGAAAACAATCCGCAGTACCATGGACAGATCGGGAATCTGGTGGAGACGGCGTTTGCGAGACATGAGGACAGGCCGCTTTCCCGGGCGGCGGCTGCGGCTCTTTACGGCGCATCGCTCTTAAACAGCGTCAGCCGTCTGGAAAAATATGCCGCCTGCGCTTACGCTCATTTTCTGCAGTACGGTCTTCGTCTGCGGGAGCGGGGCGAGTACAGTTTTGAGGCGTCCGATATGGGAAATCTGTTTCACGGTGTGCTGGAAGGATTTTCCGAGCGATTGAAAGAACAGGGCTATACCTGGTTTGACTTTCCGAAGGAAGAGGGACGCCGGCTTGTGGCGGAGACGCTTAACGCCTGCGCGGCGGCCTACGGAGAAACGATTCTCTACAGCAGTGCGCGGAACCGCCATCTGCTGGCACGGATCGAGCGGATCTTGAACCGCACGGTGGACACGCTCCAGACACAGCTCAGGAAAGGGGAGTTTCTGCCCGAGGCGTTTGAGGTTTCTTTCGATGTGCTGGAGAATCTGGATTCGTTGAACATTGCCCTCAGCGAAAAGGAAAAGCTGCGCCTGCGCGGCAGAATTGACCGGGTAGATATCGGGGAAACCGAAGACAGAGTCTATGTGAAGGTGATTGACTACAAATCCGGGAACAGAAGGTTTGATCTGGCGGCGCTCTACTACGGCCTGCAATTGCAGCTTGTGGTGTATATGAATGCGGCGGTGGAGCTTGTGCAGAAAAAATATCCCGATAAAGAGGCGGTGCCTGCGGCTATGCTCTATTACCGGGTGGCTGACCCGGTGGTGGAGGGAGAGACCCTCTCGGAGGAGGAGATCAACGGGCGCATTTTGCAGGAATTAAAGATGACTGGAATAGTCAATGAAAATGACGAAGTCGTCAGAATGCTGGACGGTGAATTTACGGATAAGTCCGATATTCTGCCGCTGGAGCGGAAAAAGGACGGCAGTTTCTCGGCTGTCTCCAGTGTCATATCGGAGGAGGACATGCGCACGGCTTCAAATTATGTAAACTATAAGATCCGCAGCATCGGGAGGGAGATCCTGGATGGGACCATATCGGTCAATCCCTGCGAACTGGGAGCGGAGAAAGCCTGTACTTACTGCGTATACAGGCATGTCTGCGGCTTTGAGGCCGGAGCGGAGGGGTATCAGCCGAGGAAGCTTGCGAAGTTAAAGGCGGAGGAAGCGCTGGAGAGGATGCGTGAAGAAACGTGAAAATCAAATTTACAGACACACAGAGACAGGTCATAGAGATAAGGGACTGTAATCTTCTTGTTGCTGCGGCGGCGGGATCCGGCAAGACGGCGGTTCTGGTGGAACGGATCGTGGAGATGGTCTGCGATGGGGAGAACCCGGTGGACATCGACAGACTGCTGGTGGTCACCTTTACCAATGCGGCGGCTGCCCAGATGAGGGAGCGGGTCAGCCGTGCCCTGAACGACAGGCTGGCTCTGGATCCCGGCAACGAGCATCTGCAGCGGCAGACCACACTGCTGTATAATGCCCAGATCACGACCATAGACAGCTTCTGCCTTTTCGTTTTGCGAAACCAGTTTCACACCATCGGCCTGGACCCCGGTTTTCGGATTGCGGAGGAAGGGGAACTTAAGCTTCTGCGGGCGGATGTGCTGGCGGACGTGATAGAGGACGCATACGCGAAGGAAGATCCGGCTTTCCTGCACTGTATGGAATATTTCAGCGTGGGCAGCAGAGATGACGCGGTGGAAAAGGAGGCGTTGAAACTCTATGATTTTGCCATGAGTATGCCTTTCCCGGAGGAGTGGCTTGTGGAACGGAAAGAGGATTACCGGCTCGATGTGCCAGGAGAGCCGGGGCGGGTTCGCAGGACGGCGGCTTTTGAGGAGACGGACGAAGGGCGGGACGAGGGATTCTGCGATCCGCTGCGTCTTCCGTGGGCGGCGCTGTTCATGGATCATGTGCGGTTTGTGCTGAAAGGCTGTGCGGACAGGCTGGAGGAAGCGGTCCGGCTGTGTGAGGAACCTGACGGGCCGTATTTTTATGGGGAGCTGTTGGAGACAGAGCGGGAAATGATGGAGCGTCTGCTGCGTCTGTGCGGCGGCATGGAGAAAGATGCCGAATCTGTGAATGCTGCCGATTACGACAGTCTCTGTGCCGCTTTTGCGGCGGTGGTTTTTGGCAGACTGCCATCCAAGCGGGACGCTTCTGTCCAGGCGGCAAAGCGTGAGGCGGCGAAAGCGCTCAGGGACAGCGTGAAGGAGGCAGTTTCCGAACTGAGGGCACAGTTCTTCGGCGGGTCAGCCGGGCAGGTGTGCAGGCAGATGGAGGCCTGCCAGGCTGCTTTGACCGCGCTTGTGGATCTGACGCTTGCTTTTAAGGAGGCTTTTGACAGGGCCAAGCGGGAAAAAAATATTCTTGACTTTGACGATATCGAGCATTTTGCCCTGCAGACGCTTCTGCGCAGGGAGGGAGACAGCTATGTGCCCACAGAGACTGCACTCGCTTACCGAAGCCGGTTCCATGAAATTATGATAGACGAGTATCAGGACAGCAATCTGGTTCAGGAGTATCTGCTTTCCTGCATCAGCGGGGAGTCCGAGGGACGGTACAACCGCTTTATGGTGGGGGATGTGAAGCAGAGCATTTATAAATTCCGTCTGGCAAGGCCGGAGCTGTTTCTGGAAAAACAGGAGGTTTACGGGAGCGGCGCGGAAAACGCCAGACGGATAGACCTGCATCAGAATTTCAGGAGCCGAAGGGAAGTCATTGACAGTGTGAACGCTGTCTTTGCGCGGATTATGGGAAAGGAACTGGGCGGCATTGCGTACGATGAGAAGGCGGCCCTGCATCCCGGCGCTTCCTACCCCGGGCAGGCGGAAGGGCTTTCGGAAGAGACATCCAATGTGACGGAGCTGATTTTGTTCCAGGAGGAAAAAGCGGACGCGGCGTCTGCCGGGAAGGACGGGGCGGCATCTGGAGCTGCCCGGCAGATGTTTGGCGAGGGATCGGCCCCGGCGGAAGTTTCTGCGAAAGAACAGGAAGCCTACGGCGTGGCGGCGCGGATCAAGGAACTGCTCCGGGACTTCCGGGTTACAGACAGAGAAACAGGAATGCTGCGAAAGGCGTCTTTCCGGGACATCGTGATTTTGCTGCGCACCCTGTCCGGCTGGGACGAGGTCTTTAAGCGGGTGCTGGAGGAGGAGGGGATTCCCGTCCATGTGACTTCCAGAACCGGGTATTTCGCGGCTTCGGAAGTACAGGAACTTCTGCACTTTCTGCGGATTCTGGACAACCCTTTACAGGATATTCCCCTCTACGGGGTACTGCACACTTATCTGGGCGGCTTTTCGGAGGAGGAGATTGCGCTGGTGCGGGCGGCCTGTCCAAAGAAGAGATATCTGTACGATGCGCTGACGGCCTGCGAAACGCAGGTGGAGAGTGCAGACCGGGCGGGCGGCGAGACCCAGGCGGCCTGCGGGCAGCAGGGAATCAGCGCAGCGCTGCAAGCCAAAATCAGACAGTTTCTTGAGAAAATCGCCGCATACAGGGAGATGTCAGTGTATCTCTCCGTACACGAGCTTCTGCAGATCATTCTGAGGGATACCGGGTATGCGCATTATGTGGCGGCCAGACCAGAGGGGGGCAGGCGGCGCGCCAATGTGGAGATGCTTCTGGTGAAGGCGGCAGACTATGAGAAGACGAGTTATTTCGGACTCTATCATTTTCTGCGCTATATGGAGCAGATGGAAAAATATGAGGTGGATTACGGCGAGGCCGCCATGCAGGATGAGAATGCGGATGTGGTGCGGATTATGAGCATCCACAAGAGCAAGGGGCTGGAGTTTCCCATCTGCTTTGTGTCGGGACTGGCGGCAGGTTTCCGCAAAAAGGAAGGAAGCGGGATTCTGGCGGTGGACGTGGACGCCGGGATCGGTGTGGACTATGTGGATCCCCAAAGGCGGGTGAAAGGCAAAAACCTGAGAAAAAGCGCCGTTGCGCTGAAGCTGAGACGGGACAGTCTGGCGGAGGAGCTTCGCATTCTCTATGTGGCCATGACGAGGGCGGAGGAAAAACTGATTCTGACCGGGATAGTGAAAAACCCGGAAAAGACAGCGGCATCCCTTCTTCCGCTGCGGCGTCGGAGGAGAAGCCTGCTCTCCTATGATGTTCTGCTCGGGCAGGACAGCTATATGACCCTTCTGCTTGCCGCCCTTTCCGGCAATCGGTGTCTGGACGGTTTCTATGAGGCGTGCGGGCTGACGCCGGAGCCGGCAGCCCCGGATTATCATTCCGACATGGCGTTTGCGGTAAAATTGACCGGCTGGGATCATGTGGTGGAGGAAAAGATTGTGGAGACGGTTTTGGGCATGGAGGCGAAGAGAAGACTTCTGCTTGCGGATTCTGCGAAAGAGGCGGACGAAGTTCTTATGACGGAACTGTCAAGGAGGTTTTCCTATGAGTATCCACATGGAAATCTGCGCGATCTTTACACAAAGACTACCGTATCGGAATTGAAGATGGCCGTCATGCGGGAAACGGACGAAGCCGCCGCAGAGCTGTTTCAAGAGAAGCCGGTGGTTCCGTATGTGCCGAGATTCCTGAGAAGTGACGAAAATGTCAGCGGCTCCATGCGGGGAAGCGCCTTCCACAAGGTGATGGAGCTGTTTGATTTCCAGAAACTGACTTATGAAGTCAACAATGACAGACAGGCGGCGGAGGCGCTCCTTATGGAGCAGATCGCGTGGATGCGGCAGACGGGCCGTCTGGCGCAGGGCTTCTACGAGGCAGTGTCTGTGCCGAAACTGGTGGACTTTCTGACGGGAAAGGCGGCTTTTCGCATGGGGGAGGCCGCCAGAGCCGGGAAGCTCTATAAGGAGCAGCCGTTCGTGATGGGGATTCCGGCCAGCCGTCTGGGGGATGGTTTCCCGGCGGAGGAGACGGTGCTGATTCAAGGTATCATCGACGTGTTTTTTGAGGAGGAGGACGGTTTTGTGGTGCTGGACTACAAGACCGACGCGGTGTCTGCGGCGACAGAGCTGGTTAAGCGTTATCAGGTGCAGCTTTCCTACTACAGCGAGGCGCTGGAGCAGATCTTTGGCTATGAGGCGGGGGCGGATGGAAAGCCCGTGAAGGAGCGGATCATCTATTCCTTTAAGCTGGGGGAGGAGATCTGGCTGTGAGAAGCGTTTCCATCGGTAAAAGGCTGAATCTTTTTCTTGAAATGCCGGGGGCTATCCATTATAATTTACTGTAGTATGAGGTATAGACTTGGGAATAGGAGAAAAGCGATGAGATTAGTGACACGATCTGATTTTGACGGGCTGGCATGCGGCGCTCTCTTAAAGGAGGTTGGCCTGATTGACAGCTGGAAATTTGCGCATCCGAAGGACTTACAGGATGGCCTTGTGGAGATTACGGAGAATGATGTGCTGGCGAATGTGCCCTTTGTGGAAGGATGCGGGCTCTGGTTTGACCATCACTCCAGCGAGCACGAGCGCAATGAGTTAAAGGGTAAGTATAAAGGAGAAAGCCGCATCACGCCTTCCTGTGCGCGTATCATTTATGAGTATTACGGCGGCCAGGAACGTTTTTCCCATTTTGATGATATGATGGTAGCAGTAGATAAGGTGGATTCCGGCAATCTGACCATAGACGAGATCCAGAATCCGCAGGGTTGGATTCTTGTGGGATTTTTGATGGATCCCCGCACAGGGCTTGGCAGATGGCGCAACTTTACGATCTCCAACTATCAGCTGATGGAGAAACTGATGGAGTGCTGCCGCACCATGAGCACAGAAGAAATTCTGGCACTGTCCGATGTGCAGGAGCGCATTGCCATTTACCATGAGCAGGATGAGAAGTTCAGGGAGATGGTGAAGGCGCACACAAGGGTGGAGAAGGACGTTATCATTTCGGATCTGCGGGGCGTTGACCCGATTTATTCCGGCAACCGTTTCCTGATCTACAGCATGTATCCCGAACAGAACATCTCCGCATGGATCGTCAATGGCCGCGGCGGTCTTGGGTGTTCGGCGGCGGTGGGTTACAGCGTATTGAACCGCACCTCCCATGTCAATGTGGGAAGCCTGATGCTTAAGTACGGCGGCGGCGGACACAAGGCGGTGGGAACCTGCCAGTTCCCGGACGAGACCATGGACGAACAGCTTCCGAAACTTTTGGATGAACTTGTGAACTACGATACATATTATAAAAATTAGAGGGATGGGAGTATGAAAAAGCGTCACAGATGACGGAAAAATTGATTGATGACACGCAGAAAGGCATTGAAGATAATTAAGAATAGGAAGCAATTACATGCTGGAACAGAGGCCCCGGAAAGAAAATTTTCGGGGCTTACGTTTCTGCCCGTATTTCTGACGGCAGTCTGCATCCTGTTTACGGTATTTATGGCAGGCTATATCCTGTGGTTTTACACAGGCAGTTTCCAGGAGGAGACGGCGGGGGGTATTTACGACAGATATTATATTATGATTACCCAGGAAGACAAATCTGTTTTCTGGCAGTCCGTCTATCAGGGCGCCTATGAGCGGGCGCTGCAGGAGAACGTCTATGTGGACTGGCTGGGAAACGAGCGTTTCCGGGATTACAGCGTGGAGGAGCAGATGGAGATTGCCATTGCCTCCGGGGTGGACGGTATCATTGTGACGGCCAGCGAAGAGGAGGGAATGACGGACTTAATTGACCGGGCGGACGCGGTGGGGATTCCCGTGGTGACACTTTACGGGGACAATACCCAGAGTAAGCGGTGCAGCTTTGTGGGTGTGGGAAGCTACAATCTGGGCAGGGAATATGGCCGGCAGGCGCTTCGGATTATGCGGGAGCGGCTGGCGGGCACAAAAGAAGCGCAGATGATTGTAAAAGAGGGGGAGAACCCCGGAGAGACGGTGGCAGGAGACGGGAAAACCATGATACTGAGCGCAGCCGGAGGAAAGGAAATGGCGGCGGAATGGAAGGAAGTGGAGATTGGTTCCCCGGACCGGCCCGTCCGGGTGACTCTTTTGGTCAATTCCTATGCGAACAGTATGGACCAGAATATCCTCTATTCTGGCATACAGGACACGATAGAACAGGAGCGGGGGGACACGGCGGTGGCGCTTTCCCTGCTGTCCGTGGATGACACCAACGCGTTTTCTGTGGAGGAGTCTATCCGGGACATTTTTATGGGCGGGGATATCCCGGATATCCTGATCTGCCTCAATGAGCTGAATACGACCTGCGCCTACCAGGCGGTGGTGGACTACAATAAGGTAGGTGTGGTAAGCATTCTGGGCCATTACGTTTCCGACACGATCATCAACGCCATTGACAGGAACGTGATCTACGCCACTGTGGACATCGACACGGCGCAGATGGGAGGTTTCTGCATTGATGCGCTGCAGGAGTACCATGATCTGGGCTACACCAGCCAGTATTTTACGGCGGACATCAGTCTGATATCCAAGGATAATGTGGACGAATATCTGAGGAGGGAGGAGCCGGAAAATGATGAGTAAAGTACGGGATTTCTCTCTGCAGTTTAAGATCAGCAGCATTTATATTGTGACCAATCTGCTGGTGGTGATGGTAAATATTTTTCTGATTATCGGCATCAACAGTATGTCCGGGCGGCTGGATATGGTGTATCAGGACAACCGTCATCTGAACGACTTTTCCGATATCATAAACGCCCTGCAGGATGACATGACGGATTATCTGAATGTGAAGACCAGTGATTCCCTGGAGAATTATTATCGAAGCGAGCAGTTGTGCCGGAATATGGCGGCGGATCTGAACGAGGAGGTGACAGGCCGGTCTTTTGACCGAATGGAGCGCAACATCAGGCATATGACAGAGCGTTATCTGGAGGAGGTGGCGAAAACCGTAGAGTCCAAGCGCGGGCGGAATGTGGAAAAATACCGATTTCATTATGAGAATGCCACGAGAATGTATGGCTATATCGACACCTATCTTTCCAATCTGAACATGGAGCAGTTTCGCAGCAACTCCGAGCGCTACAGCGAATTGCAGCAGCGGTTCCGGCTCTTTGAGGCGGTGTCCGTCATCGCTATCATTCTGGTGATGATAAGCAATGTGTGCATCATTATCAGCTTCGTGGGCGCGCTGATCCGGCCGCTGAAAAAGCTGTCGAGCCAGGCGGATGAGGTGGCGAAGGGCAATTTCGAGATCGATCTTCTGCCGGTGGAATCGCAGGATGAGGTGGGCGTGGTGACGGGCGCCTTCAATTCTATGGTGGTCAGCATCGGCAGATACATCGAGCGGATCAGGGAGAGCATGGAGGCGGAGCGGGCGTTAAAAGAGCGAGAGCTTCTCATGGAAGGCCACTTAAAGGATGCCAGGCTCAAATATCTGCAGGCCCAGATCAACCCGCACTTCCTGTTTAACACCTTGAACGCGGGCGCGCAGCTTGCCATGATGGAGAGCGCGGACAGAACCTACGACTATATCCAGAAGGTAGCCCAGTTTTACAGATATAATATGAAGAAAAGCGAGGAGACGGTGACCGTGGCCGAGGAAGTGGAGATGGTGGACTCCTACATCTATATTCTGAATGTGCGGTTTGCCGGAGATATCCATTATGAAAAGCATATCGATGAGTCCCTCCTGTACATGGAGATGCCGGGCATGATCCTGCAGCCCATTGTGGAAAACTGTGTCAATCACGGCATACGGGAGATGGGAGACCGGGGCGTCATCCTTTTGTCCCTCTATGAAAAGGAGGGCAGAGTCTGTATCAGCGTGAAGGACAACGGCGTCGGTATGAGCGAGGAAATCATCGACAAGGTGATGAGCGGCACCTACAGGGAAGAAGACATGGCATCCGGGGGAAACGGCGTCGGCATGGACAACGTGATCTCCCGCATGCGGCTTTTTACTGGCAATGAAAATGTGATGACGGTGCAAAGCGAGGGAGAAGATATGGGCACGGAAGTATGCCTTTATCTGGAACGGTACGGTCAGGAACCAGAGAGCAGAAGGGAGGCGTCTGGAGACGCTTCGGAATGGGAGGAGAGATGAGCCGTTATAAGATCATGCTGGCGGACGATGAGGGGATCGTGATTGACTCCTTGAAATTTATCATAGAGAAGGAGTTTGGCGAGCTGTGCACCATCGAGTTTGCAAAGACGGGAAGAAGCGTGATTGAGCTTGCTGAAAACTTCCGCCCGGATATCGCCATCATGGACATACAGATGCCCGGTATCAATGGAATTGAGGCCATGCGGGAGATCCGGGAGACGAACAGGAACGTGATTTTCATTGTGATGAGCGCCTATGACAAGTTTGATTACGCCAAGGAGGCCATTAAGCTTGGCGTGTTGGAATATATCACCAAGCCTATGGAAAAGACACGGATTATCGCGGCGCTGGGGAAGGCTATGGACCAGATCGACAGGGAGCGGAACAAGCGCAGCAACGATCTGCTGATCCGGGAAAAGCTGGAGACGGTCATGCCCATCATAGAGAGCGGCCTTCTCTATAATCTGCTCTTCCAGGAGCATTTCACGGAGGACATTGAAAATTATAAACAGCTTCTGGGAATCAACCAGAATTATGCCTATATCCTGGCGGTGGTCTGCGGGGAAACCCAGGAGGGGAACCACATGACCAATGCGGTGGGCAGCAGTGTGAAGATGCAGCAGTACGGCGACCTGCTCCGGGAATATTTGAAGGAGGCTTACCCTGGGATGATTCTTGGGATGTCTATGGCGAACAAGCTGCCGGGGCTTGTGCCCTGTGAGGAGACACAGATCTCCTACGAGGATCGGATATCCCTGATTGAGAAATCGAGGGAGCTTGTCCGGGAGCTGAAAAAGCGGACCCAGATCAGTTTCCGCATCGGCATCAGCGCCATCGCGCCTCTCGAGGAGGCCAGAGCGGCTTACAAGGAGGCGATAAACGCCCTGATTATGACAAACGGCAGCGTGGCTCATGCGGACGATCTGCCCATCGGCTGCGCCCATGAGGAAACCTATCCCGTGGATCTGGAAAAGAAGCTCTTTGCGGAGGTGAAAAACGGGGATGCGGATCATGCCGTGGCCACGGCGGAAACCTATTTTGACCTGATTGTGCAGATGCACAGCGAATGGCTGATGAATATCCGTCTGAAAGTTTTGGAGTTTGTGCTCTATGCAGAGTATCTGGCCTACAATTCCGGCGGCATGACCTACGAATTTCGGGATCGGGCGGACTATCTGCCGACGATCATGGGAATGGATGATATGGCGGATATCAAGAAATGGTTTACGGACAAGATCGGTGAGGCGTGCCGCAATGTGAGCACCAAGGCATCGGAGAAATCCCTGGGGGCCGTTGAGGCGGCGAAAGCTTATATCCAGAATAATTACAGCAAAGATATTTCCCTGGATGAAGTGTCACAGACGGTCAACATCAGTCCGTACTATTTCAGCAAGATATTTAAGGAGGACGTGGGGGAAGGGTTTGTGGAATATCTGACCAAGATCCGCATGGACAAGGCCAAGGAGCTGCTCACCACCACGGAGTATTCCATGAAGGAAATCTGTTCTATGGTGGGGTATGCGGATCCCAATTATTTCAGCCGCTCCTTTAAGAAAAATGTGGGCGTGACACCGACGGAATATAAACAGCTTTGATCATGGTCGGGGTGGATTCATTTTGCGATATATTATATAATAGAGGATGACAAGGTTTCATTTAGAAAACAATCGGAAAGGAGAATGAATGGTGGATATGGGAATGACAGACAAACAGTTTAATGGTTTTGTAAGATTTTTGCTGGATGCGCTGAAAGATGCAATAGAAGAGAAGGAAAGCGAAAAAAAGGATGAAAAACTGACAAAAATTGCGGAGAATCTGCAAAAGACATTGGAAGATTAACGTATGGAGAAAAAACAATTTGTATGTTTTGCCGCGGCACTTATTGTGGCCCTTACGCTTTGCGGCTGCGGGAAGGCGGAAAGCAGCAGGGAGGACGATGCCGGGGAGGAAGAAAAAATCCAGATCGGCATGAGTTTCGACTCTTTTGTCATTGAGAGATGGCAGAGGGACAGGGACATCTTTGTCTCGGTGGCAAAAGAGATGGGGGCGGAGGTCAATGTGCAGAACGCCAACGGCGTGGTGGAGGAGCAGAAAAAACAGATTGACTACTTTATTCAGAAGGGAATGGATGTGATCGTCATTATTGCGATCGATCCGGCATCCCTGCGGGAGTCGGTGAAGAAGGCGAAGGACGCGGGAATCAGGGTGCTTTCCTACGACAGGCTTATTGACGATGCGGATGTGGATCTCTATATTTCCTTCGATAATGAGATGGTGGGGGAAATGATGGCCAGGGCGCTTGTGGCGGAGGGCATTGACGAGGGCAGTGTGATTATGATCGGCGGCTCTCCCACGGACAATAACGTGCCCCTGGTGGAGGGGGCGTTCAAGCGGGTAATGAACAAGCATCATGTGGGCATTCTGGACTCCATCCATGCGGACAACTGGCGGGCGGAGGAGGCAGCAGCCTATATCTATGCCAATCCGTTAAAGGTTGCCCAGGCGGACGCCATCATGTGCGGCAATGACGATCTGGCGACCCAGGTGGTACGCGCGCTTGCGGAGACCAGACAGGCTGGGAATATGCTGGTGGTGGGACAGGACGCGGATCTGGCGGCATGTCAGCGGATTGTTGAAGGCACGCAGGTTATGACGGTCTACAAGCCGGTGGAGCGCCTCGCCACCCGGGCGGCGGAAGAAGCGGTAGCGCTCGCGAAAGGTGAAGAGATTGCGGGGGACGATGTGACGCTGATTGACAGCGGTTCGTACAGAGTGCCCTATATCGGGCTGGAGCCGATCAGCGTGAACAAGGACAATATCGATGAAGTCATTATAGGCAGCGGCTTCCACCTGAAAGAGGATGTGTATCTGAATGTGCCGGGGCAGATGCCGGAGTAGCGTGTGCTCCTGTACAGTCCATGTTGTTGACTGGATGGGACAAAGAAATAGTACTTTTTTGCGAAAAAAGATTGAGAGGGGCAAAAAAATGCTAGTACAATTTGCACATAAAATTCCCATATGGTGAAAATGTACAGAATGTCATAAATTATTCCTATTTTCTTTGTGTTATATTGGAAGTGCGAAAAAGCTTCGCAAAATCATTTACCATTAAAAAGGGAGGAAAACTAAGACATGAAAAGAAAAGTATTAGGTATGGTACTTGCAACTTCTATGGTTGCAGCTACACTGGTTGGCTGTGGCGGCGGCGAGGCAGCTCCGGCAGCGACAGCAGAGCCCGCAGCAGAGGCAGAGGCTCCGGCGGCAGAGGCAGAGGCTCCCGCAGCAGAGGCGGAGGCAGAGGCTCCCGCAGCGGACGCAGCAGCGCCCAGCGGCAATAAGGTTGGTGTGGCAATGCCCACAAAGGATCTGCAGAGATGGAATCAGGACGGTTCCAACATGCAGGCAGAGCTTGAGGCAGCAGGTTATGAGGTAGACCTTCAGTACGCTTCCAACGACGTAGCTACTCAGGTTTCCCAGATCGAGAACATGATCAACGGCGGCTGCTCCGTACTGGTTATCGCTTCTATCGACGGCGAGTCCCTGACCACCGTTCTGGAAGGCGCAAAGAGCAAAAACATCCCGGTTATCGCATATGACCGTCTGATCAAGAACACCGATGCGATTTCCTACTACGCTACCTTCGACAACTACAAAGTAGGACAGACACAGGGTCAGTACATTGTAGACGCACTGGATCTGGACAACGCGGAAGGTCCTTTCAACATGGAGATCACCGGCGGTTCCCCGGATGACAACAACGCAACCTTCTTCTACAACGGCGCAATTGACGTGTTAAAGCCTTACATGGACGCTGGCAAGATCGTTGTTCCCTCCGGCCAGATTGATTTCGCAACCGTTGGTACGCCTGCATGGGCTACCGAGACTGCACAGGCAAGAATGGAGAACATCCTTTCTTCCAACTACTCTGACGGCACAACGCTTCACATTGCACTCTGCTCCAACGACTCCACCGCTCTCGGTGTTGAGAACGCTCTGGCAGCAAACTACACAGGCGAGTACCCTGTAGTTACAGGTCAGGACTGTGATATCGCAAACGTAAAGAACATGATTGACGGCAAGCAGTCCATGTCCGTATTCAAGGATACCCGTACTCTGGCATCTCAGGTTGTTAAGATGGTTGGTCAGATTCTGAAGGGTGAGACTGTAGAAGTAAATGATACCGAGACATATGACAACGGCACAGGCGTGATTCCTTCTTACCTCTGCGAGCCTGTATTCGCAGACGTGAACAACTACAAAGAGCTGCTGATCGATTCCGGATATTATA
The DNA here is from genome assembly GCA_965114645.1 of uncultured Lachnospiraceae bacterium. Lineage (GTDB taxonomy): Bacteria > Bacillota > Clostridia > Lachnospirales > Lachnospiraceae > UBA3282. The sequence continues at coordinate 34,858 of CBCOZL010000019.1, read as the reverse complement.
CAGAGGCGGATCTCCAGTAACAATGTGAAGGAAATCACTAAGTTCGGAAGAACCTCACTAAGTGATTTCAAGCTTCACATGAGAGAACGCAGAAAGCGCGTTCTCTGCGTGAAATGAGGGCGCTTCGCCAAGAAGCACTAAGTTTCGCACGAGAGAACGCAGAAAGCGCGTTCTCTGCGTGAAATGAGGGCGCTTCGCTAAGAAGCACTAAGCTTCACATGAGAGAACGCAGAAAACGCATTCTCTGCATATCAGAAATATGATATAATAGTAGTAAGTGAAACCGGCAGGCGGGTTTTCCCGCCTGCTGATTTTAGAGAGAGAAGTGGGTAGCAGATACAAAAAATGTTGGGAGGAATACACTTTGGCTAAAGTTTTACTGGAAATGAAAAATATTACCAAAACGTTCCCCGGTGTCAAGGCGCTCGACAATGTAAACCTGAAGGTGGAGGAAGGGGAGATCCATGCGCTGGTCGGTGAGAATGGTGCGGGAAAATCCACGCTGATGAATGTCCTGAGCGGCATTTATCCCTATGGTACATATGAGGGCGACATCGTTTACAACGGTGAAGTGTGTAAGTTCAATAAGATTAAGGATTCCGAGGAGAAGGGAATCGTCATCATCCATCAGGAGCTGGCGCTGATTCCTTACATGACCATCGGAGAGAATATGTTCCTTGGGAACGAGCGGGGAAAAAGCGCGGCGATCGACTGGAACGAAACTTACGGGGAAGCTGACAAATATCTGAAGATGGTAGGTCTTTCGGAGTCGTCCAAGGTGCTGGTCAAAGATATCGGTACCGGCAAACAGCAGCTTGTGGAGATCGCCAAGGCGATGGCCAAGCATGCGAAGCTTTTGATTCTGGATGAGCCGACATCCTCATTGAATGAGAAGGATTCCCAGGCGCTGCTCGATCTTATGTTAAAGTTTAAGAAAGAGGGCATGACTTCGATTATTATATCTCATAAGTTAAACGAGGTTGCTTATGTGGCGGATAAGATTACGGTCATCCGTGACGGTTCCACCATTGAGACGATGGATAAGCATACCACGGAGATTTCAGAGGATAGAATTATTCAGGGCATGGTTGGCCGTGAGCTGACCGACCGTTTCCCGAAGCGTCATAATGTAAAGATCGGTGACGTGAATATGGAAGTGAAGAACTGGACGGTGCATCATCCGCTCTACCCGGAGAGGAAGGTGTGCGACAATGTGTCCATCAAGGTGAGAAAGGGCGAGGTGGTAGGTATCTCCGGCTTGATGGGCGCGGGGCGTACCGAGCTTGCCATGAGTATTTTCGGGCAGTCCTACGGCACCAATATCAGCGGACAGCTCTATCTGGACGGAAAAGAAGTGCACTTAAAGACCATCAAACAGGCCATCAAGAATAAGCTCGCCTATGTGACGGAGGATCGGAAGGGCAACGGGCTTGTCCTTACCAACCCGATAAAGATCAACACCACTCTGGCGAATCTGGACAGCATCAGTCCCCGGATGATCATTGACAAGGATAAGGAGTACCAGGTGGCGGAAGAATACCGTGGGAAACTTAAGACCAAGTGTCCTACCGTGGAGCAGAATGTGGGCAATCTTTCCGGCGGAAACCAGCAGAAGGTGCTTCTGGCAAAGTGGATGTTTACGGATCCCGATGTACTGATTCTGGATGAGCCTACCAGAGGTATCGACGTGGGCGCCAAGTACGAGATTTACTGTATCATCAACGATCTGGTGGCGGCAGGCAAGTCCGTGGTGATGATTTCTTCCGAGCTGCCGGAGGTGCTCGGTATGAGTGACAGAATTTATGTGATGAATGAGGGCAGGATTGCCGGGGAGCTTTCCGCTGAGGAGGCGTCTCAGGAGAGAATCATGTCTATCATTGTAAGTTCGGGAAAGGGGGCGTAAGGATATGGAAAAGATGAATGTTTCCGCATTCTTGAGAAAGTATACCATGATTATCGCCCTTGTTCTGGTGGTGATTTTCTTCAGTATTACGACAGAGGGGAAAATTTTATTCCCGCAGAATATCAATAACCTGATCTCCCAGAACGCGTATGTGTTCGTGCTGGCGACGGGTATGCTGCTCTGTATTCTGACAGGCGGCAACATCGACCTTTCCGTAGGTTCCGTGGTCTGCTTTGCGGGCGCGGTGGGCGCGATGATGATGGATAAAAAGGTGAATGTTGTGGCGGCGGTTCTTGCCATGCTGGTAATTGGTATTCTGATCGGTATGTGGCAGGGATTCTGGATCGCCTATGTGAAGGTGCCGCCCTTTATTGCGACGCTGGCTGGTATGTACGCATTTCGCGGACTTTCCAATGCGGTGCTGCAGGGTATGACGGTTTCCATCAAGAGCGAGGCTTTTATCAAGGTATTCGGCGGTGGCGCGGACTGCTATGTGCCTGATCTTTTCGGCGGCGAAGGCTTCAATATGACCTGTATGCTCGCCGGATGTATCGCCGTGGCTGTGCTGATTGCGATGCAGTTAAAGAACCGTATCAACAATAAGAGCAGAGGTTATGAGACGGCGCCTCTTGGAAGCACGATCCTTAAGCTGGCGGTAATCAGTGCCGTGATTTTATGGATTACATATAAGCTGTCTTCCCACAAGGGTATTCCCACAGCGCTCATCTGGATTCTTCTGGTGCTGCTTGTTTACGGTTATCTGACCACGAAGACCAGAATCGGCCGTTATCTGTACGCGGTGGGCGGCAATGAGAAGGCGACCAGACTTTCTGGTATCAATACGAAAAAAGTGTACTTTATCGCTTATGTGAATATGGGATTCCTCGCTGCGCTGGCAGGTATCTTAACGATCGCGAGACTGACCTCCTCACAGCCCACTTACGGGCAGGGGTATGAGATGGACGCCATCGGCGCATGCTTTATCGGCGGCGCATCCGCATACGGCGGCGTTGGCTCCGTGGCCGGCGTGGTGGTCGGTGCAACTTTGATGGGCGTGATCAACCAGGGTATGAGTATCATGGGTATGGATGCCAACTATCAGAAGGTGGTTAAGGGGCTTGTGCTCTTAATAGCGGTTGCCTTTGACGTACTGTCCAAGAAAGAGAAGAAATAGGGGAGGAGGATGAAAATGAACAAAGCAATGGAAATACTTAGAAAACATACCATGAAAATAGTCCTTGTCCTGATCGTGATATTCTTCTCGGTGATGACAGAGGGACAGATGTTTGCGGCATCCAGTTTCCAGGCGCTGATCGCGCAGAACGCTTATGTGTTCGTGCTGGCGACAGGTATGTTAATGTGCATGCTGACAGGCGGTAACATCGACCTTTCCGTTGGTTCCTTTGTCTGCTTTATCGGTGCAATCGGCGGACATATGATGGTGCGCGGCGGCATGTCGGTGCCGGTGGCGATGCTGCTTATGGTAGGTGCGGGTGTGATCTACGGCGTTGTGGAAGGTTTTCTCATCGCTTATCTCAATATCCCGCCCTGGATCGCAACACTGGCAGGTTATCTCGCTTTCAGAGGCTGGGGTACGGCGCTCTTAAACGGCGCGACGATCGCTCCCATGCCGGAAGGCTTTATCAAAATGTTTAACGGCAGTATACCCGATGTTTTTGGCGGCGCAGGGATGAATATTACATGTCTGGTTGTCGGCGTGATCGCCTGTGTGCTGTTTGTGATCTTACAGTTAAAGGGCAGAAACGATAAGGTGAAAAAAGGCTACGAGACAGAAAGCATGACAGGCGTGATTGTGCGCTGTGTGCTTGTGTGCGCGGTGATTCTGCTGTTTGCGGTTAAGCTGGCACAGGCGGGCGGTATCCCGAATAATCTGGTCTGGGTGGCAGTGATTGTTCTGATTTATAACTTCATCACCTCCAAGACGACCATCGGCCGTTATTTCTATACCATCGGCGGCAACGTGGAAGCGACCAGACTTTCCGGTATTGACACAAAGAAGATTTTCTTCCTGGCGTATCTGAATATGGCGGTGCTCACCGTGATCAGCGCGTGGATGACGATGGCGAGACTGTCTGCGGCGACTCCCACAGCCGGAACCAACTACGAGATGGATGCAATCTCCGCCTGCGTGGTGGGCGGCGTGTCCGCATATGGCGGTTCTGGTACCGTGTTCGGTATGGTAATCGGCGCGACGCTGATCGGCGTGATCAACCTGGGCATGAGCCTTATGGGTATCGACGCGAACTGGCAGAAGGTGGTTAAGGGCGTTGTTCTTCTGGCGGCGGTTGTGTTCGAGATTATGAACAATAAAGAGAAGACGAAAGACTGACAAATTGTTACAGCGGTAATAAGAGGGAGGGCTGCCCGGGAGGCAGCCCTCTTTTGTACTGCAGAGGCTGGAAACGCTTATGTATGGAAATCGTTTATCACCTCAAAAAATTCATTCATGTTGGATGCCTTTCTTCCAAGCTTTTCCCAATCATAAGTAGTGGAAACTTTCATTTCATATTGCTTTTTGTTGATCGAGTATTTGTTGATCACAAAGCAGTTTTTATTTTTTAATTGTGAAAGCATCTGCTCATACGAATTTCCGTTGGTATTAAGGACATGATAAACTTTTTTGTCTGCCTTAAAAGCATCGATGCTTTTGTAGCCCAATTCTTTGAGCAGATACTGAGCGGCGTTCTGACCATTGTATTTTGGCGTATGCAGACACGCAAGGTATTCAAAATCGGGATCATTGACGATTAGAAAATGTGGAATCATCCCGTTTTTGTTTTGCAGGATGCAGTATTTTAAAAGCTCACCCAGATTTTTCTTTTCGCCCTCTTCCGAAATCGCCCGGTCGCCGTCAATAATGATAAACTTTGCAAGACAGTTTGTGGTACCATCGGCTCTCACCTGCTCCAGAAAATTGCGGTAACCGCCGCCCTCCATATTTACGAGTTTCAGAGTGATCGACAGTTTTTTCTGTCGGCGCAGTTCGTCTATATAATGATGTTCCGTGCCTCCTTCACAAAAAACCTTGAAGATTTTTTGTGTTTGGCGTATTTTTCTACTCAATCGCTGTACCTCCCAAAATACCCTTCATGTAAAATTCATATATTTTAGTCGTTTCGTACCGTATTTCGGGAAAATCCGCTAAAGAATACAACTCTGAATCCAGGGTTTCCACGTCTTTTGTGATGAAATAAATCTGCTCCTTCATATAGTTTTTTAAGTCGAGATGTAAAACATTGTGTGTCGTGAAAATGAACTGCCCGTGATGCTCCTTCCCACAGATGAAGGAAATGACTCTGTCGGATAAGACAGGGTTTAATACACAGTCCATTTCATCTGCAAAGACAATTTTGTCTTCATATGCCACTCTAAAAATCTGCACAGCCCATGCGAAAAACTCGCGGACGCCGCTGGAATCCTGTGAAAGTTCCCGGGAAAATGTGCTGCCGTCCTTTTTTTGTCTGACAATCATCGTTTTTGAAAAAGGATTTTCTGCATCTATTTTACAATCGATCATACTGGAGTCAATCATCCGAAAGATTTCTAAATATCTTGGATCGTGTATAATCCGCAGATCATCCTCTTCGTTTCGCATGGATTTATAGATGCCATAATTTATGATATTAGTTTCTGGGCACAAATCATTTTTGATCCAGTTTGTAAAGGCAATCGCATGTTCATTGCCTAGCATGGCAAGCTTGGTTATCGTTAATCCCAGGGCGTCTTCCCTGTTGATGGCCTTTTCCAGAGAGTTTTCTATTTCAGATTCGGCCCCCGGTACATCCAAAAGATATGCAGCAGTGGTTTCAGTCTGGCATCGGTGGGTTGTTGTACAGTCGTTCTCTTTCCGACATTCTGTTTGACAGTCCCTTCTTTCTGTGGAAAATATTTGTTGATATTTGTTTTTAGTATGGCTTTTGTAGAAAAGTGATTCTTTTACGATTCCCACAAAATCCATTTCTAAATGATAGCGGTATAGTGCATTTCCTTTTAGGAGGATTTCAATTTCAAAAGACTGTAAGGTTTCATTCTTTTTGGGGCAAAAATCTTGATTGTTGTTTGTGTTTATTACGTTTCGGTATGATTTGGGCGGTTCGGTCTCTACAAAGAAGGACTGTAAATACATTAAACTTGTAACAAAATTGGATTTTCCTCCGGCGTTTTCCCCGACGATCACGGCAGTCTTTAACAGATCAACGCCGGTTTCCGAAGTCATGTAATTATTGGGAAATCTGTTTTTCACCTTTGACTTTGGAGCCTGCATAGAAAACTCTACATTTTCCCGGAAGGACATAAAGTTTTTAAACTTATAATTAAGTATCATAGAAACCTCCAAAACGGAATTTTGGTTTATAGTGTTTGCTTTTATTATTATAACGCGTGTATATAGAATGGTCAAACCAAAAAAATGTTTTATTAGTATATCCCGATCTGTAAAAAATATGAATGGCAATGAGGGTTTTTTATATGGTACACGAAAAAAACATATGGGGTGTCTGTGAAAATTTTGTGAAAAATTATGAAAACTTCGAAAAGCCGTTGACATTAAATTTTTAATGTAGAAAAATAGAAACATGCGGATTTTGAGAAGGACAGCGCACGGGGACCAGTATGGGAAATCGGTCGCTGCATGGCATAATATTTCAGGGAGGAATGACGATGATTAAAACCCTTGCGGCACAAATCAAAGAATATAAGAAGGTGTCTGTCATGACGCCGGTCTTTATGGTTCTGGAGGTCGTTTTTGAGATGCTGATCCCGTTCCTGATGGCGTCCATCATAGACGATGGCGTGGAGGCAGGGAACATGCAGCACGTTTATGCGGTGGGCGCGGTAATGATCGCGGCGGCCCTCTGCGGGCTTTTCTGCGGTGTGATGGGCGGCAAGTACGGGGCGAGGGCGTCCACGGGCTTTGCGAAAAATTTAAGGCAGGCCATGTTTGAAAACATACAGACTTTCTCGTTTGCCAGCATCGACAAGTTCAGCACGGCGGGACTGATCACCAGACTGACCACGGATGTAAACAACATGCAGATGGCGTACCAGATGATTCTGCGGATCTGCTTCCGCGCCCCGGTCAGCATGGTCTGCGCGATGGCGATGGCTTTTCTGATCAATGCTGAACTTGCGGGGATTTATCTGGCAGCGGTGATTCTGCTTGGGGCGGTGCTGTTTTTCATCATCAGGGGCGCCATGAAATACTTCAAACAGGCTTTTCCGAAATATGACGAGCTGAACGCCTCCGTGCAGGAGAACGTGAGCGCGATCCGCGTGGTGAAGGCTTACGTCAGGGAAGCGCATGAGACGGAGAAATTTAAGAAAGCCAGCCAGGGCATTTACGATATTTTCAGCAAGGCCGAGCGGCATGTGGTGCTGAATATGCCGGTTATGATGTTTACCGTTTACGGCTGTATCCTGTTAATCAGCTGGCTGGGCGCAAAACAGATCGTGCAGGATACGCTGACCACGGGCGAGCTGATGAGCCTGCTTACCTACTGCATGAATATTCTGATGAGCCTGATGATGGTGGCCATGATATTTGTGATGCTGAGCATGAGCATCGCCAGCGCGGAGCGTATCTGCGAGGTGCTCAACGAAAAAAGCGATTTGACCAATCCAGCCGATCCTGTTTACGAAGTGGCGAGCGGAGACATCGAGTTTCAGCATGTTCGTTTCTCCTATCACAAGGAGAGCAGTGAGGCGGTTTTACACGATATTAACCTGAAAATAAAGGCCGGAGAGACCATCGGCATCATCGGCGGAACCGGCAGTGCAAAGACCAGTCTGGTCAATCTGATCAGCCGTCTCTACGATGTGACGGATGGCAGGGTGCTTGTAGGTGACAGGGATGTCAGGGAATATGACATTGAGACACTGAGAAACCAGGTGGCGGTAGTTTTGCAGAAGAATGTGCTCTTTTCGGGTACGATTCTGGATAACCTGCGCTGGGGTGACGCGGACGCCACAGAGGAGGAGTGCAGGAGGGTGTGCAGACTGGCCTGCGCGGATGAGTTCATTGAGAAGATGCCGGAAGGTTACCAGACTTACATAGAACAGGGCGGAACCAATGTTTCCGGCGGGCAGAGGCAGAGGCTTACCATAGCGCGGGCCCTTCTCAAGAAACCGAAAGTGTTGATTCTGGATGACTCCACCAGCGCGGTGGATACGGCCACGGACGCGAAGATCAGAAAGGCTTTCGCGGAGGAGATTCCCGACACCACGAAGCTGATCATTGCCCAGCGCGTGGCCAGCGTGATGAACGCGGACCGCATTATCGTAATGGATGAAGGGCGGGTGCACGGGTTTGGCACGCACGAGGAACTGCTGCGCGACAATGAGATTTACAGGGAAGTTTACGAGTCTCAGACAAACGGAGGCGGAGACTTCGACGAATAATGTGAGAAGAGCTTCTAAAACTCAGCAGCACAGGCTGCCTCGTTAAGAAGCGCTAAGTCTCACATGGGAGTTCGTGTCTGCATGGCAGCCACAAACTCTGTATATTATGAAAAGAGCGTTCCCTGGAGTATGCCTGTCGGCAAACTCCGCAAAGAACGCTTCAGAATGGAGGAAATTATGCCGGGACCACATGGAAGAATGAAAGGCGGAAAGAGAATAGAGAATCCAGGGAAAGTGTTTAAGCGTCTGATGCAGTATGTGATGAAAAGCTACGGCCCTCATCTGGTGATCGTGGCGGTGCTGATTTTTGTGAGTGTGCTGGCCAACGTACAGGGTACTATGTTTATCCAGCGTCTGATAGACGACTATATCGCTCCGATGCTGACACAGGACGTGCCGGACTTTTCCCCGCTGGCGGGCGCCATCGCGAAAGTGGCGTGCCTGTATCTGGTAGGTGTGCTGGCGTCCTATGCGTGGAACCGTATTATGATCAATGTGACTCAGGGAACCTTGCGAAATGTACGGGATGACTTGTTTTCCCATATGGAGACGCTCCCGGTCAAATACTTTGACACCCACGCGCACGGAGATATTATGTCAACCTATACAAACGATACGGAAACACTGAGACAGATGATCAGCATGAGTATGCCGCAGGTGTTTAACAGCGCGATTACCATTGTGAGTGTGCTCATCAGCATGATTATCCTGAGCGTGCCGCTGACCGTGGTGACACTCCTTATGGTAGGGATCATGCTCTTTGTGACCCAGAAAGTGGCAGGACTGAGCGGCCGGTATTTTCTGGAACAGCAGAGTAATCTGGGCAAGGTCAACGGTTTCATTGAAGAGATGATGAACGGACAGAAGGTGGTCAAGGTATTCAATCACGAGGAAAAGAATATCGAGGACTTCCGTGAGCTGAACGATGCCCTGTTTGAGAGTGCGGACAAGGCAAACTATCTGGTCAACGTGGTGGGGCCGGTGAACCAGCAGCTCGGCAATGTGAGTTATGTGGTCTGCGCCATCGTGGGCGGCGCGCTGGCGCTTTCCGGGGCAACCGGGTTAACCCTCGGCAAACTGGCGAGCTTTCTGACCTTCAACAGAAGCTTTAATATGCCGATCAACCAGGTGAGCCAGCAGTTTAATGCGATTGTCATGGCGATGGCGGGCGCGGAGCGAATCTTTAAAATGCTGGATGAGTCTGCTGAAGTGGACGACGGTTATGTGACCCTGGTCAATGTGAAAGAGGAGAATGGCGCTCTCGTGGAGACGCCGGAGCGCACGGGCCGCTGGGCATGGCGGCACGAGCATCAGGCGGATCATTCCGTAGATTATGTGGAACTTAAGGGAGATGTGGTTTTCGACGGCGTGGATTTCGGGTATAATGATGATAAGATGGTGCTCCACGATGTGAAGCTCTATGCCGAGCCAGGGCAGAAGATCGCCTTTGTGGGTTCCACGGGAGCGGGCAAAACAACCATTACCAACCTGATTAACCGTTTTTATGACATCCAGGACGGAAAGATCCGCTATGACGGCATCAATGTGAATAAAATTAAGAAGGCGGATCTGCGCCGTTCGCTCGGAATTGTGCTGCAGGACACCCATCTCTTTACGGGAACAGTGATGGAAAACATCCGCTATGGGAAACTGGACGCCACCGATGAGGAGGTGAAAGCAGCGGCGAAACTGGCAAATGCGGACAGTTTTATCAGAAGGCTGCCGGAAGGGTACGACACCGTGCTCTCCGGGGACGGGGCAAACTTAAGCCAGGGGCAGAGGCAGCTTCTGGCCATTGCAAGGGCGGCCGTGGCCGATCCGCCGGTGCTGATTCTGGATGAGGCAACCAGCTCCATCGACACCCGCACCGAGCGCATTGTGCAGGACGGTATGGATAAGCTGATGCGGGGCAGAACCACCTTTGTGATCGCCCACAGGCTCTCCACAGTCAGAAATTCCGACTGTATTATGGTGCTGGAGCAGGGGCGCATCATAGAGCGTGGCACCCACAACCAGTTGATCGATGAGCGTGGGAAATACTACATTTTGTATACCGGAAACGCAATTACTGCATAAATTCAATTTAATTTGTAGTATAAAGTTGACATTTGACGCAAAAGATTATATATTAAAATAGACTACAAAACCTAGTCTTGTAGTCGGAAAGATACGAGATGAAGTATATGAAGAGAGTATATGATATATCCGATGCAGAAATGGAGGTTATGGAAAAGCTGTGGGAACAAAGCGACGGGATTAAGCAGTCCGAATTGCTTGCTTTGTTCAAAGCGGATGGGAAGGAGTGGAAAAGGCAGACACTCAATACTTTTCTGGTCCGCTTAGAAGGTAAGGGATTAGTGAAACGGGAAAACAGAATAGTGAAAGTTGTGCATAATCGGGAAGAGTACAATGGCATGCAGATGAAGACAGTAATTGATCATGTGTATGGGGGAAGATTAAGCAATTTCGTCGCATCGTTCGTGAGGGAAAATTCAATAGCGGATAGCGATGCGAAGGACTTGATCGATTTTCTGGAGAACAACTAGGAGAAAGAGAGATGGAATATCTGTTGGTCATGTCTCTTTCGGGAAGTACGATGACCGGTATTCATCTGCTATTGTGGTACCTGTTAAAAGATAAGATATGTGCAAGATTTTATAATCTGCTCGCCAGAATGGCGATTCTTTATTATCTGATTCCATTACCTTACTTGAAGAAATATTATATTGCGGTGTTCCGCGATCTCTGGCAGGAAAGTTCGCTGGAGATTTCGCGGGTACCGCTGACATTGAGAAATCATATTGTTCACGCTGAAGGAGCCATGCATGTGAACATCTTTGCCAGCATTCAGACGGTGATAACCGTCGCGTGGCTGTTGGGAGTTTGTATTCTGATGGCCGGGCAAGTGGCAGAGTATGTGTGGCTGGTCCGCAAGGCGGCCGAATATGCCGATCGGGCGATGACGCCGGAACAGAGAGCTTTTCTCGACGGATTGAAGGATCAATACGGAATCCGGCGGCGCGTATTTCTGTATGAGGCGACGGCAGAGAAGCGCACCATGACCTTTGGATTTTTCAGTCCCGTGATTGTCTGCAGCAGACATACGACAAGCCGGGAGGCGGAGCTGCTTGTACGGCATGAACTGGTACATATCAAACGCATGGATGTGCTGTGGAAACTGTTCATGCATCTGGCGGTGATGTTACACTGGTGTAATCCGATGGTATGGATACTGTACCGTAGTTTCGACCAGATTTGTGAGTGCTCCTGTGACGAGATCGTGATGCAGAACAAGTCGAAGGAGGAGGTGAAAGAGTATCTGCGCCTGATGATTGAGGAGGCGCGGGAAAAGAAAACAGAGAAAGTTTCCATGCGGTGGAAGTCCGGCTTTGGAGACGACGTACGAAAGATAAAGGAAAGGATGGAAAATTTAATGAAAAGGAAGAAGTGGAATCGTGTTGCGGCGATAACGCTGGTGGCAGCATTGGCCTTAGCAAATTCGATTACGGTGTTAGCGTATAGAGATGCGCTTGAAAGAGAAGTAGTTGAGGAGACTTCGGAAGAAGTGATAGAAAAGACGGCGCAGAGTGATACTTTCATGTTTGTTCCAGAAGGAACAGAGGGAGAAGCTCGGCAGGAACTTGAATCAGCTGAAACGGAAGAGACTGCAGAAGAGCTTTTATATGATAGACAGTTTGTAGATGAGGCGGGTAACATTTATCCTATCACTGATAATAATATGATTGAGCCATATTGTAACCACACCTTTGTATCGGGAGTAGGGGCAGATCATATTAAAAATTCAAGCGGCGGTTGTGAAATAAGGGAATTTTACGCACAGAGATGCAGTAAATGTGGCTACGTTTTACAGGGCGAGTGGATCAGCACAGTTACGTATGCTAAATGCCCGCACTAAGCAGGAAGACTTTATTTAGAGATGGTTTCATCTTGACTGGCAAAGCAAACCGGCGTTTTCGGACGGATCGGAAACATCGGATAGGAAAAGGATAATGCCGCAGCAAGAAAACGGACGGAACAAGGGTCACGGGTTTTCTTCTGCGATCATTATAGCACTGGGTACAGTGTAAAAGGGGATAGGATACAGGCGGCTATGCAGATAGCCGCCTGGCCTGGTTTTTGGGGAGAAATAGATGACGGGATGGAGAGAACGCATGAGGGAAATACGGCAGTTGGTTCATCTTTTATTTCTAAGTTTCAGAAAATCCATGCTTTGATTCCAAGTAACCATTGTAAAAGCAGGAGAATCTGAAACGGTTCTCCTGTGCAGGCGACATGAACTTTACAGAAGACATGCCGTTACCATCAAGGAGGACATGCAAATGAACGAGACACGAACAAATGGAACAACTCTGCGTAATGCAGGGGTACAGCGCAACTACAAAGATACCGTATTTGATTTTGAACTGCTGCTCTATGAACATCAGTCCACATGCAACCCGAATATGCCGCTGAGGGATCTGCTCTATGTATCAAGAGTGCTGCAGAACCGAATCAGGAATGAAAATCTGTACAGCAAGTCACTGGTTCGGATTCCGGCACCCCGGTTTGTCGTATTTTACAACGGGACAGATGTTCAGCCTGAACAGCAGACCCTGTGTCTGTCGGACGCTTTTGAAAAAAGACAGGAGGAACCGTCACTGGAGCTGTCGGTGACCGTTTATAACATCAATCCAGGATATAACCGGGAACTCTTAGATGCGTGCCGTCTGTTAAGAGAGTATGCACAGTATGTGGAACATGTAAGGTCATATACGGAAGAGCTGCCTTTATCAGAGGCGGTTGAAAAAGCGGTAGATGACTGCATCAGAAATGGAATCTTAAACGAATTTTTATCAAGGAACCGTGCGGAGGCGATCGAAGTGAGTATTTTTGAATATGACGAAGAAAAGCATATGAGGAGTGAGCGGAAGGAATGGCGTGAGATCGGGCGGGAAGAAGGACGAGCGGAGGGGCTTAAGGAAGGCCATGCAGAGGGACTTAAAGAGGGCCATGCAGAAGGGCTCAAGGAAGGCCATGCAGAGGGACACAAAGCAGGCCAGGCCGAGGGCCTGAAGAAAGGGTATGCGGAGGGCCTTAAAGCAAGTTTTGATATGTTGAAGACGCTGATGGATGAAGGAAATACGGAGGAGATAAAGCGCGCCCTGTCGGACAGTGATTATCAGGAACAACTGTGCCAGAAATATTTTTCAGAGCACGAGTAGTCCAGACATCCCAGCAGAAAACGTGAAAAAGCCAGTGAATCCATTTGGGGACACTGGCTTTTTATAAATGATGGGGGAGGAGATTTCTGGAAACGGTGATCTGTGCCATATTAGGGCTTGCAGTTTTTGGCAGGATTGTTATAATGTTTAATAGAATAGTAATTCGATAGGAATTATATGAAAGGGATTTTCTGATAACAGAAGCAAATGGAAGCAGAAATAGGGAGATAGAAGAATGACGGATAAGAGGATTTACTTAGACAATGCGGCCACCACGAGAGTGGCGGAGGAGGTATTGCAGGAGATGCTGCCCTGTTTCCGGGAATCCTACGCAAACCCTTCGGCAATTTACGGCTTCGCGGGAGAGGCAAAAAAGGCGGTAGGGATTGCCAGAGAGCGGGCGGCATCGCTGATCGGGGCGAAGCCGAACGAGATTTATTTCACGGCGGGCGGCAGTGAATCCGACAACTGGGCGGTCCGCGCTGTGGCGGAGGGACTTGGCGGCAAAGGCAGACATATCATCACAAGTAAGATCGAGCATCACGCTGTACTGCATACCTGCCAGTATCTGGAAAAGCAGGGGTACGAGGTGACCTATCTGGATACGGACGAGGAGGGGAAAGTTTCGCCGGAGGCGCTGGAAAAAGCGATCCGCCCGGACACCATACTGATTTCCGTGATGGCGGCGAACAATGAGATCGGCACCATAGAGCCGATTGCAAAGATTGGGGAAATTGCTCATGAGAGGGGTGTTCTCTTCCACACGGACGCAGTGCAGGCCTATGGGCATATCCCGCTTCATGTGGGGGAGATGCATATTGACCTGTTGTCCGCCAGCGGGCACAAGCTGTACGGGCCAAAGGGGGTGGGAATCCTCTACTGCCGGGAGAATCTGCGGCTTGCACCGCTGCTTCACGGCGGCGCGCAGGAGAGAGGTCGCAGGGCGGGCACCTTAAATGTGCCGGGGATTGTAGGTTTCGGAAAGGCGGCGGCCCTGGCGGGAGAAACCATGCAGGAGAGAGGGGCCAGGGAAATGGCTCTGCGGGATTATCTGATTGACAGGGTGCTGGCGGAGATTCCTTATGCCAGACTGAACGGGCCGAGACAGGACAGGATGCCGGGCAGCACCCACTTCTGCTTCCGATTTATAGAGGGAGAATCTCTGCTGATCTTATTAGATCAGAAAGGGATCTGCGGTTCCAGCGGGTCGGCCTGCACCTCGGGGGCGCTGGATCCGTCCCATGTGCTCCTTGCGATCGGCCTGCCCCATGAGATCGCCCACGGGTCGCTCAGGCTGACGCTGTCGGCGGAAAACACAAGGGAGGAAATGGACAGGACTGTGGAAACGCTGAAGGAGATTGTGGGGCGGCTGCGGGATATGTCTCCGCTGTATGAGGATTTTGTGCGGAAGGCATCGTGTGAGAAGAGTTTCTAAAGACGTCCCGCCATAGGACGGAACGCCAAGAAACTCCAGGAGTTGCTTTGCAACTTTCTCTCACACAAGAGAATGCCCAAAATACGGGCATTCTCTGTATGGATTTGAGATTTTATAAGCGGAATCGAGCTGCACTTCGGCACAGATGAAAGAAGGAAAAATGACAGACAAAGGAAAGGCAGAGAGAAAAATGTACAGCGAAAAAGTGATGGATCATTTTAACAATCCCCGAAATATGGGTGAAATAGAAAATCCCAGCGGTGTCGGCACCGTGGGCAATGCCAAATGCGGTGACATCATGCGCATTTATCTGGATGTGGATGAGGCGGGGATCATACGCGACGTGAAGTTCAAGACTTTCGGCTGCGGCGCGGCGGTGGCGACCAGCAGCATGGCGACAGAACTGGTGAAGGGAAAGACGGTGGAGGAGGCTTTACAGGTGACGAACAAAGCGGTGATGGAGGCGCTGGACGGCCTCCCGCCTGTGAAGGTGCACTGCTCCCTTCTGGCGGAGGAGGCCATCCATGCGGCGCTCTGGGATTACGCGAACAGGCAGGGGATCGTGATCGAAGGGCTGAAGGAGCCCGTGGCGGATATCACGGCGTGAGGAGAACGCCGGATATCCACAGCGGGGCGGCTTCGTGAAGAAGTTTCTAAGCTGCCCCGCAAATCCCGTTCACGCATCCATTATTTCACACCGCCGGCACGTTCCGCCTCCCGCACCGTGGTGACCTGCCGCACGCCGGGCAGCTGGCTGATGCGGTCGCGCACAGCCTGTGTGTTGGCGTTCATGCGGACGCTCACCCGGTAGTTGAAAGAGTCCGCCAGCGGATTTTCGCTAAAAGCTTCGGTCAGTTCCGTCATCTCCCCGCCGTTTTCGTCCGTAAAATAGGCGGCTTTAAACTCTTCCCAGGCCTTGTCACCGCTGACATACTGCACAGAGACAGATTGGCAGTCAGAAATCTCGCATATTTCGGAAATTTCTTGACCTATACGGTCAATATCCTTCTGGGACAAATCCGCATCCATAAAGACCGCAAGCTGCTTTTCCTGATAGATATTGTAGGCAAGGGAAGTGGAGCCGACTGCACAGATGCAGAGGAGTGCAGCGGCGGCAGCGCAGAGCCTGCGGCAGCGGCCATAGCGGCTGATCTGTCTTTTTGAGGGGTGCATACAGTTTTCGCTCAGGGCGTCCGCCATTTCGGACGGCATGGTGAGGGCTGCTTTTATTTGTAACATATCTTTTTCATTCATTGTGTGACCTCCTGTTATCATTCATGTCTGGTTTTACGGTTCTTTTGAAACAATTCTCCTGCAGGACTCCAGTTCCAGTTTCAGCGCGTCCCTGGCCCGCTGCAGCCTCTTTTTGACGGCGCTTTCCGATAATCCAAGGATTTCCCCGGTTTCTTTCACCGAATACCCTTCAAAGTAGTGCAGGATCAGCACGGTTTTCCATTTGGCGGGCAGGGCGTACAGCTCCTGTATGTGCGGTTTTTCCGGCGCAGACAGGCATTCCCGGAGCGGTTCCAGTTCCATGTAAGCGTTCCGCTTCCGAAAGCGCAGGCAGTCCATGCAGCAGTTCGTGGTGACCCGCAGAAGCCAGGCTTTCTCGTGCTCCCCGGATGCAAAGGCAGGCGCTTTTTCCAGATAACGCAGCAGCGTTTCCTGCAGGGCGTCCTGCACATCATGGGGATTGCCCAGAAGCAGATAGGCAGTGCGGTAGAGCATATTGCCATAGACCGCCAGAATGCGCCGGATTTCAGGTTCACTCTTTTTGGCCAAGCTGTTTTCCCCTCCTTTTTCTTTTGGTATGGTTATGCAGACAGGAAACTGTGGCAGCCGGAAAATAGGAGAAGGCTGCCGCACTTTCCAGAGAAGCTTCTCACCTTATATACGGAGCTGGATAGGAAAAGGTGACGGCGGTTCCTAAAAAAGACAGCGTTTTGTGCAGAAACCGTTAACATGTGCCGGAAAAGCACTCTTGCAATGCATGTCCCGGGAGATATATGATATAGTAGAGACAAAGGAAAAACAAGGGGATGGGGGAATGGAATGTTTTCTTATGTATGTTGCAGTATCAAGAGAAGGAAGACGCAAAATCTGGTCACTGTCGGGATCAGCGTTATGCTGGTGCTTCTGCTGAACCTGTATTTCGGGAGCATTCGCAGCTACCAGACACAGTTGGCGGATCTTTCGGAGAATGTGCCGATCTTCTGTCAGATTACCAATCTGAACGGCACGATGGGGAACGAACTGTTTATTTCGGAACAGATCGTGGAGGCGCTGGAGCAGTCCGCCTATGTGAAAGACCTGTCTTACATGACTGTCGTTATGGCGGGTGAGGGAGATTTTAAGGAAATGGAATATTCCAAATATCTGAATCTCTATGTGGTCGGCGCGAACAACGTGGAGGCGGTCGGGGAGATGACAGCCGACATGTTCAGCCTGGATGAGCAGAGTCTGGACGAGCTGCTTGCCTCGGACAGGATGGAGTGTATCGTGAACGAGGAGGCGCTCAAAAAACGCGGATGGGAGATCGGGGACAGGATTACTTTGAAATGCTATTACTACGATCCCGCCAGCGAGTTTCAAAAAATACAACTGCATTCTATGGGCGGGACGGTGGATGTGACCATTGCGGGCACGATGAAGGAAACGGAGGGAAAGACCAATGCCATCCAGACGGATATCATCATTCCGGGCAGGGCATCGAGGAATCTCTTCGCGCAGTTTGGACTGAAGTTTTTTGCGGATACGGTCACCTTCCATGTGAACAATCCTCTGGATCTGAATGGATTTAAGGAGGAGATGCAGGATATCGGACTGATGGAGACTGTCCCGGAGGCGGAGAACTCCTACACAGGGTATGCGCTGGTTGTACGAGACGCCGACTTTATCGCCAGCGCCACGCATCTGCGGCATTCCACGGAGCTGATGCAGTCGTTTCTGCCGGTGGTGTGCATACTGGTGCTGCTGATCGGCTATGTGGTGAGCTATCTGTCCGGCAACAGCAGGCGGGAGGAATTTGCACTGATGCGCCTGCAGGGTGTGAAGAAGCTTCCGGCGGCGTTTCTGTTCCTGACAGAGCAGATGATTCTGGTTCTGATCGGGAATGTGGCGGGAGATGTGCTGGTGCTGCCGGTATCATCGTCGTTATCGGGAATACTTGCCGTAAACGGCGTGTTACTGACCGCCTATCTGATCGGCGCGGCGGCGGCCTACGGGCGGATGAGCATGGGAAGTGTGGTGTATCTGCTGTCGGTGCAGCAGTAAAAAGGGGGAGAAACAAATGGGGAAAATAAGAGCTGCGGATGTGGTCTGCGGGATGTCAGACGGACGCTTGGAGGTGGTGCACGGATGAGAAACAGTCTGAAGCAGATGATGCGCACCCCTGTGCGCACGGCACTTTTTCTGGGGCTGATGGTGTTTGCCGCGCTTCTGATGACGCTCGGCGCCAGCATCTGGATGAAAGGGACGCAGACGATGGCGCAGTACGAGGATCGTTTTATGACCATCGGGACCGTGCGGCAGATACCGGACTCTTTTGAACAGCAGCTGATCTGGAACGCGGAGACGAAGGATTATGATGTGCGCAAACGTGGGCAGTACAGCGATTACTATACGCCGGAAGATCTGCTTTTTCCCGGAGCGGAATACCTTGCCGAGCCGGAGCAGCGGGCGTTTTATATCTCTTACCAGCCGGAATACTTGATGACAAATGTGAGTATGAATCCGAATATGATTTCATATGGATTGCTAATTGCAGAATTTTCACCTGTGGAGGACGCGATGCCGGATGAGTCAGTACCGATCCAGATCACGAAGGTGGTTGGAGGGGATCCCAGATTGGAAGGGGTGGTGGATTATTTCTGCGACCACAATAACCCCAGCCCGGAGATGCTCTACAAGGATAAGACTTATGTGGCGATGCTGGGGCACCAGGCTACCTATATACATGGCAAAGTCTATGAGGAGAAGATGCAGTCGAAAAGTGAGGTGCATATCGGGTTGGAGATGATACCATTTCCGCTGGAATCGGATGTTCTTCTGCCGGACGGAAGCCTGCCGGAGGATGCGTTTCGGGACGGACAGACGATCTTTGCAGTCACCGATGGGTTCTATGAGACGGAGGCGGGGCGCAGAATTTTGAACCTGGCGCAGACGGCAGCGGTCTGGCGGGACTGTCAGCCGGTTACAGGCACGAACAAGACCTCTCTTCTGATGCCCTTCTATAACGGACAGTGTTTTCTTGCCGAAGGCAGGGATATCAGCGAGGAGGAATATGCGGACGGCAGTAAGGTGTGCCTTGCGCCCAAAACTTTTATGGAGAACAACGGGCTCTCCCTTGGCGATGCGGTGAAGGTACAGCTTCTGTATACGGACAGGCGGGTGAATGCGGGAAGAAGGTTCTGGCTGGACGGATCGATCGGTTTTTATTCCGGGCTGGTGTCACCCGACGGCAGTTCCCTCGAAGTCTTTGAGACTTCAGAGTATACGGTGGTCGGGATTTATGACGTCACTTTCAGCGGCACGGACAGTATCTTTGATCCGGGGGCGGATGAGCTGATCGTGCCGCTGGAATCCATAGAGGCGCGCCACGGTATGAATCTGGTAGACTGCGGCCCCATGACGGACGCCACCGCCTCCTTTCAGATACCAAACGGCGGCATCGACGACTTTCTGAAAGGCTGGGCGGAGCACGGCACGGACAAGCTGGCGTTTACGTTCTATGACAAGGGGTATTCCAGGCTCAAGGAGGGAATCGACAATATGAAAGTCATCTCCTTTGTACTGTTTGCGGCGGGCGTGGTTTTGACAGCGCTTTTACTGTTCTTTTTCAGCCACCTCTTTATCACGAAACAGGCGCAGCGGACGGCCATTGAGCGGTCTCTCGGCATGCGCAAGGAGGCGTGCCGTTTATCTATGCTCTCGGGCTTTGCCCTGTTAGTTCTGTTGGGGAGCATTGCAGGTGCGGCGGCAGGCTATCGGATCTCCGACAGGATTTCTGCGGCAAGTGCGGGGGAGACTTACTATGAGACGACTTATACGGCGGGTCTGACTAATGCGGTCAATAATGTCGAGGTGGAGGAGGCTGCGGTCAGCGGTATGCCGGCGTTATTCTGCACCCTGTCGATTGTGGCAGCAGGCGTGGGGATTGCATGGGTCAAGATGAATAAGAGCCTGAAGCGGGAGCCGATGCGGCTGTTAGCGGAACGGGCGGAGGAATAGAGCAATAATGTGAAGGAAAGGAAGGAAAAGACAATGGAACTGCAGGAGATCATTGCGCTGGTAAAGGAGACGAAGGCCATTGTGGGAAACAGGGAGAGGGCCGGACATATCAAGACCAAGGGGCGTGCGGACTATGTGACCCAGGTGGACACTGACATCCAGAACTTTCTGGCTAGAGAGCTGGGAAGTCGTTTTCCCGCCATCCAGTTTCTGGGGGAGGAAGAGGGGCTGCATGAGATGTCCGGGGACACTTACTGGATTCTTGATCCCATAGACGGCACGACCAACCTGATCCATGACTATCAGCACAGCATGGTTTCGCTGGCGCTTTATGAAAAAGGGGAGATTACGCTTGGCATTGTTTACGATCCTTTCCGGGAGGATGTCTATCACGCGCAGAAAGGGAAGGGCAGCTTTCTGAATGGACTCCCCATTCATGTCTCGGAGGCCGAAACGCTGAGCGAGACGATGATTGCGGCAGGCACTTCGCCCTATGACAGGGAGTTGGCGGAAGAGAACTTTAAACGGATCCGGCGCGTGTTTGACAGCGCACAGGATATCCGCAGGACGGGCACCGCGGCGATGGATCTGGTCTATGTGGCCTGTGGCCGCACCGGGGGATTTTTTGAGCCGCGTCTGAGTCCGTGGGATTTTGCGGCCGGTATGCTTTTGGTCAAAGAGGCAGGCGGACAGGTGACGGACTTTGCGGGCAAACCGCTGGATTTTTCGAAGCGGGGAAGCGTGGTGGCATCCAACGGGAAAATCCATGAGGAGCTGCGGAGACTATTGTAAGTTGAAAAATAAGGCGGATTGTTTCCAACGTGTGTCATCGCAGCAAATTCATTTGGCATGGAGATTGTTTTGACAGGAAAACATGGGAATTTGCTTATAAATAACAAGTGTTGTGTTATAAGAAAAGGAAGGGAAAGAGAGGAGAACAGAGTCATATGACGAGCAGAGCATGGTGGAAGGAAGCGGTTATTTATCAGGTTTACCCGCGCAGCTTTATGGACAGCAACGGGGACGGGATCGGAGATCTGCGGGGGATCATAAGCAGGCTGGATTACTTGAAATATCTGGGGATTGATGTGATCTGGCTTTCCCCGGTCTATCAGTCTCCCAATGATGACAATGGTTATGATATCAGCGATTACCGCGCGATTATGGAAGAGTTTGGCACGATGGAGGACTTTGACGCCCTTCTTTCCGAAGCCCATGAGAGGGGCATCCGCATTGTCATGGATCTGGTGGTGAACCACACCTCCGACGAGCACCGCTGGTTCGTGGAGAGCCGGAAATCCAAGGACAATCCTTACCGGGATTACTATATCTGGCGTGAGGGGAAGGACGCACAGACGCCTCCCAACAACTGGGGTTCCTGCTTTGGCGGTTCCGCCTGGGAGTATGACGGGGAGACAGGCATGTATTATCTGCATCTTTTCTCCAGAAAGCAGCCGGATTTAAACTGGAATAACCCGAAGGTGCGGGAGGAGATCTTTGACATGATGCGGTGGTGGTGTGAGAAGGGCATTGACGGTTTCCGCATGGATGTGATCAGCATGATCTCCAAGACGGCCGAGATGCCGGATGGGGAAGTGAATGGCCTGTACGGGGATTTTGGACCATACTGCGTACACGGCCCCAGCGTGCACAACTATCTCCGGGAGATGAATGAGAGCGTGCTCTCCAGATATGATATCATGTCCGTGGGCGAGACCGCAGGGGTGACGACAGAACTGGCGAAGCAGTATGCCGGGGAAAACGCGCAGGAACTGAATATGGTGTTCCAGTTTGAGCATGTGGAGAGCGACGGCAAGTACGGAAAGTGGACGGATGAAAAAATACCACTTGTTACGTTAAAGGAAATCCTGTCCCGCTGGCAGACAGAGCTGTACGGGAAGGCCTGGAATAGCCTGTTTTGGGATAATCACGACCAGCCCCGCGCGGTCTCCCGTTTCGGGGACGACCGGCCTGCGTTTCGGGCGCTTTCCGCAAAGATGCTGGCTACCTGTCTGCATATGATGCAGGGAACCCCTTACATTTATCAGGGGGAGGAGCTTGGCATGACGAACTATCCCTTTGTATCGTCCGATGAGTTCCGGGATATCGAGAGCATCAACGCTTACAGGGAGTGGTGCGCCGAGGGGAAACTTTCCCACGAAACCTTCTGGCCGTGCCTGGTTTTCAAGAGCCGTGATAACGCCAGAACGCCCATGCAGTGGGAAGACAGTGCGCATGGAGGATTTACGGAAGGAACGCCCTGGATTGCGGTGAATCCCAACTATAAGGAGATCAATGCGAAGGCGGAGACGGCGGACCCGGATTCCGTGTTCCATTATTATAAGAAGCTGATTGCACTGAGAAAGCAGAATCCCATTATGGTATATGGCAAATATGAGCCGCTTCTGATGGAGAGCGAGGAGCTTTTTGTCTACACGAGGACGCTGGAGGAGGAAAAGCTCCTTGTGGTGTGCAGTTTTTGCGACCATGAGACGAATTTCACCGTTCCCGATGAATTTTTAGGGACGCCGTGTCTGATTTCCAACACGAATCACAGCTATGACGGGAAGGAGATCCGGCTGGGGGCTTATGAGGCGTTTGTGCTGAAAAAGGGATAGACGCCGTGACGGCGGCCGGAATGCCGTGCGGTGGGAACTGGTATGGGAGGAAGAGGCGGTGAAGGTTTTAATCGTTGAAGATGAGATAAGAATCAGGGAAGGCTTGGAGATCCTGCTTGGGAAATATCAGGATCTGGAGCTGGCCGGCATCGCGGAGGACGGGGAAGAAGGTCTGGAGGCCATCAGGAAATGGCGCCCGGATATTGTGATTACGGATGTGAGAATGCCGAACCGGGACGGCCTGGAGATGCTAAAGCAGGCGGCGGCCGAGGGAATAAAAATAAAGGCCATTGTGCTCAGCGCCTATTCGGAGTTTGAGTATGCCAGACAGGCAATGAAACTAGGCGTGACAGAATATCTGCTGAAACCGGTCTCTGTTCACGAATTTTCAAATGCCATAGAGAATATCAGGCGTGAGATCGCCGAAGAGCAGCAGAGAAACCCTTCACAGCTTGGAACGCTGGAACATATCCTTCAGGCAATCTTGAACAACCAGTTGGAAATCAATGATGAGGTGCTGGCGTATTTAAGAAACAATTATCAGATAGAAGAAAAGCAGCCATATGTTATTTTATGTGTTTATCTGGGCAGCGATTACGAGCGGAATCTGGAGACGGATAAGAGATATTTTCAGCAGACCTTATCCTATTATGACACTTCCTATGCGGTCATAGAGTCGGAGTACCACAGTTCCCTAATCCTGATTATGTATGGCTACCAGAATGCAAACGACCTGGAACGCTGGCTGCAGAGACAGATTTTGGGCTATTCGGAGCAGAAACTGGCGGTGGGATGGTTTGAGATGAACGAGATCAGAAGCCTCAGGGCGGGATTTGATCTCCTCTATCCCTATATGGACTGGAACATATCTCTGAACAAGAAAATTCTGATTTCTTATCCAAAGATAAAGAATGTGCAGACTGCCGCCTGCATTTATCCGATGGATATCGAGACGAAAGTAAGAGTATTGATGTGTAATGATTACCAGGCGGAAAAAATGCGGGAGCTGGTCGACAAGTTCCATGAATCGTTTCAGGACGGCCAGATTTATCTGCCAAAGGAGATTAAGGAGTGCTATGTGCGGTTCCTGTGGGCGGTCATCGGTCTGTCAAAGGAAATGGGATATCTGAAATCGGAAGAGATCGAACAGCAGGCTGTGCTCAATCTGATTATGAACGCGAAGATCAGAGAAGAACTTGTCGCTGCCACAAATATGGTCTTTTCGGCAATCCGAACGGATGCGGAAGAAAACACATCACATCTGACGGTAAAGAAAATGCAGGGACTCATCAAAGAATACTATCGGAGCATTACGCTGGAAGAGATCGGGGCGAAACTGAATGTGACGCCGGAGTATCTGGGCACCTTGTTTCATAAAGAGACGGGCGTCTCCTTCAGCAGTTATATAAAAAAATACAGGATAACCAAAGCCAAAGAGCTGCTGTGCGGAACGGAGATGAAGCTGTATCAGATCGCTGAGGAAGTCGGGTATACGGATTCCAAGTATTTCAGCAAAGTTTTTAAGGAAATAACAGGACAACTGCCAACTGAATACAGAAAGATATACAAGTAAAGAGAAACGACTTTTGTTCATTCCTCCCTTTTCAAGATTTTTCGTATTTTAAAAATATTTGGAAACGCTAAAATATTTTTATGAGAAATCGAAGGGAGGAATTTTTTGTGAACCGAATAAGAAAATTTTTCAAGTATGACAACGTCGGATTGTTGTTTGCACTGCCCGCTTTTCTTTATATGCTGGTATTTGTGGGATATCCGATTGTCAGCAATATCATTTTAAGTTTACAGAACGTCACGGTAAAGAATCTGGCACGCGGGGAGCGGCTTTTTATTTTCCTGGATAACTACAAGGACCTGCTGCAGGATGAAGTATTTCGCAAAGCGTTGTGGAATACCATAGAGTTTACGGTTGCGTGTCTGGTGTTCCAGTTTCTCATCGGTTTCGCGCTGGCGCTGTTCTTAAATAAGAAGTTTTCCTTCGCAAAGCCTGTCCGGGGCCTGCTGATGATACCCTGGATGATTCCCATGACGGTGACAGCCCTGGTATTCAAGCTGCTGTTTGCGGGAGATATCGGCATCATTAACTATCTGCTCAAAAGCGCAGGACTGATCCGGGAAAACATTGACTGGCTGACAAGCCCGCAGACGGCGATGTCGGTGGTCATTGCGGCCAATGTCTGGATAGGTATTCCGTTTAATACGATTCTGATTTCCACGGGCCTTACGACCATTCCGCAGGAAGTGTACGAAAGCGCGTCCATAGACGGGGCGGGAAAGGTGCAGACCTTCTTCAGGATTACGCTGCCGCTGATGCGTTCTACCATTGAATCCGTGCTTGTACTGGGCTTTATCTATACCTTTAAGGTGTATGACCTTGTGTATGTTCTGACCCAGGGCGGCCCTGTCAACTCCACCCATCTGCTGTCCACCTATTCTTACAAACAGTCGTTTGAGCTGTTCAATTACAGTATGGGTTCGGCGGTGGCAAATGTACTTTTGGTGATTCTACTGATCGTAGGTTCCTTTTACTTAAAAATTACAATGGCAGAGGAGGAAAAGTGATGAGCGCGGAAGTGAAAAAGAGGAATAACATACTGTTGTGTATCCTGTCGGTGGCTGTATTGTGTATCTTACTTTTTCCTGTTTTCTGGACATTCATTACATCCCTGAAAACGGAACAGGAGATTTTCCAGAACCCGCCCACGTTTTATCCCCATGTGCTGAATACAAAATCCTATGCGGCGCAGGTGGAAACCGGGGATTTTAATATGTTCCGCTCCTTTCTGAATAGTTTTATTATCTCACTGGGGGCAATGGTGATCGCAGTTCTGCTTGCGGTTCCGGCATCTTACGCCATCGCCAGATACCGATTTAAGGGAAGAAACGGCATGCTGCTCTGCTTCCTTGTGACCCAGATGCTGCCCGTATCGGTACTGCTGACGCCGATGTTTATCATGTTTAAAAACATGCATCTGTATAATACCTGGGGTGCATCCATCTTATCGGATGCGACCATCGGCATACCGTTTTCGATTCTGATCCTGAAAAACTATTTTGCCTCGATTCCCAAAGATCTGGAAGAAGCCGCCTGGGTCGACGGGTGCAATAAGTTTATGACGTTTATGCGGATTTTAGTGCCCATCGCAAAACCGGGGATTATCGTATGCGCGATTTTTTCCTTCCTATACGCATGGGGGGATCTGGCGTACGGAATGACCTTTATTCTGGATCAGCAGAAAAGACCGATTACGGCGGGCATATTCAATTTCATGGGACAGTATGGAACCAGGTGGAGCTATCTGACGGCGTTTGCCATCGTGACGATCATACCTGTTTCGCTGATATTCATTTTCATGCAGAAGTATATTATTGCCGGCATGACCAGCGGAGCGGTGAAGGGATAAAGGAACGGCATCCATGAGCAAGAAAAACAGTCTGCAGAAAAAACTTTTTCAGATATT
Organism: uncultured Lachnospiraceae bacterium; assembly: GCA_965114645.1. GTDB lineage: Bacteria > Bacillota > Clostridia > Lachnospirales > Lachnospiraceae > UBA3282. Next base: position 8,555 of record CBCOZL010000019.1, on the reverse strand, counting down.
TGTCATTGCGCTGACCATACCGATTGTGCTGTTCAGCGTCTTCATGTCTCTGCATACTTTTACGATGCTGAGAAGAAATACGGATAATCTGATGCAGGTCAACACGAAGCAGATGAGCGACAATGTCAGACTAATGATTGATTCTTACGAGGATCTGCTGTATCAGGCGTATACGGATGACAGGATGGTGGGATATATGGACAGGATTAACAGCGGCCAGGATATACCTGTCACCACGGGGCAGATCAGACGGTATATACAGGGCCTGCTGAATGCAAAGGACTATATCAGGGCGATCACCGTCATCAGCGCGGACGGAAAGGTGATCACATACGACCAGATCACGCCCGCCACCTACGAAAGTTCGTGGCTTGGGAATTACAGTATCACCAAGGAAGAAATCTACGAGGAGGTGAATACCGATAACGGCATGCATTTGCTGCCCACGGAATATGCAAAGAGGTTTGCGGGGGAGGACTATTATCTGTTTCATCTGGCGCACAGAATCATAGATTACAAGGATCTGGACAAGGAAAACGGGATTGTCATTCTGAGTCTGGATGAAGAACTTTTAAGCGGCATCCTGCAGATGGACGGGGACGGGGCGCACTATACATTCCTGACGGACGCAAAGAATCGGATTATGTCGGCGGCGAAAAAGGAAATGATCGGACAAGTGTTTGACGGCACGGAGACGGACGCAAAAGAGCTGGTAGACAAGTATCAGACAGATACGGCGGATTTTGTTGGGTATTCCCCGCTTTATATGTCCCTGAACCAATACAATGACGAGAACTATGGCTTACATGTGATCAATGTGACGGATCAGAGTTCTTTTATTCTGGAGATTTTGAGAAAAATAGGTTTCATCATGGCGGTAGGCGCGGCCCTGTTTTTGATGGACGGCATTCTCATTCGGAAACTGACAGGCGAACTGGCGGATTCTGTACAGCATATTGTTGTAAAAATGAGAGAAGTGGAGGAAGGGGACCTGTCCGTGCGGGTTCAGATGAAAGACGAAATGCCGTTAGAGATAGGAATTATAGCAGAACAGTTTAATGGAACGCTGGAACGGCTCGGCATCGCTCTGGAAAGACAGCGGACGGCCGAGATTAAGGCGCTGGAAGCGCAGATTAACCCGCATTTTATGTACAATACACTGGACACCATTAACTGGATGGCGATCAAGCAGGAGGAATATGATATCAGCAATGCGATCAATTCCCTGGCGCAGATTTTGCGGTATGCCATATTCAATTATAATGAGAAGGTAACCGTGCGGGATGAGGTGAAGTGGCTGAAACAATATGTGTTTTTACAGCAATACCGCTTTGTGAACAAGTTTGTCTATCACATTGACGTGAAGGAAGAGATTATGGATTATAAAGTTCATAAACTGCTGCTCCAGCCTTTTGTGGAGAATGCGATTATCCACGGCTTTGAGAAAGGGCAGGATCAGTATTTGCTGGAGGTGGTTTTGCGGGAAGTGGATGAGGAACTGGAGATGATTATCCGCGATAACGGAAAAGGGATGGACGCAGAAACCGTGGACAGGATCAATGCCGGCTATGATGTGGACGGGGACGAAAAGGCGCATATCGGAATCAGCAATGCCATCAACAGAATCCATATGTACTGTAAAGCCAAGGAAAAAATAAGGATAAACAGCGAGCTGAAAAAGGGAACGGAGATCAGAATCAGGATTCCGCTGGAGGTTTTGTCTGAGACAGATTAGGTTTAGAAATTTCTCCCTTTTTAAAGATTTTTGTCTATGCTTATGACAGTGTGTATGGCGGGCATGGCTCTTGCCGGATGCGGATCGGGTTCCGGGCAGGGCGCTGCGTCCGATGCGCCCCAGGCGGAAAATAGCGCGGTGGAATCCCAGACAGAACCGGCGGCTGATGCACCGGCAGACGGGGCGGCTTCGGCGAAAGGAAATGTGACCATCTGGTATTACTGGGAGACGGAGGGCCATCAGGAGGCGCTGAACCATATTATTGACGAGTTCAACAGTTCCAACAGTGGTGTCACGGTTGAGGCGAAGTACGTTCCCTTTGCGGATTTCAAGAAACAGTTATCCATCGGCGCGTCCGCAGCGGAACTGCCCGATCTGGTGATTCTGGATAATCCCGATCATGCTTCCTATGCGGCAATGGGAATTTTCGCTGATCTGACGGGGAGATTTGATGTGAACACCTACTATGACGGCCCGGTAAATTCCTGCACATTGGACGGCAAACTGTACGGTGTGCCTTTTGGAAGTAATGATCTGGTGCTGTTCTACAACAAGGACATGCTTGAGACAGCCGGCTGTGAAGTGCCCGCTTCCTGGGACGAGCTTCTGGAGACAGCCAAAGCGTGCACGACCGATACCGTTTCCGGGTTTGCACACTGTGCACTGCAGAATGAAGAGGGTACTTTCAATTTCCTGCCCTGGATGTGGTCAACCGGCGCGACATCCTATGAGATCAATTCCGAAGGCGGCATCAAGGCGCTGAACTTTGTGAAAGATATGGTTGATTCCGGCGCGATGACCAAAGAAGCGATTAACTGGACACAGGGTGATACGATGCACCAGTTTATTGCAGGCAACCTTGCAATGATGATCAACGGTACCTGGCAGATTCCGACAATGAGAGAGGATGCGCCCGATGTGAACTGGGGTGTGGCGCCGATTCCGAAGGATGCACAGCCGGTTTCTGGTCTGGGCGGTGAGAATTACGCGGTGATCGCAGGCGGAAATGAGGAAGGGGCAATCAAATTCCTTGAATATGCGGTGAGCGGTGACACCTGTCTCTATATGATGCACCAGATGGGATATATCTCCTCTGATTCCACGATTGCAGAAGGACAGTTTGAGGGCGATGAGGTTTATCAGGTATTCGTAGACCAGATGCAGTATGCGCAGGCAAGAGGCCCCCTGCCGGAGTGGCCGGAAATTTCCGATGCGATTTCACTGGCGTTCAACAAAGTGATTACCGGGGACAGTGAGCCGGAGCAGGCGGCGGAAGAAGCCCAGGCGACGATCGACAGGATCATGGGTCAATAGGACACGCGCCGCAGATAAGCGGAAGCTGGTAAATAAGATCGGCATAAGGACAGCGGTTCTGAATCGGATGGGCATGCGGCCTGACGAATATACCTACATTGTGCTCAGAAATGTTCCAAATCAAGCCCTATGCGGGCAAGCCCGGCGCTTTTGGCTTATCTGTACATAGCTTTATGAGCTATGAAAGAATCGGCAAGTGGGATGAGGATGTCTATTATAACTATGATGCGTGAGAAAAAGAGCTTGTCTGAAAGAAGTTGGACAGGCTCTTTTTTCTATAGGAAACCACACCATTGTCAGCTTTAATCTTGTGTACTTTACTAAATTGACTTTCTGAAGAAATCGGATATACTGTAGTAAAGCACACAATCGTTGAGAAATTTGCGTGTAGTTTAGTAGAGGTGAAAAAATGCTTGATGAAAAAACGATAAACGCTGTCAGGAAGATTTTTTCTAAACACGATTATATAATGACTACTGCCCAACTGGATTCCTACAGAATTTACTATGCTGATATTCAACAGCTATTAAACGAGGGATTCATTGAAAAAATCAAACGGGGCTATTATCATTGGACGGAAATCTATGGCGAACAGGAAGTTAAAATTATCAACCGTCTGTTTCCCGATGCGGTGCTTTGTATGGAAACTGCCCTCTTTTACTATCAGTACAGCGACCGCAATCCTGCCGAGTGGAATATTACGATTGATAAAAATGTCTCCAGAAGCCGTACAAACATTGATTATCCCTTTGTAAAAGCATATCGGGTTGAGCCTGTTTTAGTTCCCCTTGGCGAAACAAAAGGCAGCATTAACTTTGTAGATGTCCGTATCTACGACCGTGACCGTACCATTTGTGATGTACTGCGGAATATGAACAAAATGGATAAAGAGATTTTTAATAAGGCAATACAAGGGTATGTAAAAGACCCGAAAAAGAATATACCGAATCTGATAGAGTATTCCAAAGTATTGCGAATGCAAAAAAGAGTAAAAGAATTGATTGGAGTGTGGTTGTGATGGCTGATGTAGCAGCATCTATTTTGGCAAAGCTTAAGAATAAAGCAAAGGCAGCTGGTATCAGCTATCAGCAGTGCCTGCAGCTTTTTATGCAGGAGGAGTTTTTGCGGAAGCTCTCAAAGTCTGAATATGATGATACACTGATTCTTAAAGGCGGATTGTTTATCTATACGCTTACCAATTTTGAAAGCCGAGCAACAATTGATGTGGATTTCTTGCTTTGCAGCGTTTCCAATTCATTGGATGAGGTAAAAGACTTTATTCTAAAAATCCTTGCCACGCCTACGGGCAATGATTATATTGAGATGACTGCGAAAGGATTTGAGGAAATCTCGCCGCAGAGGAAGTATCACGGCATCAGTACACAGATTATCGGAAAGATAAAAAATGTCCGTGTTCCCTTTAACGTGGATATAGGTGTGGGTGATGTGATTGTTCCCCGTGCCGAGCAGCGGACTATCCATACACAACTCCCCGATTTTGAAGCTCCTGTCATTATGACCTATTCTCTTGAAAGCACTATAGCCGAAAGATTTGACGCTATCCTGCAACGGTTTGAACTGACAGGCAGAATGAAGGACTTTTACGATATTTACTATCTCGCCAGAACTTTTGATTTTGACGGAGCGAAATTGCAGATGGCAATATCCAGAACATTGGAACGGCGAGGAACACCCTACGAAAAGGACAGCTTCAAGCGTGTTGTTTCTCTTGCCGAGGATGTGGATATGCAGAAGCGTTGGAAATTCTTTTTGAAAACTATAAAAGATGATACTCTTGAGTTTTCAGCGGTCATTGTGAAAATACAGACTTTCCTTGAGCCTGTATTTAATGCGATTGTGAATGAGGATGAGTGGCAAAAAGATTGGGAAAGCAATACAAACAGTTGGTCAAATCTGAGTGGAGGTATCGGCCATGACAAAAGCAGTTAATGATGCAACACTAAATAAAGCTGGCGACATATACCAGTATTTAACAGCATTAAAAGACTGAAAAGTTAAAACACATAAAAGATATAGGAGCTATCTCTAAACAGAAATTTGGACAGATACCGTTTATCTGGTTTTAAGCATTCTCCTCAATAGCGTATACTTTTAAATCTATTTCCGGGTCTGGAAAATTTCTTGATTTTAATTTTACAGTCCGCAAGAAGCTGCAAACCCTTCGGTTATTCATTGCGGGAACAAGGAAGGACATGCTATAATATAAAAGTATAGCAGTTACAACATTAATTTTTTGTGATTTCAGAGATGGTGGGAGGGGTATGGATGAGAGGAAAAGGCATTGCAGTTGCGGCGGCCGTTACATTGTGCGGCCTGCTGGCTGTGGGGTGCTCTGGAGAGACGGCGGCGGATGCTGACGCCCCGGTATCCACGCAGAGCGGGCAGAGTCAGGAAACGCCGAAGGATGGCGGGGTGGTTACGCTCACGGTATGGGCGGAGGAACCCAATCACGAAGTTTTGGGGAAAATGTTTGAGAGCTTTAAGAAGGAGTATGCGGGACAGGCACAGTTCGACATCCAGCTCGCGGTGTCCACCGATGCCCAGACAAAGAGTGATGTTCTGGGTGATGTACATAACGCGGCAGACGTATTTTTCCTTGCAGACGATCAGTTGTCCAGCCTGGCAGCGGGCGGCGCGCTGGCAAAGGTGCCGAACGCGGATGAGATCAGGGCGGCCAATGCAGAGGGGGCCGTTGCGGCGGCGAGCATCGGGGACACGATGTATGCTTACCCGATGACTGCGGATAACGGCTATTTTTTATACTATGACAAGACTTATTTTACAGAGGAAGACGTGCAGAGCATGGATCGTATTCTGGAAGTTGCGGCGGAAAATGAGAAAAAGTTTTCCATGGAGTGGGATTCTGGCTGGTATTTGTATTCGTTTTTCGGGAATACCGGGTTGGATTTTGGCATCAATGAGGACGGTGTGACGAATCATTGCAACTGGAATACAACGGAGGGGGATGTTACAGGGGCGGATATCGTAACTGCCATGCTGGACATTTCTACCAGCCCCGGATTTCTCAATCTGCCCGACAGTGAGTTTACCGCCAATGTACAGAACGGTACGGTGATTGCCGGGGTGAGCGGTGTGTGGAACGCGATGGAGATACAGGCGGCATGGGGGAATGATTACGGAGCCGTGAAGCTTCCCACTTTTACCTGCGCAGGGAAACAGATACAGATGTCCTCTTTTGTGGGGTATAAGATGGCGGGAGCCAATGCTTACAGCGAGCACGTGGACTGGGCGCTTAAACTGGCAGACTGGGTTACCAACGAACAGAACCAGGTATTGCGCTTTGAGGAACGCAACCAGGGGCCGTCCAACAAAAACGCGGCGGCGTCCGATGAGGTCGGCAAAGTACCGGCGATACAGGCGGTCATTGCCCAGTCGGAATACGGGGTTTTGCAGAGAGTGGGAAACAGCTACTGGGATGCTTTCACGGTTTTCGGTGAAAATCTGGCGGCGGGCAATCCCTCGGGAACTGATCCACAGGAATTAATTGATACGTTAGTGGCAGGCATTACGGCATCCACAGTCAATTAGAGGGGGTGGAGAAAGATGAGCAGAGCGAAAGACAAGGCGACAGGCACAGGAAGGACAATCGGCACGAAGCTGATCCTCCTGCTTCCGATGTTTATACTGGGAGCCGTCTGTATTGCGGCGAATGTTTTTTCCGTGTACAATATGCAGACCATCAATGCAGATGTATCCAGAATTTCTGACGAATATATCACGGGGATTTCTGCGCTCTCCCAGATTCAGAAGGAGACGCAGGATATCCATAAGACGGGACTTTCCCATATTATATCCACGGATCTGGAGACGATGATCTCCCTGGTGGATATCATTCGTGAAAAGGAGAAGGTGCTGGACGGACATCTGGCGGATTATCAGATTTATCTGACAGAGGCGCAACAGGCGCCCTATGGGAGTCTTTTAGAGAATTATGAGGGTCTGAAGTGGGAACTGGCGAATCTGATGGCCCACAGCGCAAACGGAGATAATGCGGAGGCGTATGCGCTGGCGAACGGTGTGATCTCGGATTATGCCGCTGCGATGCAGGACAGTATGGATGTCATGACAGCGGATATGCAGCAGGGCGCACAGCAGGCGATGCAGGAGCAGAACATGAGATATGAGCAGGCGCTTGTGCTGAGTGCGGTTTTTATTGCGATCAGTGCTGCGGCGCTTGTCTTTACGCTTTTGAGCGTTCTGCTGCTGGTGATCAGGCCTCTCGGCAAAACCCAGCGTGAGATGATTGAGATCATATCGGATATCGATAATCGGAAGGGGGATTTGACCAGGCGGGTCACTTTGCTTTCCAACCGCGAGATTGCCCAGGTCGGCGGCGGTATCAATGTCTTTATGGAAAAGCTGCAGAATATCTTTAAAATGATAACGAGCAATTCTGTCAAGATGGAAGAAGTGGTAAACGATGTGCGGGACAGCATTATCACTTCAAACGGCAGTGTGGCCGATCTCTCCGCCATGACGGAGGAGCTCACGGCAACGATGCAGGAGATGTCCAACAGTGCTTCGGTTATCAATACAAGTGCCGGGGAAGTGAAAAACGAAGTAAACGCCATGGTGGATCAGACCATGGATATACGCCGGTATACGCAAGAGATGAAAGAGCATGCGGATCATATCGAGCACTCTGCCCACACCACCATGGAGTCGGCGGAACATAAAATCAGCGGAATACTGGGAGCTCTGGAACAGGCGATCACGGAAAGCGAGAACGTCAACCAGATCGACAACCTGACAAACGATATTCTGAGTATTGCCAGCAAGACGAACCTGCTGTCGCTCAATGCGTCCATTGAGGCGGCAAGGGCCGGGGAGGCAGGAAAAGGTTTTGCGGTGGTGGCTTCAGAGATCAGCCAGCTCGCAACGGCAAGCCAGGCCACAGCAAACCGGATTCAGAGCATCAACAGTATGGTCATCCAGGCGGTGAACAATCTTGTGGAGAATGCCAACGATCTTGTGACATATATGAACGAATCCATTCTGACCGAATTTAAAAGCTTTGCGAAAGGCGGAACCGAATACAGGGAAAAAGCCAATCACATTGAGAGCGTTGTGGTTGACTTTACGGAGCGGATGGACAGGCTGCAGAATACCATTGAGGAGATCGCGGGTTCTATCGAATTGATCGCCCGCTCTATCGAGGAGGGAGAAAAGGGAGTTGCCAGTGCGGCGGACAGCACACAGACCCTGCTCGAGGATATGGAGAGCATTGCGCAGCATATGGATGACAATCAGACAATCGCCGTGAGTCTGAAACAGGAGACAGAAATTTTCACAAAACTGTAGATTGTTAAAGGATCAGAAAGGCCCCGGGTGCGTGTGAGTGCGCACCCGGGGTTATGGTGTGTATGAAAACCTGGACGGAATATTCTGCTGATATTGAAGATTACTATGATACACCACTTTACAACTTTTAGACAAAAATGCCGTATGAGACACTCTGGTGTAT
>CBCOZL010000018.1:0-67644 GCA_965114645.1 uncultured Lachnospiraceae bacterium | reverse complement strand
GATTTGCCCTCCCCCTGCATAGCAGGGGGTTTATTTTTGTCTGTGACACAAAAAGAGAGTCAGTTTCCTGACTCCCTACAAGTTATAACGATTCTTCAAATTATAATGAATATATCTGATTTCAATGTTCTCCCAATACTGTTCCCTAATTCCTAGTGCTTTAAAGGTTTCACATTTCTTATCGTTATCACTAAATTCCTGTATCTTAAAATTATAACTTTTTCTTTTTGATTCCAGTTCAATCTCTGAGACTGCATCAATATCACTATAATAGACTGTTAATGAAAGTTTTGGCATAAATCCTAAGTATCGCTCCAACATCAATAATATATAACAGGATTGCTTATAAATTTTTTCAAAAGTAAGTTTCCCTATCTCAAATAATCCTATTTGAATAACATCCTCACTTATTCCGTTAAAAAAGAATCCCTGCATCACGAATTGATACAGATTATAGAAATACTTATTTCTGTCTTCTTCACTCTTATAAGCACCCTTATCCAACTGCCTGATCTTCCTCTGTCTGAGCTGTTCGCTATAATCAACATCAAGCTCTGCTTTCAGAAAGTTCTTATCAAACAAATACAAATCCGCTGCCAGTGCATTGAAATCCTGCATAAAACTCTCGCTGGTTTTACGTTCAAACCTCTCATAGAATTTTTCATACAAATTAAATACATCCTGCCTGTTCTGTGTTGTCTGAATTGTAATAAAATTTACCTCCAACAAATCAAGAATCTTCTGTATGCTGATTTCTTTCTCCTTTGTCAGCAGATATTTCACAATCCTTTGGATGATATACTCATTCCTATAAAAATTCTTCCATAACTTTCTTTCAGTGATTCTCACAGATGATACATCTTGACTTGGCTTCGATTCATATTTTGATTTTACATATTTAGATAGGACATAGATTTTAGTTCCCGTTATGGTTGCCTCTTTCTCCAAAAGAAGTCCTTTCCCACACATATTGATGAGCTTTCTTGTAATTGCTTTCTCGCTCAAATCATAAATTGCTTTTCCGTAAGTATATATGTGATCTAATAACATAAAACCTGTTCCTAGAAAATATATAATGTCAAATAAATCTCTGTTACTGTCAAAAATCTCCTGCTTTACTGATGGTCTAACGATGCCACTATTTACATTCGGCATATATTTAACCTCCTTCACCCGTTTTGGGATATTTAAAGTTTTCCTTAATTTTAAGGTACTCTGATTATAGAAGAATCCAACTTTTTTATAATTCTTGGGTACTCGGTAGGATGTTATCGTGCAAAATAATAGCAACCTGCCATTGTGACAGATTGCCCGTAATGAAATTTTATAAAGATAAATATTTAGTTCTGCATAACGAATTTTATATCAAAGTTAAATGTTCCTGTCCATAAACCAGAGAAATAAGTCTTTTTGACTTGAATAGAGCCATTGGTATTTGTTCCGTTTGCTACTCCATCAACTCTTGTAAATTCTGTCTTCTGTTGAGAAACATCTGCCTGCATAGAAGAAATATTACTTCTATCGGTAAGAGTTAAGCTACTTTCAGGAATCACTGTTAATATATCATTGTAATAGAATGTTCCGTTTACTGATCAGTGTAATCTGCATTTCCTGTTCTGCCATCCAGAACAATCGTTTTAGGAATAACAACACTAAAACTTGCAGGTTTATAGTCTTGGAAGATTAAACTCCCATCTTCTCCATATTCTGCTTTATATCTATCAGAAACAATCGTTTCAATTTCATATTGATAAGGATTTCCGTTTTCATCATATTTTGGTAAATGATCAAAAGTGTAATCTGTTTGATCGGATGGTAATTCTACTTCGTCTATAACAACCCCATTCTGTTTTAGCTTTAGTGTATACTTTTCAGGTCTTAGCTTATCTGCATTATTGTTATCATTCCAAGTAAGATGTGAATCTTTTTCTGTTTCACAGAATTCAAATTCTCTGAATACAGTTGCACCGCTTGTTGTCACCTTTGCAGTTGTATCACTCACATATCTGTATTGCGGATAATAAGCATTGTCGGATGCAGATTTTCCAATATCCGATCCTCTTACATCAACATCATAAAATACCTGTTTAGTAGTCCTTCCTATTTCCTTGCCATCTGGAGTTTTATCTATATAAGTAACTGCATACTTATTTCTTGTATAATAATAATCAATAGTAATTCCACCTGAAACAATAGTTTTTGTCTGTACTTCGGGAGATGTAAAACCTGTATAAGTCTTTACTGAAGGTGTTGCATTGCTTCCGATTGTTCCTGTTTCAGTAGCAGTTTCCGCTAATGTATAAGTACTTCCATCTAAATTCATTTTGTAGTGATTTACCGTTACATTTGCGATTTTAGGGATTTCCACTGTTGCTGTAGGTCCTAAATTGCCTGCACCATCAATCGCTGCCACATGGAGATAATTATAACTTCTGTTTTCAGGAATACTTGTAGCAGTTGTTTCTGTTCCATTAGAGAGAGTGACAGTTGTACTTGCACTATTGTCTAAGATATAACGATATTTTCTTATTCCTGTTGTAACAGTTAAGCTCTTCGTTACCGATCTATCAAGTAACCCTGTTTCAGTTGTATCATTTTTATCAAAACTTTCTACATAATAATGATAAACAGAACCGTTGTCAGTTGCAGACCAAGTAAAATTAGAACCTAATACATTTAATTCAGGAGCATTTGGATTAGCAAAGTCTTGAGCAGAACTGTCTTTTGAATGGTAGGTATCAAAAATTAACTGATTGCAGTAAAAAATTAGATTAGCAAGAATTTTTTGTTCATCAGTTGTTGCTTGGCCTGAAGAATGTCCTGTCATAATTTGAGCGCCGTTATTATAAGTTGTCATATAAAAATTATTTATATCTCCACCTGGATTTAGTGTTGTATTTACAAAAGTTAACCAAACTTTACCATTTGCAGTTTGTCCTACATTATGTGCAGCAGGTATAGTTAAAATAGTTCCCATTCCTCCAATATTCCACGGATAATTCGTAAACAGACCCATTTTAACAATTTTTACTTTAGTAGTTGTATTTACTATTTTTTGTTGCCACCAACAATCATTGAAAGTTATATTTACATATGGAGCAAGAGATCTAAAATTTGGTAAATCTTTTCCGTTATATCCATTAGTATATAATATTGTATCGTGTCCAAATATACATCCTCTTCCTGATTTTATGTAATTTGCAGTTGCTTGAACAGATAAAACAGTTAAATCTTTTTGATTATTAGCATCCCAAGTTCCAAAGAAAATTACATCATACTTATAGTTACCATTTGAATCCTTTAAATATGCATCAGGATTTGCATTAAAAGTATCTATATAAACTGAATCAATTTTTATAATTCCTTTTCCATATCCATTTGATTCCATCCAAGTTTTAAGCTGATTTGATGCATTGGATATAGGATAAATTTGTAAACATTTTACTTCATCAACCAAAGTATAATCTATTCCAATTGTTTCATAAGTAATTCCACCATCATCAGATTTGTATACTTTAAAATTTTTATCTTTATAATCATAATCGCTCCAATCAAGTGATACTGAACCATACCCTTCCGAATTAGCAGCTAATTCAATGTCAAAGGGAGTAGACACATAAGTTTGTATATATGAATCTGGTTCAATCGCCATTTCTTCTATTTCAGTTGCCAAAGGGGAAACAATATCTTGTCTAACAGATTCTTCTGTTATAACTTCTTCTGCTTGAAGTTCTTCATATGTGATAGAAACATTATCTGTTTCCAATTCTTCAAAATTTATAGAAACAGCATTCGCAAAAACTGTTCCAAACAGTAAAGAACCACAAAGTAAAACAGATAAAATTTTCTTATTCATTTTTTCTATTTTCCTATATACTGCCAAAAAACGAGTAAAAATTTTCTGCAATACATATTTGCCAATATCAAATTAGCGGTACCCCCCCCCCCCAGAAAATTAAGGGTTTTTCGTGTTTAATCGAATATGCCGACTTTCATCCACAAAAAATTCAATAAGTGACAAATTGTTCCCCATATGCTATAATGCGTAAAAACGGAGGTGTAATTTGACAAACGAAGAAAAACAATTATTAGGCAAAGCACAGCGGATCAATTCATGGGATTCTAAAAAACTATATTATTATGTCGGAAAACGGCATCAGCGAAGTTGGACTGTCAAAAGAGGCGAAGTATTTTTTGTTGATTTGGGAGAGAATGTTGGGAGCGAAGAAAACAAAATACGCCCTGTCGTTGTCATACAGTCCAATTCATATAATATTTCCTCTCCAGTATTCACTTGTGCCATTATATCCACAAGTCCTGCAACAATACCTGACATCCAAATTCCTATTACTGGCATCTATTCTTACACTGATCCTAACGGAAAGCCTGCAACCCTTTCAGGAACAATAGATTTAGGACAGATTAAAACCATCGGAAAAGAACGGATTATTTCTGCAAAAATATGTAAACTATCTGCCGAAATACCAGAACTGGATACAAAATTGCTGAATATTTTAGGTTTGTCCTATATTGTAAAGAAAAAAGACAACATTATCAGTTCTTTAAGTGGCAAAATTGACTACTTGAAAAAACAACTGAAGGACAAAGCATAAAACATTTGACATTGCATATATTAAAGTGGTACACTTGTTGTAAACAAAGGTACAGTTATGAATGGCTTGGCGGTCATTCGGATTTATTTATCAGTTATAATGAGTTTGGCGACTCATTGGAAACTCCCATCATATGATGGGAGTATTTTTTATGCACTGACATAGCTCACAGGCACATTAATTATTTCTGAACAGAGTTCTTTTCCTGCTATGTCACCGTCTGAATAACTGTTTGTCGTAACTTCAATTCCGCATTCTATTCCTTGCATATTTATGTATGTAAAATCTATTGCGGATAACTGCTGCTCTCTCAACATCTCCATATATTCATCATATCTGTCTATTTCTCCCTGATCTCTGAAGTTTTCAATTGACTCTTTCATTTGATCCCTTACTTCCCATTCAGGCTTGATGGAATCAATTTCCCTCTTTTGCAGAGAACAGATTGTTTCAGCTACCTTGCAGTTATGCTTGATTGCAGCAGGCGATTGAGTCCTGTCTATTCCATATTTCTGATTTATGAACTTTTTACCCTTATCGGTAAAACAGTAACTTTTACAGCTTTCCACTTCTTTGTGTTTTGGATTCACATAGCTAACTTCCTTTATCAGATTGTCTTTCATCATATTTTTAAGCCGTGTATCAGAAATATCAATTTTATGCGCATCTATGCTTCTGATATTTCCTGCAGTTGCAAGTACCTTGAAGAATCTTTCATCTTTCGGATAAAATTTCTTAATGTGCATGAAATCACCCCTTTCGTTTCTGCAATTTTAAGTCAAAAATACTCTCTTCTAATCATTACGGGTATTCAGTTTGAAAATATTTTTAATGCCAACATTCCTGACTTATGATATATTATTACTGTAGTTTTCTTCTTTGAGGAGATAATTTATAGGGAAATTCCCTTACAATAAAGAGGTTTGTATGACAAAACAGGAGATTTTACGGGAACTTCAAGATATTAATATAGATGCTGCCAACTACATATACACCGAAAACTATGCTGCACTGAATTCGCTTGTCAATTCTGTATTTAAGATAGGACTCGACAAAGAAGAGTGCTTTTATGATGTCCTGAGAGCCTTTAGATTGGCAAATATGCCGTTTTCTGTTGCAGGGTATAATTTTCTATGTGAAGACTTAAAAGATGAAATCTGGGGCAAATACGAGCCTCTTATCAATGACCTTGTTATCTACAATATGAGCCTTGATGAATTTCTTTCTGCTTATGGCTTCGATAATGAGTATGATGCCCTGAATGCTTCAAACAATAAGAGAAAAATATACATAAACACAATCAAAAAGAGAATTGAACTTATTGAAGATTACACTGAAAAATATAAGAAACTCACAGCCTTGTATGATACTGCTAATGTAACACAGATACACAGTTCTACCCATAAAGTAGATGCATTACAAAACAACTTCACAAATACAGTTGTGGCACTTGTCAAAGCAAGGGAAAAGTTTTATTACTATATCAATTATGATCTTGTGGGTTACGACACAGAAGCTCTAAATAAAACCTTAAAACAAAAGAAAACCAATAAAGAACGTTTTGATATGCTGAGAGGAATTACCGACAATATATTTACCACACTTCAAAATGACAGCACTGTAGATTTTAGGGATTTCTTCATCATCAAAGATAACAGAAGAGTTACATTTACCTCATATCTGACAGCAAAAGGGCTAACAGGTAACTCATGGTTTGATTATAAGAAAGCAACTAAGAAGAAATTTGTAAAGGAAAGACATTTTTATTTACAGATGGCATTCTTTTTAGGCTTGCCAACCTCCAACGAAATAGAGAAGTTCCTGAATTTTAATGGATATACCATAAAAAGCCCATTTAAACTGTTTCCAAATTCAGATATTTATGATTATGATGTGTGCCGATACATAGATGCAGGTATTGATTACAACTTAATCAATGTGATGCTTGGCTATGAATTTATATAAAGGGGAGATTTATTGTGTTTGATTGGATGAAAAAACATAAAAAGCTGATTGCATTTATTATTTTTATGATTATCTTTGGAGTACCCTTAATCATACATATTCTGTTTAAACTTCATTCAAACATTGACTTTTTTGTTGCTGAATGGTCTGCAGGAGAATTATTGAGTTACTATGGTTCAATTCTTGCATTTTTAGGAACAGTCATTTTGGGTGCCTTATCCTTATATCAAAATCAAATCATCAAGCAGGAATCAGACAAAAGAGCTGAACTATTGGAGCAAAGAGAACATGAAAGCAATATGCCAAGATTCACTATTGTCGCTAATGGCAGTCATGGCGGCAATGCACAAAATTTATGCCTCAAAATATCAAATGTCTCTGAAAATAATGCACAGGAACTCAAATTCTTTAACATTAAAATTCTGAATCCAGAAAAAGAACCTCAATGGATAGCACAAAAAACATATAGCATTGACTATCTTTTTGCAGATTCAACAAAGGGCATAGACATATTCAATCCTGTTATCAATAATGGGTTTGAACTGTATATGGAAATGACTTGTTTAGATAAATACAACGAACAACACAATTATATTATTAAAGGTCTCATGAACACAGATCAAACTTTCCCTGCATTAAAAATAATGGAACTTTTATAAAAAATGAACTCCCTAGAATTTCTAAGGAGTTCTGTTATTTTATCTCTTTATCATACCAAAATATTCCAGTGCTTCTCTAATCATCCTCTCTTTCTCCTCTGGACAGTTGGGAACTTTGTTTCCCTCTGTCTTGGGTTTATTAAAGTTCTCGCCTACATCTAAGCCACACTTTTTCTTGATTTGCGCTATGTACAGATGTGACACTTTTGTTTGATAATGCTCCCACACATAATCTTTAATTTCCTGATAGGTTGCTGTGCCGATGCATTCTCGCCTATCTGCTTCGCTTAGGTCAATTTCTATCTCAATCTTGGTGGATTTGCCTCCTGATTTTTTACGCGACAAAAGTACGCACGTCTCCACCCCCGCCGTCCACGGGAACTGGTCGATCGCCACACACTTCACTGCCGCATAGCCTCTCGCAAGAAAGACTTCCAGATCCCTTGCCAGGCTGCTCGCCTTGCAGGAAATATACAAAATATGCTCTACACCGTAATCTATGATCTTTGAGAGCGCTTTCGGATGTACGCCGTCCCTGGGCGGATCAAGAATAATGACATCCGGCTTCTCCTCGATCCCGTCCAGCACCTTCAGCACATCCCCGGCGATGAAATTACAGTTATGTAAACCATTTAGTTCCGCATTCCTCTTCGCCGCCTCTACGGCTTCCTCCACGATCTCCACACCGATCACTTTCTTAGCCACAGGCGCCATCAACTGTGCAATCGTACCTGTGCCGCTGTACAGATCATACACGATTTTGCCCACTGTCTTCTGTCCGGCCTCATCTTCCGCCTTATCTGAAGCCGATATGCAGCCGGAAATATATTCCCTCGCTGTGCTGTAGAGCAGTTCCGCTCCGAGGCTGTTGGTCTGAAAAAAGGAAAACAGGGAAATTTTAAAGCGCAGCCCCAGAAGTTCCTCATAAAAATAATCCCGCCCGTACAGAATTGTAGTCTCGTCGCTTTGCACCACATCCGCCGCAGAGTCGTTTCTCACATGCAGAATGCCCACAATGGTACCTTCAAGGGGCAGCGCAAGCAATCTCCCGGTAAATCCGGCAAGAATCTCCCGCTCTGCCGCAGTCTGTCCGGGCGTCTGCCCTGTGGTCACCAACGCCGCAAGAATCTCCCCTGTCTTCGCCGCCCTGCGCACCACGAGATGCCGCAGCCAGCCCGTATGCCGCAGTCTGTGATAGAATGACACATCCGCCCCCTGCCCCTGCAGTTCCTCAAAATAGTCCCTGACACAGCGCAGAATTTTCCGATAATCCTCATCCACGATCTGACAATCCGTCACGGAAACGATATCATAAAAGCTTCCCCGCTTATGCATGCCGAGGGAAAGCGGCCCATCCTTCACTTCATCCCCGAACGTAAACTCCATCTTATTTCGGTAGCCGAAGACTGCCGGGGACGCCTTGGCTGCCTCAAACAGACATGCTTCGTCCTGCTTTTCCAGCACGGGAGCAAGCAGCCGCCTCACCTGTCCCTCCTTGATTTTTAAACTTTCCTCATAAGGAAACGACAGGTAAGTACAGCCGCCGCAGCTCCCGAAATGGGGACAGGGACTTCCTGTCTCTAAAGGAGAAGGCTCCAGCACTTCTAAAAGCCGTCCCTCATATCTCCCGTTTCTCGCCTTGTTGACGGCCGCCCGCACTTTTTGTCCCGGCAGGGCGTTTTTCACTGTGCAGACGCCCTCCCCGCATACAACAATCCCCTTATTGGGGAAATCCATCCGCTCTACCGTTCCCTCTATGATCTGTCCCTTTTTCATTTTACTCTCCGTTTTTCTTCTATCCTCTGATATGGTACGCCATGCCGGCATGGCTCATGTCCCGCGCGTCTTCTGACTCTGCCTTTTATTCATAAGCAGACTCGAAATGCTTTGCATTTCTCGTTCGCGTTGCTCGTCTTCTGACTCTGCTTATGCGCGCAAGAAGGCCGCCGGAAGACTTTCATCTCCCGCCGGCCTCACAATTTTCTACAGAAAAACCTTAGACACCTGTGTCCTCGTCGTCATCCTCATCCTCGAAAAAGTCATCATCAAAATCATCGTCGAAGTCGTCCTCAAAATCTTCCAGATAATCGGGCGTCAGGTAACGGTACACGGCATACGCAATAGCAGCCACTGCCGCAACAGCGCCAATCACAGCGAATACCCATAAAATACTGTTTTTCTTTTCCTCCTCATGTCTTCTGCCAAGGAACTCGTTCACACCAGCATTGTCCATGATCTCATCCAATTTATTCAAAATCTCTTTCCTGCTCATCCTGTAGCCCTCTCTTTCCCTTACATTATGACCGCGCCCGGATCTGCAGTGCAAACTTGCTTCGCGGGCGGTCTGCGCACTGCTCACTCCCATCGCGTATAGTATACCACGTCTTTTCAGATTTTACTATATCTGAATATTTTATTTTATGAAAATTATGGAAAAATATTCGCCCACCAGCGACAATTCCAAAACTCTTCCGCCGTCCGCCCGGACATTCCACCTTCAGACCTTCTGCAGCTTCGCAAAGCCCGCATACATGATCTTCTGTCCGGCTTCATCGAAAACCACCGTCACCTGGCTGTCCCTTGGGCCGGGTTCAATCTTTAAGACCGTGCCCTCCCCGTAGCGGGCATGGCGTACCCGGTCTCCTTCCCCATAGCCGATCCTGCCGGACGCCGCAGGCGCTGCCGCCGCGCTGCCGCCGGAAACGCTCCCCGCGCCAAAGGGATTGCCGCCCACCGTAACCGGCGCTTTCCCCGCGCCGCGCTTCTTCGGCGCCGCATAAGCCTTCTTTCTCTCCGTGTACGCGCCCGGCGCCGCCGCATAAGGCTTCACCGGGTCTGTATAGGATTTGGGCGCCGCCCCGTACGGTTTCGTCCGCAGAAGGCTTCGCTCCTGGGAATCCTCCTCGTAGACTTCCTCCATTCTCCTCTTTACAGGCGCTGGCGTGCCATCCAGCAGCATGGGCGGAATCTCCCGCACAAAGCGGCTGACGGGATTGTACTGCGTCTCCCCTCTGATCATACGCTGTTTCGCATAGGTGAGAGTCAGCTCCTCCTTCGCCCTGGTAATGCCCACATAGGCAAGACGCCTCTCCTCCTCAATCTCCATCGGATCATCTGAGGTGATCGTCATATAGCTTGGAAATACGCCATCCTCCATGCCCGCCAGATAGACATGCTCAAATTCCAGCCCCTTCGCGCTGTGCAGGGTCATAAGCAGCACCCGCTCGCCATCGCCGTCCACCCGGTCGATATCCGCCACAAGGGCCACCTCTTCCAGAAATTCGCTCAGGGAAGGCTCATCCTTCTCTTCCTCATAAGCCACCACCTTGCTGACCAGCTCCTCTATATTCTCAATGCGGTCAGCCGCGTCCTCCTCATCGGACTCCTCCAGCTCTTTCAAATACCCGGTGAGATCCAGCACATCCTTCACAAGCTCCTCCAGACTGTAAAACTCCTGCTTGCTGCGGAAACTCTGTATCATGGTGACAAAAGGTTTCAGCTTCCCGGCGCTCCTCCCGATTGTCACAATCTGATCCGCCTCCGTGAGGGCGTCAAAAAAGCTGATATTTCTCTCATCGGCATATTCCTGTACCCGCACAATGGTTGCCGCACCGATGCCGCGCCTTGGCACATTGATGATCCGCTTTACCGCCACGTCATCCTTGCCGTTGTCGATGGTTTTCAGATAGGCAAGCACGTCCTTGATCTCCCGTCTGGAATAAAAGTTGGTGCCGCCGACCACGTCATAGGGAATGCCTTCCATGATAAACCGTTCTTCCAGAAGGCGGGCCTGGGCGTTGGTGCGGTAGAGCACGGCGCACTCCCCGTAGGAAACCAGCCCTCTCTTTTTCTTTCTGGCAACATCCCCGGCAATATATTCCGCCTCCTCATAAGCTGTGTCAAACTGCCGGAAACCGATGCGCGCCCCTTCCTGCTTGTCCGTCCAGAGCGCCTTGTCCTTGCGCCCCACATTGTTTTTGATCACTGCGTTGGCCGCATCCAGAACCATCTGGGTAGAGCGATAATTCTGCTCCAGCTTGATCACGCAGGCGTCCGGGTAAACCTTCTCAAAGTCCAGAATATTGCGGATATTCGCCCCCCTGAACTTATAAATCGACTGGTCGTCATCGCCCACCACGCACAGGTTCCTGTTCTTGGCCGCCAGAAGCCGGATCAGCTCAAACTGGGCAGAGTTGGTATCCTGATACTCATCCACCATAATGTAGCGGAACCTGTCCTGATAGGAGGCAAGCACCTGTGCATCCGCCTTGAAAAGCTCCACCGTCTTCATAATGAGATCGTCAAAGTCCAGCGCGTTATTTTTCTTTAATGTCGCCTGATACTCCCGGTAAGCCTTGGCAATCCTGCTGCCGTTATAGTCAGAACCGTTCTGCATCTCGTACTCCTGCGGATCAATCAGCTCATCCTTGGCGGAGGAAATTGCGCTTAAGATCGTGCGCTCCTTCAGCATTTTTGTGTCGATCTGCAGTTTCTTGCAGACCTCCTTCATAATCCCCTTCTGATCATCGGTATCGTATATTGTGAAATGATTGTCATATCCCAGCCGGTCTATGTAACGGCGCAAAATCCGCACACAGGTGGAATGGAATGTGGATACCCAGATCTGCTCCGCACCGAAGCCCACGATCTTATCCACGCGCTCACGCATCTCCCCCGCCGCCTTGTTTGTGAAAGTGATGGCCAGAATATGATAGGGCGCCACACCCGCCCTGTCTATCAGGTATGCCACCCTATGTGTTAAAACCCTTGTTTTGCCGGAACCTGCGCCCGCCAGAATCAGGACAGGGCCGTCTGTCTGCATGACGGCCTGCCTCTGCCTCTCGTTCAAAGTATCGTATATGCTCATCTTAACTCATCCTCAAAACTGTGCGTAAAGTTCTTCTCACACTAGTATAGCTGGTTACCGCAGTTACCGCAGAATTTCATACCCGTAGTGGGTGTACCGCAGTTCGGACAGAATTTGGGGCCCTGTCCTCCCTGGCCCGCAGGCTGCCCCTGCGCCCCGGGCGCCGTATTTGCGCCGCCTATATTCATCTGGTTCACCATCTGCTGTCCGAGAGCCATGCCCATCTGCAGGCCGACCATATCGGAAGCCATGCCTGTGCCGTTTCCGCCCTTTCCGAGGGAATCCGCCGCCGCCATCTGGGTGTACTTGTTCATGTCGCCCACCATAGACTGCGCCGCCGCCTTCTCCTGCATCTTCCGTATCTCTTCCGGGTAGGAAAAGCTCTCGATCGTAAAGCTTGAAATGGCGATGCCGAACGATCTCATATCCGCGTCCAGTTCGCCCTCAATTCCCTTGGCGATATTTCTCGCATCCGCCTGCAGGTTAAACATATCCCTGCCCTCTTTGCTGATCCAGCTCATCAGAAGCTGGTCAAGGCTTGCGATGATGCGCTCCTTCACATCTCCCACCGTGTAGGTCTGTCTGATGCCGGCCAGCTTTTCAATCAGCACATCGTGAGCCGCCACCCTGCAGTTGAACGCGCCGAAAGCCCGGATCGGCATACCGCCGGGAAGACCGGGAGCCGGCAGATTGATGGCATTTTTCGTGCCCCATTTCACCATAAGCTCCTTGGTATTGATAAAGAGCACCTCCGCCCGAAGCGGCGTGCTGAACCCGAATTTAAAACTCTTTAACGTGGTAAGAAAAGGAATGATGTCGGACTCGATATCATAATTGCCTTCCTCCACAAAAACGCCTTCCACTCTGCCATTATACAGAAAAATCGCGTCCTGTCCCGGACGGATGATCAGCCGGGAACCTTTTTTGATCTCCTGATTCTGAAACTTGTAAAACAGAACGCCCGACCCATTCTCGTTCCATTCAATGACACTTGAAAACTGATTCTTTAAAAACCCCATGTTTCCCTCCATTTTCTATCTGGTAACAGCAATTCCATTATGTATTTTTTAGCTCTGGTTAAGCTGTTTTGCCTGACCGCTCAGTCCTTCTACCAGCCGTTCTACCTCCGTCACCGTCTTTGCATTGTTCTCACTCACCTGGAACGTCTCCTGCGAGTGGGCGGACACCTCCTGCATCACCGCTGAAATTGTCTGAATGCTCTCCACAATCACCCGGTTGGCCTCCGCAAGCTGTTTCACGGAACGATCCAGACGCCTGCTCTGCTCATCCACCTGCTCCGTGTCAGATGCAATCTTCTCAAAACTGTCGGCCGCCTGCACTGCAGATCCGCTCTGCTGCCGGTTGCTCTCCATCAGCTCCTCCACCGTGCTGGCAGCGGTTTTCAGTTTATCCGAAACGCTTCGGATGACATCCGTGATCTTCACGGTCGCACCCTGTGTCTGATTGGCAAGGTTGGAAATCTCCGTCGCCACCACCGCAAAACCTCTGCCGGCCTCCCCGGCACGCGCTGCTTCAATACTGGCATTCAGGGCAAGCAAGCTGGTCTGACTTGCCACACTCGTAATCATATCTATGATGGTCTGCATATTGGCAGTATACTCCTCCAGCTCCTTCATCTCCTCCACGGCCTGGGTTCCCGCCTTCTCGGAATGTTCCATCTGTCTGGTCAGCGTATGCAGGTTCTCCCTGCCAAGCTGTACACTGTCTTTCGTCTCCGCCATACGCTGCGTGATCGTTCCCATCACATCCACCATCTGGCCGATATGATTCTGAATTTCTTCCGTCTGCCCAAGCTGGTTCTGAACGGACTGCGCCGCCTCGTTGGTTCCTGTGGACACCTCCTGCATGGCGTTTCTTGTTTCCGCCACCGCATCCCCCAGCTCACGCATCTGTCCGGCCACATCCAGAATCCCCTCGGACATTTGTCCCGATATCCGCATCACACGCTCCAGCAGCGCGGAAACATTCTCCTTCTCCCGATCCAGCTCCTGCAGCTTGGACACATTGATCTTTTTCAGCGTCCGCGTGGAAAGATAGAGGAAAATCGCCACCAGCAAAAGAAGCGCCATGCGGATCTCATAGGTTGCCATGTCCTCGGCCCTGATCCCCCCGGACACGCCCTGCCAGACCAGAAATACCAGATTGATGACAAAGCCTGCTCCGCCTACCCATGCGCAGAGCTTCACATCCGAATAGAGGATGATCACCAGACAGAGCGGTATAATATAAGTAAAGGCAATCATATTGACTGTGGTAAATACGACAAAAAGATAAAAAAGACTGTATGTCACGCTTATCACATATTTCAGCCGCGTATCCGCCGGTTCCCGTCTGTACAGGAAAAATTCAAGCGCAATCGGCAGAATCGCAATCAGCGAAAATACCACATAGTAGCCTATGGTTCTGCTGCCTTTGAGCACCTCGATCAGATAAGCAGCCTCCAGCACAGTCACAATCACAGTATGGCAGGCAACCGCCATCTTATTCATCGCCCTCGCACCATCAAACGTACTCTTGTTATCCATATCCAGTCCCCCTTATTTCATCCATATTATAATGAAAGCAAAGTCATGGCTAGTATATCATATGGTTTTGTACGCCGACAATACCCTGGATGTCATCCTTTCGGGTTCTGTCACACTCTGTCATTTTTAAGGTATACATTGCAGTTTTGGATTGCCACTCCGGCTTCCTACCCTACCCCGATCACAATCCCTGCTATGATCACAGCAGCGCAGACAAACTTGTGCGTCGTGTTCTTTTCCTTAAAAAGATACCGTCCCGCCAGAATTGTCACCACACAGCCCGCCTGTTTTAAGAGCGTCATCATGGTAACCCGGCTTCCCTCCATCCCGTTTGCCACAAAGAGCGCCCTGTCCGCAATGACGATCAGCAGACTTAAGAGCCAGACCCACTTGTTGCAGACTGCTCCTTTCCAGTCAACCGGCGTGCGGGAAATGAGAATGAAGAGCAGATAGAATACCGTCAAAAACAGCAAATACCAGAACTGCAGCTGGGAGCTTGTGATGTCCTTCATCAAAATTTTGTCAAGCAGACCCGAAACCGCGTTCAGCAGACAGGAGGCAAAGGCCATCACCACATACCTGATCTCCACGGACTCCCCTGCGCTCTTTGCCGCCTCACGCACGCTCTTCGGGTTATATTTTAACATAAGAAGCCCTGCCGACACAAGAAGCAGACCAATTACTTGAAAAGTGCCCAGTGTCTCCTGCAATACCGCCACGCCGAGCATGGTGGCAAACATCACGCGGGACAGATCCAGCACACCGTAGAGACTGATCGGCATTTTTTTGATGGCGCGGAAACTGCACATCCACGCGACAAAAATGACAAAGGACTTCATGGCAATGTAAAAGTAAAAACGCGGCTCCACCCCCATCGAAACCCCGGCGGATGGCAAAACCATCACAAAAGACAGGAAAGTATACATAAACAATACCTCTATGGTAGAGTTTTTCTCCAAAGCCTTCTTCTTGACGATCTCCCGCACGCCCTTTAAAACGCCATATAGCAAGACCAGCCAGATCCACATTTCTTTTGTACCTCCTGCCAGCATGAATGAGCGGAACAGCGTTGATACCCATTTTAACGCATAAAATAAGGAAAACCACGGATGTGCTGGTTTTCCTTCTCTGATCAAGAGAGCAGGCGAGGGGAATCGAACCCCCCTCCCAAGCTTGGGAAGCTTGTATTCTACCGATGAACTACGCCTGCAAACTTACGACTCATATAGTATACCATCTTATTGTAAAAAAGAAAAGCACTTTTTTCTCTTCCGCATAAACTATAGTAAAATGTCTTTTATGGATTGCCCACAGACTCCGGCAATCCGAGGAGGAACATGAAAAAAACAGGCAGTATATTACTGGCGGCGCTCCTGCTTATGGGCGTCCTCTGGGGCTGTGGAAACAAGCCCGCCGAAAGCACTCCCGCCGCTTCCGGCAAGACTCCCGTAGTATTAAATGAAGTGGCGCACTCCATCTTCTACGCCCCCATGTATGTGGCGATTGAGGAAGGCTATTTTGCGGACGAGGGGATTGACTTAACCCTGATCACAGGTTTCGGCGCCGACAAAACAATGACCGCGCTCCTGACGGGTGAGGCCGACATCGGCTTTATGGGAAGCGAGAGCACCATTTACACTTACAAGGAAGGCGCCTCCGACTATGCAGTGAACTTCGCGCAGCTCACCCAGCGGGCCGGCAATTTTCTCGTATCCAGAGAGCCCATCGAAGATTTCACCTGGGATATGCTCATCGGCAAGGATGTGCTCGGCGGCAGGGCCGGCGGTATGCCTGAAATGGTATTTGAATATATTCTGAAGAAAAACAACATCGATCCCGCAAACGACCTGTCCATAGACCAGAGCATCGACTTTGGTTCCACGGCGGCTGCTTTTTCGGGCGGGCAGGGGGATTTTTCGGTTGAATTCGAACCCCACGCTACCTCCCTGGAAGCCAAAGGTGACGGCTATGTGGTAGCCTCCCTCGGCGAAGACTCCGGCTATGTACCCTACACTGCCTTCTCCGCCAGAAAGAGCTACATCGAGAAAAATCCCGCCGTAATCGAATCCTTCACCCGCGCCCTCCAAAAGGGCATGGACTATGTGCAGACCCACACACCTGCGGAAATCGCAAAAGTGATCGCTCCACAGTTTGCGGAGACGGATCTGGCCACCATAGAGACCATCGTCGGCAGATATGCCGCACAAGACACATGGAAGTCGGATCTTGTGTTCTCGGAAGACAGCTTCACCCTCCTGGAAAACATTCTGGAAGAGGCCGGAGAACTGGACGGCAGAGTGCCTTACGACGATCTGGTGGACACCTCTTTCGCCAAAAAAGTATTACAGTAATGCCCTTTGCGCCTCTGTGCAGACGCGCAAAAACGCCCGGCTTCTCCGCCGGGCGTCTCTTCCTTTCTAATCGGATGAAACCGGTTATTCCCCCAAAAGTTCTTTCAGTGCATCCACCACAAACTGGTACTGTGTCAGCATCTCCTCCACACCCACTTCCATCACCGAATAGTTTTCCTCGTTCACCGCCGTCTCCTGTTCTGCGGCAAGCTGTGACAGGTAAGTGGCTCCTATGGAGCGCATGGCGTTTTTCAGCCCGTGCACCTCAATGCGGTAGCGCTCAAGATCTTTCTGTTCGTAAACACTCCGAATCAGCGGGATTTTGTCCTTTCCCTCCACCATTGCTGCCCAGAGCACTTCCATGTAGATCTCCTCATCTCCTCCGCACAGTCTGATGCCTTCCTTCACATCAAAACCTTTGACTGTCAGATCCTCAAACGACCGAATCATTCCCATTTTTACTTTTCCTCCTGACCTTTCCCCTTAATTCTTTTATCTCCGCCGCGTCTGTCCGTTATGCCGTCGATCATCTTCTCAACCAACAGCCTCTTGACATAAACGTCGAAGCTTAACATACAGATGAAGGAGAAAATTTTCAAAAACTCCCGTTCTTCCGCAGGCGCGTCCTCAAAAGTGTTCTGGGCTTTCCGAAACTTTTCTTCCACATCTGCCTTTAACACATCTTTCTGTTCCCGCTCCAGTCCAAAAACTTCCTCATAAACGCGGGAAAGATCATACGCCTTTCCGTTCTTGAAAAAGCGGTCTGTGATCGGCTCTAAAAGCTCCTGTATATCGCTGATTGACAATATCCCTTTATAATAGTAAATAAAGATCAGAAGAAGTACATGATCCTTTGTATATTTTTTCTTAAAAGGCGGCGGAATCAGATCATTCTTGGCATAATTGTTGATCATGGTCTTCGTCAGAATCTTATCCGAAGCAGGATCTCTGGTCGTGTTTCTCAAATGGGACTCCATGAATGTCGTCACCTGATCCATATAGAGATCAATGTCAGGTATATCCGCTGCCTTAATATACTCAATCCTGTCCAGACTTTCCTGTATGCTGTTTAGCAGATCCTCTATATTGATCGTCATGTTCTACACCTTCCGTCACTCTTTGATTCTTATTATATAGTTTTCATATCTGACTGACAAGTATTTTATCATAACAGTTGAGCCGGACGGACGGTACCATTTGATCCTGTCCGTGATCTGCCGGATGGTTTACAAAAAGGGGGAACTGTGGTATATTCATACACAAAAATAGTAAAGTTTTAACGTATGAAAGTGTTATTCTTTTCTATACGGATTGGAGGAAGTATGAATAAAAAACTCAAAACCGACGCTGTTGATCATCTTTTTCAGGCCATCCTCTGCCTGCAGACGCAGGAGGAATGCTATGATTTCTTCGAGGATCTGTGTACCGTTAACGAGCTTCTGTCCCTCTCCCAGCGCTTCGAGGTGGCATCCATGCTGAAACAGCACAGGACATATCTTGAAATTGCCGAAAAAACCGGCGCGTCAACTGCCACCATCAGCCGCGTCAACCGTTCCCTGAATTACGGAAATGACGGCTATGATCTGATCTTTGGCCGCCTCAACTCTTAAAAAAGCAGAAAAATTTTTATACACGAAATTTTCTGCAAAACCTTTCCCATATTGACACAAATTTGCAGGCTTGTTAGAATAACAAGTAGCAGTCAAATTTAACATGTGCAGAGGGAATCAGATATGTATACTTGTCAACTCCATATTTATTTTGCAGGGCATCCCAGCCGCGCTTTGGACGTGATAAAAAAGATGCCTTCTCTAACAAATTTTACCCATATTTTTTCCGAAAGTGATGAGGTGGAGGCTTCTTTGTCCCAGAAAGCGGATGCAATCATAGCCGATCTGGCTCATATGGAGATGCAGCCTGCTCTGCAGACCATTCTGGCGAACCACCATATCGGAGCGCAGATTATTCTGCTTGCAGACAAAAAGCAGATGCAGCTTCTCTGCTCAGACCCGGCGTTAAAAGATATTTCAGACATCTGGATTATGCCCATGTCTGACGAGGAGATCCGCTTTCGTTTCCTAAGGTGGCAGCAAGCCATACAGATGAGCAGGGATTTCTGGGAAACCAGCCACTTTCTGGAAGCAACGATCGATAACATTCCCAATCTGGTGTGGTACAAGGATAAGGACGGTGTCCATGAAAAAGTAAACAATAGCTTCTGTGAAGCGGTCAACAAGACCAAGGAGCAGGTACAGGGCCGCCGGCACGCCTATATCTGGGATGTGGAGGAGGACGATCCCACCTGCATCGAATCGGAACACCAGGTTATGAGCACAAGAAAGACACTGATATCCGAGGAGACCATCAAAGCCGGGGAAGAGATGCGGACACTTATGTGCTACAAATCCCCCCTGTATAACTGGGACGGCACCGTCATGGGAACTGTCGGCATAGGCATTGACGTGACGCAGGAACGTGCCTATGAGCAGGAAATCATCCGCAAAAACCAGACGCTGGAAACGATCCTTGCCACCATCGACTGCGGCGTGATGAATCACAGTCTGAAGGATTCGCGCATTATCAATATCAACAGGGCCGCGCTCAAGATTCTCGGCTACGAAACCCCGGAAGAGCTGACAGCAGACGGCTTTGACCTGATCGCACCGACCGTGGCGGATGAGGATAAGGAGCATCTGTGCAAAAACATCCGTACCTTGAAAAAAGCGGGTGATACCGTCAATGTGGAATACCGCGTGCAGCACAAAGACGGCGAGATTCTCCACGTCATGGGCAACATCAAACTCTATGAGGAAGACGGAGAGCTGTTCTACCAGCGTTTTCTCTTGGATGTCACCGAACAGAAGCAGCAGGAGCGGAAAAACACGAGACGGCAGATGGAGCTTGTGCAGGCTTTAAGCCGCGATTTCACCCTTGTGTGCTTCGTAGAGCCCGATACAGGCATGCTTGTTCCAGTCCGTACCGGTGAGCGTGAAGTGAACAATATCTTTGAAAATAAAATTTCCTTGAAAGAAAGTATGGAGCAGTACATAGAGGAATGGGTATACGAGGAAGACCGCGAAACGCTGCGGTACGCTATTTCTCTGGATACCCTGACAAAAGAGCTGAGTAAAAAACAGGTATACTCGGTCAATTACCGCAAACAGCAGGACGGCCAGATTATCTATTTCCAGATGAAGGCCGTAAGTGCAGGAGCGGAAGACGGCAGCCGCGGAATCGTTCTCGGATTTCGCAGCGTAGATGCGGATATCCGCCGGGAGATGGAACAGAACACACTGCTGGAAGCAGCCCTCTCCCAGGCCAACAGGGCAAGCAAGGCAAAGAGCGTATTTTTGTCAAATATGTCCCATGACATCCGCACCCCGATGAACGCTATCGTCGGATTTACAAATCTTGCTATCACACATATTGACCAGAAGGAACAGGTTTCGGAATATCTGAAAAAGATTCAGACATCTGGAAACCATCTGCTGAGTCTGATCAATGACATACTGGATATGAGCCATATCGAAAGCGGGAAAATCCATCTGGATGAAAAGCTTTGCAGCCTTCCCGAGATCCTGCATGGCCTGCGCAATATTCTGCAGGCGGATATCCATGCCAAACAGCTGGAGCTGCAGATCGATACGGTGGACGTTGTGGACGAAGTTATTTACTGCGATAAGCTCCGTCTCAACCAGGTTCTTTTGAATCTGCTCAGCAATGCCGTAAAATATACGGGAGCCGGCGGTCATGTCAGCATGCGGATCACAGAAAAATCGGGCGCTCCTGACGGTTACGGCTACTATGAATTTTCCATCAAAGACAGCGGCATCGGCATGAGCCCGGAGTTCGTGGCGCATATTTTTGAGCCCTTCGAGCGGGAACGCAACAGCACCATCAGCAAAATCCAGGGAACCGGCCTCGGCATGGCCATCACGAAAAATATTGTGGATATGATGAACGGTTCCATTTCCGTAACAAGTGAACCGGGCGTTGGAACCGAATTTACAGTCTCCTTCTCTTTCCGTCTGCACACCGAAAAGAAAGAGTCTCTGGTTCTGCCGGAGTTGAAGGACTGCAAGGCGCTTGTGGTGGACGATGATTTCAATACGTGCGACAGTGTTTCGTATATGCTTGGCCAGCTTGGCCTGCATGCCGAATGGACGCTTTCCGGCAAGGAGGCGGTGCTGCGCAGCCACCAGGCCATTATGCGCAACACAAGCTATTCTGTGTATATCGTTGACTGGCTCCTCCCCGATATGAACGGTGTGGAAGTGGCAAGAAGAATCAGAAAGGAGACCGGCGACAACGTGCCCATTATTGTCCTGACCGCCTATGACTGGTCGGATATTGAGGTGGAGGCAAAAGAAGCAGGCGTAACGGCGTTCTGTAACAAACCGCTGTTTTTATCGGAATTGAGTTCCTGTCTCCAGTCTGTGCTGCGCCCGAAGTCCCCGGAGGAGGAGAACGCTGAAAAAGACCTCCCGCCTCGTCACACAGGGCGGATTCTGCTGGCGGAAGACGTGGAAATGAATCAGGAACTTGCCGTGGTGCTCCTGGAAAGCGCCGGCTTCAGCGTGGACGTTGCCGACAACGGACAAATTGCCTTCGATATGATGGCAAAATCAGAACCCGGTTATTACCAGGCAGTGCTGATGGACGTGCAAATGCCTGTAATGGACGGCTACGAGGCAACCAGACGGATCAGAAATCTGGAAAATCATGCGCTTGCCTCCATTCCGATTATCGCAATGACCGCTAACGCCTTCACGGAAGACCGGGAAGAAGCCATCAAATGCGGTATGAACGGACACATTGCCAAACCCATCGATGTACAGGTTCTGTTCAAAACGCTGGACAATGTGCTGTAACCGAAAATAAACGGAAAAAGCCAAAAACAATGCTTTACATTTTATAAGATTTATGCTATCCTATGGGTGTTGTCAATCAACGTAATTTTTTAATATTTTTGGAGGTATCTACAATGAACAAAGGTACAGTAAAGTGGTTTAACAACCAGAAGGGCTACGGCTTCATCTCTGACGAGCAGGGTAACGATGTATTCGTTCACTACTCCGGACTCAACATGGAAGGCTTCAAGTCTCTCGAAGAGGGCGCAGAGGTTGAGTATGAAGTAGTAAACGGCGAGAAGGGACCTCAGGCCGTAAACGTAACAAAGTTATAAGAGCTTGCGCTTCTTATGACATCGATAATCAGTATCACGATGTGCCTGTTCTTAAATATAATGTTCTTAGAGTCAGCTTAGTAAGACTTTGTTATTTAGAATCAGCTATTGTTGTAACGGATTAGAGAAGAAGAAAAACCTGTCATACGGCAGGTTTTTTTCTGTTCTCTTTATTTGCTCTCCATGTAAGCCAGCACATCCTCAAAAGCCATCTCTCCGCCAAAAAGATCAAGCGCGCTCCCGATCGTCACATCCACTCTCCCTTTGCCAAGATCCCTCAGCTGATCCAGATCCGCAAAACTGTGCACACCGCCCGCGTAAGTAACTGGAATTTTTCCCCAGTCTCCCAAAAGCTTTGCCACCGGCGCCTCGATACCGGCGCTTTTCCCCTCTACATCCACCGCATGAACGAGAAATTCATCACAATATGCGGAAAGCTCATCAAGAACCTTCTCCGAAAGTTCCACCGAAGTATATTTCTGCCACCTGTCGGTCACAATATAGTATTGGCCTTCTCTGCTTCTCACACTCAGATCCAGAACCAGATTTTCCTTCCCGGTTTCCTTTACAAGCGCCCGCAGTCTGTCGTACTGTATCTGTCCTCCCGAAAAAACATAGGAGGTGACGATCACATGGCTTGCGCCTGCCTCCAAAAAAACTGCCGCATTCTCCGGCGTAATGCCGCCGCCCGCCTGCAGTCCCCGCGGGTATGCCGAGAGCGCCGAAAGAGCCTGCTTTTTCGTCTCCTCATAATACGGGGAGGATGCCGCGTTCAGCAGAATGATATGCCCTCCTTTGATCTCCCGTTCCCGGTAAAGTCCGGCATAGAAGGCAGCGTCCTGGCCGGACACAAAGTTTTCTGCCGCTCTGTCCCCCGCGTCCTTGAGGCTTCCTCCTACAATCTGTTTGACACTGCCGTTATGAATATCAATACAAGGTCGAAATTTCATAATTTTTCCTTTTCTTTTTTGCCTGGTTCTGCGCCAGATGCATATTTTCATTTCTATCTGACATAATAACATAAGAACAGGAAGTTTACCAAACATTCTGTTTAAAAAATTGCATGCGGAGAACCTCATGCAAAGGATTCAGCAATCGAGCAAAGGAGTGAAATTATGAAAAGATTTAAAACTTTACTTTTTGTCTCTCTCATGGTTCTGAGCATGGCTGCACTGACCGCCTGCGGCAGCAGAAACGCCGACACAAACACGGATAACGGCACAGGCACACAGAACGGAACCGGGACTGCCGGCACGGATACAGGCACGGACAACGGCACAGGCGCCGCCGGCACAAACGACAACGGTACAGGTACCACAGACACCACCGGCACAGGAATGGATGACACAGATACCATCGGTACAGACACGGATACCAACGGCACAGGAATGAACGGCACGGATATGGATGGCACCCTGGATGATAATGACAATGTGAACGATGCCACGGCAGGCACAAACGGCACAAATGGCAGCTCTGTGGGCGGCGCCATCGGCGATGCGGTAGGTGATGCAGGAAACGCTGCTTCCGATATCATTGACGATGCCGCTACAGGCGTGGAAAACATGGTAGACGATATGACCGGCAACGACAACGCGGGCACATCCTCCAAAGTGCGCTAACAGAAATCACCGCCGGACGGCGGCGGTTGAGAAAACCAATCGCAGTTTCCTATACAGCGAAAAAGAGTTCCCGAGGCAGCGTCCCCGAGAACTCTTTCTTTTTATTCCTGTCAGAAACACTTTTCACTTCGCGAAGCAGCCTCTGCTGCGAGTGTTAGAAGTAATTTTCACGCTAACCTTTCTCAATCAATATGCCGTCCCTGTATGCCTGCAAAAGCTCCTCCAGCTGATGAATGCTCTCCCTTAACTCCGCGCCGGTCTCCGTATCCGCAATTTTCTGCCGCA
The DNA here is from genome assembly GCA_965114645.1 of uncultured Lachnospiraceae bacterium. Lineage (GTDB taxonomy): Bacteria > Bacillota > Clostridia > Lachnospirales > Lachnospiraceae > UBA3282. The sequence continues at coordinate 43,551 of CBCOZL010000018.1, read as the reverse complement.
TGGCCGTTGTCTCCAGAATAAAGGAATCCGAAAAAATATCCGACTCATGGATGATGGCTGATTCCGTGGATTCAAAAGGCTCATGGGCCACCAGCCGCATCCCGTGGGAGTTCACCACCAGCGTATACCCGGCAATTCCCGTTTTGTCCTGATACGCCTTGGAAAACCCGCCGTCGATGACAAGCAGCTTTCCGCCGCACCTGATGGGTGTCTCTCCCTTTTTGCGCTCCACAGGCACATGGCCGTTCACGATATGGGAATGGACCTCATCCAGACCAAATTCCTGCAGAATCCGATTCACCACCATCTCACTGTCAAGGAGTCTGTAATAGGCGTTCTTATGCTCCTGGTGAAGTTCCTTATCCTCCACCAGATACCGCTCAAAGGTGGCCATCTTATCCTTGCCGAAAACCGGGGAATTGGGGCCGGCCCAGATATACCAGATGATATCCTGACCCTTAAGCTTCTCCTTCAGATCATGGGAATAATAGCCTTTTCTGGCATAATGCTCCAGCACGTCATAGAGCTCCTTGCCGCTGTATTCCTCCCCATAAACATTTACCTTATTGAAATTCCCCTCCTCATCCATAGGCACGCAGCCGTGGTAAAGCAGATTGGAGTTATACACCTTATAAAGGCCGCCTTTGGAAAACAGAAAGCGCACATGTTTCTGGAGCTTTTCACATTTGACGAAAGCCTGCCGCAGCCGCTCCATCACCTGTTCTTCCTCCGCCGTAAGCTCATAAGGCCTGTTTCTGTTGATCGTCGGGAAATCCACGTCCTTTAGGGGATAGGAAACCCCGTCAAGCACAAGGGCCTTGTTCTCATAGTCAATATGCTCCAGCAGCAGCCTGTCCTGCATGGCAAATTCCGGGCGTCTCATAATCAACTGCCCCTCCAGCTTAAACTGCAGGATGGCTATCGCCTTGTGCATCTTCATGTCCAGGCTCAGATCCTTGGTGTCGTAATCCGTGTTGTACTTGATGGCAAAAGCCCTGCAGTCCGCATCCTTATAGGCATCCAGCGCAAAAGTTGCCAGCGGAATCAGGTTGATGCCGTAGCCCTCCTCCAGCGTATCCAGATTTCCGTATCTGGCCGCCATGCGGATCACGTTCGCGATACAGGCAAGATGGCCGCTGGCCGCTCCCATCCACACAATGTCGTGATTGCCCCACTGCACGTCCACCGAGTGATACTGGCAGAGCGTGTCCAGAATGATGTGCGGTCCCGGTCCTCTGTCAAAGATATCCCCCACAATATGCAGATGGTCGATCACCAGACGCTGGATCAGATTGCTCAGCGCAACGATAAACTCCTGCGCCCGGCCAATGCGGATGATGGTGTGGATGATCTCGTTATAATAGGCTTCCTTGTCCTGCACCTCCGCCTTCTCCGTAATCAACTCCTCAATGATATAGGAAAAGTCCGCCGGCAGCGCCTTTCTCACCTTGGAACGGGTATATTTCGAAGAAACCCGTTTCGTGATCTGCACCAGCCTGTGCAGGGTGATCTTGTACCAGTCCTCAATGGAATCCTCATCCTCCTGCTGTGTGACGATATCCAGTTTCTCCTGGGGGTAATAGATCAGCGTCGCCAGGCTCTTTTTATCTTTGATGCTCAACGTGTTGCCAAACTCCTCGTCAATCTTCCTGCGCACAGAGCCGGATCCGTTTTTCAGGATATGGTTAAACTGCTCATACTCCCCGTGGATATCCGTCATAAAATGTTCCGTGCCCTTAGGCAGATTTAGGATCGCCTGCAAATTGATAATCTCCGTGGAAGCCGCCGCAATGGTCGGGTAATGTCTTGCAAAGCTCTTCAAATATTTTAATTCCAAATCGTCCATAAAACTCTCCTATAACGTTAGGGTTTATCCTATCACATCAGCCATATCGTATAATCCCGCCGGTTTCCCTGCCAGAAATTTAGCCGCCTGAATGGCTCCTTTTCCAAATACCGCTTTCGAGTAAGCCCTGTGGGAGAAGGTGACCACCTCATCCGCTCCCGCAAAGATCACGTCATGGTCTCCCACAATGGTGCCGCCTCTGACCGCGCTGATACCGATCTCCTTCGCGTTTCTCTTCTGTCTGACCTGGCTTCTGTCGTAAACATATTCGAAACTGTCCCCCATCTCCGCGTTGATGGAATCCGCCAGCGCCAGGGCCGTGCCGCTGGGCGCATCCAGCTTCTGGTTATGGTGTTTTTCCACGATCTCGATGTCAAAACCCGCCGGGGAAAGAACCTGGGCCGCCTCTTTTAAAAGTTTGAGCAGCATATTGATGCCAAGAGACATATTGGCAGATTTTAAAACCGCCGTCTGTTCCGCCGTCCGCTTCACCTTTTCAATCTGCGCTTCGGAAAGCCCGGTCGTGCACAGAACACAGGGCAGCTTTTTCTCCGCGCAGTAGTCTAACAGACCGTCCACCGCCGCAGCCACGGAAAAATCAATCACCGCGTCCGCATCCACCGTGCATTCCCCTATGCTCTGAAATACAGGATAGTCATTTTTCCCGCTGTCTGCAGCGTCAACGCCTGCCACAATCACAATCTCCTCATCCGCCGCAATCAGAGATGAGATCGTCTGTCCCATCTTACCGTTGCAGCCATGCATAATCACTTTTACCATACCGCCGTCTCCTTCCTCATTCTCAATTCACTGACATTACATAGCCAAAATTAAGATACCTAAATTTCCTGTATGATGAAAACATCTGCCGGGGACATTTCCCGGCAGACGTCTCGACATACTTTATGATACCGCAAACCATACCGTCATGCAAACGTGCATTTTGCTTCCTTCGATCAAAGAATTCCGTAATCCTGCATGGCTTTTTTCAGCCGCTCCACGTTTGCCGGCTCCATATCGGACAGAGGCATATGTAAGCCGCCCACTTCCCTGCCCATCAGATTAAGGCCCGCCTTCACAGGAATCGGGTTCACCTCACAAAACAGCGCATCGCAAAGGTCAATGGCGCGAAGCTGCTCTTTCCTGCTGCCCTCCACATCTCCGTCAAAAAACTTCTGACAGATTTCATGGGTCTGTCTGGGCGCTACGTTGGACAGGACAGAGATCACGCCGATACCGCCAAGGGACATGATCGGCACAATCTGGTCGTCATTGCCGGAATACAGATCCACCTTGTCTCCCGCTAAGGACATGAGCTTGGCAATCTGGGAAATATTGCCGCTGGCTTCCTTGATGCCCACAATATTCTCCACCTCCGTGCACAGTCTCGCCGCCGTCTGGGGCTGGATATTACAGCCTGTGCGGCTCGGCACGTTGTAGAGGATGATAGGCAGCTTCACGGAGTCTGCAATCTTTTTATAGTGGGCATAGAGACCGTTCTGGGTCGCTTTGTTATAGTAAGGCGTCACCAGAAGCAGGCCGTCCGCACCGTACTTTTCCGCCTCCGTGGAAAGGTAAACCGCCGTCTCCGTACAGTTTGACCCGGTTCCCGCCACCACGGGAACCCTGCCTTTCACCGTCTCCACACAGAAACGGATCAGATCCAGATGCTCCTCATGGGTCAGCGTGGAGGATTCCCCTGTCGTGCCGCAGACGATGATCGCGTCCGTCCCCCCCTCGATCTGGAACTCCACAAGCTCCGCAAATTTTTCGTAGTTGATACTCCCATCCTCGTGAAATGGGGTGACAATCGCCACGCCCGCTCCCTTAAATATCGCCATGAAAATCTCCTTTCTGTTGTCTCTGACATAAGCAGATTCTATACACCGCACATACGCGGAAAGAGCCGGCCACACAGGGCCAGCTCATAAATCTGCCGTTTCCGGTCTGGATAGCGCCCCATCTTATCGATGACAGTCATACAGCTCTTAACTGCATGCCCAAGGTAAAAACGCACAGGCCGTCTCCCCTTTCGGCGTCCTCTCCTTTCGGGGCATTTCCCCTGTGCCTGTCACATCCATGCCCGTACTGATAGATAACGCAACCTCTATCAAACTTTATAATGTTTATGTGAACAACATGAGCAATTTTGCTTTCTGCCTTGCAGAAATGGTTATGCTGCTTACTATGGTTCATCATAGCACCCGGGCACATCTGTGTCAATCCCATATCTTAAAATGCATGGTCTCGACTTTCGTCACCTGATCCGCAAGCGCGCAGACCCTGTCGTTCAAAGTGATGCCCGTCATAATGATATCCATCTCCTCCGGCTTCCCCGAAAGCAGATTCTTAAGCTCCTCCACCGTGATAATACCGTTGTCTATCAGCCCAAGAACCTCATCCAGAATCAGCAGGGTGCATTCCCCCGTATTTAGGATTTTTTTGGCGAAGTTCAGGCCATTTTTGATGTTACGGCCCTCCTCCTCCTTGCGCTCATCGGAAAGATGTGAAAAATCCTCCTCGGACTTCTCAAAGCGGAAGATCTTGATCTCCGGCTCCAGACGCTTCACAAACTCCGACTCCGTCAGGCCCCTTCCCTTCAGGAACTGTATGATGACGACATATTCCCCTTCGCAGGCTGCCTGAATCGCGCGGCCCAACGCCGCCGGGGATTTTCCGTGCCCCTCCCCGCTATATATCTGAATCCTGCCTTTTTCCATAGCCAGCACCCCGTATTTCCTTATTTAAATACTTAAATTCAGAATAGCACAATCCTTCTGGGGATGCAAGTCTCACTCCTCCTCCACCAGCTCCAGCTTGCTGACAGAGACCTCATAGGCGATCCGCCTCTCCAACTGTTCCTCCGACAGTTTTTTCATATATTCACGGCTCTGGATCCTGCCCCAGATGGCACAGCGGCTCCCCACCTCAAAACTGCTGGCAAACCTGGCGTTTCGTCCCCAGCAGATGCAGGGTATGTAATCCGATTTGCCGTAAGGCCTGTTTACCGCCAGAAGCAGATCGGCAATCTCCCTCCCCAGCGGCGTCTTTCGATAAACCGGCGCTTTACAGATATAACCGTCCAAAAAAATCTGGTTTGTCTTCGCCCCTTCCCCGATATCGTCCACAAATTCAATTTCACGCGCAAAAACCGACAAAACCAGCCTGTTCTTTCTCTCCTCATGTCTGTTATAAGAGCGGAACTGTCCTGTGATGCATATCTTCAATCCCTTGTAGTCCTCAGTCACGTCAATGAGCCTTTCAGACACCATCACAGGTATGATATCGGTTGACTCACTGAGTCGATCAACGCTGATATCCACCATATAAAATCCCTCTCCAAAAATCTCGTGGCTGAAAGAAAAATCGCTCACAATCTCCCCCATAACTGCCACCTGGTTGTTTTCAATTACCTTATCCGTCATGTTTTCCTCCATTCTGCTCAAGTATTTCAACGCCGTACAGAGTCTGGCCCTGAACTGTTATTGTATTATCAATATATAAGATACGGCGGGAAAATAGAACTGTTAGGGGTCGCGTGACTTGCCAGAAGAGGTTGCAGGTGTTATAATCTTCGGGGTTATTGAGATGATTCCCCGATTACCTTACAACAAGCAGGATAGAAAACAGGAAAGGCGCAGTATTATATGAGACAGGCAAGAGAAGATGTGAGAAATATAGCAATTATCGCCCATGTGGACCACGGCAAGACCACCCTGGTGGACGAGCTTTTGAAACAGAGCGGTGTTTTCCGGGAGAACCAGGAAGTGGCGGAGCGCGTCATGGACTCCAACGACATTGAGAAAGAGCGCGGTATCACCATTCTTTCCAAAAATACCGCCGTCACCTACAAGGGCACCAAAATCAACATCATTGACACCCCCGGCCATGCTGACTTCGGCGGTGAGGTGGAGCGCGTGCTGAAAATGGTGGACGGCGTGATCCTTGTGGTGGATGCCTTTGAGGGACCGATGCCCCAGACTAAATTTGTGCTGAAAAAAGCGCTGGAGCTGGATCTGTCCGTGATCGTGTGCATCAACAAATGCGACCGCCCGGAAGCAAGACCGATTCAGGTTGTGGATGAGGTGCTGGAGCTTTTCATGGATCTGGACGCAAATGACGAGCAGCTTGACTGCCCCTTCGTCTACGCCTCCGCCAAGACCGGCACCGCCACCACACAGCTTACCGTCAAGGGAAAGGATATGACCCCCCTCTTTGACACCATCATCGAGCACATTCCCGCGCCCCAGGGCGATCCCGACGCGGGCACACAGATCCTGGTGAGCACCATCGACTATAACGAATATGTGGGCCGCATCGGCGTCGGCAAAGTGGACAACGGCTCCGTCAAGGTCAACCAGGAAGTGGTCATTGTAAACCACCACGATCCCGACAAGCTGAAGAAAGTAAAAATCAGCAAGCTTTACGAGTATGACGGCCTGGACAAGGTGGAAGTGAAGGAGGCGGCGATCGGCGCCATTGTGGCAATCTCCGGCATTGCGGACATCCATATCGGCGACACTCTCTGCTCCACTGACGCTCCAAAGCCGATTCCTTTCCAGAAAATTTCGGAGCCCACGATTGCCATGCACTTTTGCGTCAACGACTCCCCCCTTGCAGGCAAGGAAGGCAAATATGTCACCAGCCGTCATCTGCGCGACAGGCTTTTCAGAGAGCTTAACACGGACGTGTCCCTGCGCGTGGAGGAGACCGAAACCACGGAGGCCTTCAAGGTGTCCGGCCGCGGCGAGCTGCACCTTTCCGTGCTGATTGAAAATATGCGCAGGGAAGGATTCGAGTTTGCCGTGAGCAAGGCGGAAGTGCTGTACAAAACCGATGAAAACGGCAAGAAGACGGAGCCTATGGAACTGTGTTATGTGGATGTGCCGGAAGAATTTTCCGGGACAGTCATTGAAAAGCTGAGCCAGAGGAAAGGCGAGTTAAAAAATATGGGCATGGCATCCGGCGGCTACACCCGTCTGGAGTTTTCCATTCCCTCGAGGGGGCTGATCGGCTACCGGGGCGAATTTTTGACAGACACCAAGGGCAACGGTATTATGAACACCATTTTTGACGGCTACGGCCCTTACAAAGGCGATATCCAGTACCGCAAGCAGGGCTCCCTCATCGCCTTTGAGGCGGGCGAGGCGATCACCTACGGACTCTACAATGCCCAGGAGCGCGGCACCCTCTTCATTGGCCCCGGCGAAAAAGTGTATTCCGGCATGATTGTCGGGCAGAACGGCCGTGGGGAGGACATCGAGCTGAATGTCTGCAAGAAAAAGCAGCTCACCAACACCCGCTCTTCTTCTGCGGACGAGGCCCTGCGGCTCACACCGCCCAAAGTTTTAAGTCTGGAGCAGGCGCTTGAGTTTATCGACACCGATGAGCTGCTGGAGGTGACGCCCGAGAGCCTCAGAATCCGCAAGAAGATTCTGGATCCGACACTGAGAAAGCGGGCTGCGATTTCTGCGGCAGCGAAAAAGTAATATTTTAAATTGTGTACAGAAAACCCCGCAGCAGACTGCGGGGTATTTCACTTTGCTTCCATCATCGGCGGATTCTGATATAGTTTGCGCTCAATACATTTCTTTTCAAAAGCAATCTGCTGTTTCATTTTCTCATATCCACCGTCCTGACCTGCCATCTCCAATCTCTCCAATAAATCAAGCTTGTCTAAAAGATTTACATTCAATTCCTTTTCACCCGGCATTTCATCACCCACTTTCATAATCGACACAACCGCTACCATTTTATCATAACAGACTGCGCCAAAAGTGTAAAGTACACGTCAGATCCCCAGCACAATCTCCGCCACGCGGAAATAGATCAGCAGGGAAATTGCATCCACAATCGTCGTGATAAACGGGCTTGCCATCACCGCCGGGTCAAGCCCGATTTTTTTTGCCAGCATGGGAAGTGTGGAGCCGACCATCTTTGCCACAATCACTGCCATCAGCAGGGTAAGGCATACCACAAACGCCACCTGCACACCCACCTGGTCAAAGAGCATCAGTCTGACAAAGTTACAGACAGACAGGGTCAGACCGCACAAAACCGCCGTGCGGATTTCTTTCCAGATCACCATCAGCCAGTCACTAAACTCGATCTCTTCCAGGGAAATACCGCGGATGATAATGGCGGATGCCTGTCCGCCCGCGTTGCCGCCGGTATCCATAAGCATGGGAATAAAAGCCGTCAGCACCACATAGCGGCTCAGCTCATTCTCAAAAGAGGTGATAATGCTTCCCGTGAAAGTAGCCGAGATCATCAGAAGCAGCAGCCACGGAATCCTTTTTTTGTAGGCGTCAAACACCGTCATTCTCAGATAAGGCTTATCGGACGGCATCACAGCCGCCATCTTCTCGATATCCTCCGTGGTCTCCTCCTCCAGAATGTCCACCACGTCATCCATCGTGATGATCCCCACCAGCCTGTCTTCGTTATCCACCACAGGCATGGCGGTAAACTCGTACTTTTTGAACTGTCTGGCAACCTCCTCCTGATCCATCAGGGTATGAAGGGATACCACATTTCTGTGCATCATCTCGCCGATCACGGCGTTCGAGTCACTGAGGAGCAGATAGCGAAGCGCCACCGTTCCCACAAGCGTCCGCTTATAATCCAGCACATAACAGATGTTGATGGTCTCGCTGTCAAGCCCCACTTTGCGGATTCGGTCGATGGCCTGGGCCACTGTGTAGTGTTCTTTCAAATCCACATATTCCACCGTCATAATGCTGCCCGCAGAATCCTCCGGGTAGCGCATCAGATGGTTGATGGCCTGCCTGGTATCCGGGCTGGTGTTGGCAATCAGACGCTTCACCACATTGGCCGGCATCTCCTCCATCAGTTCCTTCGCGTCATCGGACATCATGTTATCAATGATACGCGCCGCATCCTTATCTGAAAGGGAGGTAATGATGGACTGCTGTCTGTCAATCTCCAGATAGGAAAAAACATCCGCCGCCGTATCTTTTGGCAGAATGCGGAAGATTTTAATGACCTCTTCCTCCTCCATCTCCTCCATATAATCGGCGATATCCGCGTCATTCAGCTCCTCAATGATCTTTCTGAGACTGGTGTACTGCCCTTTTCTGAGAAGCTCCCTGATCTCTTCCACGCCAAAATTGGCATAGTCATTTATAATTCTGTCAGCCCTGGTCTGTTCGGCTGTCATTTCCCGATTCGTATTTTCACCCATAGCATGCCGCCTTTCCGCCGGAAAACCGCATCCAGACGGCCAGGCTTGTGTCAGCCAGGCCTGCTTTCGGAAGCCGATTCCGCGCTTTTATATTTATAATAGAAAGGATCTGAGGCGCTTATCTGCGCTGCGCCGGCAGTAGCCTCCGTAATGTCCTTTATCAGCTTATCCTTCTCCTCAAAGGGCACATGGAATCCAAGGGATACCTGCTGCGTATAGACCGATTCTTCTATCGGAATCCCCCGCTGTCCCAAAAGGTACTGGATCCTGCCGATCCCGTTATAGTCTGTTTCCACCTTAAGAGTGTACCCGTATCTCATCACAGCCACACGGCTGTCCGCAATTCCCGCCTGCGCCGCCTGCGTATAAGCGCGCACAAGCCCGCCGGTACCAAGAAGCGTACCGCCGAAATATCTGGTCACCACAAGCGTCAGTCCACGGATGCCGGAGGCTGTAAGCACCTCCAAAATGGGTCTGCCCGCCGTGCCGGAGGGTTCCCCGTCGTCCGAATACCGCACGGTCTCCCCCTGCTCCCCTATGATATAGGCGTAGCAGTGGTGTCTGGCATCCCAATAGCGCTTCTTCTCAGCCTCGATAAAGGCAGCCGCCTCCTCCTCTGTGTGAGTGGCCTGCACATGGGCGATAAAGCGGGATTTCTTCTCTACAATCTCCCCTTCGCCCCCATATTCAATAATTTTATACGGTGCATACTTATCCATGTAACCATCGTTGCACATTTCTCCCGCCAGCGCAAGTATAAATATGCACAGAATCGTAAACAATTCTTAATAAAGCATAAAAACCTTTATTTACCAGAGGAATTTTGCTATAATCGTCACAGGCCAGACAGATTCTGGCCGATTGTGAAAAGTTTGACGATATCGGCATTTACGACTATGACAGCAGGTCGAGGAGGCAGTACCCTATGAACTACGGCAAAAAAGGCGTCCGCAAAAAACAGCAGGCGCTTCATTCTACAGGCAAAAAATGGAGCAGGAAGGTAGCATTTGCCTTTGTGCAGGTATTTCTGATCGCCATGATCGGCGTCTGCATTGTCGGCGCAAGCGCAGGCATCGGCGCATTTAAAGGTATTCTGGCAACTGCGCCTGACATCAGCAACATTGACGTAACGCCCTCCGGGTTTTCCACCTTTGTATACAACATAGAGGGAACCCAGATCAAGAAACTGGTCTCTACCGATGCCAACCGCATCCCGGTTTCCATCGACATGGTTCCGCAGGATCTGAAGGACGCTTTTGTAGCCATCGAGGACGCCCGTTTTTATGACCACAATGGCATCGATATCAAGGGCATTATCCGCGCAGGTGTGATCGGCATCCAGAAGCGGCATTTCTCCGAGGGCGCCAGCACCATCACCCAGCAGCTCCTCAAAAATAACGTCTTTACGGACTGGACTTCCGAGGATTCCTGGGCAGATAAATTCAAGAGAAAGTTTCAGGAACAGTACCTGGCTCTGGAACTGGAAAAAGTCATGGATAAAGACTCCATCCTGATCAATTACATGAACACCATCAACCTGGGGTCTAATACGCTTGGCGTGGAAGCCGCATCCAGGCGGTATTTCGGCAAGCATGTAAACGAGCTCACTCTGTCCGAGTGTGCAGTGATCGCAGGCATCACACAAAACCCGTCCCGCTATAACCCCATCACACACCCGGAAGAGAACATGAAACGCCGGAAAAAAGTGCTTGACGATATGCTGGAGCAGGGTTATATCAGCGCGGAAGAACACGAAGACGCACTGGCCGATGATGTCTATTCCCGCATCCAGGTGGCAGACGCCAAAAATGAAGACAACGCTGTCAGTACATATTTCGTGGATGCGCTGACGGACGACGTCATGGAAGATCTGATTGCTGCCGGTTACAACGAAACGCAGGCCTACACCCTGCTCTACAGCGGCGGTCTGAAAATATATTCCACCCAGGATCCTAAAATCCAGGCAATCTGTGACAGCGCTTTTGCGGACGAAAGCAATTTCCCCGCAAACACCAAATGGTACCTGCATTATGAGCTGACCATCGACCGTGCAAACGGGGAGCGGGAAAATGTCAGCACGGAAATGTTCCGCAGCTACTGGAAGGAAAACCGTTCGCCCAGCTATAATCTGATCTACACCTCGCAGGAGGAGGCTTATCAAGATATTGAAGCGTACAAAGCCGATGTGATGCGGCCAGGCGATGAAGTCTTCGGCGAAAACATCAATCTGACCCCGCAGCCTCAGGTTTCCCTCGTCGTGGAGGATCAGAGCACAGGGTGTATCGTGGCTATGGTCGGTGGCCGGGGCGCCAAAACCGCCAGCCGTACCTTAAACCGTGCCACCGATACAACCAGACAGCCGGGTTCCACCTTCAAGGTGGTGTCCACCTACGCGCCGGCTTTAGACAGCGCAGGGCTCACGCTCGCCACAGTTATGAATGACGCGCCTTTCAACTACGCCACCGGGCGGCCGGTAGCCAACTGGTACGGTGAGAAATACCGCGGGCTTTCCTCCCTCAGGGACGGCATCCGCGACTCCATGAATATCGTGGCCGTGAAGACACTGACGCAGATCACACCCCAGCTCGGTTTTGATTATCTGAGAAACTTCGGCTTCACCACCGTAGTGGAGCGCGAGGAGATCAACGGCGAGATCTTCTCGGATATCCAGCAGACTACCGCTCTCGGCGGTCTCACTTATGGTGTTACGAATGAGGAACTCAACGCCGCCTACGCCTGCATTGCAAACGGCGGCACCTATATCAAGCCGAAGCTTTACACGAAGGTTCTGGATCACGACGGCAACATCATTTTGGACAATACCATGCCAAACTCCAAGCAGGTGATCAAGGAAACCACCGCCTTTCTTCTGACAGACGCCATGGTTGACGTGGTCACAAGCGGCACCGGCGGATCGGTTAACTTCGGCAATATGGCCATCGCCGGAAAGACAGGCACCACCTCCGATTACAACGACGTATGGTTTTCGGGCTACACGCCTTACTACACAGCCACTACCTGGGCGGGCTTTGACAACAACGTGAAACTGTCCGGCGATGAGAAAAATCTGGCGAAAAAACTGTGGCGCGCCGTGATGTCGGAGATCCATGCGGAACTGCCCAGTAAGTCCTTCAACGTTCCCTCCGGCATCGTGACGGCCACCGTCTGCTCTCGGTCCGGAAAACTGCCCATTGCAGGGCTCTGCGACGGGACGCTGCGCACGGAATATTTCGCGGAGAACACCATTCCTTCCGAAACCTGCGATGTGCACTACGCAGGGCAGATCTGCCAGTACAGCACGCTTCCGGCCCGCGAGTTCTGTCCCTTCAAGGTAGAAGGCGTCGTTGAACTGACACCCGTGGAGGATGTCTCCCTGCAAAGCGGTTCTTCCACAGGCACTACCCAGGTGGTGAATGAGGACGGTTCTGTCAGTGAAGTACCCGTACCTGCACCCCAGTCCAATATGTGTCCTCACGATGAAGTCTTTTTCGCAACACCCGGCTTTGAGGGAACAATCGAGGCGCAGCGGGCCGAAATCGACCAGAGAAATGCCGCGGCAGCCGCGGCTGCTGCACAGGCTGCGGCAGAAGCTGCCGGACAGGCGCCGCCGCCGGAACAGCCCCAGCCAGAGCAGCCACCTGCACAATAACAAATTGAGCTTCGCTCAATTGCGAGCTTCACTCAATTGCGAGATCCGCTTCGCGGACTCGAAAAAACAACGAGCGCGTGTGCGCTCGTTGTTTCATATACCCTTTACTCTTCTGATTTTCTCCTCCAGATCCTCAATGCCTGTCTTTGCATTGCTGACGGCCCGGCACATCGCCTCGTACTCCGGCCCGGGTTCCAATCCTTCTTTTTCATAATACAATCTGCCAATCTCAATGTAGTTCTTCCTGATTACGTCCTCGCAGGTGCTGATCTGTCCTCTCAGATTCGCAATCTCAGCCAGATCCTTCGCTTTTCCCGTCACTTCTTTTCCCTTTGAAGTGATGGTGTCTCCAATTTTTTCAAAAAAATCCATATACTCTCCCTTCTTAACCCGCTTTGCAGGCAGCTGGCCGCCTTTCTAATCCCCATTATAATATCCATAGACAAAAAAGGGAACCACCCGTCATTCTTTTGTCAGTCTTTTTATGAGTAGGCAGCCTGCTCATAATACCGCACAAGCTCAGCCGCGATATGTTCCGCCAAAATCCGATAACCCGCCTTGTTCGCATGTACGCCGTCCGGCATATAATCCGCCACAATATCCGCGTCATGGGAATCCAGTATATTTGAATTATATAAGTCAATCACATGAAAATCATAAGCCGCAGACAACGTCAAAATCATATCTGCCACATTCTTCTGCGGCAGCAGATAGATCCGCTCCCGCATCAGATAATCCTGCAAAATATTCGGCAGCGGCGTGGCGAAAAAGATATCCGCATCAGGATAATTCTCCTTAAGCCCACGCATCAGCTCATCCAGATCCCCACAGAAGGTCCAGGGCCTGCGCTCTGTAAGACTGCCAAATTCTTTCTCAGCCAGACAGAACCCGTCATTGGTGCCGCCCATAACAATGATAATGTCCACATCTTCCGGGATCTGTGTATAGCGCTCCACAAAGGCATCCGACCAGTACCGCCCGATGGAGGAGCCGCCGATCCCCAGATTGTATACTTCTTCCGCTCCAAGCAGCTCCTTCAGCACAGACGGATAAGAGTAAGAGAGATACCCTGCTTCCCCTTCCAGATTGGCCGCCGCCGTAATGCTGTCTCCCAGACAGGCAATTTTCTTCCCGGAAAAATCAACACCCCGCTCTTCCAGGCACGCCTGATCCTCCCAGTTCACCAAAAGAGTCTCCTCCAGAGAGCTTCGTACCTGCCTGCGCTGCGCAAGCGTCACTTTTGGGGACACCATCTCTATTTTAGGCAGCAGATCCAGCATATTCCCGGACACAAGCTGATTTTCAGATACGGCACTGTTGCCGGATATAATGGCCGCATTCCCCGATATGGTTCCGTTGCCGGACACGGTTTCACTGCGTGTACTATCCGATATCACTTGATTATCCGACACAGAACCTGCATTGTCCGACACACTCATCTTATTATCTGACACATCCGTCGTATTATCTGACATGCTAATCATATTACCTGATATACTTGTCGCCTCTTCAAAAGCGGATATCCCTGGTTCCTCTGATCTCTCCCGGTTCCCGGACATTCCGCCCGTATCAACCCCCATCATCGAAGTAACAGGAATCGCCTCTTCGAAGTCCATCCGAATTTCTTCCAAAAACTGTCCCAGTTTGCCTCTGTCCCCTGATAACTCCTCGATCTCCTGACGCATCTCCTGCACCCGGTCATGGGCTTCCCGGTTCCTTGAACGCACTTCCTCCTGTTGCCTTATTTCAGACTCCATCTTTTTATTTATAACATAGGTATCATAAAGCCGCATCCCTACCGCCGCCACAAGCACAGCCATCAGTGACAGGATCACGACCGCCAATATTTCATTTATTCGTCTCATTCTAATCTCTGTCTGACAATCTCATAAGCTAAAATCCCTGCCGCCACAGAGGCGTTCAGGGAATCAATATCTCCCCGCATGGGAATCTGCGCAGTCATATCACATTTTTCCCTGACAAGGCGGCTTACGCCGTTCCCCTCCGCACCGACCACAAGGCCGATTGGACCTTTTAAATTTAATCCATACATGGGCGTACCGTCCATATTCGCGCACACAAACCAGAGCCCTTCCTTTTTCAGTTCCTCGATGGTCTGACCCAGATTGGTCACTTTCGCTACCGGCGTATAATTCAGCGCGCCTGCTGAGGCCTTTGCCACCGTGGCCGTCAGACCCACCGCCCGGTTTTTCGGAATAATGACGCCGTGCGCTCCCGCCTGATTCGCCGTTCGGATGATGGCTCCCAGATTGTGGGGATCTTCAATCCCGTCCAAAAGCAAAATAAAGGGTTCTTCCCCCTTGTCCTTTGCCTTCTGCAGAATATCAGAAACTTCCGCGTAACCGTAAGCCGCCGCAGACGCGATCACGCCCTGATGTCTGCCTGTCTCGGACATCTGGTCCAGCCGCTCCTTCGTCACATATTTGACAGGCGTTCCCTGCTTGGACGCCTCCCGCTTAATGGTCATAACCGGCCCATCCTTACAGCCGTCAAGCACATAGAGCCTGTCTATGGTACGGCCCGCCCGGAAAGCTTCAATCACGGCGTTTCTGCCCTCTATGATTCCTGTATTTTCTTCCAAATTATGTAAACCTCTCTTCCTTTCTTCCACGTCCTCATTCAGACTTGCAGCCGCTCTGTCTTTCTTTCACAGTCTCGTTCAGACTTGCAGCCGCTTGTTTTACTTACGCGGCTGTCATATCTCCATCTCCACGAGCGCAATTGCCTTTTTGATCAGCGTGAGCATCCGTTCCTGCTTTCCCGTCAGATACAGATACCCGCACAGCGCCTCGAAACCCGTCGCTTTCCGATACTCGATGACGGTGGCGTTCTTTGCCGTTGTATAAGATTTTGCATTTCTTCCACGCTTGTAGACCGTCTGCTCTTCCTCGGTCAGTTCATCCATAAGCGCCTCGATCATCCGCGCCTGAATGCGCGCGTTTACATAGGTTACTGTCTTATGATGCAGTTTGTTGGCGGAGGTATTGCCCCGCTCTACCACCACGGTACGGATCACCAGATCGTAAACCGCATCTCCGATGTATGCCAATGCTAACGGCGAGTAGGTGCGTATGTCAATCTCCCTGCAGGCAAAATCCCGCTTGATTGCCTCGAGGATCGTTATGCTCTCTTCCATTTCACACCCTCGCGCGTATCTTCCAGAATAATCCCCTTTTCCAAAAGCTGGTCACGGATCTCGTCCGCCCTGGCAAAATTTTTCTCCTTTCTTGCTTCCTGCCGCTCCTGGATCAGCGACTCAATTTCCGAATCCAGTATCTCCTGCCCACGCTCCGCTGAAAGCCCGCAGATATCCATCAGCTCTACGATCTCATCCTTAAGCGCACGGATATAAGCTGCGCTGGCCCCCTCGCCGACAGAGGTATTGGCAAACTTTACCAGTTCAAAAATTGCGGATATGGCATCTGCCGTATTAAAGTCATCATCCATCGCCTCGTCAAACTTTTTCACAAAATCCTTCGCCTGCAGGAGCGATTTCTCCTCCTCGCCGCTCAGTTCCTGCTTCTGCGCCTTCTCCAGCAGGAAGTTTAAATTGGAAACACAGGTCACGATACGCTCCAGACCGTTTTTCGCAGCCTCCATCAGCTCCGCACTGAAATTTAAAGGACTTCTGTAATGAGCGGAAAGCATAAAGAACCGCAGCACCTGCAGATCATACTTTTCGCTGATATCGCGCACCGTGAAGAAATTACCGAGTGATTTGGACATTTTCTTATTGTCAATATTTAAGAAGCCGTTGTGCATCCAATACTTTGCAAAGGGTCTGCCATTGGCTGCCTCCGACTGGGCAATCTCATTCTCGTGATGGGGAAAAATCAGATCCTCACCGCCCGCGTGAATGTCAATCTCCTCTCCCAGATACTTCTTGCTCATCACCGAACACTCGATATGCCAGCCAGGCCGTCCTTCACACCAGGGTGACTCCCAAAAAGGCTCGCCCTCCTTCTTCGGTTTCCAGAGTACAAAATCTAAGGGATCCTGCTTCTGTTCTTCACCAGACACTAACAGGGAGCGGCCTCCGCTCCTCAGATCGTCCAGATTTTTATGAGAGAGTTTTCCGTATCCCGGAAAACTTCTCGTCTTAAAATAGACGGTGCCGTCCTGCGCCGCGTAGGCGTGTCCCTTATCAATCAGCGTCTGTATCATCTCGATCATGCCGCCGATCTCGCAGGTCGCCTTTGGGTGGGTTGTGGCAGGCTTCACATGCAGCGCCTCCATGTCCTTTTTACACTCCGCGATGTAGCGTTCCGAAATCACGGAAGGATCGTTCCCCTCCTCGTTGGCCTTCTTGATGATCTTGTCATCCACATCTGTAAAATTGGACACATAATTGACTTCATACCCCCTGTGCTCCATATAGCGGCGCACGGTGTCAAACACAATCATGGGTCTTGCATTTCCGATATGAATCAGGTTATAAACCGTAGGTCCGCACACATACATGCTGACCTTTCCCTCCTCAATCGGCACAAACTCCTCTTTTTTCCCAGATAATGTATTGTATACTTTCATAATCTCCTCCTGCCAAAGCAGCCTGCATTCCGCTTCTGCCCATCATTTTAGTTATGTCAACCTATTTCTGCCATTTTGTCATTTAACCCGTTCTTTTCTCTGCGCAGACTTTTCAACTCCTGTTCCAGATCAAGCAGCCTGTTCGTCAGTTCGGCGTTGGCCCGCTGCAGACCCATGATGTCTTCCCGGACCGGATCCGGCAGATGGGTCTGATCCAGCTCCTCCTGCGGCAGCGCCATATTGTCCCGCTTGACTACGCGCCCGGGTACGCCCACCACTGTGGATCCCGGCGGCACTTCATTGAGCACCACGCTGCCCGCTCCGATCTTGCTGTTGTCTCCAATTTTGAAAGAACCAAGCACTTTCGCACCTGTGCTGATCATCACGTTATTGCCGATGGTAGGATGCCTTTTCCCCTGCTCCTTACCCGTGCCCCCAAGTGTCACACCCTGGTAGAGCGTCACATTATCGCCGATCACCGTAGTCTCCCCGATTATGACACCATGACCGTGGTCAATAAAAAAACCCTTGCCGATCTGCGCTCCCGGATGAATTTCGATGCCCGTCCTGCGCGCGCCCTTCTGGGAAACCCATCTGGCCCAGAAATAATGGCGGCGCAGATACAGCCTGTGCGCCAGCCGGTAATAGCACATCACCTTGAAGCTGGGATAAAGAAAAACTTCCATGTTCGAGTGAATGGCCGGGTCTCTCTCCCGTATGATGCGGATTTCCTCCTTTATATTGCCAATAAAACCCATCGAGCTGCTCCTTCTGCAAAAATGCCGTCAAGAATTTTCTACCATATTTAGAATATGCAACTTAGGACATTTTGTCAAGGAAACCCGCGCTTCACCTCACTTATCCATGTTCCCGCTATTTCCCTTTAATCTCTCAATTTCTGCGCGAAGCCGCGCTATTTCATCAGCCTGCGCTTTTCGGCCGCACTCGTATTCTTTCCTGTCCTGCTCTATCTTTCGCTCATAATTACGCAGGTCTTGATAATATTCCTCCCGGTCCCGGCACCGTTTACGGATTTCCTCATCAGCACTCATCCGAAATATAGTCTGTGCCGCCTCCTTTAAATATTCGTCCTTCGATGCAACCATTTTCAGTTCCTCCCATGTGACTGCCTTAAAAAGACATGCCCAATCGTGAATATGATACTGTTTATCTTCTTCCGTAGCAAGATCAATGCGGGATAAGTCCACCACATACAAGGTGAGATTATCACTGTATTTCTGATGATTCTTCACATTAATCAGTTTGTAGGACGCATAAAACTCAGGATATTCGTCAAACAGCGTATAGTCCAGAAAACTGATATGTATGGCCGGTCTTGCCTCCCTGTAATCCTGCCCACGGTTGAGCTGGTCGTACGATCGGCATAAATACATAACCGAACGGTTTTCCCAATTTAATTTATTCGTAATCTGCATTTCCAGATTAATTAAAACAGAATTGTTCATTACCACATTGATATCCAGACGAAATTCTTTGTCCTTGACAGCTTCTCCCAGGATTATGGGATTTGTGATCTCCACCGCACTTACCTCCGCTTCTGCAAGGTGAAGGAGAGAACAGATCAACCCCCGCAGCACCTTGTTATTTGTCTGCAAAACGGCGCGGAACATATAATCATTCGTCATATTGTAGGGGATGTCTCCATTGGCATCCTGAAAAGATCTGCCAAAAGAAGATGCGGCTGTCGGTGAAAAATTTGTCTGAACGTTACTTTCTTTTTGCTTCATAGATTTGCTTTCCTTTCTTAGACAACGGTGACGGAGCAAGGCTCCATAGAAACGGTTACAGGCTGGGATCCACAGCCTGGATTAATTGTATAACCCAGATATAACACAGTCGATCCAGAAATGCAACCGGCAGGGCAGAATTGTCCTGTAGAAAAATTATAAACGAAATAACGTTAATCCCACCTCTAAAAACAAGATATAGCGGAAGAGATAAAAATCTCGACCGCTATATACAAGATATGGTATTGTGCACTTTTCACGCTAACCCACAGCAATCTCCACACATTTCTTACCCGTAAGCGCCGCCGTCCGCTGATCCGGCTGCCCTGTGCCCACATAGAGCACACAACTGCCGCTGCCCGAAACAAACGTCCCCTCCTCATCCACTACAAGGAAAGCGTTACCACTGACAACAAGATCTAACTCTCTGCTCTCGCCTGCTTCCAGATAAACCCGCTCAAAGGCACAAAGACTGTGATTGGGCACCGCGTGAGGCGACTTCTGGTCTTTCACATAAATCTGGATCACATCCCCGGTTGCAGTATCTCCCGCGTTTTTCACCGCCACATGCACAGTCACATCCCCGGACTTCCCATCCTTAGAGAGCACTTTCGCATGTTCCACCTGCACATCACCGTAAGTCAGTCCGTATCCAAATGGATAGAGCGCCTCCTGTTCCATATAACGGTAAGTCCTGCCTCTCATGCTGTAATCCTCGAAAGCCGGCAGCTCATCCAGGGAACGGTAAAAGGTTACCGGCAGCTTTCCAGACGGGGAGCATTCCCCGAACAGAATGTCCGCCACCGCCTTTCCTCCCCTCGCGCCAGGATACCAGAGCTGGAGAACCGCCGCTGCCTTCTCCTGCGCCTCGGAAAGGTCAATCGCGCTTCCCGCCATCAGACATACCACCACAGGCTTGCCCACAGCGAATACAGCCTCCATCAGCTTTCTCTGAGGTTCCGGCAGAAGCAGATCCGCCTTATCCCCAGACGCATAGCTGTTGCCGGTATCCCCCTCTTCTCCTTCCAGCGTCTCGTTCAGTCCCACGCAGAGCACCACCACATCACTGTGCTTTGCGACTGTCACCGCTTCCGCAACCCGGTCATTTTCCCAAGCCAGATTTTCCACCCGGTCTTTAAACAAATGCGAGCCCTCGGAGTATAAAACTCTTCCATTATGTCCGACTTTGTCCTGTATTCCTTCTAAAACTGTAATGTATCTGGAGGAAGTACCGTGATAATTCCCTACCAGTGCCTCTCTGCTGTTCGCATTCGGCCCGATCACACCGATGGTCTTTCCCGCCACATCTTTCAGCGGAAGGACACCGTCATTTTTCAGAAGCACCACCGACTCCCTGGTAAGCTGCTGTGCCACCTCCAGATGCTCCTCACATTCCACCTTATCGTAGGGGATTTCATCGTACTTGCTCCCGTCAAACAGCCCAAGAAGGTATCTCGCGGTAAACGCGCGCACGGCCGCCTCTGTAATCTCCTCCTCCGTCACCAGCCCCTGTTCCAAAGCTTTCAGAAGATAAAGATAGGTCACGCCGCAGTTGATGTCACAGCCGGTCTTTAAAGCAAGCGCGGCTGACTCCTCCATCGTGTGCGTCACCAGATGCTTTTCGTGAAAGTCTTTGATAGCCCAGCAGTCTGACACGTAATGCCCCTCAAATTTCCATTCGCCCCGGAGAATATCCTGCATCAGTGTTTTACTTCCGCAGCACGGTTCCCCGTTTGTCCTGTTGTAGGCCCCCATCACGGCTTCCACCCCGGCCTCCTGTACGCAGGCCTTAAAGGCGGGCAGATAGGTCTCCGCCATATCCTTCTTTGTAGCTGATGCATTGAACTCATGGCGCACCGCCTCCGGACCGGAATGCACTGCAAAATGCTTGGCACAGGCCGCAGACTTCAGTACCTCATCATCACCCTGCAGTCCTTCCACATAAGCCACACCCAGTCTGGAAGTCAGATAAGGATCTTCCCCGTATGTCTCCTGTCCCCTGCCCCATCTGGGATCCCTGAATATATTCACATTTGGTGACCAGAAGGTCAGTCCTTTGTAGATATCCCTGTCATCTTCCGATGAATAAGCATTGTACTTCGCCCTTCCCTCCGTTGCCGCCACATCCCCGGCCTTTCGCAATAATTCTGTGTCGAAAGTGGCGGCCATAGCGATGGCCTGCGGAAAGCTGGTCGCTACACCGGCTCTCGCCACGCCGTGCAACGCCTCTCCCCACCAGTTGTAGGCCGGCACGCCAAGCCGCTCAATCGCCGGCGCATCATAACGGAGCTGGGAAGCCCTCTCCTCCACCGTCATCTGACCCACTAATTCCTTTGCCCTGCGTCTCGCCTCTTCTCTCGTCATATATTTCTTTATCCTTTCTGCCCGGTTTTGCCAGACTTTGACTCGGAAAAAATCGCCTGGTTGCGACTTTTTTCTCCATAGAGTATAATAGACGCAGACTCGGCAGT
This sequence comes from uncultured Lachnospiraceae bacterium, assembly GCA_965114645.1. Classification (GTDB taxonomy): domain Bacteria; phylum Bacillota; class Clostridia; order Lachnospirales; family Lachnospiraceae; genus UBA3282. Next base: position 22,082 of record CBCOZL010000018.1, on the reverse strand, counting down.
CTGCGTCCCAAGAATTACTCCGTAATTCTTGTTGGCTTTGCCATCGTTTACTGCTTCTGTGATGTGTTTTCATTGACGCAGACTCAGCAGTCTGCGTCCCAAGAATTACCGCATACTTTCTCTGATATTGAAAGAAACTACAACATTTGAAATATTAGTTTATCATACCATATCCATCCTACAAATGACAGGAGTGAAAAACGTGAAATATGAAAAACTTTACCCCCCCCCCCTCAATTTCGAGCAGTCTGAACCAGACCTCAAAAGAACGGTCGGTAAGCGGTTCGCGGGAGTATGTTGACTATATCGCCGAATCCCACCTGCGCATCTGGTACAATACCCAGCCCGAAGGCTATGCGAATCATTACCACAATGCAATGGAAATCATTGTCTGCGCGGAAAATCAATATATCATTACCACCAAGAACAGCACTTACACGCTGAAGCCGGGAGACATTTTGATTATTCCCCCCTATATGCTGCACGAGCTGCACAGCGAGCCGTCCGGCTCTCGTTTTATTTATCTCATAGATGTTGACATGCTGCACTGCTTTCAGGACTACAAGGCGCTGAACCCGGCTTTCATCGAACCGTATCTGTGCACAGCCGCTCTGCGCCCTGATATTTACCGGCAGGTTTATGACTCCCTGATGCGGATGGCCGATCTCTATTTCTCCCATCAGGTTTTCTGGGAAATCTCCATATACTCCGTGCTGCTGGAACTTTTTGCCACCATAGGCGCAGACCACTACCTCAAGAACTCGGACAAGAGCGTGGAAGACACCTCCGACAAACAGTCGGAAAACTACGCTCTTTTCGCCAACCTGCTCAACTTTATCGACACCCACTACGCGGACGACCTGACACTGGAGCAGGCGGCGGAGTATATCGGCTTTTCCAAATACCATTTTACCCGCCTCTTTAAACAGCACACCAATACCACGTTTCACAACTATCTGTGCTACAAGAGGATCCAGGCGGCGCAGTCATTGCTCACCGCAGACAGAAACCGTCCCATTACGGATATCGCTTTTTGCAGCGGTTTCAACAATCTGACGACCTTCAACCGCTGTTTCAGCAAATACACAAACTGTTCTCCCACGGAATACCGCAATAAACTGCGCCACGAAGAAGTGTAACTTATCCTTTGACGCCGCCGAGCGCCACACCTGCTATGATATACTTGGACAGGAGCAGATATACCACAATAAGAGGTAACACTGTCAATGTCAGTCCCATATAGACAGAGCCGTACTCGGTTTTATAGATATCGCCCTTCAGCAGGCTGACCATGATAGGCATGGTATATTTCTTCTGATCCGTCAGCAGTACGAGCGGCGTAAACAGGTTGTTCCAGCTCGCAACGAAACTGAAGATCGCCTGCGTAGCAATGGCCGGTTTCATAATGGGCAGCACAATCCTGTTAAAGATCATAAACTCTTTCGCACCATCAATTCTGGCAGACTGTACAATCTCCATAGACAGTGTGGGCTGTAAATACTGTCTCATAAAGAACACCATCGTTGGCGATGCGATCGCCGGTAAAATCAGCATGGACAGTCTGTTCGTCATATGTATCTTATAAACCATCTGATAGAAACCAATCATCGTCACCTGTGCCGGAATCATCATAACTACCATGATAAAACTGAAAAACGCGTTCCTCAGTTTCCAGTTGTAAGCCACCTGCGCATATGCCGTCAGCGAGGAAAAGTAGATCGCCAGCGCGGTCGCTCCTATGGAAATGATCAGCGAATTGGCAAAACCGACTGCCGGGTTAAAGCTCTTGCCGAGCAGGATCCTAATGTTGTTCATCATATAGGAGGACGGAATCAGCGAGATTGCATGCTGCTGTATCTCCGTCGTGGATCTGGTCGCATTCACAATCATAATCCAGAAAGGCAGAACACTTAAAACTGCCAGAAAGATGCATACCACATATATCACAATCTTCATTACACGATTTTCTTTATTCTTTAACATGATGCATTCTCCTTTCCGGCTTTCATTTTTCTCGCGTAAGCCTTCTGCTGCTGCCTGATCTGCTTATTCAGCTGCGCTTCATCCTTATCCCGCATAACAAAGAACATCATTGCAGCGAGAACCGCGATGATCAGGAACATAACCATGCTCGCCGCTGCCGCCCTGTTGTACATATAACTTCCGCTGAATGCCTGTTTGTAGATGAACAGGCTGGTTGTCAGTGTCGCATCGTCCGGCTTGCCGTCCTGGAACAGTCTCGGGATATCGAACATATTCAGACCGCCGATCAGACTCGTAACAAGCGTAAATAGGAGAATGGTCTTAATGTTGGGCATTGTAATATAGAAGAAGGTCTGTACACGGTTCGCGCCGTCCACCTCCGCCGACTCAAATATTTCCGGGCTGATTCCCAGAATGCCTGAGATCAGCGTAATCATGGTGGAACCGTACCACATCCAAGTCTGGATAAAGATCACAACGCCTCTCGCCACAGTTTTACTCCTCAATAATTCTATAGGCGCATCGATGAATCCGAACCGCACGAGCAGATCGTTGATCGGCCCCATCGGATACCCGAAAAATCCGCTGAACAGGATAGCGATTGTCGCCGCCGTAATGATATTTGGCATATAGAGCAGTACCTTAAACGCACCCTGTCCCTTTACCTTGCTCCTCTTATCTGTAAACCACGCCGCTAACAGAAGAGCGAGTAACATCTGCGGAATAAAATTCGCCAGCCATATGACTACCGTATTTCGGAACGCCAGCTGAAATGACGGACTCGACAATACCGTTTTAAAGTTTCTGAAAAGGTCGTCTGTCAGGAAATGAATATCCGTCTTCCCCAGACCCTTCAGATCGGTAAATCCGATCACCGCCGTATACACGGTCGGATATAACGAAAACAATAAAAATGCGATCACAAACGGAATACTAAATAGATAGCCGTATTTCGCATATCTGTCATAACCCGGTTTCTTACTTTTCATCCTTCCCCACCTTCCCGCAATCATTTTTATTACCCTTCATTTCAACAGGGCGGACGCTAATGTGTCCGCCCTGCCATAACAGTTATTATGATTACTCTGTGTGTCTGTAACTTACTCTACGATAACATCCAGATTGTCCGCTACCTGCTGCTTGAAGTCAGCGATTGCCTGCTCACGGGACTTGTTGCCTGATGTATACTCACGAGTCTGGTCTCTCCAGTACTGGTTGATGGTCTCGTCGTACTGTGTCAGGTTGGTACCCTTCGCATACTGGTTCGCAGGAACGAATGCATCAAACATGTTCTGTCCGCCAAGGAAATCAATGGAACCGTCGGACTTGGACATAACCGTGCCGCTTGCAACCGCGTCCTTCGTGCCGCCCTCACCGTTCAGTGTGCCGTTCGCCCACTTGTACTGCAGACCTTCCTCCGAGCTGTCCAGCGTAATCCACTCGATGATCTTGCCGACAGCTTCCGCTTTCTGACTGTCCTTGTTTGCAAGAATCCATGTGCCGCCCCAGAAGAAACCGATGGGAGGCGTGCAGACTGCCCAGTCGCCGTATGTACCTTCGCCTACGGCTGCGCCGCCGCAGTTAGGAGCCATGGTGTAGTTGATCAGCCATGCGGGGCCGAAGAAACCGAAGATACCCTTCTCGCCTTCACCCTTCATATCAGCAAACCATGCATCCTGCCAGTCCTGTGTATCATTGTGGTAACCATTATCCTTTAACTTCTTGGAGAGGTCAAGGAACTCTTCACGCTTCGGATCGATGGTGAGCTTGCCGTCAACGATCCATCCCTGATCGGAACTGTTCTCAACTGCATGCCACATATCGCCGTCGCCGGATACAATGCCGTAACCCTTTGCCTTCAGATCTTCCGCTGCCGTAAAGAACTGATCCCAGCCGGGGCCGATCTTCTTCTCGATCTCAGCCGGATCATCTGTACCCCATACGTCCTTAGCGATGGAACGACGGTAAATAAATGCGCCGCCCGTTGCCTGATAGCCGAGACCTACCAGCTGTCCGTCGGGGTTGGTTCCGATATCAACCGTGTACTGCGCGATATCCGCTTCCTTTAACTTCGCATCCACATCAATGCCCATATCCGCGTAAGGCATCGCATACTGGCTTGCATCGCCCTGCGTATACTTCAAAACGAATGCCGCCTCAGCGCAGTAGAGGTCGGGAGCTTCCGCACCGCCTGCTGCCAGCGCCTGGTCAAGAGCGGGCTGGTAAGCGCCGTCTGTGGTTGCAATAATTGTGGTGTTAATCTTGTAACCAAATTCTGGATGCGCCTCGATATACTTCTCAATCATGCCGGGAACCTCGTCTGTGAACGCCCAAACATTGATCGTATCGGAACCGCCGCCGGACGTACCTGCGTCCGCTGCCGGCGCCTCGCTTTCGGAATCACCCGCGTCTGCTGCCGGCGCTTCCGCCGCCCCGCTGTCACCCGAATCTGCCGCCGGTGCGTTGCTGCTGTCACCGCCGCCGCAGCCTGTCAGAAGAGATGCTGCCATACAGCCGCACAGCATACATGCCAAAAACTTTTTCATCTTTCATCCTCCTTTTCTTTTACACGTTTTTTGTGCCACTATCTTGTGTATTTTGATAGCGTACCTTTATTTTATTCAGTTATATTTGTTTATTCTTTACACTTCTTGCTCTCGGTTAAACAATTATTGCTAAATGAATCCAAAAAAACATCTCATTCATTTGTAATAATTGACAAAACCCGCCAAAAAATCCGTGCATTTTAAGTATTGACAAGTCTATTCCTTTTTGATAGACTATAACACGGTGACAAAAGGAACATCCTTTTCATCAGGCTGCTGTGGCTCAGTCGGTAGAGCGTCGCATTGGTAGTGCGGAGGTCACGGGTCCGATTCCCGTCAGCAGCTTCCTAAACCCCGTCAGTTTACGGCGGGGTTTTTTCTTTTGAATTTTTATCAATAAAGGAAGGACATCCCCATGAACAGTCTGCTTTCTTTTCTGATTATCTGCCCCTTAAATTTCCTCGCCGGACTGGTGGATTCCATCGGCGGCGGAGGCGGGCTCATTTCCCTGCCTGCTTTTATGCTGGCCGGACTTTCTCCCCACGCGGCGGTAGCCACCAACAAGCTGGCATCCACTACCGGCACCTCGGTTTCCACCGCCCGCTATTGCAAAAACGGCTGTTATGAAAAGCGGCTGGCTCTTCCCGGTATCCTGTGTGCGCTCATCGGTTCCTTTCTGGGGGCACGGCTCGTCCTGCTCACAAGCGATGTGATTCTGAAACGGATGATGCTCATTGTCCTGCCCGTGGTTGCCGCCGTTGTTCTTTTAGACAAAAAGAAGCCGGCATATGACGAATCCTTTCCGGCTTCCCGCCGTATGCTGATTGTATGTATCAGCGCCCTGATCATCGGCGTCTATGACGGTTTCTACGGGCCTGGCACAGGCACTTTTCTCCTGCTGGCCCTAACCAAAGCGGCGCGCATGGACATCCGCACCGCCTCCGGCAATGTGAAACTGATTAATCTGTCTTCCAACGCGGCCGCCCTGGCCACCTTTCTCTTCAGCGGTTACATCCACATCGCCTACGGACTGGCAGGAGCCGTCTTCTGCCTTCTGGGCCACTATATCGGCTCCGGGCTTGTGATGAAAAACGGCAGCAAGGTTGTCCGCCCTGTCATTATTCTGGTACTGCTTCTTCTTTTTATCAAAATAATCTCCGGGAGCTGAAACAGCCGCCGGAGATTATTTGATATAAGAACTTGCGATATTCTGCTTTTTCTGACTCTTGTGTCATATTCATCACACATACAGAGGACTTTGGCTATCTGCCGGCCTCACGCTTTTTTTCCATATTAGATACAATAATGCTGCAGCACGCGTCGCCCGTGATGTTGACCGTGGTGCGTCCCATATCGAAGATCCTGTCCACGCCTGCCACCAGCGCGATGCCGTCCACGGGAAGCCCTACCGAGGTCAGCACCATCGCGAGCATCACCATGCCCGCTCCCGGTACGCCGGCCGTGCCGATGGAAGCGAGCGTAGCCGTCAGCACGATGGTAAGCATCTGGGGCAGGGTCAGTTCGATGCCGTAGCAGGCCGCGATAAAGATCGCGCACACCCCCTGATAAATCGCCGTTCCGTCCATGTTGATGGTTGCGCCAAGCGGCAGCACAAAGGAGGAAACTTCCCTGGAAGCGCCCAGCTTCTGCGTGCATTCCATATTCAGCGGCAGCGTTCCCACGGAGGAGGCGCTGGAAAAGGCAAACAGGATCGCCGGCATCATGCCCTTAAAAAATTTCACCGGGCTTAAGCCGCCCAGCGTTCCCACCGTGAGGGAGTATACCACCAGCGCATGCACAAAATAACAGATATACGCCGTCAAAAGCACCATCGCCAGAGAGCCGATGATGGCTGGCCCGTTCTCCGCAATCACGGGACACAACAGACAGAATACGCCGACAGGCGAAAGTTTTAAGATCATCTCCATGCACTTCATAAAGATTTCATTCAGATCGTTGAAGGCGTTGACCACCGTCACGTTCTTCTCCCCCACCGAGACAATGGCAAAACCGATCAAAAGCGCCATCACAATAATCTGGAGCATGTTGGCGTTGACCATAGGCGAAATGAAATTGGAGGGAAAGATATTGACCACCGTCTCCATCAGAGACGTGGATTCGGCCGCCTCATAGGCCAGGTCTGTGGTTGCAATGGCCGGAAACATTCCCTTGAACAGATTGCCGCCAACCAGGCCGATCACAATGGCCACCGCCGTGGTGCACATATAGTAGGCCACCGTCTTAAGGCCGATGGATCCTACCTTTCTCACATCTTTCATGGAAATGATGCCGCACATGATGGAAAACAGCACAATCGGCACCACGATAAACTTGATCAGATTTAAAAAGATCGTTCCGAACGGCTTGATGTACGCGTTGGCAAAATCGTAATAGTCTCCCATCAGAAGACCCACAACAATCGCCAGCACCAGCGCAATAAAAATCTGCGTGGCAAGTGAAAGCTTTTTCTTTTGCTGCATAATGTAACCCCCTCTGTTTTATTTTCTGTTTTTATGTTATCATAATTTTACACGAAAACAAATCATTTTTCTAAATCCAGGGGAAAAGCGATGCGGGAAGACTATACGAACTACAGCGATGAGGAGCTGCTGATCCGCCTGCGGGACGGCGAGCCGGGAATCACAGACCACATTATGAATAAGTATAAAAATCTGGTGAGAAGCAAGGCCAAGTCCATGTACATCCTCGGCGCAGACAGCGAGGATCTGATCCAGGAAGGCATGATCGGGCTGTTTAAGGCGATCCGCGACTACGACAGCGGCCGCGATGCCAGTTTTTTCACCTTTGCGGACCTGTGTGTCTCCAGACAAATGTATACGGCAGTGCAGGCCTCCAGAAGGCAGAAACACATTCCCTTGAACAATTACATCTCCCTCTATGGAAATGTCTCCGAGGGACACGACGGCGAGGAGGAAGCGCTTGTCAATGTGCTGGCTTCCGATTCCGGCTTAAACCCTGAGGAGATGGTCATCGACAAAGAAAATGTAGACCGGCTGGAAATGCTAATCGAACGGGAACTGAGCAATTTTGAAAAGCAGGTGCTTGACCTGTATCTGACAGGCATGGGATACCAGCAGATCGCAAAAGTGCTGGGACGGGACGACAAATCCACAGACAACGCCCTCCAGAGGATCAAGTCGAAACTCCGAAGGGCGATGAAATGACAGACAGCTCTGCCTTGTTCTGGGAAACCGGGCGGTCTCTCCCTATTTCCCCGCTCCGCTGTGCGGGCAGCCCCCGCATGTGCCGCAGTTCTTCGACACATCCTCGCTGTAAAGCTCCCTTGGGCTTGTGAGCAGGCATATGGCCTGGGCAGATATGCCCTCGCCGCTCCCCGTAAATCCGAGTCCCTCCTCGGTGGTGGCTTTCACATTCACCTGTGACGCCTCTATGCCGAGGGCTTTCGCAATGTTCTCCCGCATCTGGTCGATATGGGGCCGCATCTTAGGCGCCTGCGCGATAATCGTTGCATCAATGTTTTCCACAAGAAACAGGTTTTCATTAAGGAGCGCCGCCACATGCTCTAAAAGTTTCATGGAAGAAATGCCCCTGTAAGCAGGATCGGTGTCCGGGAAATGCTTCCCGATATCCCCCAGTGCCGCCGCTCCCAGAAGCGCATCCATCACGGCGTGAAGCAGCACATCCGCGTCAGAGTGGCCAAGAAGCCCCTTTTCATAGGGGATTTCCACCCCGCCGATGATACATTTTCTGTCTTCTGTCAGCCTGTGCACATCATATCCCATTCCGATTCTCATAGATTTTTCCTCTCTCCAAACATATTGCGCAGAATCCTATCGGATTATGCCTTTTTCTTTCCAAGCATCTTCCGGCAGAAAAGCCAGGACATCACCGTCGCAATGATCCAGCCCACGGGCCAGGAAAGCCAGATGCCCGTCTCCTGCAAAAATCCAGAAAATACAAAGGCGAGGATCACCCGCAGGATCAAATCTGTAAAAGTGGCTGCCATAAACTGCCTCATCCGCTCCGCTCCTCGGAGCATGCCGTCCGCCACCAGCTTAACCGCAATCAAAAAGTAAAAGGGAGACACAATCCGAAGGAATGTCATACCCGTCTGCAAGGCGCCGCTGCCCGTATCTTCCAGAAAGAGCTGCATCATGGCCCGCCCGAAAAAGAAATAGACCGCAGTAAAAGGCGCCGCCACAAGCACCGCCATCTTAAGCCCTGCCCCGAGACCTTCCCTGATCCGTTCCCTCCGGCCCGCTCCCAGATTCTGGGCCGTGAAGCCGGAAACGCCGTTTCCAAGCGTGGTAAAGCCCGTGATGACAAAGGTGTTTAGTCTGATGGCGGCCGAATACCCGGCGATCACGCCAGAGCCGTAGGAATTGACAAGTCCCTGGATAAAAATATTTCCCACAGACACAAAGCTCTGTTGCAGGATGCTCGGCACCGCGATCAGACTTATTTTCTTTAGCAGCACCAGGGAAAACAGCGGCGGTTTTCCCTCGCAGGCCATCCCTTTCATTCTCTTTGCAAAAGTGACAAGGGCCAGCACACAGGCAATGCCCTGGGCGATAAAGGTGGCCCATGCCACACCGGCCACACCCCAGGAAAAGACGGCCACAAACACGAAGTCCAGCACGATATTGCCGAGGGAGGAGCCGATCAGAAAATAGAGCGGTGTTGTGGAGTCCCCCAGCGAATTAAACATGCCTGTGGTCACATTATACAAAAAAAGGAAGACAAAGCCGCCTATATAAATCTTCAGATAAAGCGCTCCATCCCCAAAAATATTTTCGGGTGTCCGTATCATATGCATCATGGCCGGGGTCGTGACAAGTCCAGCCGCCGTCAGAACCGCCGAGAGGACCGTTCCCGTAATCAGAATCGTGGTCACGGCTGTGCGCACCTTTTCATACGCCTTAGCGCCGAAAAGCTGGGATAACACCACCGAACAGCCGATGTTGCTCCCGACCGCCACCGCCATAAAGATCATGGTGATCGGGTAGGATGCCCCCACCGCCGCCAGCGCATCCTCCCCCGCAAACTTTCCGGCTATCATACTGTCCGCCATATTATAAAGCTGTTGAAACACCACGCTGATAAACATGGGCAGCGTGTATTTGATTAAAGTCCTTTGCGACTCTCCCTCCGTCAGATCCTGAATCATACTATGTCTCCCTTCGCGGCGGTTCAGCCCCGGCATCACACTCCCTCAGACACCTCTCTCAAACCGCCTCCTGCTGTCATCTGTATTACAGCTCCATAAGCCTGTCAAGCAGCCTGTCCGCCACTTCCTCCTTGGACAGTAACGGCAGTTCCTCCGTACCCTGTTTCGTAAGCAGAGTGACTACGTTTGTGTCCGTGCCAAATCCCGCACCTGCCTGCTTCAGACTATTGGCCACAATCATATCTATCTTTTTCCTTTCAAGCTTCGCCCGGGAATTTTCTAACAGATGCTCTGTCTCCATAGAAAAGCCGCACAAAATCTGTCCTTCAAGACGGTTGGCCCCAAGCCACGCAAGGATATCCTCCGTGCGCTCCAGCGATAAGGTCACCTCCCCGTCCTTTTTCTTGATCTTCTCATCCGCCGTCACCGCCGGACGGTAGTCCGCCACAGCCGCCGCCTTGACGATGATATCCTGTTCCGAAGCTGCCGCCTTGACCGCCTGCGCCATATCCGCCGCTGAGATCACCGGCACCACCTTCACGCCCTCGGGGGGCTGCAGCGCCGTCACGCCTGACACAAGTGTCACATCTGCCCCGCGAAGCATTGCCGCCCTGGCGACGGCATATCCCATTTTTCCCGTGGAATGGTTGCTGATATAGCGCACAGGATCCATCCTCTCCTGTGTCGGTCCGGCGGTTACCAGCACCTTTTTCCCAGCCAGATCCTTTGGCGTAAGCGCTTTCACAATGGCCTCAAAAAGCGTCTCCGGCTCCGGCATCTTGCCCGCTCCCGTGTCACCGCATGCCAGATACCCGTTGGAGGGCGTGATCATTTCCATGCCGTACCCCTTAAGCTTCTCCATATTATCCTGCACAATGGGATTCTCATACATTCTCGTATTCATGGCCGGTGCAAAAATCTTCGGGCACTGGCAGGCGAGAAGCGTAGTCGTCAGCATATCGTCCGCGATCCCGTGGGCCGCCTTGGCAATCACATTGGCGGAAGCCGGCGCCACGAGGAAAACGTCAGCCAGCTTCGCCAGCGTCACATGTTCCACCTGGAACTGGAAATTCCTGTCAAAGGTGTCTACGAGACACTTGTTGCCCGTCAGAGACTCAAACGTGATGGGATTGATAAAATTGGTGGCGTTGGGCGTCATAATCACCGTAACATCCGCCTGTTTCTTCACAAGCATGCTGGCAAGAGATGCGATCTTGTAGGCCGCAATGCTGCCTGTCACACCGAGAACAATGTGTTTCCCTTTTAATAACATCCGTTATACCCCCCTTTGCCCTTCACCCGCTATTGCGGCAAATGCACAGTCTCTCACATGCCATGCATCATCTGTACTGCTCTTCGTTCTTTCTGTAAATCAGCCCAAGGCCTTTCAGGGTAAGCTCATTGTCACAGACAATTTCTTTCTTACAGTGAGGTACGATGCTCCCCGCCAGACCGCCCGTAGCCACCACAGGCGCCTGATAGCCAAGCTCATCGTAAATCCGTTCGATCATGCCGTCCAGACAGGCCGCCTGTCCCATCACAATGCCGCTTTTCATGCAGTCGATGGTGTTTCTGCCAATGACCTTCTTCGGCGCCTCCAAACTGATTCTCGGGAGCTGGGACGTGCGGTTTACGAGAGAATCCAGCGAAACCTTCACCCCGGGCAGAATCATGCCTCCGATATAGTTTTTCTTTTCATCCACCACGCTGATGGTGGTGGCGGTGCCCATGTCAATCAGAATAATCGGCGCACCGTAATAGTGCAGGCCTGCCACCGCATTGACGACCAGATCCGACCCAAGCTGTGCCGGGTTGTCCATCAGAATGTTTAAGCCTGTCTTAAGCCCGGGCCCCACCACCAGCGGGGTCTGATGAAACAGCTTCTCCAGACTGGACTTCACGATATTGTTGAGGGGCGGCACGACAGAGGAGATGATGCTGCCCGTGATATCCTCCATGCCGATGTGATACAGCTCGAACAGCGTCCGAAATTCCACTACATACTCTAACTCTGTGCTTGCCAGATTCGTGGATACCCGCTCCACGAAGCATACCTTCTCCCCGTCCATACAACCGATGACAATGTTGGTATTGCCGATGTCAACTGCTAAAATCATGCCTTTTCCCCTGTCTTTCCCTTTTTTGCGGGCATGTCCCCTTTTGCGGTTACATGCCCTGTACTTCTATCATAAGTTTGTATTGTTCTCTTATTTTCCTGTTTTCCTGTTACAATCCGTCATGCCTTTCTGGCCGCCAGAAGAGACGCGTCCTTCTCCTCCTGCCCCTTCCCCGTATACAGGGGCTTCACCCTGGCCAGGGCAAGGCCGACGCCGGTGACAATAATCGCTGCCACCACAGCTTCCACCACGCCGTTGAAAGCCACCACGCCCATGATCACGTCCAGCACTGCTTCCCCCGCCACGCCCATCGCCTGGGCATAGGCGTCCTTATAGAGAATATAAATGCCGCTCATAACAAAGAGCGTGTTCGTAAACGCACCTGCCAGCCCCGCATAAGAGAGCGCGATATTGGCGGATGCCTTCTTCCTGCCTCCTGCGGTCAGCGCCGTCATAAGGGCCGCACCTGCCGCCAGACCGATCACCGTGCACACAGCCGCGCTCAGTGTCTCCGGGAACAGCCGCATCACAAACGCCCTGACGGAGATAAATAATATAACAGACGCTATTAAATCTACCATTATTTTCCCGGCCTTATTCTCACCTCTCACGATCCTGCGGATCAGAAGCCAGACAAAGTAGGGCGCGATGCCGACTAAAATACGCGGCACAAAACAGATGTACAGGCTCTTAAAGATGCCCGACACCCCCGCAACCCGATAGGCCAATACCGGCGAAAACACAAACGCCGATGCCGTAGCCGCTTTTACTGTGTTGTTGATAAAGCTGGTGAGTCCAAATACGAATCCCAAAAATGCACCTTTCTTCGGTCCAAGAAATAGCGCTCCCAGGATCACCGGGATGTGAATAATCGTCGCGTTGATGACAACAAGCGGGATATATCCCAGCGGTGTGAATGCCATAATCACAATTATGGCGGTGAACAGTGCCGTAAGCACAAGTTCATAGGTCTTTTCATTTTTCATGGTACAGTTCCTCCTGTTATTATTCTCATACGAGATACAATACGGCTGTATCGTACCACACCCCTTTTTCTTTGACAAGTATGTTTAAAAAAATCACCTGTTATGTATCAAAAAAAAGACAGTCCGGCGGACTGTCTTTTTCTATACTCATGGGAATCGTTCCGATTAATAATTTTCCGGCTTTACCTGGAAGTAGGACTGGGGATGTTTACATACCGGGCAGAGCTCCGGCGCCTTTTTGCCTACCACGATATGACCGCAGTTGAGACACTGCCATACGCAGTCACCGTCCTTGGAGAACACAACGCCGTCCTTCATATTCTGGATCAGCTTGCGGTATCTCTCCTCGTGCTCCTTCTCGATTTTGGCCACACCCTCAAAGAGCAGGGCAAGCTCCTCAAAGCCTTCCTTTCTTGCATCCTCCGCAAAACCCGCATACATATCCGTCCACTCAAAGTTCTCTCCCTCAGCGGCATCCCTCAAATTCTCACGGGTCTCCGGGATTGCACCGCCGTGCAGATACTTAAACCAGATCTTGGCATGCTCCTTCTCGTTGGCCGCCGTCTCCTCAAAAATATTGGCCATCTGCACATAACCGTCCTTCTTTGCCTTGGACGCATAGTAAGTATACTTCGTGTAAGCCTGGGACTCCCCCGCAAACGCCGCCAGCAGATTTTTCTCTGTCTTTGATCCTTTTAAATCCATAACAGCCTCCTTCTTGCCGCCTGTCATTGCGAAACGATATCCGCTCCGCAAACGGCTCTCTTATAATGTTACCATTTTACGCCAAATCTTTCCAAATGTCTTCTAAAACTTTTTAAAATCTAATATTTCTGCTCTACTTTACCGTCACCTGAAAACGCGCCACCTCTTCTTTGGAAATGGTATTCGTCGCTGTCACCTGGTAGCTTCCCGGCATCTGCGCGGTAAGCACAGCCTCATAAGTGGACTTGCCGGCCTTGACCTTCAGACCGTTCTTCGCTGAATCCTCCCGAAGCGGCGTCACCGTCCATTTGAGCTTATCTGTCTCCACAGCCCGCATCAGCCTGCTCACCTGTGCGTACAGCCCACAGCTTTCTCCTGTCCTCATCTCCACCCCGGCCGTCGGCACCTCCTCCGGCTTCTTTGTCCGGTCGTTCTTTAGCGCCTCCATATCGGCATATCGGACTTTCATCGTCCCGTCCGTTGCCAGCATATCCTTTTTTGTAGTAAATGTTTTCTTTGCGGAAGAGACAGGCGTACCGGCATCTCCATACTTTGCCTGCAGAACGACGGAATACTTCTTGTTCGCGGAAAGGCCGCTGAGCCGGAACGTATTCAGCCTGCTTCCGTCATATCCCCCGATTGTGACTACGCCCGTCTCATTCCCGGAAAGGATCCTCTCTGTTCCGCTCACCTCATCCGTGAGCAGCGCTTCGTACAGAATCCCCTCACTCAGTCCCCCTTCCAGTAAATGCGTAAAGTGGATCAGCGCCGTGGTATCTTTCGGCACGACACTCTTGACCGTCGGCGCTGTGGGCGGCACGGAAGCCCTGCCTGCTGCCTCCGCACTGTCCACACGCATGGTATTCACGGATACGCTGTCCTCTGTCGTATTCTCCGACACACTCTCCTCCAGCGTGTTCTCCGACACGCTCTCTTCCGTCATATTCCCCGGCTCGCTCTCATCCGCCGTATTCTCCGACACGCTCTCTTCCGTCATATTCCCCGGCTCGCTCTCATCCGCCGTGTTCTCCGACACGCTCTCTTCCGGCGTGTTCTCCGAAACACTCTCTTCCGGCGTGTTCTCTGACACACTCTCTTCTGGCGTGTTCCCCGGCTCGCTCTCATCCAGGGCGTCATCCGGCACAACCTCATCGGTTGTATTTTCTGAGACGCTCTCATCGGTCGTGTTTTCCGACACGCTGTTGTGTGATACCGTCTCCCGGGAAAACTTCTCTTCCCCCTCTGCGTCCCCTGTCCAGAGCGCATCTGTTTCCTGCATCCTGGAATCCCGCAAAGCGTCCTGTGTCAATGCTTCCCCGACGCCGGACTCTTCCACCGCGTTTTCTGAAATGCTCTCCAAAGCGGCTGAAAACTCCTGTGCCTTTGTCATATAACAGCTCTGTACAAGCAAAACCGCCGCAAGCACACAGACAATCCCTTTTTGATACCGTTTCCAAATCATCTCCATCTTCGTCTTCATCCTAGTTTCCTCCCGCCTGCGCACTGCTGGTATTGGACTGATAAGGCTTCACTTCTACCGTAAAACTGCACACTACCTTTTTCGACAATGAAGACACCGCCTGCACTTTAACCGTGCCGCATCTGTCAAGCGTAAGCTTCGCCGTATAACTGTCGGAGGACGCCTTGATCACAGCCGCTCCCTTCGGATCGGAGACCACGCTCCACTTGATACTGTCCGTGCCCATGATTCTGTCATAGTCGTCGATCTGTGCAAACAACACATAGGTTTGCCCGTTCGCCAGCGCAACCGTCTCGTCATGGGTAATTTCCATGCCCACAGCATTGGCATCCGCCCACAGTTCTGACATGCTCACAAGAGATACCTTCATGCTGTTCTGTGCCGCAATCACAGGCTTTAAGGTCGTAAATTTCTTCACGCCGGAGTCCTTCTTTGCCTCGAGAGCCGCCTTTGTTCCATTCCCGGCAGATTCCGCCAGATAATGAGCCGTAACAACCGCTTCATACCCCGTTGCTGACGCCAGTCCACTTATTTGACAGCGATAGAGCTTCTGCCCTTTTTTGTCCGGCTCCTCCACATAAGTAAATATGCCTTCCGGCACACTGCCGTCCGTTCCCGCACTGCCTGCGCGGTAAGTCTTTGACTCCCCTGTATTCTTATTCGTCAGTGTCAGTGTGTAATAATACCGTGCTCCGTTGATCTCCTGCACCACAGCGTTTGGCTTGAAAGTGATTTCCACGGCAGTGTCAAGCGCAGCCACTTTGCTGACCGCCGGTACGGACATGTCGTTCACCTTGATGACCGCATTCTTCGTATCGACGAGCTGCCTTCCTTCTCCTGTCTTATCATACAGCTTCACGGATACAGACAGACCAGCGCCCTTCTTTCGCTCCCCGCTCTTCTCATCCACAGGGTAGGCAAACGGGGTAATCACCGCCTTCTCCTTCTCCCCGGCCGGATACGTCACCGCAAAGCAGTCCTTTCCTTTCTGCTCCAGTTCATCCACCATAGCCGACAGATCCACTCTGTCCAGCTTACATGCATCCGCCGCGCCTTTCACGTCACTGCCCACAAGCTCCTGTACGGAAACAGACTGCCCCAGCGTCAGCGTCGTCGTCTTATCCTTGATCCCCTGAGGCGATTTCACGACCCGGATCCTGATTCTGTCGGACTCCCTGACCGCGCCACCGGAATCTTTACCTGTCACATAGATTTCCGCCGTTCCCGCCTGGCCGCCGAGGCTAAGCATCCCTTTACCGCTTACTTTGACCACCTTTGGGTTTGTGCTCTTATAGGAAGGGCTCTTAAAGATGTCCTTTTCATTCTGCCACCCGCCGGCCGCAGACAGCTCATACCTTACCTCTTTCGGAATTATCCCGTCTGTCGGGTCTGTGTAGATGTAACCGCTGTTATCCTGGTCATTGAACGCCACAGGCGCTTTGTCCGCCCCATAAGCCGTGAGCTGTATTTTTGTAAACACCGGCATCTTCGTCTGTATCCTGCCGCTCATCCATCCGGCACAGCTGACTTCCCCCACCGCGTTTTCCGTCATATTCCGCAGATAGAAGACGTAATAGGTATTGGTGTGAAGTCCACTCTCCCACGCCAGACTGCCGTCAGCCGTCAGTCCGCCCGCCGCCACTACTTTTTCTTCCACGCCGGGGCAAAGCGTCTCGGATAATCGCTTTTCGAGGTTCTGCCGCTGTTCGTCGGTCATGTTTTCCGGCATACCGTTATCCAGCCCGGCTTCCGTCAAAGCCGCCTCAACGGCTGCTTTCCACGCCTTGGCATTTGTGCCCAGAGAATCCGTGTAAGGCACGGCATAGCCTTCCATCCATCTGCCGCTTGTATTTTTCTTCCAGACAGCCGCCGCGCTCACATCCTTCACCTCCGTGATCTTCACCCCGGAAGGTACAGGCAGCTCCTTCACCGTGATCTTTTTGCTGGCTGAGACAACTTTGCCCTTTCTGTCAAGTCCCGCCGCACGTACCGTCAGCGTCGCCTTACCCGGCCGCAGTGCCCGCAGCTCACCCGTCACGCGGTTCACCGTGAATATGCTGCTGTCGTCTGAAGTATAGCTTAACTGTACCCGGTCCCTCTCGTACGCCCTGGTCACCTTCACATCGGCGATCTGGCTCTGCCCCACATAGAGCGTGGAGGGAAGCCCGTTAAAGGCAACCTTCTTTGGAGCATCCATACCCGCTCCGTCAGTTTCCATATAGCAGTCCTGCGCTGCCCGCAGGATAACGGTCTGCGTCTGTGTCTCCTTACCCGCCCACTGTATGGTGAGGGTATTTTCCTTCCCTTTCTCCATCTTACACAGGCAGTCCAGGTATTTCTTATCCTTCTCCCACCGAAGCGTACAGTCAGCGGACGATGCCGTGGACTCTGACAGCACCTTGGTTCCCAGCATGGCTTCCGGCGCACTCATTCGGAGAACCGCATAGTTACCTGCCGTCTCTGCAATGCCCTCTGCTCTGATCTGGGACGACCATGCCACCGCCTCATAGAAAACGGTCACTTCCCGGTCGTTTTCCCGATAACTTATGGACGGGCCGGAAAGTTCAATCCCGGTCTCCTCCATCGCGTCAGTGCTCTCCTGCACCGAACCGCTCGCACGAACCGACTCTCTGACCAGCCTGGAGAAGTCCATCGTATAGGTCACCGCCTCATACTGGGACTTGCCCTCATCCGCCGTGTCGTAGTCGATTGTAATGGATACGTCTCCCTTTCTAATCGGAAGAATCAGATCCAGATAACCGTCCTTCAATGTAGAGTCCGCTTTCGTGAAGACATGGCCGTCCGCCTCTCCCGCGAAAATCTGAACCGTCCCGTTCTCGTCGAATTTCTCCCTGTCAACCGTCAGCCGGAATGCCAATACATACTCCTGCTTATCCTCGTCCGCATAATAAACCGGCTTCAGCGGATGCTCCCTGTCATAAAGAGCGGCCTGAATGACCGTGTCCCTCAGCTCATACTTTGCACTTGTCCTGTCAGCAATGCCCGTGAACGCTCCCCCGGACGCCTGGCTGATCTCCCCGTCCGTCAATGCCCTGACCGCAATGCCGTCCAGCGCAGGCTCCTGTCCGGCCGCGTAATCATCCGACGCAATCTGTGCCATGAAATAAGTCTGAAAAGCCGTGGAAAGATAGCGGTCCTGCAAAGGCGCCGTCTTAAAATTCTTTTTGCCCTTCAAAAACTTTTTCGCGCTGCAGTCCAGATAATAGTATTTCCCTCGAATCTTCACCAGATTATACGTATGGGCACCCGCATCCAGTCCCATAATCACCTTGCTCTCCAGCCCCAGCTCCGAAGACAGCCGCTGGAAAGACAGGGCAAACCCCATGCAGGTAGCCTTACCTTTGCACAGGCCGCCGTACGCATAGTGATGCACAGGATCGCTGTTGTCATAGTGCATGGAGGTGGAAACAAAGTCATAGACTGCCTTTGCCCGCTCATACTCGCTCTTCCCCTTCACCCCGGCCAGCCTGCCATTTAAAAGCTCTTTCACCTTGGCGTCCACCGCCGCCTCCTGCTCCAGAGTCGTCGTAAACTGATTCACTTCCAGTACCAGTTTATAGTAATCCTCCCCGTAAATCTGATCCGGGTATTCCAGATCCGCAGACAGACTGCCTGCCCGCATTGAATAGTAGGCGTAATCCCCCTCCCAGGGTTTCATGCCTGCGCGTCCCTTATTGATATCGTACAGTTCCGCCTCCACCCACTCCGGAATCAGACCGCCTCTGGGATCACCCGACGGATTATCGGACGGATCCTGATCGCGCAGCGCCCTATATGCCGCAATGGAAGGATCACAGGCTGATTTCTTGATATAAACTTCCGTATCATTGACACGGTTTCGCACAGCGTCGCGCAAAATCTGCAGCCCCGTCTGCAGATCGTCCGTCACGATTCCTTCCTTATCATCGTAGGAGGGATAAGTTACCCCCGGTTCCGCCGCCTCCACGATAACGGGTATCGCTGTCAGAAATCCCGGCTGCCCTCCCACATAGAGGTTAAGTTCCTGTCCTGCCGTAATCTTTAACCCTTTCAGCCTGGTACAGGACGCATCATAGAGATACCCCACTGGAATAGTGGCGTACGCGAAAGGTTCCTCTCCACCGCCGTAACTGTCCAGCGGAAATCTCACTGGATAGGGCAGACCAAGACCGCACTGAATGGAAGCACTCCCAGAAAAAGCAGGCATCGCCTCCTGCCAGGGAACAGTTGTGCCATCCTTTTTAACAAGTGAAAAAAACAGTTCCCCGCTGGTCTCCCCCTCGTGGAGCACAAGCGACGAAACCTCCTTTCCGTCCTTGTCCGTCAGCCTTACACCCACATAAACGCCGTCTGTCTGTTCGATCAGACTGGCGTTGTAGATCATACTATTGCAGGATACCTCATTACTTCTGACACTTTTTTCTGTGCCGCCCGTCTCATAAACCGCTTCTATATAATAGCGGTATGCCTGCTTTTTCAGAATGTCCTTTTCCACTACATAATCCGTATAAGAAACACTGCCAGCAGATAAATCATTTTCTGTGATCTTTACAAACTCTGCGTCCGCAGTGTCAGCCCGGTAGACGCAGTATCCCCTTAAATCCTCGTCCATCCGCATCTCCCACGAGAGCACGGCCGACCATTCCGATCTGTTTTCTATCTGTAAAACAGGAGCTGTCGGTTCCTCCAGCCACTTCGCCGTCAGTCTGGTGTCCTGTCTGAGGGCTGTCGTCTCAAATACAAAAGGATCGTTTCCCAGATACCAGCCGCCAAAATACTTTCCCTCCAGAGCAGGTGCAATATCTGGCACGGGAACAGAATCTGCGCCTATACTCACCTCCCGCACAGCCGTCTTCCTGTCTGCGCTGACCGTATAGCGCACCGACTGCGCAGTCTGCGGGAATGCGCCCTCCCCCGCATCCAGCGTCAGGGTATAGCCCGTCTTTCCATAATCCGTGCCATCCCACTCCTCATAGACATAACCGTTCGCCTTGGCGTAGGCTTCCGCTTTGGAGCCTTTGGGCGCATGGATGGTCTCCAGCGCGCTGCTGCCAAAAATCAGCGGCGCCTGACTAAAATCCAGCGTCTGGTTCGCCACATACAGATGCTTCATGCTGCAGTCAAAAAACGCCTGCTCCCCCACCTTCGTGACCTTGGGGCCGATATAGACCGCCCCCAGACGCGCGTTTGCAAAAGCCAGTTTTCCGATAGACGTCACATTTTCAGGCACCACCAGCGTGCCGTCCTCTTCCCCGAAATCTCCCTCGTGATCTGGATTACAAAGGTGCGTATGTCCAAATGCGCCATCGCCAATGGTCGTAATCCTGCTGTCCAGCTTAATCCCGTACAATAACTGTCCCATCCAGGGCGGTTCGGCATTGTAGTGCCAGGTACCCCCTTCCTCGTACGTCTCCTTTTTCAGGTACTCATCGGTCATCGCGCCGCTGCCTGTCAGCACAAGCGCATTCCTTTCCTGGTCCTCCACCATAACCGGCTCGTACTTCCACGTGATATCCGCCCCGCATGTTCCCGAAGTCGGCAGCGGTGTCCACTCCTCTGCTTTCACAGGCATGGCAACGCCCAGCAGCAGCATACACACCGCAAGTAAAAAAAGCTGACACGCCTTTCTCTTTCCTCTTTTCATTCTTCTCTCCCTCACATTCCGCTGTTCTACTTATAAAAAAGTGCAGATAAAATTATTGTATCACTCTCCGCCTCTTCCCTGCAAATTTTTTAGCAAAAGGACAGATATCATGTTGTCAATCCCCCCGCATTGGTTTAGTATAGTATTCAGACAGGAAAATTGCAGCACTGCGCTGCAGACCACATAAAAGGAAAAGAAAGGAACGCCATGAAACCCATTAAAGAAGGAAAAGTACGCGAAATTTACGACAACGGTGACAGCCTGATCATGGTTGCCACCGACCGCATCAGCTGTTTTGATGTCATTCTGAAAAACCAGGTGACCAAAAAGGGGACCGTTCTGACCCAGATGTCGAAGTTCTGGTTCGACATGACAGACGACATCCTGCCCAACCACATGATTTCCGTGGATGTGAAGGACATGCCCGAATTTTTCAGACAGGATAAATTTGACGGCAACAGCATGCTCTGCAAAAAGCTTGACATGCTACCCATCGAGTGCATCGTCCGCGGCTATATCACTGGCAGCGGCTGGGCAAGCTACCAGAAAGACGGTACGGTATGCGGGATCACGCTTCCAGAGGGATTGAAAGAGTCGGACAAACTGCCCGAGCCCATCTACACCCCCTCCACCAAGGCGGAGATCGGCGACCACGATGAAAATATCTCCTTTGAACAGAGCGTGGACTATCTGGAGAAGCGTTTCCCCGGCAAAGGAGCGGAATACGCCGGGAAGCTCCGTGATTACACCATCGCCCTCTACAAAAAGTGCGCCGAATACGCTCTCACCCGCGGCATCATCATTGCGGACACCAAATTCGAGTTCGGACTTGACGGGGACGGCAATATTGTGCTCGGCGACGAGATGCTGACACCCGACAGCTCCAGATTCTGGCCCGCCGAGGGATATGAACCCGGACACAGCCAGCCCTCCTTCGACAAGCAGTTCGCCAGAGACTGGCTGAAAGCCAACGAGGGACATGACTGGATCCTCCCCGAAGAGATCGTGCAGAAGACCATCGACAAATATCTGCAGGGATATGAGCTGTTGACCGGGAAACGCCTTTAAAAATCGGGCGCCGACACGCTCGATTCAGAGAATGCTCCGCATTCTCCCCGAATAGTTTACACTGTCGCAATTTCCTGATCAAGCAGGAGGAATTTCTCATCTAAGAGAAATTCCTCCTTCCTCATATAGTTATTTTTCCAGCATCATCAAGTAGCTGTCCAGCCTCGCATTCACATAACCCGCAAACAATTTTTGCATTGCACCAGGATCATGTTTTACATGGTATTCATCAAACGCATTATAATAAGAAATCCGATCTGCAAATTTAATGTCAATTGGCGGATATCCGGCTTTCATCAATTCCAGGTTTACAAGCAGCCTTCCAGTTCTGCCATTTCCGTCAATAAAGGGATGAATCCCCTCGAATTCAATATGGAACCGTGCAAGCCGGGAAATAATATGAT
>CBCOZL010000017.1:0-69453 GCA_965114645.1 uncultured Lachnospiraceae bacterium | reverse complement strand
CAAACGGTTTTCAAGACCGCCTCGTTATGACCACTTCGATACCTCTCCGTGTTCGTTTCGCGCTGTCGGTTTCGGTCGAGCGCAAAAATTATTCTAGCAAAGATAGACTTACCTGTCAACCTATTTTTTTATTTTTTTATCAGCTCTTTTTTTACTCTCCATTTCTGCCCCGTTCAAAGGGACTCCCGCCTGCATTTTTTCGCCTTCCGCCGGTTAGATATCCTGCGTCCCAAGCAGCGCTTCCGCCACCGTCATATCCTCCGGCGTAGTCACTTTCATATTACTGTAAGACCCTTCCACCAGCCGGACCTTACAGTCCGTAAAAGTTTCCACCACCATGGCATCATCCGTGATAGAAATCCCCTCCTGCAAAAGTCTCTCCTTCTCCTGCATCAGTCTTTCGTAGGCAAATAAAATCAATGGGGCGTCGAAAACCTGGGGCGTCTGCACCTGCCACATAAAGTTTCTGTCCGGCGTCTGTCTTGCAAACCCGTTTTCATCCACGATCTTTATCGTATCCTTCACCGGCATTCCCGCCACACAGGCGTGATCCCTTTTCACTGCCTCATAACAGCGTTCCAGGATTTCCTCTGTAAGAAAGGGTCTCGCGCCATCCTGAATAAAAATATAGCCGTCATGTCCGGAATCACACCGCTTCTCCCCATCGCATGCCGCCGCACTGCCCCCGGCAGCCAAAAGCCCGTTATATACGGAATCATACCGCTCTTTTCCCCCTGCCACAACAGCCGTCACTTTACAAAAACCATACTTCATCACAATATCTTCTTTTACATAAGAAATATCCTCCGCACTGGTGACAAGGATGCAGTCATCAATCACAGAGGAGACTTCTACCGCATGTAATGCGTACCATATGAGCGGTCTGTCCCGCAAAAGCATATACTGCTTCGCCACATCACTCTCCATGCGGCTGCCGCGTCCCGCCGCCAGCACAATGGCGGTGCATCTCTTTTTCTCCATCATTCCTTCACTCCCGCTCTGCGTCCCATTCCTCCGGGCACACCTCCGCCCGGCCTGCCATTGCGCCCTTCTTTCCAGACCAGGCTATATACCCTCTCCGAGTTTTAAATTCGGCACAGCATTCAGATCATACCCGTGCAGCACGCCTTTCACATACTCGTAATATCCCGCCGCACCGATCATCGCCGCATTGTCCGTACACAGCAGGGGCGATGGATGATAAAACGTCACGCCGCGTTCTTCACAGGCTTTTGTAAGCGCTTCTCTGAGCGCCGAGTTGGATGCCACGCCGCCGGCTATGGCAAATTTCTTTATGCCGCAGGACTCCACCGCATGCATGGAATGCTCTGTAAGCACATCCACCACCGCTTTCTGGAAGGAGGCCGCCACGTCAGCCTGACAGAAGGATTCTCCCTTCATCTCACAGGAATTGAGATAGTTCAGCACCGCTGATTTCAACCCGCTGAAACTAAAATCATAGTCGGAATCTCCTACCTTCGCCCTCGGAAAAGCGATGGCGTCCGGGTTCCCCTCCCTGGAAACTTTGTCAATTTTCGGCCCACCAGGATACCCCAGCCCGATCGCGCGCGCCACCTTATCGAACGCTTCTCCCGCCGCGTCATCCCTTGTGCGTCCCAGAATTTCATATTCCCCGTAGTCCTTCACCACCACAAGATGGGAATGTCCGCCCGAAACCACAAGACATACAAAGGGTGGTTCCAGGTCTCTGTTTTCTATGTAATTTGCACTGATATGCCCTTCAATGTGATGCACGCCGACCAGCGGAATCCCCGATGCAAAACTGACCGCTTTCGCCGCAGACACGCCCACCAGAAGCGCACCCACAAGCCCCGGGCCATAAGTAACTGCGACAGCATCCATGTCGGAAAGCTTTTTTCCTGCCTGCAAAAGCGCCTCCGCCATCACCTGATTGATCTTTTCGATATGCTTGCGGGACGCAATCTCAGGAACCACACCCCCGTAGAGCGTATGCAGATCGATCTGGGAGGATATCACATTGGACAACACTTCCCTGCCGTTTTCCACCACAGCCGCGGCTGTCTCATCACAGGAAGTCTCCACAGCCAGAATCGTCACGGTTTCCCCGATATTTCCCATTGCTCACTCCTCCACAAGTTCCCAGCCGAGAATCTTCCAGTGTCCGTCCTCGTCCTGTCTGAGCACAAACCGTTCCTGTGACGGTACCCGGCCTCCGCCCTGTTGTTTCAGATAAAACGTGCAGTATAATCTGGCACAGGAATATTCATTCTGTGTAAAGTATTCCACATCGGTACTGGAAGAGACCTCATAGCTTGCAACCGTAAGCTGCTGGCCCTTCATCTCCACAATATCATCCCGCAGATCCTGCAGATACTGCTCCTGCGTCTTATTTGCCACCAGTTCCGCGTCATACAGCATCTGAATCTTACTGGCAAGCTGGACAAGCTCCTCGTCGGAATACGTCTCATTGTAGAAGCATTCCGTAATTTCCGCGTAATACTTCACCACTTCCTTTGGTGTGGGCGGATAATTATGCTCCAGATCCCGCATCAGAATGCTCTGCACCACAGTGGCGGCAATCGCCTCCTCCACTTCCTGCCGTTTCGCCCGGTGACCCAGACTATAGTAATAAACCAGAATAATTGCTGCAAGAATAACCGCTATAATTACCGTCTTAGCAATCTTTGAACCTTTCATCTTCCCCTCCTGTATCCGACTGCCTTACTCTTTCTTTATATATCGGCTGCCTCGTCCTGATTCCAAAGCATGCCGCCCTGTCCGTCATTCCTCATCCTGAAAGAGGAGATCCACGCTTCTGCCGTCCCTGGCTGCCACCGCATTCGGAAAAATTTTTCTTACCTCCTGCATATAGTCCTCCGGGCGCATCAGCGACGGACTGTAATGTGTCAGCCACAGCTCCCGCGCTCCGGCGCGCTTTGCCATATCTGCCGCCTCGTAGAACGTCATATGCTTGTATTCTTTCGCCTTCTGCTGCTTCTCCGGCTCCCCGTACATTCCCTCACAGATAAACAGATCTGCTCCGGACGCATGCTTCACAATGCTCTCTGTCGGCCTCGTGTCCGTACAGTAAGTGACCTTTAAGCCTTTTCTCGCCGCCCCCAGCACCATGTCAGGAGTAAAGGTATGTCCGTCCGCTTCTATTATCTCACCTTTTTGCAGGGGATTCCAGTAGTTTCTCGGAATATTCAGCGCCTGCGCCTTCTCCACATCAAATTTGCCAATGCGGTCAATCACGATACTGTAACCATAGCAGACCACATTGTGGCTGACACGGTACGCC
Source organism: uncultured Lachnospiraceae bacterium (assembly GCA_965114645.1). Lineage (GTDB taxonomy): Bacteria > Bacillota > Clostridia > Lachnospirales > Lachnospiraceae > UBA3282. Next base: position 66,170 of record CBCOZL010000017.1, on the reverse strand, counting down.
TCTATCCGAAATCCGCCGAAAGAAAACACCTGCTCCTGCTCGGTGATCTCCCGGCAGACAATCTCAAAGGGAAGTTCCGGCGCAATCACCCGCAAGGAATTGACTACTCTGGTCAGCCCTTTCGGGCCAATTAAAAGCAGCGGCTCCGTGCGCTCTGCATTGCCCATAGTGAGCAGCATCCCCGGAAGGCCGCTGATATGATCCGCGTGAAAGTGGGTGAAACAGATCACATCAATCGGTTTCGGACTCCAGCCTTTCTCCTTCATGGCGATCTGGGTTCCCTCCCCACAGTCAATCAGTATACTTTTTCCATTGTACCTCGCCATCAGCGAAGTAAGCCATCTGTACGGCAGAGGCATCATCCCTCCCGTACCGAGCAAACAGATATCTAACATATCTTCCTCCATGCAGGCCGCCTGACTGATTTCCAAAGTCCGCGCCCGGCTTCAAAACGGAGGCAGTCTACAGCAGTTCCTTCCGCTCCCACCGTTTCACGGGCACGGCAAATCCGGCAACCAGCTTCTCGTAACATGTCTCACACAGATCAAAGCTTTCGCTTTCTCCGTCTTTGGAGCCGAAAAAGCCGAAATCGTGATCCACATGAATGCACTCTTCTTTCAAAATGCCATTTTTTACCAGCAAATGTTTGCCGCAGGCATTGCAGACTACCTTGGTCAACTCTCTGTCTTCATTATACTCGCGCATGACAATCCTCCTTATAAAAGCTGCTGTATTCATTCTAGCAGACAAAAGGCATAATAACAGTGGTAATTGTTCCATGCGCTGCCTATCTCTTCCACATAATCACTGCGTCTTCGGCTGGTTTTTCATAAAAATCCGGGCGGATTCCCTCGGATACAAAACCCAGCTTCTCATACAGGCCAATGGCCGCCGCATTGCTGACCCGCACTTCCAACGTATAAGCCGTCAGACCGGCCCGGTCACCTTCCTCCATCAGATACCGCAGGAGTCCTGTCGCCACGCCGCGCCTTCTGGCCTCGGGGGCCACCACCACATTGGTGATATTTCCCTCACCCGCAATCAGCAGCAGACCGCAGCCACCTAGAAGCTGCCCGTCCTCTTCCGCCACAAAATACGCGGTATCCTCCTTTTCGATCATCTGCAGAAAAGAAGCCGCCGACCACGGCATGGAAAAGGTTTCTTCCTCCAGGCGGCTGATAAAGGGCACATCCTCCCGTCTCATTTCCCGATATACGATCATAAGGACTTTTCACGCTCCTTTTCGGCGCGCTCCCGCTCCGCCTGTGAGAGCCGCAGATACTCCGGTGCAAAAGCTGCCCCGTCCACCGCCCTGCCCTCCGCATAATAGCGTACGCCAAGCGCCGCGACTGCCGCTGCCGACTGCCTTGCACGGTGCAGGGGCGCCGTCGTATACGGCACATGCATCCTCTGTTCCATCCGCTCTTGAAAGACAGGTACACCGTCTCCCAGAAATACGACACTTCTCTCAAGTCTGTTTAAGTCCTCGGCAATCTCGTCAAATGACACGGCGCACTGTTCTCTGACAACACGCATGTCATATGCAAATCGGCCATCCCGGCCGGGAATAAATTCATAAATTCCCGTATACACCTGACTTCTTCTGGCATCCATAATCGGACACACCAGATCCCTGGCGCCGTACATCTGAAAAGCGAGCGCGTCCACAGTCGGTACCGGGACAACAGGTTTCTCCAGGGCAAAAGCCAGCCCCTTTGCCGTAGCCGAACCAATCCGCAGCCCCGTGAAAGAACCGGGCCCCGCCGCCACTGCAATGGCATCCACCGTGGCAAGATCCAGCTCAACCATCCTGCCAATCTCCTCCAGCATGGGCAGAAGGGTCTGGGAATGGGTTTTCTTATACTGCACGGTATATTCCGCGATTAAATTGTCATCCTCCGCCAGTGCCACAGAAGCCACCAGCCCGGAGCTGTCAAGCGCCAATATCTTCACTTCTTCACCTTCCGCAAACCGCCGGAGCGTTTCACGCTTTCCGCTTATCTTTGCACTTTTATCTTACGGTAGTCAAACCCTTCCGACAGATCCTTCTCAATCGCAATGCGGACACATTTCTCCGGCAGAATCTCCCGGATCAGATCCGCCCATTCAATCAGACAGACTCCCTCCCCGTAAAAGCAGTCTTCATAGCCGATTTCTTCCATCTCCTCCACGTCACCGATACGGTACACGTCAAAATGATGAAGCGGCAGCCTGCCCTCCTCATAGCTCTGCAGGATTGTGAAGGTCGGGCTGTTTACAGGCTCCGTAATGCCGAGCCCTGCCGCAAATCCCTGCGTAAATACGGTCTTGCCTGCGCCCAGATCCCCGACCAGCGTATAAATTTCCCCGGAAGCCGCCTGTTCTCCGAGCGCCTTTCCATATGCAAATGTGTCCGCCGCGCTGCGGCTCTCCCACATCTCAGTCATAACATTTTCTCCATACAGAATTTGCCGTCCTAAGGCATTTTCTCACACGGGGCTCAGACGTTCCAGGACAACTGTGCTGCCTTTCAGATACCGCCTCTTCTGCTGCGTATTCGAACTTCTTCCAGCGTCAGCCGCGGATCTTCACCTTCTTCGGCGGCATGTGGGTGGAGATCATCTCGATCACTTTCATCTTGCCGTCTCCCAGATCCCGTTTCGGAAAAATGCAGGCATTCACCGCCGTGGTATAAACCACTATGCTCTTTGGCGTGGAAATGGCCTTGACCATGCCCTCCCATGCCATCTGCTCCGTAACGCCGTCCTGTGATACCTGTATGCCCTCCTCCGTCAGCCTATAGTGCAGCGGCTTCCGGAATGCCGGATTGCTTTTCGCCTGGGAAGCCGCCCTCAAAAAGAGTGTCCATGGCAGATAAAGCAAAATTACCAGAGAGATAATCAGAATCAATGGCTGTCTGTTGGCTGCAAAAAGAAACAGCATCAGCACACCTACAAGCGTCCCCATAAGTCCGGGCAGTCGCGAATAAGTGTGCTGCAGCATATAATCATATAAAATATTAGGTGTTATTTTTACGTCAAATTCGATTTCCATACTGAAATCTATTATACTAAAAATCCCCAAAAGTGCAAGTGGAATATACTCATCTGTACACTGTCTTTTTATTCTACCGGCTCAAGCTCTTCCTCCCTGGCAAAATCTTCCGCCTCGTCAATACCGCCGTCCAGCTCTTCGATCTCCTCAATCTCTTCCAAATCATCTGCGTTCTCGAACTCTTCTTCCTCATAGGAACCGTCCTCAAACTCCAGCTCGTCATCCATGCGAAGCCGGCTGAGAAGATTCTCATCCGTGCTGAGTCTGGTGTCACGGTAACGTCTCATACCCGTACCTGCGGGAATCAGCTTACCGATAATCACGTTCTCCTTCAGACCGATCAGGGAATCCACCTTACCCTTGATCGCCGCTTCTGTCAGAACTTTAGTGGTCTCCTGGAAGGACGCCGCCGACAGGAAGGAATCGGTAGCTAACGCCGCCTTGGTAATACCAAGCAGGATCTGCTTGCCCTCCGCAGGCTCCTTGCCCTCCTTGAACAGCTCCTCGTTCATGTCCTCATAGTCCAGAACATCCACCAGCGTGCCCGGCAAAAATTCCGTGTCGCCGCTGTTCTCAATGCGGACTTTTTTCAGCATCTGCCGCACAATCACCTCGATATGCTTGTCGGAGATATCCACACCTTGCAGACGGTACACTCTCTGCACCTCACGGAGCATATAATCCTGTACGGCACGGATACCCTTGATCTTTAACAGATCGTGAGGATTCACACTACCCTCAGTCAGCTCGTCACCGGCTTCCAGCGTCGCGCCGTCCAGCACTTTAATTCTGGAACCGTAAGGAATCAGATATGTCTTGGATTCGCCGGTCTCGTTGTTGGTGATAACGATTTCTCTCTTCTTCTTTGTATCTTTAATGGCTGCTACGCCGCCAAACTCTGCAATAATCGCCAGACCCTTCGGCTTACGTGCCTCAAAAAGCTCCTCTACACGGGGAAGACCCTGTGTGATATCGTCACCTGCCACACCACCGGTATGGAAGGTACGCATGGTAAGCTGTGTGCCGGGCTCACCGATGGACTGCGCCGCGATGATGCCGACAGCCTCGCCGACCTGAACCGCCTCGCCGGTCGCCATATTGGCGCCATAACATTTCGCACAGATTCCCACATGAGAACGGCATGTCAAGATCGTGCGGATCTTAACCTCCTCCACAGGTTCACCCTTCTCATTCACGCCTACGCTCAAGATCTTCTCTGCACGGGCGGGGGTAATCATGTGGTTTCTCTTCACGATCATCCTGCCATCTCTATCCTTGATATCCTCACAGGAGAAACGACCCATAATTCTGTCTTTCAATCCCTCGATGGTCTCCTTGCCGTCCATGAAAGACTTGACTACCATGCCGGAAATTTCGTCCCTGTCCTCACAGCAATCCATTTCACGGATAATCAGTTCCTGCGAGACGTCCACCATTCTTCTGGTCAGATATCCAGAGTCAGCGGTACGAAGCGCGGTATCGGACAACCCTTTGCGGGCGCCGTGCGCCGACATGAAATACTCTAGCACATCCAGACCTTCACGGAAGTTGGACTTAATGGGCAGCTCGATGGTACGACCTGTGGTATCCGCCATCAGACCGCGCATACCCGCAAGCTGTTTGATCTGCTGGTTGGATCCACGTGCACCGGAATCCGCCATCATATAGATGTTGTTATATTTATCCAGACCGGAGAGCAGCACTTCCGTGAGCTCCTTATCCGTGTCGTTCCAGGTTTCCACGACCGCCTTGTATCTCTCCTCCTCCGTACACTTTCCTCTGCGGAAGTCCATGGAGATCCTGTCTACGGTAGCCTGGGCTGCCTCCAGCATCTCCGCTTTCTTCGCAGGCACCGTCATATCGGAAATGGAAACGGTCATAGCCGCCTGTGTGGAATATTTATAGCCGGTCGCCTTGATCATGTCAAGCACCTCGGCCGTCCGCACTGCGCCATGGATGTTGATAACCTTCTCAAGTATCTGCTTTAACTGCTTTTTGCCTACATGGAAATCCACTTCCGGCTTCAGCAGATTCTCCGGGTCGGTTCTGTCCACATACCCCAGATCCTGAGGGAGAATCTCATTAAAGAGAAATCTTCCCAGCGTGGACTCCACGTTGCCGGATACCTCCTGGCCGTCGGCATCCTTCTTTGTCACTCTGACATTGATCCTTGAATGCAGGGTACATGCCTTATTCTCGTAAGCAAGAATCGCCTCATTTACACTCTTAAAGAATTTGCCCTCACCCAGCGCGCCGGGTCTTTCCTGCGTCAGATAATAGATGCCCAGCACCATATCCTGGGAAGGCACCGCCACCGGGCCTCCGTCCGAAGGCTTCAGCAGGTTATTCGGCGAGAGCAGAAGGAATCTGCACTCCGCCTGCGCCTCCACGGAAAGAGGCAGATGGACTGCCATCTGGTCACCGTCAAAGTCAGCGTTGAATGCCGTACACACGAGCGGGTGAAGCTTGATCGCCTTACCCTCAACCAGAATCGGCTCAAACGCCTGGATACCCAGTCTGTGCAGGGTAGGCGCACGGTTTAACATCACAGGATGCTCCTTGATCACTTCCTCGAGTACATCCCACACCTGTGTGTCCAGTCTCTCCACCAGTTTTTTCGCCGCCTTGATATTCTGCGAAATACCGCGGAATACCAGCTCCTTCATCACGAAGGGCTTAAACAGCTCGATCGCCATCTCCTTGGGCAGGCCGCACTGGTATATTTTCAGCTCCGGGCCGACCACGATAACGGAACGGCCGGAATAGTCAACACGCTTACCGAGCAGATTCTGACGGAAACGCCCGGATTTACCTTTCAGCATATCGGAAAGGGACTTTAACGCCCTGTTTCCGGGTCCTGTCACGGGTCTGCCCCTTCTGCCGTTGTCGATCAGCGCATCAACCGCCTCCTGCAGCATACGCTTCTCATTGCGGACAATGATATCGGGAGCGCCCAGCTCCAGAAGTCTTTTCAGACGATTGTTTCTGTTGATGATTCTTCTGTATAAGTCATTCAGGTCAGAGGTCGCAAAACGGCCGCCGTCCAACTGTACCATAGGACGCAGATCGGGCGGAATCACAGGGATCACATCCATGATCATCCACTCCGGCTGGTTCCCGGACTCCCGGAAAGCTTCCACAACCTCAAGTCTTTTGATAATGCGGGCGCGCTTCTGTCCTGTGGACTCCTTCAAGCCCTCCTTCAGCTCCGCCGCCTCCTGTTCCAGTTCAATAGCCTGCAGAAGCTCCTTGATCGCCTCCGCACCCATTCCTACACGAAATTTATTTCCCCACGTCTCCCTGGCATCCTGATACTCTTTCTCGGAGAGCACCTGCTTGTAATCCAGATCCGTCTCACCGCCATCCAGCACAATATAGGACGCGAAATAGAGCACCTTCTCAAGCACTCTGGGGGAGAGATCCAGGATCAGTCCCATGCGGCTCGGAATACCCTTGAAATACCAGATATGGGATACTGGAGCCGCCAGCTCGATACGGCCCATGCGCTCTCTGCGGACACTGGATTTCGTCACCTCAACGCCGCAGCGGTCGCAGACAACACCTTTATATCTGATCTTCTTATATTTGCCGCAATGACATTCCCAGTCCTTGCTGGGCCCGAAGATCCTCTCGCAGAACAGACCTTCCTTCTCAGGTTTCAGCGTTCTATAGTTGATCGTCTCCGGCTTCGTCACCTCACCTCTGGACCATTCTCTGATCTTTTCCGGTGACGCCAGTCCGATCTTGATCGCGTCAAATGTCATGGGTTGATACGCTTCCTGTTTCATATCTGACATGCTGCATTAACCTCCATCCAGATTATTGTTCGTCGTAAGCCTCTTCGAACACCTCATCTGACTCCTCAAAGGAATCAGCCTCCTCCTCGTCACTGCTCACAAGCTGTCCGCTGTCCTCGTCAAACTCCTGGCGCTGATAGCCCATGGAACCGAAGGATTCTCTCTCATAATCGTAACTGCGGGAATCCCCCTCGATCTCGTAACGGTAATCGTTCTCGCCGTAGTCGATGGTTTCCATGATTTCCACTTCCGTCTGGTCATCGCGGAGCACCCTGACATCCAGTCCAAGTGACTGCAGCTCCTTCAAAAGCACCTTGAAGGACTCCGGCACACCGGGCTCGGGAATGTTGTCGCCCTTGATAATGGCCTCGTAAGTCTTCACACGCCCCACCACATCGTCGGACTTCACAGTCAGAATCTCCTGCAGGGTGTACGCCGCGCCATACGCCTCCAGCGCCCAAACCTCCATCTCACCGAAACGCTGTCCGCCGAACTGTGCTTTACCGCCCAGAGGCTGCTGCGTTACAAGCGAGTAAGGGCCGGTAGAACGGGCGTGGATCTTATCGTCTACCAGATGATGGAGTTTCAGATAATGCATGTGTCCGATGGTAACCGGCGAATCGAAATATTCACCCGTACGTCCATCTCTGAGTCTGACCTTGCCGTCCCTGGAGATCGGCACGCCCTTCCAGAGCTTTCTGTGATCCCTGTTCTTGGACAGATACTCCAACACCTCAGGTAACAGTTCATCCTTATGCTTCTTTTCAAATTCTTCCCACTCCAGATTGACATAGTCGTTTGCCAGATCCAGCGTGTCCATGATATCATCCTCTTTTGCGCCGTCAAACACAGGCGTAGCCACATTGAAGCCGAGGGCCTTCGCCGCCAGCGACAGATGGATTTCCAGCACCTGCCCGATATTCATACGGGAAGGCACGCCCAGAGGATTCAGCACAATGTCAAGAGGACGTCCGTTCGGCAGATACGGCATATCCTCCACAGGCAGCACGCGGGAAACCACACCCTTGTTACCATGACGGCCTGCCATCTTATCTCCGACGGAAATCTTTCTCTTCTGCGCAATGTAAATGCGAACCGCCTGGTTCACGCCGGGAGACAGCTCATCGCCGTTCTCTCTCGTAAACACTTTGGCGTCCACAACAATACCATATTCACCGTGAGGCACCTTCAGGGAAGTATCGCGGACCTCTCTCGCCTTCTCACCGAAGATCGCCCGGAGCAGTCTCTCCTCCGCAGTAAGCTCCGTCTCGCCCTTAGGCGTCACTTTACCTACCAGAATATCGCCGGCGCGCACCTCCGCACCGATACGGATGATACCTCTGTCATCCAGATCCTTCAGCGCGTCGTCACCGACACCGGGCACATCCCTTGTAATCTCCTCGGGCCCCAGCTTGGTATCCCGCGCCTCCGCCTCATATTCTTCCATATGCACGGAGGTGTAGACATCCTCCTGCACCAGTCTCTCGCTGAGGAGTACGGCGTCCTCGTAGTTGTAACCTTCCCAGGTCATGAATCCGATCAGCGGATTCTTTCCAAGAGCCAGTTCGCCGCCGTCCGTGGACGGGCCGTCCGCAATCACGTCTCCAGCCTCCACGTGCATGCCCTTCTGGACAATGGGTTTCTGGTTATAGCAGTTCGACTGGTTACTGCGGGAGAACTTCATCAGACGGTACTCGTCCTTCTCCCCGTCGTCACAGGTCATCCTGATGATATCAGCCGACACAAATTCAATCACGCCGGACTTTCTCGCCACCACACAGACACCGGAGTCCACAGCCGCTTTCGGCTCCATGCCGGTTCCCACCACAGGCGTCTCCGTAAAGAGCAGGGGCACTGCCTGTCTCTGCATGTTGGAACCCATCAGCGCGCGGTTCGCATCGTCGTTCTGCAGGAACGGAATGAGAGCCGTCGCCACCGAGAATACCATCTTGGGGGACACGTCCATATAATCAAACATAGCCTTCGGATATTCCTGCGTCTCTGTCTTATATCTGCCGGAAATGCTGTTTCTCTTGAAATAGCCGTTCTCGTCAAGGGGCGCCGAAGCCTGCGCCACATGATAATTATCTTCCTCGTCCGCCGTCATGTAGACTGTCTCGTCCGTAACGCGCGGATTCTGCGGATCGCTCTTGTCGATCTTTCTGTAAGGCGCCTCCACGAAACCATACTCGTTGATCCTCGCATAGGATGCAAGGGAGTTGATCAGACCGATGTTAGGTCCCTCAGGCGTCTCAATGGGGCACATTCTGCCGTAATGCGTATAGTGCACATCACGCACCTCGAATCCGGCACGGTCTCTGGAAAGACCGCCGGGGCCCAGCGCGGAGAGACGTCTCTTGTGGGTCAGCTCACCGAGCGGGTTGTTCTGATCCATGAACTGGGACAGCTGGGAGGAACCGAAGAATTCCTTCACCGCCGCCTGCACGGGCTTGATGTTGATCAGCACCTGGGGCGAAATCTCCTCCGCGTCATGGGTGGTCATTCTCTCACGCACCACTCTCTCCAGACGGGAGAGTCCGATACGGTACTGGTTCTGTAAAAGTTCTCCCACCGCACGGATACGGCGGTTACCCAGATGGTCGATATCGTCGTCATTGCCGATGCCGTACTCCAGATGGATGTTATAGTTAATGGAAGCCAGAATATCTTCCTTCGTAATATGCTTCGGAATCAGTTCGTGTACATTCTTGCGGATCACCTCTGCAAGCTGCGCGGGATCGCCGCTGTACTCGTCAAGGATCTGCTGCAGCACAGGGTAATAAACCAGCTCCGTGATACCCAGCTCCTTCGGATTACAGTCCACGAAATTTGTGATGTCCACCATCATGTTGGAGAGAACCTTCACATTTCTCTCCTCCGCCTGGATCCACACGGCAGGAACCGCAGCGTTCTGGATGGCATCCGCCGTCTCCATCGTCACCTTGTCTCCCGCTTTCGCCAGAATCTCCCCTGTCTGGGTATCCACCACATCCTCTGCAAGCACATGGTTTCTGATCCTGTTTCTGAACATCAGTTTTTTATTAAATTTATATCTGCCGACCTTTGCAAGATCATATCTTCTGGGGTCGAAAAACATTGCCATAATCAGGCTTTCCGCACTCTCTACGCTGAGCGGCTCGCCGGGACGGATCTTTTTATACAGCTCAAGCAGACCCTCCTGATAGTTCTCAGAAGCGTCCTTTGCAAAGCTTGCCTCGATCTTCGGTTCATCTCCAAAGAGTTCTCTGATCTCGTCGTTGGAGCTGACGCCGAGCGCACGGATCAGCACAGTGATCGGAACCTTTCTGGTTCTGTCCACACGCACATAGAAAACGTCGTTGGAATCCGTCTCGTACTCCAGCCACGCACCACGGTTCGGAATCACAGTTGCGGAGAAAAGCCGTTTACCGATCTTGTCGTGTCCGATCCCATAATAGATGCCGGGGGAACGGACGAGCTGGCTTACGATAACACGCTCCGCACCGTTGATCACAAAGGTGCCTGTCTGTGTCATAAGCGGCAGATCACCCATAAAGATCTCATGCTCGGTAATCTCGTCCTTTTCTTTGTTAATCAGACGAACCTTCACCTTGAGAGGGGCTGCGTAAGTGGCGTCTCTCTCTTTACATTTCTCAATAGAATATTTGACATCCTCCTCGCACAGCTCAAAGTCAACAAATTCCAGACTTAAATGTCCGCTGTAATCCGAAATCGGAGAAATATCGTCAAATACTTCCTTCAAGCCTTCATCCAGGAACCACTGATAGGAGTTCTTCTGAACTTCAATCAGGTTCGGCATTTCCAGAACCTCTTTCTGTCGTGCATAGGTCATACGCGTATTTCTGCCGGCTGCAGTCTTACGGATCCTGTTTTTTTCCATTGACACTTCACCCCGTTCTTTATGATTGATCCATGCTTAATCGGAAACGACACTTCAAATAAGCATAGCACACCACAATAGTGCACTATACATTCTACTACAAGTCCTTTTGGGAGTCAATAAAAACTTTGGGAAATAAGAGAAATTTAAGAAACAGTAAAACCGTCCATGCGCATTTGCACATGAACGGTCCTGTTGTATCAGACTTTTGATTACTTCAGAGTAACCTTTGCGCCCTCAGCCTCAAGCTTGCCCTTGATATCGTCAGCCTCTTCCTTGGAAGCTGCTTCCTTGAGTACCTTCGGAGCGGAATCAACCAGATCCTTCGCCTCCTTCAGACCAAGGCCGGTAGCTTCACGAACTACCTTGATTACCTTAACCTTGTTAGGGCCAACCTCTGTCAGCTCAACGTCGAACTCGGTCTTCTCCTCTGCTGCTGCTGCGCCTGCATCGCCTGCTGCCGCAACTACAACGCCCGCTGCTGCGGATACGCCGAACTCTTCCTCACATGCCTTTACCAGATCATTTAATTCCAATACGGTCAGCTCTTTGATCGCATCGATCATTTCCTGAGTCGTTAACTTTGCCATGATTGTTTTCCTCCATTTTTAATTTAATGTTCAACTTACGTTCTGAGACTGCCTGGGGCAGACCCGGTTTTGGTTTTCATGCAAAGCACGGAAACCGTTTTAGCCGTTTATTCTGCTGCAGGTGCTTCTTCCGCAGGAGCAGCTTCTGCCTCTGCAGGCGCTTCTTCCGCAGCGGGAGCCGCCTCTGCTTCTGCACCGGCTTCTCCGTCCTTCTCCGCAATCTGCTTGATTACACGCGCGAAGTTGGTGATCGGAGACTGCATGCTGCCAAGCAATCTGGACAGCAGTTCTTCTCTGGAAGGAATCTTCGCAACTTCCTTGATTCCGTCCGCGTCATAAGCGGTGCCTTCCACAATGCCGCCCTTAACCTCAAGGGCATCTGCCGTCTTAGCGAATTTGCATAACTCTCTCGCGGGAGCCGTAGCGTCCTCTGTAGAGATGGCAATCGCGCTGGGGCCTTCCAGATAAGGAAGGAGCACTTCGCAGTCCGTACCCTTGAATGCAAAATTCATCATTGTGTTCTTGTAAACCTTGTAGGTGATCCCGGCCTCACGCAGCTGCTTACGAAGCTGTGTGTCCTGTTCCACCGTAAGTCCACGGTAGTCCACCAGAACAACTGACTGTGCATCCTTCACGGCAGCGGCAATCTCATCTACGATGGGTTTCTTCAATTCCACTTTTGCCATTACATTACCTCCTTATAGATTTTCGTGCCGATCGGAGACATATTTCTATGAAACAGAAAACCCTCCCTGCAAAGACAGGGAGGGCATTAATATCATTGACAGCTCTTCTCTCCTCGGTAGGCGGACTCTTACGCCGGCAATACGGCACCTACTGTCTTCGGCATTTGCTACTATAGCATACCATGATCCGTATGTCAACTGTCAATTATAAAAAGTTCTTTTCACTCTATTCATGCCGCAGCGCCTCGATCGGGCTTAGCTTCGCTGCCTTCCTCGCCGGGTAAATGCCGAAGAAGATACCGACGCCCGAGGAAAACGCCGCCGCGATAATCACCGTGGGCACGTCGATCTTTGCCGCATAACCGAGAGCGCCGCAGACCGCCGCAGCTCCCAGCACACCAAGCGTAATGCCAATCAGACCGCCGATCAGGGTAATGATACCTGCTTCCGCAAGAAACTGTAAGAGAATTGACTTGGTTCTGGCTCCCAGCGACTTGCGGATGCCGATCTCCCGCGTCCGCTCCGTCACCGACACGAGCATGATGTTCATAACGCCGATGCCGCCCACCAGCAGGGAGATTGCCGCCACGAAGGAGATAAAGAGCGTCAGCATAGTCAGAATCTGGTCAAACTGCGCCGTGTTATCCGCAAAGCTCTCCATCATAATCTTGTTCTCTCCCCGCACATTATAGCGGTTCTCCAAAAGACTGATCGCATCCGCCGCCACCTGCGACACATACTCGGAGCTCTCAGCCACCACATAGACATAGTCAAAATCTTCAATCCAAAGACCGAAGCCGGCTGCCATAGATGTCAGCGGCATCTCCACCTGCATATATCCGCTGCCGTTCAATGCCGCAATGATGCCCGCCGGTGTGTCCTGCCTGATACCCACAATCCGCAGATCCTGACTCACGCCCCAGAGATTCATCTCAAAGGACATACCCACCACATCCGTAGTTCCAAACAAGGATCTTGCGTCGCTCTCCTTGATGACACAGACCATGCTCGCCGCGTCACACTCGCTCTGGGAAAAGTATCTGCCCCTGACAATCGGCTCGTTGCCAACCGCATACTGCAGCGCTGTATTACCGCCCTCAAGTCTCGCTGTGAACTCTCCCTTTCGCCCCTTTGCCGTCGCGCCCCAATAGCTGTACTGCGTCGTCGCACCCTTCACATGCTCGACCTTTTCCTCGATCAGCGCAAAATCTTCCTCCGTAAACCTCACGTCATTGCCTTCCACATCGCCGTTGGTGTAAATGGCAATCAGACCGCCGCCCATATTTTCCAGCTCGTCGTTGACGGAAGCACGCACCCCGTTACCGATGGAGATGATCATAATAACTGAGGAAATACCGATGATAATGCCCAGCATAGTGAGAGTAGACCGTCCCTTATTCGTCTTAATATTCATAAGGGCTATTTTTATGTATTCCCATATCTGTCCCATTTTGTTCCCTGTCCTTTATTTTCTGTCACTCGAAGAATACCGTTTTCCGGCATTATCTCGCGTAAAGCATAGAACTTTCAAGCCATCTTTGCTGACTTTGCGTCTCCGTCCTATGGCGGGACGTCTTTCACAGCTCTTTTTGCACTAAGGCATCGGCATTGGCGTCACCGCCGTGCCGTCCTCAAATTCCATGCCATTCGCCATGATGACGTTTTCGCCTGCCGCAAGTCCCTCCTTCACCTCGCTGACACTGTCGGATGCAATACCCGTGGTAATGCGCCTCTTCGTCACCACGCCGTTCTCTTCCACGTACACGAAATCGCCGTCACGGTCGCTGTTGATCACCTCAATGGGCACCGTAACCACACCCTCGGCTTTCGCCATATGGACATAAACCTTAGCTTCCACGCCGAGGAAAATGTTTTCATCCGGGTTGTCGATGTTGACGTCCACGCCGACTACCATGGCGCCGCTGTTATTCTGGGTGGCCATGCCGTCAATTTTGCTCACCGTACCCTCATATGTCTTTCCGGCGATATCAATATCCGCCTTCTGTCCCACGGCAATCTTTTCCAGATCATATTTGGAAACACTGAGTCTCACAAACACTTTCTCCGTGCTCTCGATCGTCACAAGCTTCCCGCTCTCCGTGGGCGGCTGTCCGGCTATCGCCTCAAGTTCCGTGACCACGCCTCCGAAATCAGCCTTCAGTCCGTTCTCCACCTCAGCTATGGCATCCAGTTTCTCCTGGTTGGTCAGTGTTTCAAGAGCCGTGTCCGCCTCCAGCTTCGCCTTGCCGCCCGCATCCAGAACGCCGGACTCAGAGGACGCCTTCTGGGACTTCATCTCGGATTTATATTCCTTGTAGGAGGCAATCAGCTCCTCCACCTCCTGCGCCTGCCGCTGCAGATCTCTGACTTCCTTATTGTACGATTCCTCATAGCCGTTATACTGCGTCTGGATCTGGAGATTCAGGAGGATATCCCTGTCATTGGCAAGCTTGATTTCCGCCTCATTGCGCATCTCTTTGATCTCGTCTTCGGTGTAATCGTTCAGTTCCCCTCTTGCTTCTCTCTCGCTGATATCCGCCAGCGCCTCCTCATCCTGGGCAATAATGCTCTGCCATTCCATAACGGAGACATTCAGGTTCGTTCCATTGTAATTCCAGCCCGCTTTCTTCTCCTCGATCTTTTTGTTCAGCTCATCTAACAGCTTTTCATTGTCCGCAATCTGCTGATCCAGCACGGGAAGATTGCGGTTCGCCTCGGACAGATCCGCTATGTACTCATTGTTTTTATGCACAGAGCTCTCATAGCCGCCCTCGTTGGAAGCCAGCCTGTACTCTGCCGCCAGTTTTTCCTCAGACAGGGCTTTCTCGTCAAAGGTAAGAATCACATCTCCCTTTTTCACCGTATCGCCGGTCTTCACCATCACATCGCCCACCTCCACGGACAGAGGCGCGAAATAAGTTCTTGTCTCATCGCTTTTCACGGTGCCGCCGGTGCTTAAAATCTGCTCCACTTCTCCCACGGAAGCCGCCACGGTCGTTACCATCGGGGCCGTATTTTTAGCCGCAATGGAGTTTCTCACAAAAAATGCGACAACCAGAACTGCCAGCACGCCCGCAATCACCCTGCGGCGGATTTTTTTCTTCTTTTCCTTATCCATCGGCGTCTTTTCCTTTTTCGGCTTCATATCTGTGATGTCCGTATTTTCCGCCTTATTCTTCGCCTTTCCAAACATTTTCATAATCCTCCTCTATTTTTCCGTCCATAATTTTAATCACCCGCTTCGCCCGGGCTGCAATCTCGTCATCATGGGTAATCAGGATCACTGTCCTGCCCTCCTCGTGCAGTCCTCGCAGGATATCCATAATCTCCCTGGTGGAGCCGGAATCCAGATTTCCTGTCGGCTCGTCCGCCAGAATAATGGGCGGCGCCTGCGCAATGGCTCTGGCGATGGCCACCCTCTGCTGCTGTCCGCCGGACATCTCTGAGGGCTTGTGGGTTTTACGTTTGGCAAGTCCCACTTTGTCAAGCGCCTTCTCCGACAGCTCCAGCCGTTCCTTCTTTCCGACGCCGCGGTAAATGAGGGGCAGCTCCACGTTCTCCACCGCCGTCAGGCTGGGAATCAGATTAAACCCCTGAAAGACAAAGCCGATCTCCTGATTGCGTATGTCCGAAAGCTCGTCATCCGACATACTGCCCACATCGTGTCCGTGCAGAAAATAACTGCCGCTGGTGGGCACGTCCAGACAGCCGAGCATGTTCATCAGCGTGGACTTTCCCGAGCCCGAATGGCCGATAATCGCCACGAACTCCCCTTCTCCGATCGTCAGACTCACATGATCCAGCGCCTTCACTTCATTTTCCCCGGGATTGTAGACCTTGCAGATATCCCGGATTTCCACCAATGTCCCCATGATACTACGTTCCTTTCTCTTATTTCTAACCATACCATTCCTATTCTGTACAGCATCTATAACGAAACAGCTCTGTCTCCGGCTTCAATTTTTCACTTTTTATATCTTATCATCCTTTTCTTAAAAGAAGCACACTTAAATCTTAATTGATTCTTAAAAAAACCGCGCTGCCCTGATGCTGCCGGCCGTGCCGGATTTACACTCCCATTCTACACCACCAATCTTACAAAAATCTTACAGGAACCTTACAAAAAAGAAAATACTACCTCTCCGTGGAAAAGTAGTATTTTCGCCTTTTATGTTTTTATGTGAATCAGTTTTGTTTCTGCATCATGTCACGCCTTGCCGGAGTTTGAAACCTCGCCGGCAGCCCTTCTCTCCAAAGCAGGCCCGGCGTTTTTCAAAATCGGGCTTAAAGGTTTGTAAATCAGCATTGTGATCCCAGACGCCGCCACGCTCTTAATGATGTTAAGAGGCGCCACCGCAAAGATGACAAAACTTACAACGCCGTGAATATTGCCGTTGATCTGCGCGCCCGCCGCGATGATGGCATCCATAGGCATCCCGAACAGCTTCGAGAACGCCGGAAGCAGATAGACGCCGTTGAAGGCCGTGCCAAACACCGTCATAATCAGGGAACCCGCCGCGCAGGCAGCGACTGCCATCTTCTTTGTCTTCTTAAACATGTACAGGATGGAAGCAGGCAGCACCAGACTGCATCCAATCACAAAGTTCGCCAGGTCTCCCACAAAGGCCGTGCTCGTTCCTTTGATGACAAGTTTGAGCAGAATCTTGCAGAACTCAATCATCACGCCCGCCACGGGACCGAATGCGAAAGCGCCCACCAGAGCCGGGATCTCCGAGAAGTCCAGCTTGTAGAACCCAGGCGCCAGAAAGGGAACCGGGAAGTCAAACAAATGCAGGATCACAGCCAGCGCGGAAAAAAGACCGATCATGGTAATTTTTCTCGTGGTGAGAATCCGCTCCGTCACCCCGTTTTTCTTCTGCACGCTCTTCTCTGCCGCGTAGGCGATGAGAAACAGCGCCGCCGCCACACTCACGCAGACAAGCACAAAAATCACATTGTCTGCAATACTCTGTAATAATCCGTTACCCATTTTTCTTTTCCTCCTTTTTTAGGGGAAAGTTCTTCCGGCTCTGCCTGTGCGGGTTTGCATCCTGGCTCTGACGCGTTCCGACTCTCTGTGCGGGTTTGCGTCCTGTCCCTGACGTCTTCTGACTCTGCTTATGCGCGCAGAAACCCCCGAAGTCGAAACTCCGGGGGCATATCATACACATTGAACAGTTTCCGCACTGCGCCAGCGGCACAGGCTCCTGCCTGATAAATGTGACATAAATGTCACTTTATCCGTCTTCTCTCATCCAGACTATACTGTCGGTTCTGGAATTTCACCAGATCAGCCATCCTCTCCTTGCGCGGGTAAACGTTTGGATCGTGACGGGTCGCGGACTGTAACCGCCGGTAGGGAATTGCACCCTGCCCCGAAGAACTTTTCTCTTATTTTGTTTTCCTGTAATAGAATACCACGTGAACATACTAAAATCAAGCTGTAATTTACTCTTTGATTTCGTCAATATCAGTAAGATTTACGCCCAAAACATTTAACAATGCTTTCAGAGAAATGTACTTCTTTTTCAACTTGGCATATGTCTCTGTTGCGTTCTCTTTCTTTGCCAATACCATATACTCCTGTATTTCTCTGAAATCATCTATTGTTGTTTTAGCGATTTCTGCATTGTTTGGCATATGATCACCTACCTTTTCCTGTGGCTTATTGCTGTTACAAAATAAGCATACCACATCAGAATTATAAAGTCCATGTTATGACAAATGCCTGTCAAAAAAAGCGCAAGGCTCCTCAAATACACAGAAGCCTTACGCCTTTTATCTTATTTGTTATTCCGCAATATCCGCGTACATGAAGTACCAGTAGCCGTATGCAGAATGCCACATATTCTGGATCTTGCTGCTCTGTAACCAGAAGTCATTGTAGTAAGCAACAGGAACACAGGCCGCCTCGTTCATAAGGATGTCCTCTGCCTTGTGAAGGGCTGCGGAACGCTCTGCAGCGTCAAGTGTGGTTCTGGAAGTATCCATAGCCGCATCGTACTCTGCATTGTTGAACTTACCGTCGTTGTTACCGTTACTGGAGTAGAGCAGATCCAGCATGTTGGAAGGATCGCTGTAATCGCCTACCCAGCCGTTACGGGAAGCATCGTAATCACCGTTACGTCTCATGGGAGTGAAGCTTGCCCACTCAACGATATCTACCTGAAGCTCAACGCCGATCTCCGCCCATGCCTGCTGTAAATACTCAGCCACTACCTTGTGGTAGCCTGTATCGTTGGTGGAATAAGTGATGGAAGGGAAGCCTGCGCCGTCCGGGTAACCTGCATCCGCCAGAAGCTGCTTCGCCTCCTCCACGTTTGCTTCGTGGTTTGCTGTGTCGATATAAGGCTTGCCGCCGTTTGCGTTGTCAATGAACTGGCTGCCATCTGTATCAATCCAGCCGGGACCCATAAAGTTGCCTGCTGCGGAGTAAGTTCCCTGCATCAGCGTACCGGCCACATACTCACGGTCGATGGCAAGACTTAACGCCTTACGCACCTTGGGATCGTTGAAGGGCTCTCTCTCCGTATTTAAGCTCAGATAGTAGGTACCGATAATCGGCTCCACATGGAACTCCGCATTGCCTTCCAGAGAAGGAATTTCCTCTGTGGGCACGTCCTTGATGAAGAGCACTTCGCCGGTCTGGTATGCGCTGTAGGAAGCGTTGGGATCCTCGATCAGATTGAACTTGATCGCATCCAGCTTGATCGCATCCGCATTCCAGTAGTTCGGGTTCTTTGTGCACATGATATAGGAACCGGGCACCCACTCGGAAATATAGAAGCTGCCGTTACAAACATAGGTGTCAGCCGCTACTGCCCAGCCGTCGCCGTTGGCGTCGATGGTTGCCTGCTGTACCGGGCTTAAGGTAGCGAAAGCTGCCAGAGAGCCGAAGTAAGAGCAGGGCTGGGTAAGATGAACCACAAGGGTTTTATCATCGGGCGCTTCCACGCCGAGCGCTTCCAGATTGCCGCCGATGGCATCTGCATAGCCCTCTACCATGCCGAGAACAGTCTCTGCATAAGGAGCCGCTACCATAGGATCGCAGACTCTGCGCCAGCTGTATACGAAATCGTTTGCCGTGAGGGCGGAGCCGTCAGACCACTTCAGGCCGTCCCTTAAATGGAAGGTCCATGTCAGACCGTCCTCGGAAGTCTCCCAGGTCTCAGCCTGGCCGGGAGCCAGCTTGCCTTCCTGGTCCACCGTCAAAAGGCACTCGAACGTGTGTAAGATCATGTTGCCGCCATCCACTGCGCTGTTTAACGCCGGGTCGATGGTCTCGGGGTTCGGGCCGATCTGTACGGACAGAACCTTCCCTTCGCCGGAAGCCGCGGGTGCAGTACTGTCAGCACCAGTATCATCTGCGGGAGCCTCCCCCCCCTCTGTGGTTTCTGACGCATCGTCGATCCCGGGCGTCGGAGCCGGTTCCGCAGAACTGCCGCCGCAGGCCGTCACACCGACAACCATAGCCGCTGCCAGCATCAGCGCGATTACTTTCTTTTTCATAATCGTTCCTCCTCTTCTTAAATGATTTACTTTTCCAACTAACATGTTTATCACATTTAATTGCACTTGTCAATATGGTGGCAGGCGCAAAAATGACCGTTTTCCACTTCTCTCCATGCGGGAACCTCCGCAGCGCACCTTTCATCCGCATAGGGGCAGCGGGTGCGGAAGGTACATCCCGAGGGGGGATTTAACGGGCTTGGCACATCTCCTTCCAGCACGATACGCTGGCTCTCCCTGGCCTGTTTCGGGTCTGCAATCGGGATCGCCGAGATCAGACTCTTGGTGTAGGGATGCAGGGGCCGGTCCACCAGCTTATAGCTGTCCGCAAGCTCCACCATTCTGCCCAGATACATCACGCCGATGCGGTTGGAAATGTGCTTCACCGCCGACAGGTCGTGGGCGATAAACAGATAGGTCAGCCCCATCTGCTCCTGTAAGTCCTCAAACATATTGATGACCTGCGCCTGGATGGACACGTCAAGCGCCGAGATCGGCTCGTCACAGACAATGAACTCGGGATGCACCGCCAGAGCCCTGGCAATGCCCACACGCTGTCTCTGTCCGCCGGAAAACTCGTGGGGATAACGGTTCGCGTGTTCGGAGTTTAATCCCACCCGCTCCAGAATGTGTATGATCTGGTCGTAGCGATCCTGCTTGCTCTGGGCCAGCTTGTGCACATCGATGGCCTCCCCCACGATATCGCCAACCGTCATGCGCGGGTCGAGGCTTGCGTAAGGATCCTGGAACACAATCTGCATCCGCTTCCTGTAAGGGAGCATGTTCGCGTACTGCTTGTTCTCCACATCGAAAATCACATCCCCGTCAAAGGTGAATTTCCCGCCCGTAGGTTCGTAGAGCCGCAGCATCGTGCGTCCCGTGGTGGTCTTTCCGCAGCCGGATTCTCCCACCAGCCCGAGGGTTTCGCCTTTTTCCACATAGAAGGAGACATCGTCCACCGCTCTTACAAATTTTTTATTTTTCCCAAAGCCTCCCGCCGGGAAATACTGGCGCAGATGCTCTACCTCAATCAAATGCTTACTCATGGGACGCTCCTTTCTCCATCTCTTCCTTCTGATTCAGCCAGCACTGGGTGTAATGCACGTCGCCGAATGTGGTGACAGGCGGCATCTCCCTAAGACAAATCTGCATGGTCGCGTCGCAGCGGGGAGCAAAAGGACAGCCTGCGGGCGGATTCAACATATCCACAGGCGTTCCCTCAATGGGAACCAGTCTCTCATGCTCCTTTGTGTCCAATCTCGGAATGGAGCGGATCAGCCCTTTCGTGTACTCGTGCTTCGGGTGATAGAAAATGTCGTCCGTAGTGCCGTACTCAATGATTCTGCCCGCATACATAACCGCGATGCGCTCACACATGCTTGCCACCACGCCAAGGTCATGGGTGATCATAATGATCGCCATGCCAAGCTTATCCTTAAGCTCCATCATCAGCTCCAGAATCTGTGCCTGAATCGTCACATCCAGCGCCGTGGTCGGCTCGTCCGCAATCAAAAGCTTCGGCTCACAGGCAAGCGCTATGGCGATCATCACCCTCTGCCGCATACCGCCCGAAAGCTCGTGGGGATACTGCTTTAGGCGCTTTTCCGGCTCGTTGATGCCCACCAGCTCCAGAAGCTCTCTGGCGCGTTCCCTGGCCTGCTGCCTCGTCTTGTCAGTGTGAAGCCGGATCACCTCGGTAATCTGATTGCCGATGGTATAAACCGGGTTCAGGCTGGTCATCGGATCCTGAAAGATAATGGAAATCTCATTTCCACGGATTTTTCGTATTTCTTTCTCGGACATGGTTTCCACCTGATGCCCGTTAAAGTGCAGTTCTCCACCGAGGAGTTTCCCCGGATGGGCGGTAAGTCCCATCAGGCTGTACGCCGTGACAGACTTGCCGGAACCGCTCTCTCCCACAATTCCTAAGACCTCTCCCTCCTTCAGACGGATGGAGACATCGTTTAACGCCTTAACCTCTCCGGCGGGCGTAAAGAAAGAAAGCCGTTCATTTTTGACATCTACCAGATATTCTCCCATTTCAAATAAGTATTCTCCTTTCAAAATCTCTGCGGAGAATGCCGCATTTTGGCATTCTCTTATGCGAAACTTAGTACTTCCAAGTCAGCTTGCTGACTTCGGTCTCCGTCCTATGGCGAGACGTCTTTAGAAGTACTTTTCGCATTTCGCACGTTAGTTTTTCAGCTTCGGATCAAAGGCGTCTCTGAGGCCGTCCCCGAGCAGGTTAAAGCTTAAGATAATCAAACTGATCAGCAGCGCAGGGATAAACAGCAGATACGGATAGGTATTGATGCCGTTCAGCGCGTCGCTTGCCAGACTTCCCAGAGAGGGCAGCGGCACCGCCACACCCAGGCCTAAGAAACTTAAGAAGCTCTCCGTAAAGATGGAGGACGGAATCTGTAACGTCGTCGTCACGATCAGGGTACCGATACAGTTGGTCAGCAGATGCTTCTTGATGATCCTGCCGTTTCCAACGCCCAGAGCCCTCGCCGCCGTGACATACTCACTCTCTTTCAACATGAGCACCTGACTTCTGACCATTCTCGCCATGCCCACCCAGTAGAGCAGGGCAAACACCACGAAGATACTGATCAGATTCTCACCCACAACCGACAGCCAGTGGAAACCCGGCTTGGTAGCCAGATTGTTCAACGGTGCCTTAAAAGACATAGACAAAAGAACGATGAGAAGAATATCAGGAATCGTATAAATGATATCCACAATACGCATCATCACCAGATCCACCCAGCCGCCGAAGAACGCTGCGATGGAACCGTAAGCGGAACCGATGATCAGGATAATACACGTCGCAACGAGTCCCACAAGCAGGGAAATGCGGCTTCCCATCATCACACGGATGGCGTAATCACGCCCCATCTTGTCCGTGCCGAAAACATGGGGGAACACCTTCTCTCCCGCGTCGATCCGCGCCTGTTCCTCCGCTGAATACTCCATGGGCGCAAGGCTGTTCGCCCCCTTGATCTGCTCCTTATAGGTGTAAGGATAAAAAGCGGGAACGATAAAGGAAAATATCATCACCACAATAATCACGACCAGCGAGACCATCGCCACTTTATTTCTCCGAAGCCGGCGCATACCATCCTTCCAGAAACTCACGCTCTCACGCATGATGACCTGACTCTGTTTTTCCTCCTCCGTAGCCGGCAGAAAATCTTCCGGCTTGAGTTTTAACTGAAAACTTAAGGGATTTTCTTTCATGTTTCGCGTACCTTTCTATAAAATTTCTACTATACCTGTTACTTGAGTTTGATTCTCGGATCAACCAGTTTGTAAATGATATCCACAACCACGTTCATCACGATAACAAGGGTCGCCAGGAAGATCGTCGTTCCCATAATCAGCGTGTAATCGCGTCCGTTGATCGCCTTGATAAACTCTCCGCCAAGTCCCGGAATGACAAAGATCTTTTCCACCACGAAGCTTCCCGTAATGGTGTACGCAAGCATGGGACCCACATAGGTTACTACCGGCAGAATCGCGTTTCTAAGCGCGTGCTTGAAGAGTATCTTTCCTCCCGCCAGTCCTTTTGCCTTGGCTGTACGCATATAGTCCTGTCCCAGCACGTCCAGCATGGAGGAGCGCATCAGCCGCATAATATAAGCTGTCGGGTAGAATGACAGGGCAATCACCGGCATCACATAGTGCTTTGCACTCTCCAGACCCATCGTGGGCAGAAGCCCCAGCTTCACGCCGAGGAAATACATGAGCAGCGTACAGATCACGAAACTGGGCACCGCGATACCGCATGTCGCAATCACACTGATCACACTGTCCGCCGGCTTTCCCCGCTTCAAGGCGGCGATACTGCCAAGGGGTATTCCCAGAATCAGCGCCACGAGAACGGATATCCCGCCGACTCTCGCAGACACGGGAAATTTCATGGAAATGATGGACATGACGGTACGGCCTCTCTGTTTCAGGCTGTCCCCGAAATCCCCGTGGAGCGCCCCGGTCATATAGTTCACATAGCGCTGTGACATGGGCTTATCCAGTCCGTACTTCGCCTCCAGCGCCGCCTGCGCCTGGGGGCTGATCGCCTTCTCCGACAAAAACGGGCCGCCGGGCACCAGATTCATCAGAAAAAAGGTGAGTGTGGCAACCGCCCAGATCGTCACGACTGCCAGCAAAATTCTCTTTACAATGTACCTAAGCATAACTTAACTCCTTTTCTACTGTCTTTTGATCTTCATGGTAAGTCCAATCCGCTTCTTCGGCACATCCACCGTGAGCACCTGCACATCCACGATATCCCCCACGCTGACCGCCTCCAGCGGATGTTTGATGTAGCGGTCCGTAATCTGCGAGATATGTACCAGTCCGTCCTGGTGTACGCCGATATCCACGAAGACGCCGAAGTCAATCACATTTCTGACTGTTCCCTTTAAGATCATGCCGGGCTTTAAATCCTTCATATCTAATACGTCGCTTCTAAGGATCGGCGCAGGCATGTCGTCTCTGGGATCGCGGGCCGGTTTTTCCAGCTCTGTCAGAATATCAATCAGCGTAATCTCTCCGATTCCCAGCTCCTCGGCCAGCTTTTTCTTGTCCTTGACTCTCCTGGCCAGATTGCTCACCGCAGTCTGCCCGGAACTGCCGGAGCCGGAGTTTGCGACACTTGTGTCATTATCCTCTGCCGCCATATCCACGCTGCCAAGCGCCGCCGCCAGGGCCTTTCCCATAGCCGTGTCCGTATTGCGGATCACCGGCTTTTTCGGGCGGGGCTTCTTCTCCTTCACGGGAGCCGGTTTCTTCACCGCCGCCTTCTTCTGGGCCTCCTTCACGTCTTCCATCGTAAGCCCGAGCTTCTCCATCAGCTTCCCTGCCGCCTCGTAAGATTCCGGGTGCACGCTGGTGGCGTCCAGGGGATTGTCTCCGTCCGCGATGCGCATAAAGCCGGCGCACTGTTCAAAGGCCTTCGGCCCCAGCTTGGCCACCTTGAGAAGCTGCTTTCTGTTGGAAAAGCGGCCGTTTGTCTCCCGGTATTCCACGATATTTCTGGCAATCACCTTGGTCACGCCGGAGACATACTCAAGAAGGGATGCGGATGCGGTATTCAGATCCACGCCGACCCGGTTCACGCTGTCCTCCACGACACCGCCAAGAGCTTCGCTCAGCTTCTTCTGGTTCATGTCATGCTGATACTGCCCAACACCGATGGACTTGGGATCAATTTTTACCAGCTCTGCCAGAGGATCCTGCAGTCTTCTCGCGATGGAAGCTGCGCTTCTCTGGCCCACGTCAAACTCCGGGAATTCCTCCGTGGCAAGCTTGCTGGCGGAATAGACAGATGCTCCCGCCTCATTCACAATCACATACTGCACCGGCACGTCCAGCTCTTTAATCAGCTCCACAATCACCTGCTCAGACTCTCTGGACGCCGTCCCGTTCCCGACGGAAATCAGGGATACGTTGTACTTTTTGATCAGCTTTTTCAGCTCCGCCTTCGCCTGTTCCACCTTATTCTGGGGCGCGGTCGGATAAATTACCTTCGTGTCCAGCACTTTTCCCGTCTCGTCCACCACAGCCAGCTTACAGCCTGTGCGGAAAGCCGGATCCCAGCCCAGCACCACCCTGCCCTTGATGGGCGGCTGCAGCAGAAGCTGCTCCAGATTTTTTCCAAATACGGAGATGGCGCCGTCCTCCGCCTTTTCGGTAAGGTCGTTTCTGATCTCCCGCTCGATGGCTGGTGCAATCAGTCTGTCATAACTGTCAGCGATTACTTCCTCCAGAATCGGAGATGTGACATGATTGTCATTTATTATAGTCTTGGTGCGCAGAAACTGCAGAATACGCTCCTCGGGCGCCTCCACTTTCACCGTCAGGAACTTTTCATTCTCGCCCCTGTTGATCGCAAGCACCCGGTGCCCGGCCACCTTGCTGACGGGCTCCTCATATTGATAGTACATCTCGTAGACACTCTCCGCCTTCTCATCCTTGGCGGCAGTTACGAGCTTTCCTTCCTTCATGGTCACATCGCGGATGTAGATGCGGTAATCCGCTTCATCTGAAATCTGTTCCGCGATAATGTCTTTCGCCCCCTGCAGAGCCTCAGCCGCCGTTTTCACGGTTTTTGCCTCATCCTCGTCCTCATGGACGTATTTCTCCGCCTCGGCTTCAATGGGCTCTGTGGTCTCCTGGGCAAGAATAAACGCTGCGAGCGGTTCCAAGCCCTTCTCCTTCGCCACACCCGCCCGGGTCTTTCTCTTCGGGCGGTAAGGGCGGTAAAGATCCTCCACCACCACCATAGTCTGCGCCGCCTCAATGCGCTCCCGCAGTTCGTCAGTCAGCTTTCCCTGCTCTTCGATGCTGCTTAAAACCTGCGCCTTTTTCTCCTCCAGATTCCGCAGATAAGTAAGCCGTTCATGCAGATCTCTTAAAACCTCATCGTTTAAGGAGCCTGTCATCTCCTTCCTGTAGCGGGCGATGAAGGGAATCGTGTTCCCCTCGTCAATCAGCGATACCGCTGCCTCAACCTGCCATTTTTCTACCTGTAATTCCTCTTTGAGTTTTCGTATAATGTCCATAAATTCCCTCTTCTTTATCGCTTCATCACGCCAAAGTATACATGCATTCTTTAGCCTAACGTTTTTATTATACAGGATAAATTCAAAATTCGCCACAGGAAATGCATGCTTCCACTGGTTTTTTTCGGAAAAACATGCTAAACTATAGAGGATTATAGATATCCAGCGTGTAAAAACACGAATTTTCGGGTACAGATCACAGCGGTCATGCATAAAATGACAGCAGGCATCTGCGACAGGGAGGTATTATGGGCTATCAGCCAGACAATCCGCAGGGAGGTCCCGGCGGCGGTTACAATCCTTACAATAACAATCCGTATAACAATAATCCTTACAATAATAATCCGTACAATAACAACCCAAGCAATCCTTACGGCGCACCCTTACAGCCTGCCCCCGTAAAACCCAGGGGCGCCAGCATGGCTGCTGCCTCCATGGTTCTGGGTATCATCACGCTGGCAAGCCTTCTGCTGCTGCGTCTGTCCATTCCCTTTCTTCTGGGCGGCGTCGGCATCATTCTTGCCATCCTCTCAAAAGGCGGTGCGAGGAAAATGACCGGGAAGGCAGTAGCGGGCATGGCATGCTGTGTCACCGGGCTCGTACTGGACGTGGTGTTA
Source organism: uncultured Lachnospiraceae bacterium (assembly GCA_965114645.1). GTDB lineage: Bacteria > Bacillota > Clostridia > Lachnospirales > Lachnospiraceae > UBA3282. The sequence continues at coordinate 39,492 of CBCOZL010000017.1, read as the reverse complement.
TGTGCCGCCGCCATCTGGCTGGTGTTTTCCCTTCCCAGCCTTTCCCCGGAACTGACCGAGGAGGTCAACAGGATCTGCGAGGAAGAGTACGGTGTTTCCTATTATGAAATGATGGAAGAAGTTTATGATATGTGGGATTACGATACGTTTGAGTAATCCAGGAGCCGTGCTGCTCTGCTCAGAGAGCTGCACAGTATGAAACATTTCGCGCAAGATGATGTGAAAAGAAAGGCAGGGTAACAAGATGACAATTTCTCCGATTATGGGATCTTCCTATTACAATCCTTATACGGCATACGGTTCCTATGCCGGTCCTTCAGCCGCCGGCTCTTACAGGCAGGGACAGCCCGCCGGCTCCGCTCCCTCCGGGCAGGAACAGGCTTCAGACATCCGCGGAGCGGAAGCCGCAGCACAGAATATGCCCGGTTCCCCGCAGGCCTCCGAAGACGGCCGCGTTGTTGTCCGCAATCCCGGTGAATCCACCGAAAAGCAGGCTGGCAAAAAGTCCTCGCCCGCTGAATGCGAGACTTGCAAAAACCGAAAATACCAGGACGGCTCCGACGAGGGCGACGTCTCCTTCAAGGCGCCTTCACACATCGATCCCAAGGCGGCTGCTTCCAAAGTAAGAAGCCATGAGCAGGAGCATGTGAGCAATGCCTACCAGAAAGCCTCCGAAAAGAACGGCAAAGTTGTTTCCTGCAACGTATCCATCCACACGGATATCTGCCCGGAGTGTGGCCGGACTTATGTGTCCGGGGGCACTACAGCCACACAGATCAAGTATTTTAACGAGGAAAATCCTTACCAGAAAGATATGAAGTCCTCCGATGCCGCAAATAAATACCGCGGCATGAACTTCGATGAGGCAGTCTGATATGAATCGGTTTAAATCTTCTGCAGAATTGAAAGCCAGCGCCAGAGAGCATCTGCTCGGGCACTATGGCACGGTTATCGGCGCTTTTTTGCTCATGGGGCTCATCCTGGGCACAGTCACCATCGCCGTGAGCCTGGTCGTGGATCTCTACACGATACCCGGCACAATACTCTACTATGCGATTATGTTTTTGATTTCCGTGCTGACTGGGCTGTTTACTTCCGGCAACGCCTATCTTTACCTGAAGGTGATCTGCGGACGTCCTGTCTCGGTGGCTGATCTGTTTTACGGTTTCCAGCTCTGCCCCGACAAAGCCATCGCCATACAGGCATGGATCACTCTGATCACTTATATCGCAAACCTGCCTCAGATTGTTCTGAATTATATGATGATGAAAAATGTCAATCATCTGGATCAGATAATGAACCTTATGCTGCCCTATGCCCTCTCCCTGATTCTGTCCGGGGTGGTCTCCGTCATGCTGGGACTTCTTTACGAACAGGCTTTTTTCCTGCTCCACGATTTCCCCCAGTATACGGCGAAGGAGCTGCTGCAAAAAAGCCGGCGCCTCATGGTGCACCACAAGGGCAGGCTGTTTTATCTCTATGTCAGTTTTCTTCCGCTCATGCTTCTCGGGCTGTTATCCTGCGGACTCGCCCTGTTGTGGGTGATCCCCTATATGGCCGCCACGGAGGCGGAGTTCTTTTTAGATTTAATCAGACATAATACGGAGGCCGCCTGAGAGCGGCCTCGCTTTTATGCCATTCGTTTTCTTTCCCAAAAAAGCTGAAATGATTTGTTATACCCTGCTCACACATGCCCTGCGAAGCATATTCTCATGGGCGTGCTTCCCGATACCGTGATAATACACCAGCAGACAAAAGATCGCTGCCAGCGCACAGCACTTTCTGAATCTTCCGCCCTTCTTTGCCCAGCGGATGAACGCCGCCACAAACACTTCCTTCTCCCGCTCGGTCATGCCCCGGCTCTCCTCCATAAAGTAGAGAAGCAGATAGGTCAGTCCGGCAATCATGGCCAAGGTGGCGTAAATCTCTGTCGGAGCAGAATCTCCTGTTTTCGGTTCTTTGTCGCTGTCTGATGACGCCGTTCCTTCTTTCCCCTGGTCCACGCCGTCCGAAGCCGGCGCACTCTCTGTCTGAGGTGGAGCTGTCTTTACTACCGCGACGGTCTGTTCGTTTTCTGTACCTTCAGAACCACCTTCTCCCGGTTTTGGGTCATCCCCGCCACCGGGTTTATCGCCGCCATCCGGCTTGTCATCTCCACCGGGTTTGTTATCCCCATCCGGCTTGTCGTCTCCACCAGGTTCATCGCCGCCGCCCGGATTATCATCCCCACCGGGTTCATCGCCACCGCCCGGGTTGTCATCCCCACCGGGTTCATCGCCGCCGCCCGGGTTGTCATCCCCACCGGGTTCGTCGCCACCGCCCGGATTATCATCCCCACCGGGTTCGTCGCCGCCGCCCGGGTTGTCATCCCCACCGGGTTCGTCGCCGCCGCCCGGATTGTCGCCATCAGCTTCAAAAGCAGCCTCGATCCTGTGATCCGCTGTCACATCCGTGAACGTATAAACCCCGTTTGCCCCGATGACGGAAACCGTCACATCCGCACTGTCCACGAGCACCGACTTAATCGCATAACCTGTGCCGGCGGTAATCTGAAATGCCTGTGTTTCTCCTTTATTTACCCGCACTGCGCCGGCCGGACTGATACTGCCGCCCTCCCCGGCCGTGGCGGTGATGGTGTATGTCTCTGTTTCCGAAACAGCTTCCCAGCTCGCGTAGACACCTGTCATTCCATTCACAGCTGCGCTAAAATCATAGTCTGTGCTTCCGCCGTTTTGAGTCTTCCATCCTGCAAAACGCCAGCCGGCCTTTGCCGGCTCTTCCGGCTCCGCCGCATTACTGCCGCGCAGGACGATCTGCGGTGCCTGCGCTGTATCTTCTCCATATCGTGTATCACCATCGTAAAAGGTAACTGTATAGTAATCCACGACCGCTCTTGTTTCTCCAGTTCCTGCCGTCACCGAAATACCCGTGTCCACACCGTCTGTCAAGGGCGCGCCAGCCGTCAATCCTGTAACATCGTAAATGCGATAGGTCCCGGCTTCCACTGCACTCAGATCTGTCACGAAAGCAGCCCCGTTGTCTTTTGTCAGAGCGAAGACACGCCCGGAATCGGGCCAGTCACTGTCATCCTTTCGGACATCTACGGTTACTTGATAGGTATCGGCTGCAGCCGGCGCTCTTTGAATTTTCCATCCCCACCACAAATCATCCGCTGTATTTCCGTCACTGTTATCGCCCAGATATGCCGCCTTTGCTTTCTCAAATGCATCTCCCGCCAATTCTGCGCCGTTCTCCGACAGAAAAACGATAGAACGATCATCCGAAGTCTCCTCAAAAGTATATGTATCAACCGTAGGAGGCGTCACAGTCTCATTGGCATCCAATACAATATGTAAAGATTTGAGTGACTGGCATTTCCGAAACGCAGACTGACCGATATCTGTCACGCTGCCGGTAATCTCTGCACTTTCCAGCCCTCTGCAGCCATAAAACGCGTCTTCTCCTATATTTGTGACACTTTTGGGTATTTTTACATTTTTTAGTCCAGTGCAGCCTGCAAATGCTTGCCCTCCAATATGCTCTACACCATCGGAAATCTCAATGCTGTTCAACCTGATGCAATCGGCAAACGTCGACTGTGCTATCTCTTTCACCTGATTCGGAATCGTTATACTGCTCAGGCTGCTGCACCCGTAAAAAGCCCCGCCCCCTATCGCGCTTACACTGTCGGGAATTGTTATGCTGCCCAGGCTGCTGCACCCCCAAAAAGCCGCCTGCTCTATCACAGTCACACTTTCTGGAATTTCTACACTGCTTATGCCAGTATATTCATAGAACGCGTCATTAAATACACTTGTCACGCGATAAAGACTGCCGTCAATTCCATTAACCGTTGCAGGAATTGTAAGATCACCGGTTATCCCTTTTCCGTCCTTATGTCCTGCCACTCCGACTTCTCCGTCTGCCCTTACCAGGTATTTAAAACCGTCACTGCCCTCAAAAGAATCGCCGATCCCATATGGTACTGCCCTCATCGTCACCGATGCTTTGATTTTCTCCGATAACCCGTTCTCCGAAACAGTCTCCTCTGGCGCATCCCCCTCTGAAGGTTCTTCTCCTTCCCCGGCATTTCCAGGATCCCCGGCATCCCCCTCTTCCTCTGTGTCTGCATCCTGACCGCCATCGTCTCCCATGTCCCCAACATCGCCCGGAGCGCCGCCATCGTCTGCCCCATTGCCATCCAGGTCTTCTCCGTCCGCTTCACCCGGTTCTTCCGCCTTATTATCATCAGAAATCCCAGTTTCTACAATCACAGTCTCCTCTTTTGCCAGTGCGGAAACCTCGCACTGTCCAGCCATCATAGCCGCCGTAAGCACGGTCGCAATCCATTTGTAAACTCTGGTTTTACTCCTTCGCATCCCATTTCCCCCATCCATAACTTCTTTTCGTCTTTTATATGCATCAAAGGGCAGACCCACCGCCTGCCCTCACTGAACATACCTACACTTAACTGTTGATCCACTTTAAGTACGCATTGATGAAGGGATCAATCGCCCCGTCCATCACCGCGTCCACATTGCCGGCCTCCTCATTTGTCCGATGATCCTTCACCATAGTGTACGGCTGCATCACATAAGAACGGATCTGGTTGCCCCAGCCGATTTCCTTCACATCGCCACGGATATCCGACAGCTTCTCCGCATTTTCTTCCTGCTTTAACATATAAAGCTTCGCCTTTAACATCTGCATCGCCTTGTCCTTATTCTGGAACTGGCTCCGCTCGTTCTGACAGGTCACCACAATTCCTGTCGGGAAATGAGTGATACGGATGGCCGATGAGGTCTTATTGATGTGCTGGCCGCCCGCGCCGCTGCTTCGGTAAGTGTCGATGCGGATATCCTCATCCTTCACCTCCACATCCACATCCTCCTCAATGTCCGGCATCACGTCAAGGGACACGAAGGATGTCTGCCGCTTGCCCTGCGCGTTGAAAGGCGAAATGCGCACAAGCCTGTGCACGCCTTTCTCGGATTTCAGATAGCCGTAGGCGTTCTCCCCGTTGATCTGGAAGGTCACGGACTTGATGCCCGCCTCATCTCCGTCCAGATAGTCGATCACTTCCAGGGAATATCCTTTTCGCTCCGCCCAGCGGGTGTACATGCGGTAGAGCATGCTGCACCAGTCGCAGCTCTCCGTGCCGCCTGCCCCGGCATTTAATTTTAAAATCGCGTTGTTTTTGTCGTACTCACCCGAAAGGAGGGTGCTGATCCTGATGTTTTCAAAAGTTTCTTTAAAGGAGACAAGCTCCTCCTCGATATCGGGAATGATCGCCGGGTCGTTGTCCTCATAGCCCAGCTCGATCAGTTCCAAAATGTCATTATACTGACTGGAGAGGCCCTCCATCGTCTCCACGACACTTTTCAGTCCTTTGGACTCCCGCATCTTCTGGTTGGATTTCTCCGGGTCATCCCAGAAATCCGGGGCCTGCATCTCCATGTCAAGCTCCTCGATCCGCTTTACCTTATCTGCTAAGTTAAAGTGAATCCCTCACTTCCGCTAAGGGGCTTTCGTACGCAAGAAGCTCCGATTTCATATTGTCTAATTCTACCACTTAACTTCACCTTCTTTCTTAATATCTCTTGTAGACGTCTCCACGGTTGTCAATATTTTCAATGTTTATCACTCTGATCTCTTCCTTTACAGAGTAAATAATTCTTATATTACCCACCCGTATTCTATAAAGGTTATATCCTTTTAGCCGTTTTATATCCGTACCGTCCGGCAGCCTGTAAATCGTCTTCATCAAGTTCTGCTGTGTCTTAGGTGTCTGTTTCCTCAGGAACTTTTCCGCAGCCTTTTCAAATCTGATAACATACGGATCTCTCATAGTACCACACCTAACTCATGTGCCAAATCCTCAAGTGTAACCGTCTCACCGTCATTTTCTCTCTCTGCCTGCGCAATCATTTGCAAATCCCATTCATCCGGCTCAATTTCTTCTCCTGCATAAGCCTTCAGGGATTCCAGCATTTCTACTACGAAGTGCAATTTCATATCCGGTATGTCTGCTATCAGCTGCAATACTCTTTCTCTATTACTCACGATATACACCTTCTTTCCTTACGACTAGTGTATGATTGCTGAGTGTATTTCTATTCGCCAAAGCAAAACCTGCTCTTTAGCCGCCGCTTCTGCCCTGTCCGTCACTTCCGGCCGCAGCACTGCTTATACTTCTTCCCGCTTCCGCAAGGGCACGGATCGTTGGGATAAACCTTCGCCTCCGCGCGCTTCACAGGGCCTTTCTGCAGCGTATCGTCCTTGTTGGTGCCGGTTACCTTGGCCACCTGTTCTCTCTCCACCTTCTGCTCGATGCGCACACGGAAGAGCAGACGCACGGTTTCCTCCTTGATGTTCTGGGTCATGTCGTCAAACATCTCATAACCGTTCAGCTTGTACTCCACCAGTGGATCCTTCTGGCCGTAAGCCTGCAGACCTGCGCCTTGACGAAGCTGATCCATGTCATCGATGTGATCCATCCACTTTCTGTCTATCACCTTGAGCAGAATCACGCGCTCGATCTCGCGGATTGCCTCGGGCTCGGGGAACTCCGCCTCTTTGCTCTCGTAAAGTTTGACAGCTTCCTCTTTCAACTGCTGTTTCAGACTGTTTTTCTTAGGCTTCAGCACCCTGGATGCGTCCACGGGCTTTAAGGGCACCGTGGGAATCAGCAGGGTATTTAGCTCGTTGTAATCCCACTCCTCAAAATCGGAGTCGTCGCCGATACAGATATCGACACAGTTTTCCACGATATCCGTGATCATCTTGTAGATCGCATCCCGCATGCTCTCGCCGTCCAGGACGCGGCGTCTCTCCTCGTATATAATCTCCCTCTGCTCGTTCATCACCTGATCGTACTCGAGCAGGCTCTTTCTGATGCCGAAGTTGTTGTTCTCTATCTTTTTCTGGGCCGTCTCAATCGCCTTGGTCAGCGCGCTGTGCTCGATCTCCTGTCCTTCCGGGATGCCCAGTGCATTAAACATGGCAATCATGCGGTCGGAACCGAACAGTCTCATCAGATCGTCTTCCAGCGAAATAAAGAACTTCGATTCACCGGGATCTCCCTGACGGCCGCTTCGGCCTCTGAGCTGATTATCAATACGCCTGGATTCATGGCGCTCTGTGCCGATAATCATCAGACCGCCTGCCGCTCTCGCTTCCTCGTCAAGCTTGATATCCGTACCACGGCCCGCCATATTGGTGGCGATGGTAACCGCGCCGTGAATGCCGGCGTCCGCCACAATCTCCGCCTCCAGCTCATGGAACTTGGCGTTCAGCACCTTATGCTCCAGACCGTTTCTCTTAAAGATGGCGGAAAGCTCCTCCGAAGCATCAATGTTGATCGTACCTACCAGAACAGGCTGCCCCTTGGCATGAGCCTCCTGCACTGCCAGAAGAATAGCTTTCAGTTTTTCTTTTCTGGTCTTATATACAGCGTCCTGATGATCGATACGGGCCACTGGCTTATTCGTGGGAATCGCCACCACGTCCATGCCGTAAATATCACGGAACTCTTTTTCCTCCGTGAGCGCCGTACCTGTCATACCCGACTTTTTCTCGAATTTATTAAAGAAGTTCTGGAAGGTAATGGTGGCAAGGGTCTTGCTCTCCCGCTTCACCTTCACATGTTCCTTCGCCTCAATGGCCTGATGCAGACCGTCGGAGTAGCGCCGTCCCGGCATGATACGGCCGGTAAACTCGTCCACGATCATAACCTGGTCATCGCTCACCACATAATCCTGATCACGGAACATCAGGTTGTGTGCCCGCAGCGCCAGTATAATATTGTGCTGGATTTCCAGATTCTCCGGGTCAGCCAGGTTTTCGATCTGGAAGAAACGCTCCACCTTGGAAACACCCTGCGCGGTCAGGTTCACCACCTTGTCCTTCTCGTTCACGATGAAGTCCCCGGTCTCCTCACGTTCGATGCCCATGATCGCATCCATCTTGGACAGTTCTTCCATGTCCTCGCCGCGGGTGAGCTGCTTCGCCAGAATATCGCACGCCTCGTAGAGCTTCGTGGATTTACCGCTCTGGCCGGAAATAATCAGCGGGGTTCTGGCCTCGTCAATCAGCACCGAGTCCACCTCATCAATAATGGCATAGTGAAGATCCCTGAGCACGAGCTGTTCCTTGTAAATGACCATGTTGTCACGCAGATAGTCAAAGCCAAGCTCATTGTTGGTCACATAGGTAATGTCGCAGTTATAAGCCTCCCTGCGTTCCTCTGACTTCATGTCATTCAAAACGCATCCCACTTTGAGACCGAGAAATTCATGCACCTGCCCCATCCACTCTGCATCACGCTTCGCCAGATAATCGTTGACCGTGACAACATGCACGCCCTTCCCTTCCAGCGCGTTCAGATAAGCAGGCAGAAGACAGGTCTGCGTCTTTCCCTCACCGGTTCTCATCTCCGCGATCCGGCCCTGGTGCAGGATAATGCCGCCGATCAGCTGCACTCTGTAATGCTCCGTGTTGAGAACTCTCCTGGCCGCTTCACGGACAAGAGCATACGCCTCCGGCAAAAGGTTGTCCAAAGTCTCCCCCTCGGAGAGTCTTTTCTTGAACTCCTTTGTCTTATCACGCATCTGCTCTTCCGTCAGTTCCATCATCTCGGGACGCATACCCTCGATTCTGTCAACCAGACCGTTAATGCGCTTGATCTCCCGTTCACTGTGCGTTCCGAATATTTTTTGTACCACGCTCATAATTTTCTCATTTCCCATGCGCCCTTCCGGGCTGACACATGCCTTTCTCTCAAAAAATCCCCACAATACCAAAACACTAAACTATATTTTACCAGATACAGTGGGTAAATTCAAGCAAAACCCCTCGTTTCCGGCGTATCCAGCGAATTAAACGGCGGAGGAGCCTGCTTTCTCGCCCCTCCGCCGCCTCATAGCAGTTCAGATTCCTTCACTGCTACAGTCATCACGTTTCTCAATATACCTTCAGCTCTTCCTCGCCGCGCAGGATACGCAGGCCGCCCTGTACCAGAGCCATCAGCTCATCCTCACCGGGACATACGGTCATGGGTGCAATCCACTCCGCCTTCTCCCTGAGGCCCGCAACCACTGCCTTATCGTAGGCAATGCCGCCGGTCACAATTATCTGATCTACCTTGCCCTGCAGAACACATGCCATCGCGCCGATGTCCTTTGCAACCTGGGTGATAAACGCCTCTCTGATCTCCTCAGCCTTCTTATCACCTTCCTGCACCATCTTTTCTACATCGCGCATATCGTTGGTGCCGCAGTAAGCGTTGAAACCGCCGCCGCCCACAAATTTCTTGTAAACCTCTTTCTCCGTATATTTCCCGGAAAAACACATTTTTATGAGCGCGCCGCTCGGTACCGCGCCCGCTCTCTCGGGAGAGAATGCGCCGTCACCGTCAAGGGCATTAAACACATCTACCACACAGCCCTTCTTGTGTGCGCCCACGGACACACCACCGCCCATGTGTACCACAACCAGATTCAGAGAATCATATGTCTTACCCTGCTCCTTCGCATAACGTTTCGCCACCGCTTTCTGGTTCAGCGCATGGAACACGCTCGTTCTGGGCAGTTCCGGCACGCCGGAATATCTGGATACAGGCTCCAGCTCATCCACCACCACGGGATCTACGATATAGGAGGGAACACCGATGGAATCACCGATCTCTCTCGCCAGAATGCCGCCCAGATTGGAGGCATGAGGGCCCTGTACGCCGATCTTCAGATCTTCCAGCAGATCATCGGTCACCGCGTAGGTACCGCCCGGAATCGGCTTTAACATGCCGCCGCGTCCCACTACCATGTTCAGGGACTTGATATCAAAATCTTTCTCTTTTAACAGATCCTCGATGATCTTTCTGCGGAAATCCTTCTGATCCACGATTTTCTCATACTGTGCAATCTCTTCCGTGGAATGTCTTAAAGTCTCCTCAAATAGGAGAGTTTCATCCTCAAACACACCAATCTTTGTGGATGTGGAACCGGGATTGATAATTAAACTTTTTATCGCCATTTTGCTTACCCCCATTTTTATTTTACATTTACATTTACAGTTCAGCCCCTCCCATTCATAAAAGCGTCTGCTTCGCATCCGTCACCGCTTACGCGGTTCACCTTTTATTTCATGTGAGGGCGCTCCGCTCGTGAGATCATGTCAAAGCCGCTCTGTATGCAAGCATCCACGCGTCTATGACACGATCCCACGGCTGAACTGTTACATCAGTTCATCTTCGCCATCGCGCCGGCCATAACCGCGCCCAGTGCAAGGGAATTTACCTTTGTCTCAAAATCATCGGACCGGGAAGTGAGAATCACCGGTGCCTTCGTGCCGGTCAGAATGTTGCCGTTCTTCACCTTTGCCGTATGTACGAGGCACTTGTAAACCAGATTGCCCGCATGAATATCGGGGAAGAGGAGTACATCCGCATCGCCGACGATCTTTCTGCCTTCTGCCCCCTTATGCTTCGCCGCCTCAGGGTCAATCGCCAGATCCAGAGAAAGAGGACCGTCCACAACACAGCCGGAAATCTTTCCTTCCTCGCACATCTTTGTCAGCTCTTCCGCCTCCACCGTGACAGGCATCTTGGGATTCACTACCTCAACTGCCGCCAGGGGAGCCACCTTCGGATTCGGAATGCCGCAGGCATGGCACACATCCACCGTGTTCTCAATGATATGTACCTTATCTTCCAGTGTCGGATATGTCATAAAAGCAACGTCCGTCAGGAACAGGAGATGATCAATCCCCTCCACCTCAAACACACACACATGGGAAAGGGCCTTGCCGGTTCTCAAACCCACCTCTTTGTCCAGCACGCTCTTTAAGAAGGACTTTGTGTCGATGAGACCTTTCATGTACATATCGGCTTTGCCCTCATGCACCAGACTGACTGCCTTTAAGGCTGCTTCGTAGTCATCTTTCTCATCAATGATCTCGAAACCGCTGATATCTACCTTGTCTGCCTCCGCCACCTCTTTGATTTTGTCAGCGTCACCCACAAGGATCGCCTCTGCAATACCTCTCTCCTTCGCCGCAGCCACAGCCTCGAGAACCGCGCTGTCCTGAGCCACCGCTACCGCAACCTTCTTCATCTCACACTCGGAAACCTTTGATAACAGATCCTCAAAACTCTTACTCATTGTCCCTTTTCCACTCCTTTGTTTTATTGTCTTTTCTGGAGCCGCATCCTGCGCTGACGCGCCTTTGCGACTCCTAAATTTTACCACGAATACGCGTGAAAAGCAATTTCATTTGCCCTAGTGATGGAACAGTCTTATGCCCGTAAAGCACATCGTCATCCCATACTTATCACACGCCTCAATCACGTTGTCATCCCGCACAGATCCACCGGGCTGCGCCACATACTGTACGCCGCTCCTGTGGGCGCGCTCAATATTGTCACCGAAGGGGAAGAACGCATCCGAGCCAAGCGCCACGCCGCTCATCTGATCCAGCCACGCCCGCTTCTCATCCGCCGTAAACACCTCCGGCTTCACCTTAAATATCTTCTGCCATGCGCCGTCCGCCAGCACATCCATGTAGTCTTCCCCGATATAAAGGTCAATGGAATTATCCCTGTCCGCCCGGCCGATGCCGTCAACGAACTGCAGGCCGAGTACCTGCGGAGACTGTCTGAGGAACCAGTTGTCCGCCTTCGTGCCCGCCAGTCTGGTACAGTGGATTCTGGACTGCTGCCCGGCACCGATACCGATGGCCTGTCCGTCCTTCACATAGCACACGGAATTGGATTGTGTGTATTTTAAAGTGATCATGGCGATTGCCAGATCTATTCTCGCCTGCCTCGGCAGATCCTTTTCCTTCGTCACGATATTGTCAAAAAAGGCGTCGTCAATCTTCAGCTCGTTTCTGCCCTGCTCGAAACTGATGCCGTACACCTGCTTCACCTCAATCGGCGCAGGCACATACGCTTCGTCAATCTGGATCACATTGTAGGCGCCCTTCTTCTTTGCCTTCAGAATCTCCAATGCCTCCGGTTCATAGCCCGGCGCAATCACGCCGTCCGAAACCTCCCGCTTGATCAGTCTGGCCGTGTCCGCGTCGCACACATCGGAGAGTGCAATGAAATCACCGAAAGAACTCATTCTGTCCGCACCTCTCGCTCTGGCGTACGCACAGGCCAGAGGAGAAAGCTCTCCCAGATCATCCACCCAGTAAATCTTTGCCAAAGTCTCCTCCAGTGGAAGACCTACTGCCGCCCCGGCGGGCGACACATGCTTAAAGGAAGTCGCCGCTGGAAGCCCCGTCGCCTTCTTCAATTCACTGACAAGCTGCCAGCCGTTAAACGCATCCAAAAAATTGATGTATCCCGGTCTGCCGTTTAATACCTGAATCGGCAGTTCACTGCCGTCCGCCATAAAAATGCGGGAAGGCTTCTGATTTGGATTACAGCCATATTTTAATTCCAGTTCGTTCATCGTCTTTCTTTTTCTCCTATCCACTCTGTTTTCTGTCATTCTCATCACATTGCAGGCACACTGTGCAGATCCAGCCCAAAATCCCCGCTACTGGTTCTTATTCACAATTCTTGTCTCGTATTTCCCCGTGGCGATCTCGATATACCGCACAAACAGAGACACCTTGTTCTCTTCGTTCAGATTTTCCCAAACCTTCGCCGTGAACTCATCAATACTGCCTTCGATTCCCACAAGCGCAGGTTCCCCCTCAAAGCTGGGCAGCGGATTGCCGTCTCCCATATAAGTATGGATAAAGTGTCCCTCTCCCGCCTTCGGATTCTCGTACGCAAATGTGCAGCGGCTGCAGGAGGACGGATCGCCGTTATTGCTCTTCAAAATGGACATGGCATAATTGTAGCTGCCATTCTCCAGATGCATGATTCCCGAAATGCGGGGCGTATAGTTGGGCGCGTCCGGCTCAAAAGTCCTGGTGCGCAGCGCCTGCTCAAAAGTCTGCTGCCTGTCCATCAGCTCATAAATCGTATCCGTCTGGTCGCCGTTTGTGACGATCGTTTTATTGCCAAGCACCCGCACCGGCGCATAGATAATCAGACTGGGATCCTCCAGTCTGGAGGGATCGAACGCCTGGGTACGGATACCCGCTCCGTCCTCCACAAACACCCGGTTTCTGCTGTTGCCGCTTCGTCCCATGATAAAATATGCCGTCACCGCATGCGATCCGTCCGCAGACTTGCCAATCACAATCCCGCGGCCCGGGTAAGCATTCCCCGCAAGCTCTTTCGCTAAATTTTTCTTTTCCATAATATTGTTTCCTCGCTCTCTTAAGCAGTTCTATGCGGAGAAAGCCCGTATTCCGGGCATTCTCCCACACGAAACATAGAACTTCTTCACGAAGCAGCCCTTGCTGCGAGTGACTAGAAGTTCTTCTTACGCTGTTATTCATCAACAGAATAGTTCGGCGCTTCCTTCGTGATATGAATATCGTGAGGATGGCTCTCCTTTAAGGACGCTGCCGAAATCTTCACAAATCTGCCGCTCTGTTTTAACTCCTCTATCGTTGAGGTTCCGCAGTATCCCATGCCCGAGCGCAAGCCTCCCATCAGCTGGAACACCGTGTCCTCCACACTGCCCTTGTAAGCCACACGGCCCTCCACACCTTCCGGCACCAGTTTCTTGGCATCGGTCTGGAAATAGCGGTCCTTACTGCCGTTCTCCATCGCCGCAATGGAACCCATGCCGCGGTATACTTTATATTTTCTGCCCTGATAGAGCTCATAAGTTCCCGGGCTCTCCTCACAGCCTGCAAACATACTTCCCATCATGCAGACATCGCCGCCCGCCGCAATGGCCTTCGTCATATCTCCAGAATACTTGATGCCGCCGTCCGCAATGATCGGCACGCCGTACTCCTTCGCCACCGCATAGGCATCCATAATCGCCGTAATCTGCGGAACGCCGATACCGGCCACCACTCTCGTCGTACAGATGGAACCGGGGCCGATGCCCACCTTAACCGCGTCTGCACCCGCCTCGATCAGCGCACGCGTACCTTCTCCCGTGGCCACATTGCCTGCGATCACCTGCAGATCGGCATATTTATCCTTAATCATCCGCACACACTTAAGCACATTCTCGGAATGTCCGTGAGCGGAATCCAGCACAATCACATCCACCTTCGCGTCGATCAGCTCTTTCACCCTGTCAAGCACATTGGCTGTAATGCCCACCGCCGCGCCGCATAAAAGCCTGCCCTGGCTGTCTTTGGCGGAAAGAGGGTATTTGATGGTTTTTTCGATATCCTTTATGGTAATGAGTCCTACCAGATTGTAATCGTCATCCACAATGGGAAGCTTTTCCTTTCTGGCTTTCGCAAGCATCTCCTTGGCCTGATCCAGCGTTATGCCTGCCTTGGCGGTAATCAGGTTCTCGGATGTCATGGACTCCTTAATTTTCTTCTTGAAATCAGTCTCGAATTTTAAATCACGATTTGTAATGATTCCGACCAGTTTACGACCTTCGGTAATCGGAACGCCGGAAATTCTGAATTTAGCCATCAGCGCGTCAGCGTCGGCCAGCGTATGATCCGGAGTCAGTGAAAAGGGATCTGTGATAACGCCGTTCTCAGAGCGTTTCACCTTATCTACCTCCTCTGCCTGCGCCTCTATCGACATGTTCTTGTGAATGATGCCGATGCCTCCCTGCCTGGCCATCGCAATAGCCATCCTGTGCTCAGTCACCGTATCCATCCCCGCGCTCATCATGGGAATGTGCAGCCTGATCTTCTTCGTTAAGTTCGTTGTCAAGTCCACCTGATTCGGAATCACCTGAGAATAGCTCGGCACCAAGAGCACGTCATCAAAAGTAATTCCTTCTCCAATAATCTGACCCATCTTCTCTCCTCCTGTGTTATGCTGGTTAGATTAGTATGTAAGTATCCGGCAGTCCGGCCTTCTCGGCGCCAAACTGCCATTTATTTATGCAAAATACTGCCAGCCCTTCAACTGACAGTATTTCTTCAACCACTTTATTCTGCTAATCTGTAAAAACCTTACGGGGTGCAATACTCTGAATGGCTTTCACCATCTCCGCGTTCGGCTCAAGAATAATCTTTGTGTCGCCATTCCAGATCATCATATAGCGACGCTCCGGCTGCGCAGCGATGCCCGAGCTGTAATCAACCGTCTTCATCTGGCGGTTTTTATAAGAATCCAGTCTGTGGGAATTAAGGGGCGCAAAAATCTCCATCTGCTCCAGAGAATAACTTCCCGCCTTCTTTCTGCGGCTTTTTGCCAATACCTTATCTATGCTCAGCTCCCTGTCAAGATAGAGATACTCGTACTCGATCTCAGCGTTCATATGCGCAAAATAGGCGCAGCCGCCCAGTACAATCGCAATCAGCATTCCTACCACAAACGGCGTCAGGAAGCCAATCAGCGCAAATACTACCGTCAGCATAATCAGAAGCATCTTTAAAAAACGCATCGGCACAGACGGCTTTCTCGCTACCAGCAATTCCACATATGTTTCACTCATAAAGTAACCTCCATATATCTATTAAGTTTAAAGCCATCTGCAGTTTCGGCAGCCACTGCCGCCTGTCCCATAAAATATAGAAATATCATATAACAAATCAGGGAAAGTTGCAAGAACAAACATGCCGCTGAATGGATTTGTCTTTCCCAATATCGGCTATCCGCTTTCTGCTTATTATCCCGACACTATACAAACTACACAATACAAGATCTTGTATATAACCCTTAACAGTTGCTCTTTTCAATCCACATCTTGTTATCCTGTTTCTAATTATCGTTTTTTCGTTTATTATTTTTCTACAGAACAATTTCAACAATCCTATTGCATTTCCCAGGTCTCCATGATATATCTGGTTTATACAGAGCATCCGGGCTTTGATTCCAGGCCCGCATTTTTGTAAAGCCGCATTTATTTCACGGTTTTATCGTTTCTTCGGAGTTTTACTCCGTCACTCTTGTCTTAAGAAAGGAAGGCACATCTATGAAACAAAAACAAAAGCAAAACCTGACACAGAACATTCCGACAGACTTCTCTGCCATGGACGAGGCATTCCAAAATGCCTGCGGGAAGATTCCCTTCAACATGACAAACGACTACATGTTTCGGGCTGTCCTACAGGAGAGCAATCAAGCCCTGCGCGGTCTGATCTGTTCCCTCCTGCATCTCGCTGAATCGGAGGTCACCTCCGTAGAGATCACAAATCCCATTATCCTTGGAGAGACCGTCGATGCGAAGGAATTCCGTCTGGACATTCATCTTCTCTTAAACGACAACACGCTGATCGATCTTGAGATGCAGATTGCCAACCGTCTCAACTGGCAGAACCGTTCCGTCATGTATCTGTGCCGCTCTTATGACCGTCTGAACAGGGGACAGGAATACCGCGACGCCAAACCCGCCATACATATTGGTTTTCTGGATTATACCCTGTTTTCCAATTGTCCGGAGTTTTATGCCTGTTATAAACTGATTAATATAACAAATTATCAAGTGTACAGTAACAACCTGACTTTATATGTAGCAGACCTTTCCAGAATTGATCTGGCTACGGAAGAAGATAAAGACTATCACATAGACAGCTGGGCCAGACTTTTCAAGGCCGCCACATGGGAGGAACTCAAAATGACCGCATCCGAAGACGACGCATTATATGCAGCCGCCAAGGCGCTGTTCTATAAAAATTCCGACGAGGAAATTCGTATGCGCTGTCTCGACCGCGATGAATACTATGCGGATCTGCAAAGCTATGAGAGAGCCATCGCGGAAAAAGAACAGGATCTGCGCAGCTACCAAACAGCCATCGCTGAAAAAGAACAGCAACTGGAGCTTGACCGTATGGAGCACGAGCAGGATCTGCGCAACTACCAAAAAGCCATCGCGGAAAAAGAACAGCAGTTGGAACTTGGCCGTATGGAACACGAGCAGAACTTACGCAGCTATGAAAAAACCATCTCAGAGCAGGCCCTGCAGATCGAGCAGCTCCGCGCCGAGATCGAACGCATAAAGAAAGACAGCATATCGAAGATGTAGCATAAATTGCACCGTTTTGCAGCGCACAGTCAACAATGGCCGGGCTTAATTCCCGGCCATCACTTTCCCATATTCTTCTTTCTTATCCTTCATGACCGCCAGCCCCTGGTCCAGTTCCTCCAGCGGATATCTGTGGGTAATCATCTGCTTCGGCGCAATCCGCCCGTCTCCCAGTCTTTCCAGCACATAATGCCAGTCGTCCTCCTGGGAATGGGTAAAGGAGGAATTCCATGTGCCAAACACCGTCAGCTGATTGCGCAGAATCTTCCAGTACACCGCCTTCGGCAGTGTCATGTCAGAAGCCGGATTTCCCACCAGCATTATCCGTCCGCCCGGACCTGTCATCCGCACCGCCTGCTCCACTGTCTCATTTCTTCCGACACATTCAAAAAATACATCGGCTCCTCTGCCCCCGGTCTGCTCATCCAGCCATTTTTCCACATCCTGTGTCCTGCTGTCGCAATATGCCTGCGCAGGCAGACCAAGCTTCTGCGCCATCCGCTTCTGAAAGTCCTTATTACCGATGACAAATATATTTTTATGGCCGGCTTCCAGCAGAAACATCAGCAGGAAAAGCCCGATCGTTCCCATCCCGCAGATCACAATACACTCTCCCGGGGCAGGCGCAATTTTTCTCATGGCATGAACCGCCACCGCCATCGGCTCCAGCATCGCCGCCTCCTCGAAGCTTACACCCTCCGGCAGGCTGATCAGATTCTTTTCCGGCACCGCCGCATACTCCGCAAATCCGCCGTCGCAGCGGGAACCGAGATAACTGTAATGCCGGCACATCTCGTACTGCTCCTTTTGACACGGCAGGCACTCTCCACACGGAATCAAAGGAAACACACCAACCCGTTTACCCTGCCATTTTCTATCCACAGACCCACCCACGGCCATCACCTGCCCGGCGAACTCATGCCCCGGAATAAGCGGGTAAGAATAGGTTCCTGTGTGAAATACCCGCGGGATATCTGAACCGCAGATACCCGCCGCCTTCACCGCAAGCAGAACTTCATTCTCTCCTATCGTGGGAGTGTTTATTTCCTCCAGTCTCAGATCATTTATGCCATGCAGCACCCATGCTTTCATTCTATCTATCTGCCTTTCCTTAAATTATCGTATCTGTCATGCCCGCCTTCGCCGCCGGGAAAACGAACGGCATTCTTTCATGCCTGTCCTCCACAAATCGAAACGCACTCTCTGAATCTCTCCAGATCAGCTTTTGTGGTGATCTTAAAATTCCCCTCATCCCCCGGTATCATGGCAATGTCCATTCCTGCCATGACAGCCGGTTCCGTGGAACCGTTGATCTTAAAAATCCGCTCCGGCAAAAGATTCCTGACCGCTTCCGTGTATTTCCCAAAAAGAAACGCCTCCGGCGCCTGTCCCGCAAAAATCCGGCTGCGCGCCAGAAGCGAGGTAATCTGTTCTCCGTTCTCGCTGAAATATACCGTATCTTTCATAGGCAGTACAGGGATTGCCCCATCATGATCCGCCGCTGCAGACAGACAATCCGTAACCAGGCCTGCCGTCAACAGCGGCCTTGCCGCATCATGGATCAGTACATAATCGGAATCCACCGCGTATTTCCCTATATCCTCCAGCCCGTTCAGGATCGAAAGCTGTCTTGTCTCCCCGGGAGCAGAAAAACCACGAAATTTATTTTTCCTTCCTGCAGGCGGCATACCACCGCTTCCCTGCACATCCCCGATATCTGCATCCTTGTCCTCTTCCCAGGCGCCCAAACCGTCCAAACACTCCAGAATCAGTTCCCGCCACATCTCATCCGCCACAATCTGCACCGCGTCAATCCCCTCATGGGAAAAAAGCGTCCGCAGGCAGTATGCAATGATCGGTCTGCCTTCCACCTCTATGTACTGTTTGGGCGTTTCCACACCCATCCTTGTTCCTGTCCCGCCGGACAGAAGCAATGCTGTCACCATATTTTCACCCCCATAGCAGTCTATGACCATCCATAAACTGCTATGTCTTATCTCCAAAATTTTTCAGTTACCTTCCGCTTGCAGGTGTTCCGCACATTTTCTTTCTCAGAATTGCAATTTTCGGATATTTTTCAGCGTCTCCCCATAAGCCGCCTCCTTGCCAAAGAGGAGGGTCGTACCGAGCACAAAGCCTTTGATTCCTCTGGGTGCATACTGCGTAATCTTATCCGCACCGCAGGCACCGTCCCAGTAAATTTCAAAATTCATCTCGTCTTTGATTGCCAGAAGCTTTGTAATCTTCTTACCAACATAAGGCATATACATTTGTCCCGCATTGCCCGGATTCACCGCCATCACCAGCACTTTCTTCACGATCACCAGCATCTCCATGACCGTCTCGATACTGGTTCCCGGATTGATGGCAATTCCCGGCACCATTCCCGCGTTAATGATCTTCTGCAAGGTAGTAGACGGATGGTACTCAGCCTCCGGGTGAATATATACAGTATCTCCTTTGCGCAGATGATCTAAAAAAATATGTATATTGTTGTTGGGGTGTTCTATCATAAGATGAACGTCCAGCGGTTTTTTCGTCGCTGACGCTATAAAAGACATGTCGTTTAAGGACATGGCAAAATTCGGCACATACCTGCCGTCCATAATATCTATATGAAAAGAATCAATACCGCCGTCTTCTAAATCGCGCACTTCCTTTTCCAGATTGCCATAATTTGCGCACATCATGGATGCTGTTAATTCAAAGTCCATGTGAATTTCCACCTTTTCTATTATTTATAGAAAAGGATAACACATAGAAAAACGATATTCAATCTAAAGTTCAGACCATAAATTTATAAAATATGATATATATACTAAATCATATCCGTCATATCTGTCATCCGATTAAAAAAGGGATCTTCTACTTTTAGGGACAAGAAATCGTGATCCAGAATTTCAACACCGTGTATCAAAGCCAGAAACCGCTCGTCTATTTCTCTGTCTACCCTTACTTCCTCTATCGGACACAGCTTCAAATACGTCGTAAAATAATCGAGAATTCCATCCTGTGCTTCCTGTACACACCGAATATCCTCTTTCGTTCTCGTCTCCTGCGCATAACACGGATCCCCGTTTTCGTCAAATTCTTTGATCGACGGCATGGGGGATGTCAACATCGTTTCCAGAATATAATAATTTTCATAAATCTCGCTGCTATCCGTTTCTTCCTTACCATAAAACGGTACAATATCCAATCCCTTTTCCTGCATATACTCTCTTTCCAGCTGTAAAAAATATAATCCCTTCAAATGATTCGGTATCAGTTTCTGTATATACATCTGGCTTGTCCCTTTGGCCACAAAGTCAAAAAAAGCAATATCCCCTTTTCTTGTCTCCAATCCGTTTATATATGTAAGGTAATTTTTCCTGACGGAGGATGCCCTTCGTAAAATCATCTGTGCGTAATCCGTCAATGATTTTTCTTCCATACGCCCGCATCCTGCTTTTGCCTGCCCGGAAATGCCAAAGCGCGTCTCCAGCTCTTTTTCCACCGTTCCGCTGAACTTCATCTCACTGACATACCTGATATCTTCCTCATTCTCCACGCCGGCGCGTATAGCGGCTGTGCGTGAAGTCAGGAAATAAACGGAAGAAATATCTTCGTTCAGTGCATCGTACAGCTTCTTTACCAGATAGCCGTCTCGTGCAGAAAGCCACACATTTTGCAAATCATACTTCCGCACCTGTTTTGAAAACCATATGACAAAATCGCTGATGATTGGCGCAAAAAACAGATAGCCCATATCAAAGGCTGTTTTGACGGCGATTTTCTGTTCTTCTTCAAACTGAAAGGGGCTGTTAAAGAGATTCGCCACAAGCATCCCTATTTTAATCCGGTTAGCCACGCCTTCCATACTGTCCCAAAGTCCGAGATAGCCCGCCATTTCCAGCAGCTCTGTTCCACTGTAGATCTGGCACACGGCAATTCCGTGCTTTTGGGCGCTCTCTATATCCGCAGTAAAATCATCACCGATGTGAATTACCTTTTTTCCTGTTACCCGCTCTTTCAGCCGTTCAAAAAGTTCTTCTGTCTTGGCCGTTTTGTACTCACAGGATGCGAAGATGTCCCGATAGAAACTGATATCACACTTTTCTAATAGCCTGATCAGTTGTTCCTTCGTATAAAAAGTGTCCGATACGATATAAATTTCCTTTCCTTTTTTATGCATCTCTTCACAAAAAGAACACATTTCCAGGCGCGGAACCGCCAGCTCACAATCAATCTGCCATTCTAATTCAGCCAATTCCTCCGGCACAATCTCCGCGATTGCGTAAGTCTTTTTCATATAAGAATAAATTTCAACAAGTGTGGCCGCCGAAAATCCGGCAAGGTACTTTTCGCTGGCCAGCCGTCTGCCGCAAAAATCCGTTATCACAATCCCCTTTTCTCTTAATCTGCAGTCAACGATATCAAAGATATCTGTCGGAAATAACGTCCGCCGCATAATCAATGTGTCAAACAGATCCATACTCACTACATCATATCTGTCAGCCTGTTCCATCAGACGCCCACGGGAAATCCCATCCGCAGTTTTGAATTGAAATCTGGCTTTCCTTGAATCACACAGATTTTTGCCTCTCACATCTATCAGCGCAATCTCATTCTCCTTACATACCGCACCGATTCGCTTGATGATTGCTCTGCATGAACCGGGTCTTGCCACGACCAGAATCAGTTTTACCCGGCTGTCTATGGCATACTGTAACGAAACAACCGGCCTGCCATACAGCTCTCCTTCTTCCCTGTAACCGTCCAGCAGTCCGACAATCTGAAAGTCCTGTCCGATCTCGTTCAAAACCCGTTCCGTTTCCGTACCCAGTCCGTAAATCGCAATTTTATCTTCCTTATATGGATTCAGAATTTTTGATAAATTTACCATACACGCTCTCCGCCTCTATCTGTTTCCACAGCCAAAGTCCCGCTCTACGGTTCTATAACAGCTCCCTTACTTTTTTCTCGAAAGCCGCCATGGAAAAATGCTGCTCATAAATTGTCCGCGCACGAAGTCCCATATCGGGCAGACTTTCGTGATGCTCCACACACCAGCAGATTCTCTCCGCCAGCTCCTGCTCATCCTCGTTTTGAAACACGATACCATTCACTTCCTGCTCTATAAACGACGCCGTACCCGTGGCGTCTGATACCATACAGGGCACCCTGTGCATCATCGCCTCCGCCGCCACTGTAGGCATAGGATCTTCCCGCGAAGGGCAGATCGCCATATCCGCACCGGCAAATGCCCTGTGTATTCCCTCTCTATCCGTGGTACCTGTCATAACGATCTCCGAAAGCCCGTGTATCATTGCTTTGATCTCTTCCGCCATCCGGGATGTATTCTGTCCTATCAGATAAAATTCTGCGCGCTCCCTTATGTTTTGAGGCAGCCGCCGGACAGCCCGTACCAGAATATCCTGTCCTTTTCTTGCTTCTATATATCCTATCGTCACAAAGCGGACCTTGTGCCTGTCCGGCTTTCGTTCGCCTTCATCCGCCTCATCTACCACTCCGTAAATCAAATTTTCAATCTCCAGATCCGGCATAAACGGCGCCATAGCCGCCCGTGGAATCGGCCCGACCGAACAGAGCCGTAAATTTTTCCGATCTATATCATTAAGCAATGCCCGATCCACACCGTCATAAAAGAAAGGGGAATCGTGCAGCCACCATAATATCGGTATCTGCGTATCTCTCTTCGATAAAAAAACATGATAATTAATCGTATTGCATACAATCCTTGAAAAGCCCGCCGTCCACTCCGCCTCGCACATTGTCTCAATCTGCAAATTCACATCAACGATTACTGGCATTCCCTCAGCAAGCAGAATATCTCTCAAGGGTCCATCCAACATGGAAGCAAATACCACCTCGTCCCCTTTCGCACGAAGCACTCTTGCCATATGATAGAGCGCGATTGCCGGTCCTCCCAATGTGAGATCATGAGATAGGAGCAGAGTGCAGGACGCCTTCTCCATATTCTCCGCCCCTCCGTAGTACTGTATGGGTTTCTTATAGGCCCCTGTAACGCCGTTTTCTGCCCGGCAGATTAATTTATGCAAATCATAAAAATGAAAAATCCGCTCTTTAGGTACACCGAGCTCTCTAAGCTGCCTCTTCATTCCCTTCACATAGAAACTCAAAATCACCACCGCGTCATAGGCAAGCTGAATGCCCTGTTCCGGGGATACAATCTGTATATTATCTATATATGTATTCTGTTTATGCGGCGCATTGTCAAGCAAGGCGACAATGTCTTCTCTCGCAAACCATTTTTTATACCGGTTATAATAATCCCCTGTACCGAAAATCAGATATTTCACGCGGCTCTCCCTCTACTGCCTTTTAGCGGCGTCTATTTTAAGTTCCCATCTCCTCGAGCAGCTCCTCAATCCCACATATCCTCGCATCCGACAAATCCGTCAGCTTCTTTCTGATAGAATCCACCTCTTCCACCAGAGAAATAATAATCATATCTGCTTCTGGCAAATGCCCGTCCGGCGGATAAACCGGCACCCCTTCTTCCCTCAAATACTCCGCATTCATGTCAATAAAGTACTTTACGCAAATCTTCTCTTTCCCCAGGCAGTGATACAGCCTCTTGCCGATATAGCTGAACCCGTAAACTGCCACACTTTTGACACCGCTTCCCACCAGATAATCTTCTATGTAAATTCCGCGCTCATACAAGCTCATCCACGTATTATACACAAAAAACATTTTCTGAAATCTGCTCAGGACTTTGATATGATCCTCCGCAGCGTTTCGTATAGCAGCATACAGCGCCTGTAGCTCGCCGTCTGCCAATATCCCACTCTCTGCTGCTGTCTGATATATTTCCTTCTCCGAATCTATCATGTGCTTTGCATTGATGGACTCGTTTCCACCCGCCACCACATGTTCAAACAAAATCTCCTGATTCAGATGAAATGTACAGCCCGCCGCCTGCATACAAATCCAGAGCAGCCAGTCGTCCGCCCCGTTATTCTTAAGTCTGATGTCTCTCCATATCTTCGGTATTTTCTCTTTTCTCAGCAAAACCTGCCCAGGCGATATGATAGGATTCCTGACCGAGAGGATATATTTTTTTGTGATCACCTGTTCAAAAGGCATTCTCGTATCATAAAACTGCTTTCCCTCATGGAGCAGCTTGCAGACCACCGCGTCACCATCGCCAAGGCACGCTGACTGGCTGACAAAGTACGTTGGCTGTATGCGGTCATCCTGATCCAGAAATAAAACATACTTGCCTGTACAGTGTTCCAACCCTCTGACCCTTGCTCCATGGATGCCTCTGTTGACATCGGTTTCAAGCACTTTGATCTCTATTTTCTCCGAGGAAAAACAGCCTGTCGTTTCTTTCGGATCGTCGTTCACCAAAACAAGTTCCAGCGTGTGCCGGTCCTCACACACGTCCGCGCACCGTTCCAACTGGGCAATCATGCCGTCTACATATTTTCTGCCGCGAAACAGCGGCACAATGATACTGATCCGTTCCATAACAGCCACACTCCCGTTCTGCCTGCCCCGTCTCCTTTTTCCCTGATAAAAGACTTATCAAAATATTACTCAGCCCAAACACCGTTATGTAAAACTCCCACGTCATAGGGAAAAGACATAAAGTCAGAAAACTCAAAACCAAGCAGCTCCTTTGCATGATTGGGAATCCAGTACTCCCGCCCCTCAAAGCACGCTCTCTTTAGCGGAAAGATATCGTCAAACGGAATCCACCTTTCAACAGTCTTAAGCCCGGGATATCCACCATTATTATCCACCCCCGGATAAATATTTGCCGTTTCCGTTCTGCTAATCATCGGATGCGTCATACGTTCCTGCCTGAGGAGTTTTACCTGCTCGTTTTCGTCCGAAACCGTATACATCTTTTCAGACAAATCTGCAAGGTATCTTCGATGTTCGTTAATGTCATACTCATCCTTATAAAAATCATAAACCCAGATATCTAACCCGATACTTTGATCCCCATTCAGAAGCTGGCCTCTCCGGGGTTTTATATTTAAAATAAACCGGTCCGTCTCTTTGCACAGCTCCATCACTTTTTCATAATCGCACCGCATCATGCCTAAATCCATATCATCATCCCATGGAATAAAGCCCTTATGCCTCACGGCGCCTATCAGATTTCCGAAATTTAAAAATGGTCTGATCCCGAATTTCTCCACATACTCGCAAAACTCCGCCGTAAAATCCGCCAGTTTCATTTGCTGCTCACGCAGTTCACCCACTGCCGGCCTCAGAGTCGTAATATCCGCATGTCTTTTCAAATACTCCAATTTTCTTCTTTCTCTGTCCGCCACAAACTTATAATACTTTACGAAAAATTGGTGCATTCCTATTTCATCGCACATCTGCTTAGCCAGATCCTCCGCCTCAATCCGCATATGCATCAGCATCATAAAATCTATATATTTTTCTATACCCGCTTTCTCCAATTGCCCGAATATTTCCAGATTATAGTTACGGATGCTGTCCACACATACCACAATGACAGCTTCTTCGCACAATTCACACATTTTCCGAAAAGATACGACCCTTTTCCCACACAGTTCCTCTTCTGCCTCTCCCTGTATCTTGTTATCACAAAAGCACAATACATGTGATTTTCCAAAATAAGAAAATGCCTGCCTTCCCCAATAACCTGCCCCAAACAAAATAATCTTCATTCTGACAGCCGTCTCCTTTCACATCGCACTGAATTTGCCCCGATCAAGTGTCCTGTCCCCGGTTTCCTGCATCCCTTTCCTCGCTCATATGAATGTTCTTCGCGTGAATCAAATCGCTGACATTATCCACTTCCGTCCAGTCATACATTGAAATATCCGTATAATACAGCTTAAAATCATCCCGGAAAATCATCTGCACCAGCGCATTTTCATACCATTGATCATAGTAACCGCTGTCTACCATGTTTTCTATCTCACACCGCATAGCCAGCGCACTTTTCCTGTCAAGCTTTGTAAGCCCCGCATACTCTCCGAAATAATGGTCCAGCTCTTTACTCATCACCAAAACTCTGTCCTCGGATATCTGCACATTATAATCTCCGTCTTCACTAATGGAACTATCCACCAAAACAAACGGCCGCTCTGTCGGCTTACACACAACATCACGAACCAGATCTCCTGCCATCACAATATCGCCGTCTATCAAAACTACATTATCCGCATCCAGATGCTCTCTCGCAAACCAAAGCGATGCAATGGAATTGGTCACCTCATAAAACGGGTTATTAATAAACGTAACGTCTTTAAGTTCCTGCTCAATGCTTTGATGCTTGTGGCCCGTCACCACCACAACATCCGCATTCTCGTCATACTGCCTGATCAGATTTACCATTCTGGCAATCAAAGTGGTATCCGATCCCAATTGAAACATAGACTTCGGTATATCCGAAGTCAACGGACTCAGCCGTGAACCCTTTCCCGCCACCAGAAA
Organism: uncultured Lachnospiraceae bacterium; assembly: GCA_965114645.1. Lineage (GTDB taxonomy): Bacteria > Bacillota > Clostridia > Lachnospirales > Lachnospiraceae > UBA3282. Next base: position 13,024 of record CBCOZL010000017.1, on the reverse strand, counting down.
TATGTATTTCATGTACGCCTCTCCTCTCTTCCGCTTCTCAGACTTCCTGCCACAGCAGCAGTCCGATTCTTTTTAGTACCCGATCCGTCGGAAAATCCAGCGAAACACCGTATTGCTTCATACTCTTTACTATGTTGATTCCCGTTGCTTCAATCGGTGATCTGGACATATACGGATTATTACATTTTTCTTTCCCACACCCTCCTTTGCACAGCTTACAGGAGCCTCCGATGAAAGAAATCGTATTTGCGCTGTTGCGGTTGTACATCCATTTTTCCAGATCAAGCAGGAGCCTGTGTAAAATCACACTGGAGTCATTTCTGATTTTGTCATAGTCACTCTGCTGATTCATCTGAAATGTCAGAACGACTGCCATACCCGCATCATATTCACCCATCATCTTCTCATAATCAAGATCGGGAAGATTCGGCGGACATTTCCAGTTATTATTATACTTTCCGCAATAAAAACAGTTCATCTTCACGTTTTCTTCAAAAATAAGCTTCTTCGGGTCTATAATAATGCCTTCTGCGTCCCGATTGGCCGTGCGCAGATAGCTTTGTACCTCATCCTTTAACATATTCACTCTCCAGACAAAATAAAAATTCAAACACCTACATACAGAAATAATACTTCATCTCTTCAATCAAAATATCATAGTCGGAAAACTGCAAATCTCCGATATGCGCCACCCTAATACTGGACTTGCCAAGCTCACCCCCGACCGGATTCACCATAATGCTTTTCTCATCCTTTAAATAAGTAAAAAAGTCCATGGCAATTTCCTGCTCAAACCGAACAGGCGTTATCGCATTGGATAGTGGGAAAGTCGGCAGATGTACTGGCAGCCCTGTCATTTTAGCACGGAAATACTCACTTCTTGCCCGCACCTCGTCTACCCGGCTGTCCGCACCTCCCGCCTGAATGATGCGCGACAGCATATCATGCAGCTCGAAGAGAACGCCCACGCAGGGGGTAAACGGCGTCTGCCCACGCCTGATATTCTGCAGATAGTCCTGAAAGTCAAAATATAACGATGCCGTCTGTTTCCCTTCTATCTTTTGCTCGATTATTCTTCTGCTTAGAACAACCATTGACAAACCAGGCGCCAGACACAGCCCCTTTTGCGAACTGACTATCGTTGCGTCTATTCCATACCGTCTCATATGATACTCGTCGCACAAAAAAGTACTGATCGCATCTACAATCAGATACAGATCATTCCGGCTGCAAAAATCGTGAATCATTCCGATGTCATACAGCTGCCCTGTATAAGTCTCATGGAGGTTCACCAGAAGTCCTGTATAATCCTTTGCGTCGTAAGCATACAGACGCGATGCTGTCAACGCCTCATCCTGTCCTAACCGCAAAGCATCAAACGGTATATGATGAATTTCGCAGATTTTTTCAAACCGCTCCCCAAAAGTCCCTCCTGAAATAATGAGAAGCCTGTCCTTTTCGTCAAAGCTGTTCATCACTGCCGCTTCCATCGCACCGCTTCCCGACGCCGTCAGAAAAATGACTTCGGCATCATCATCCGCATCCGTCAGCGCTAACATCATCTCCCTGTTTTCCCTCATCAACGCTGAAAATTCCGGCGTTCTGAAATACGGAACCACACGGTTTCGCACCTCCAATGTGTGCGGATACATCTGCGCCGGTCCTACCGTAAATAGCTTAACATCCTGTTTCATACCTTCGTTCCCTTCTGCATATCTTCACCACATCCTCTTCAAACGCTTCCATCTTTTTTCTGACTCTACCGTTTCATGCTGTGATTTATTTTGTTAAAACACATTTCGCGGTTCATCTCCGCCTCACTGCTATTACCCGCTTCATACCGTCCCGTCACATAACTGTAGAGATGCGGACGCATATAATAAAATTTCTGTCGGATATACCTCTTCTGGTTCTCATCCATAAAATCCGCAAAGTGAAAGCGAAGTCCCGCCGCGTCTTTTTCGCAAAAAACAATCCTGTCCTGCACAATTTCAAACATGTGAAGCATATTAAAATTACACGCAGGATCCATTTCCAGATCATACATTTCTAATCCTTGCGAAGATACGAGCAGCAGCGTCGTACCGTCTGTGATACTATAACTTTTATTAAACGAATCCGCCCTTACCGGCTGCGCTGCATATGCGCTTCGCGCATACACAAAGTCGTGTTCTGTACCGCGCTCTGGCATTTCCCCCCGTACCATGCGTTCTATCATTTCCCTTATGTCGGTAGTACACACAAGCTCATTGCTCGTCTTTCCACAATACCGGCCTTTTTCCCAGACAATCAGCGGCGTATGTATCAGCGGGGCCGTCGGCTCTATCGCATGAGTCAGGCCCATATGATATCCATGCCCCCAGAAGTCATCCCCGTGATCCCCGTACAAAACGACAATCGTGTTCTCTTCCTGCCCGGTTTCTCTTAAAAGCCGGAAAATATTTCCAACCATATCATCCAGACATCGGCATCCTTCTTCCCATCGTTTTCTGCCTGTTCTTCTGTATCCCGGCGCCACATAACTATGACAGGAAATGTTGCTCATGAAATTGTTGATTCCTATGCAGTATTTACTCCGCCCTGTCATAACCGCCTTAAAGGCCTGGCAAAATTCACTGTATGATGCATAGGCATTTTGCTCTACGTTCCTCCCAAACAGAAACAATTCCCGTAAATCCGATAATTCAAAGTAGGGATGATTAAATACTCCTATCTGATATCCTTTATCATAAAAATCATCTAACAGACTTGATTGATAGCAAAAAGCTGTCGGTTTCTCTGTCAGTTCATGACATCCCTCATATTGATCCGGTCCACCATACAACAGATCGGAAATTACCATCCAGGTAGAAGTTGCCGTGGAAAAGTATTTAAGGAAGCTGAGTCCTTCCTTTTCAATTCGCGTAATGTTGGGAAAAAGCTGCGGGTTCATCCGATATACGATATTGTTTACACTCTCTAAATGAAGCAAAATCACGTTCTTGTCCATTTGTATCATTCCCTCAGTCTGCACAATTCATAAAAAGACTCAGATTGACCATATCACACATAAGTTCTTTTGCCGAAACAACAGGCACTTCACACATGCTGCATATCTGCGCTTCTATCTTCGGATAGTCCAGAAGCGGCGTAACCAGTACCATGTCAATTTCTTTCCTATCCGCCAGTTCCTGGATGTTAATTGTCTCAATATTGCCAAAATGTGCTGCCTTATTTTCATCTATTGTGCATATTGATTCCAACTGTGCCGTATTCAAATTTTTTAATATCAATGTGCCAAGTTTACCTACTCCGTAAACTGCAATATTTTTATATCCGTTTACCTGAAAATATCTTGTCATATTCTCTTTCAGACTCACGAACAATTCCGGCCGTTCCATCAACTCGTACATCTGAATAAAAAAATCTCTCTCACAACTGTTCATAACATTCCCCTTCGTTTATGCGATCACTGCTATAATCTGGCTTTCATATTCTTTATCATATATTTCCTCTACTAATGCCGGCGGGAGCTGCGACACATACTTTGTGGGATTTGGCACCTTTATTCTGACTCCTGCCTTGTACCATTCATACTCCATGTCGATCTGCCCGATATCTACCACCTGATATCCATTCCGCATCAGATCATATGCCAGCACTTTGCCCGCTGGCCCAAGTGCACACAGAATTAATTTATCTTGAGGAACTTTTTCAACTTCCTCCTGAATATCCCGATACCGCTCGTAGGCATTCCGTGTAGGGCAAAGAATACGTTGAACAGAACGCACATTATCCAATAAATCATTTCCCTGCCCGGTTCTTGTCTCTGCTCCTTCAACCAGCACAACGTCCCTGTCCTGCCAGATCCTTTTCACAAGCGTATATCTTCTTTCCGCATCATCCTTGTTTTTAGACCCAAAGTAACATTTGAACAAATAGGCGTCATAATAAATCCTGCTGTCGTCCAGCAGCGACGCATGAAAAGTCCTCACTTCCTCCGTCATGTACTCACGTATGCCGTCCTTATCACTGTCTGTATAGGAATCAAGGCTGCCGTAATTGTTCGCCACTGCAACCAGCAGCTTATCCTCCCTGCTCTGAATGACCTCCCTCAGCCTGTCGGCCAGCGCCTGCTCATATTTCTGAAAGGGCGCCCTCTCCTTCCCTGCCATCAATTCAAACTCACCGTCGCCAAATCTGATCATAGAACATTTCTCATTTACAATTCTATTAACAGCCTCTTCGTCGCTGTGCAGCACAGGAAACTTGTATTTTCTCTTTTCCAGGTTATCTGCCACCTCATACCCGATATTCGAAAATCTGGCATTGACCTTTTTTTCCAAATCCTCCAGACGGTTCTCCAAAATATCTATTTTCCGTCCTTTGACATCAAAATAACGGTCTGCTGCCCCGCTGTCTTCCATCTCATTGAAATAGCAGAAAACCCTCCCCATATCCAATCCGCTTTTTTCTATCTGATATAAAATCGCATCGTATTGAATCACTGTAACAATAATGATATCCGCGTCTGCCAGCGCTTCTTTAAAACTTACAATTTTTTTATCCTGAAAAAGTCTGCCCCACTGCTTAGGATCATTATCAATATATCCGGCAATTTCCTCACCGCAACTGTAATTTTGTAATGCCTTTTTGCAGCCCCTACCTGTTCCCCAAAAATAAATTTTCATTATTACAGTTTCCTCCAGACAAAACGATCCACAATGCCAGTATAGCTCTGAATAATCTTAACCACCTTCGTGCTGACATTTTTTTCACTGTAATCATATACCGGCGATGCCGGTTCCCCGTCCTCGTTCATCGTAACCGCCAGTTCCACCGCCTGTAATAACGATTCTTCACTGACTCCCGCCAGCACAAAATTCGCCTTGTCCATGGCTTCCGGTCTCTCAGTAGACGTCCTTATGCATACAGCCGGAAAACTGTGACCGCTGGCCGCATAAAATGCACTTTCTTCCGGCAGTGTTCCGGAATCGGACACCACAACGAAAGCATTCATCTGCAGATTGTTATAATCAAAGAAGCCTAAAGGCGCGTGCCTTATAATCCGTTTATCCAGAGCAATCTCCGACTGCTCTATTCTCTTTTGTGAACGGGGATGGCAGGAATACAGAATCGGCATGTCATATTTTTCCGCCAATGCATTCAGCGCGTTAAACAGAGAGCGGAAGTTTTTTTCCGAATCTATGTTTTCCTCCCTGTGTGCCGAAAGCAGAATATATTTTTTCGGTGCCAGCCCCAGTCTGTCTATGATATCCGAACTCATGATTCCATCCAGATTGTTGTTAAGTACCTCCGTCATCGGAGAACCCGTCACAAAAACCCGTTCTTTAGGCAGTCCGCATTCGTGCAGATATTTCCGTGCGTGTTCGGAATATGCCATATTTACATCGGAAATGATATCCACAATGCGCCTGTTTGTCTCTTCCGGCAGGCACTCATCCTTGCATCGGTTGCCCGCTTCCATGTGAAAGATAGGTATATGAAGTCTTTTCGCTGCAAGAACGGACAGACAGCTATTGGTATCTCCCAAAACCAGCAGCGCATCCGGCTCCGTTTCCTTCATCAGCTTATAGGAGCAGTTGATTATGTTTCCGTATGTAGCCCCGAGATCGTCCCCGGCTGCATTCATATAAACTTCCGGCGGGGCAATCTTTAATTCTTCAAAAAAAACGCCGTTCAAATTGTAATCATAATTTTGTCCCGTATGCGCCAATATACAGTCAAAATATTTCCTGCATTTTCCGATCACGGCGCTAAGCCTTATAATTTCAGGCCGCGTCCCCACGATAATTAAAAGCTTTAGCTTTCCATTATCCCTGAAACTAACGTCTCTATAATCTAATTTCATGTCCAAGCCAAGTCTCCTCCTACCCTGATGATTAATTCCTCACACGTTCTCGGAAAATGTGTCGGGATGCACTGGGTCAAACTGCTCATTTGCCCACATCACCGTCACCAGATCTTCCGTTTCCGACAGGTTGATAATGTTATGTGTATATCCGGGAAGCATTTGTATTCCTTCTATCTTCTCTCCCGACACTTCATATCTGATCACCTCGTCAGATCCGATTTTTCTCTCCTCTATGAGTCCATGTCCTGCTACAACAAAGAAAATTTCCCACTTGCTGTTATGCCAGTGCTGTCCTTTCGTAATACCGGGTTTGCTTATATTAACCGATACTTGTCCACATTTATCAGTCTTTAATAATTCCGTGAAGCTTCCTCTCTCATCCGTGTTCATCCTGAGCGCATAAACTGCCTTTTCCTTTGGCAGATAAGAAAGGTAGGTAGAATACAGTTTCTTCGCAAAAGATCCAGGTGCTATTTCCGGCATAACCAGGGTATCCGTCTGCTTGCGGAACTGTTCAAGCAGCCCGACAATGTTGCCCAGCGTCGCATGATACACCGCAGGAACGAAACAGTACTTTCCGTCCGCATCCTCTGTCATTTTAAATTCACTCCATTCGCATCTGTGCTCTTTCCCTTCCATGGCGTCAAACATTTCCTGGATCAGGTCATCTATATAGACAAGATCCAGCTCCACGGAAGCGTCGTTGATCTGAATCGGCAGATCATTGGCGATATTATTGCAAAAAGTAGCGATGACAGAATTATAATTGGGCCGGCACCATTTCCCAAACATATTGGGAATCCGGTATACCAGCACTCTGGCTCCCGTTTTCTTTGCGTATGCAAACAGCAGTTCCTCTGCCGCCAGCTTGGATTTTCCATATTCGCTGCCCGCAAATCTGCCATGCAGCGTGGCCTGAATAGAAGACGCATACATAATGGGACATTTATTATTCCACTTTTCCAGTTCCTGCAGCAGATGGCAGGGAAACATATAATTGCCTGTCATGAATTCGGACGTTTCCTTAGGCCTGTTAATTCCGGCAAAGTTGAACACAAAGTCCGCTTTCCGGCAAAAGTACGAAAGCTCCTCCGCCGAAGTATGCAGATCATATTCATATATCTCATGTATGATCAGGTTTTCGCGCGTCCTGTCCTTTGCGTCCCTGATATTTTTTAATGCTGCCACAAAATTTTTTCCCATAAATCCGGCTGAACCAGTCACAAGTATATTCATGCCTTACTTTCCCTCAATTCTTCTGATACTTTCCCATGCCGCCAGTTCTTCCTGTACATAACGCAGCGCCAGCAATTTTTCTTTCACCTGCTCTACATCCAGAATTTTTGTATTATTACTATTAAATTCCGTCAGATCCGCGTGTTCTTTATTTCCTACCTTAACGTATTTATCATAGTTTAAATCCCGCTTATCGCAGGGCACTCTGTAAAAATCGCCTAAATCAGACGCGTGCGCACATTCCTCCTGTGTCAGTAATGTTTCGCACTTCTTTTCTCCGTGTCTTATTCCTATCGTTTTAATCTCATGCCCCGGTTCAAAAATTTCCGTGACAGCCTTGGCCAGCGTTTCAATCGTGCAGGCCGGCGCTTTTTGTACCATGATGTCTCCGCTTACCCCGTTTTCAAAAGCAAAAAGCACCAGATCGACCGCTTCCTCAAGCGACATGATAAAGCGGGTCATTGCCGGATCGGTAATTGTAATCGGAACCCCCTGCTTGATCTGGTCTATCCACAGGGGGATCACCGACCCCCTTGAGCACATGACATTTCCATATCTGGTACAGCATATTCTTGTGCTGCCCGCTATAACTGCCCTGGATTTCGCCACGATAACCTTTTCCATCATGGCCTTGGATGTTCCCATCGCATTAATAGGGTAAGCGGCCTTATCCGTTGACAGGCAGATAACAGCCTTCACCCCTGCTGCAATTGCAGCAGTCAGAACATGATCCGTACCCAGAACATTTGTTTTGACTGCCTCAACGGGAAAAAATTCACAGGACGGCACCTGTTTTAAAGCTGCCGCATGAAATATGTAATCAACACCGTTGACCGCGCTCCTGATGGAATCAATGTCCCTGACATCTCCGATGTAAAACTTTATTTTATCAGCCACTTCCGGCATCCTGACCTGAAATTCGTGGCGCATATCATCCTGCTTTTTTTCATCGCGGGAAAATATTCTGATCTCTCCTATATCAGTCGCCAGAAACCTGTTTAAAATGGCATTTCCAAAAGAGCCCGTCCCCCCGGTTATCAAAAGCGTCTTATCCTTAAACATCTCTTTCATCTCCTTTTAATTATCCCAACAGCCCTCTCTCTTTATTTTTAGAAAAAAAGTCTCACCAAGATGGTATTTATTTAACGGGTGATATACTGCCCGTCTGATTTTTTCATAATCTTCCAGGTTTGTTTCATAGCAGAGCAGGCCTTCCAGCAATTCATAAAGAAAGAAATATTTACCCGTACTTTCCAGTGTCTCCTGCGCCATGATCATTCTGAGTCCTGACAAAATCCTGCTTTCCAGCTCTTCCTGACGGCCCGATTCCATTGCACATTCACGAATAATACTGTCTTCATACATTTTTAATGCATTGGCTGCCTTTTCTTCCGTTGTCAGTTTACAGGCCGGATGGCACATGGTATACAGTTCATCCGTCAGTTCGCCCATCCGTCTGCCTGACCAGTATTCCCTGACATCTTCCTGATACAGGTTCCACGCTTTATATAATGATCTGTTACCTGTATAGATATCGTTGAACATTTCGTGCAGATACGGATAATATTTACCTTCCGATGCATTCATATGGGGAACTCCATACACCATGAAATCATACACTGCCTCTTTCATAACGAATGCAGAATGCACATCGTCTGCTATCGCTATATTGAACAGCGTATCCGCTCCATATACGTCATTGCGGAACGGATGCTTTAACATCAGCTCCCTTTTATACAAATTTGCCTGATTGTGATTCAATCCTTGAAGCGTCAACGTAAACCATGCATTTCTCACCTCGTTCACATCAGATAAAAAAACATCGTTCTTTACCTTCTGGTCTGCTTTTCCACAATCATATTCCATGATTTTTTGTTCCGCATCACACCTGTGCGACAGAACCTTCGTCCATACCACATCCGGCCCATACTGCTTCACAATCTGAGCCATTTTTGCCAGCATGCCTTCCCGCATCCTGTCATCAGAATTTAATATGTAAACATATTTCCCTGCGGCCTCTTTAATTCCGTTATTGAAGCTCGCGTAAATCCACTGGTTTTTCTGGTGGATCACCCGGATTCTTTTATCCTCTCCGGCAATTTCATCAACAATCTGCGGTGTATTGTCAGTAGAGCCATCGTCGACAATGATATATTCATAATCGTCAAACCCTTGCCGCAATACACTCTCTACCGCGTTTTTTACATACTTTTCGTTGTTGTATACCGGCGTAATAATTGAAATTAACGGCATGATTTCCTCCAAATTATTTTTTCTGGTTCCGTCCCACTATTTCCCGATACATGCCAAGCACTTTCTGTACATTCTTTTCCTCATCGAAGTCTTCTAACGCCCGTTTCCGCGCATGTTCTGAAAATGCTTCTGCAAGCTGCCGGTCACTCATCAGCCTGTATAAGTAATATGCCAGCATATGCGGTTCATCAACCCGGTATATGTACCCCTCTTTCGCATGTTCCATCATGCTGCTCACCCCGCCTACATCGGCCGCTATGCAGGGAACCCCTAATATCATTGCCTCCGCCAGAGAATTGGGCGAATTCTCGATCACAGAAGGCAGGACAAAAACATTTGCTTTAAGAAACTGCTCCCACATTTTTTTCTCACTCAGAGCACCAAGAAAGCAGACCCGTTCCTCCAGTTGATATTCTTTCATCATCCTTTTTATATATTTTCCATACGGAAAATTCATATTTCCCGCACATATATTCTGTCCGCCGATATACACCTTTACCTCAGGAACCAGTTCCTTTAACATATGGAACGCCCGAAGAAAAATATGCAGCCCTTTTACCGGGTAGGATGCCTGGCTTAAGAAAATGGAATACGGCTCACAATCTGCTATCCGCCACTGTCCCTCGTAAAAACTTTTTCGCAGTATTCTGCTGCACTTAAAATACCTGCCCGAAGGATTCATCAGTTTCACATAGGCGGCATCAAAGTCTGTTCTTCCTTCAAAAAATTTTATTTGTCTGAATACATACTGTTCATACTGCCCATGAATTTCATACTTCTTCTTTTCTTTCTCCAAACAGTCTATTTTCCCCGACTCTCCTATGCAGGGCATCAGTCTGTCCTTCATGGCAATACCTGTACAATAATGTTTCGCAATCAGACTCATAATCCCCTGTATCGATATGACAATCCTGTCTGGATCAATTCCCGCTCTCACCGCTGCATAGGTGTGAAAATATTCACTGCCAAATATGTGGACGACATCCGGCTGTTCCGCTGCACAAATATCCTTCAGAACCTTTTCCATCGTCTTATCATAAGTAAGCGCTCCCATATTTTCATAAAACCCGTAGAACCTGATCTGATCCAGTTTCTTTTGAATCAATGATTTCGTTCTGGTTTGAGGGAAGCAATAAATAAATTCTATTTCTTCCATTTTCGCAAGATGATCTGACAGCGCCGTCAGCCAGCCGCCCATCGGCGTATTTATACCTATTCTTTCACCCATTTCAGGCAACGGCAAATTTGCGATCCACAGTATTTTCAACGATCTCGTCTCCTTAAATAATCCAATGAATGATGCCTGTTTTACAGTCACATAATTGTTTACTGATTTCTCTGGCATATTGCCCTTTTGTCAATATAATAAACGGTTCCCTCTGCTTGAGCTGATCTATCCCGCAAACGGAATATCCCATGAAACATGTGCCTGTTTTTGATACATCATTATCTCCAAATCCTATCAGCTTTTCCTGTAACCCATTCCTCAAAATCCAGCTATATAATTCTTCTCCGCAATATCCTGTTCCCCAGATTAATATGTTCTCATTTCCCTTCAAAACCTGCACGTCATTCTCAATGCTGCCCATGTAGCCGATTTTTCCCACACCACACTCTTTTTCCATGCAAATTTGATTCCCTTTACTAAAAATGAAATCCATATATTTCACAAAATCTTCCTGATCGTAATTCCTGATTGTATATCTGGGCAATGTATATAAATTACTCTCAGCATCAATATCTCCCGGATAGCCTACAACCGCTTTTTCAAAACCCATTTCTTTCAAAATATCTACTGTCACATCCGAAAAATCGTCGGCTGTACCAAACGGGTATGAAAAGAGATCCACTTTTTTATTTATCAACTGTTCTAAATATTTTCTGGATTCTGAAATTTCATACCACTGCTCCTCCTTCGTCATCCACTTTAAGGAGGGATGTGTCACCGTATGAGCACCTATAGAAATACCATCTGCAGAAGCTAATATCTGAATTTCTTTTTCTGTCAGGCTCCTGCGATTGTCTCTTCCAATTTCTGGACAGCCTGACCACTGGGACAGTTTTCGTAAATATAATCTCTTTTCATCCGGCGGCGATATCTGCAGCAGTCTCCTCAAATATTGATATAATTCGACTCGCTGCTGTAATGTCTTCGTCGGCCATTTCACGTCAAAATAATCCGTCTTTAAATGAAAAAAATCTTTGTGGTTTCTACCTGCCAAAATATTCCTGTGCAAATTGTCTGTCCAAAATTCTTTCTCTGTTCCAACATTTCCTGTCGTAATAAACATAGTCGCCGGAATACCGTATTGCTTCAAAATGGGCAAAGCATGATAGACCCAGTCATAGTAGCCATCATCAAACGTTACGATTACCGCATCCTCAGTCCCCTCTTGAAACCAATCTGAAATATTTTCATTAAGATCTAAAATACGATAGTTTTCCGCTAAATACTTCATATGCGCTCTAAAGTTTTCCGGGGAAACCGCAAGCATGTTAAAATCTTCTGTCAAATTCTCTACCCTATGGTATAACAGAATCTTAATCATTCTCATTCATCGCACCCTTTTCACTCTTGCCGTAATGATAACTTGAAAATCGTCATCCCGGCATGCCAGTTCTTCCTGCGTTAAATCCTCCGACGACATCCCCTGCAGACACGCGCATGCCACTTTGCAATTCCCATAAAACACAACCTCAGTATCCAATCCATCTTCTGCAAACAATTCGCTAAGTGATTTCGTTGTAAAATTCCAAAAATGTCCATATCGGTCCATATCCGACCTGCTGATCGGTGTAATTCCGGATACGGTAATTAAACATACGCCTCCTATTTTCAGACTCCTCTTTATTGTTCTGGCTGCCGAGTGGATATCAAATATAAAATCGAGCACTTGTGTCAAAATAATACAATCAAAAAAGTTATTTTTTATACCCTCTCCACTCTGTAAGTCCCCCTTAAAGTCATAGGGCTCTGTCACTCCGTCTCCGCTGTAATGAAGTACATACGCTCCCTCTACATTCATACCGTATTGATCCGTATAACACCGATCTCCAATTTCCAGTACATTTCCCTTTATATCTGCCTGATGTCCGCTCAAAAACTGGTTGATATAATATCTGCCAATAGATCCTCCCCTGTTATGCCCAAATAATCTCCCTGCCGGATATTTTCCCAACTTTTGAATATAGCCTACATTTTCTTCCCTGCACAAATAACCGCGCACGATATTCCAATCATCTTCTGTTGACAATAAAAACGTCTTGTCTCCGATTCCATATGATATCGTCCCATCCGAATTAATCCTTATCTCACTTCCATGCACCATTCTTTCTAATTCGTTATAGTATAACGGCCGGAAACATATACCAGGAATAATTTTCTGCGGTTCTACTCCGAGCATAATTATTTCGGGAATGATCTCCATATAGTGACTTGACATTACGGCAATATAGTCAAATTCATATTTTGTAATATCTGTGGGCAAAATTGTTTCTTGCCCGCAAAACGATAAAATTTTCCTGTCCACAAATGCAACTATTTCATCCGTTCGATCCATATAGGGTAATTTACCCATACAATAAGGCCCAGTGCCCCAAACAAGATACCTCATCCTAATACCTCACTACTACAATGTATTTATGGTTAATACCCCTTACAGCCAGTAAGGAATTATCCAT
>CBCOZL010000016.1:0-77648 GCA_965114645.1 uncultured Lachnospiraceae bacterium | reverse complement strand
TAAAAAATACGAATTGAACGATTTGATAAATGAACACATTCATGCGTTTGTCGTGTTGCCTGACACCGAAAACATTTACAAATAAAGTCAGCAGGAGTATAATAAAATGGATTAATTATGTAAGAAACCTTATAAACAGGAAGCTGTCTTATGCATACAAATCATTGGAAATCCCGCTTGAAAAAGAGCTTGAACAAATTTAAAGATGTTCTGACAGGCAAAACATTGATCACCAACCGGTTAAAGTTCCATGCGCTCAATAGTTCCGTCGCATCGGTGCACGTTCTTTTGCTTGTCATTTTTGCTGTTTTTCAAATTATGCCTTTGTTCTATTTCAATATTTTCAGTGTGCTTACCTATGCGGTCTGTTTCTGGCTGATGTGGGGCGAACGGGAGCATTATCTGGCAATCTATTTCATTACATACATCGAGGTCATTCTGCACTCCTTTGCCGCCACCATCTGTCTTGGCTGGCAATTTGGTTTTGCGCAGTATATCATCGCCATTATCCCGGTCGGTTTTTATATTTGCTACACGCTGGATATCAAACGGAAGAAATTTACCATCGCCACCTTATCCGCCGTTTTCTCCGCTGTCGCATTTCTGTCTTGCAAATTTCTCTCTTTCTTTGGAAAACCGCTTGTCGAGATAGACAATATCGCGCTGGAGCTTTCGCTCTATGTGTTTAATTCGCTCTGCGCTTTCGTTTTTCTGATTATCTTTTCGCTTGTTTTTGTGTTTGAAATGAAGCTTTCCAGCAGTCAGCTTAAACACCAGAACGCGATTCTCGATAAGCTTGCCAGCACAGATCCGCTGACCGGGCTGTACAACCGCCGGAGCATGGATATCTTTCTCAACCAGGCAGTGGAGTCGGCGTCCAGCTTCGCTCTGATTATGTGTGATATTGATAATTTTAAGAGCGTAAATGACACCTACGGGCACGACTTCGGTGATGTGGTCTTAAAAGGGATTGCCAGGATTACGGTTGAACAGGTAAAAGGCCAGGGGTATGTATGCCGCTGGGGTGGAGAAGAAATCCTCATTCTGATTAACAACGCCTCCGAAGAAAGTTCGTTTCGAATTGCGGAAAAAATCCGCAGGAATGTGGCGAACCGGGTGTTTGAACTGAACGATAAATGGATTCATTGTTCTCTCACGCTCGGCATTGCTTTATATGACGGCAAAGAACCGATCGAAGACACGATCACGCGGGCGGATTACAATCTCTACTGCGGGAAACGAAACGGAAAAAACGCTGTGGTCCTCTGAGGCTACAGCGTTTTTGCATGGCGGTCTCCGTGAAGAATCCGCTCTCTGTCAGACGCATTAATCTGCGTCAGTTTTCCATTTTTGTCATAATACGTTAACAGTGTAGAATTTTTAGCGACAGAACGTTTTCCGTCATCTGTGAGAAGGCTGATCACCTGATCCAGATTCCCCGAGCGGAGGTGTTTTCGGATTTTTTCATCCCGCTCTGCCTGTTTTGACTCGAAATCTGCTTTCTCTTCCTGCGCACTTACGCTTTCCGTGACTATTCCCGCCGCTTCCGTGACATCTGCGCCTGCAGATACATCCTCTTTTCCCGTTACGGCAGCCTCTGGTCTTGGAATACCTTTCATGGCATAGTATTCCTCGGTATAACGCTCCGCCTCCTCCGGGGTCACGTCTTCGGAAAACGTCTCTGGCGGCGGATCATTCCAGACCTTATAGAAAAAGACTCCCACCGCCTCGAACAGACTCTTAAAAAGAGCCAGTACAGCGTCAAACAAACCGTCCCCTGCGTTTTGGGCTTTTGCGGCACGGTCCGCTTTCTGTTCAAGCCCGCTTACCCGGCCGCCGGACAGCTCCAGTTTCACACCGCCCTGCGTCTTGATATCGACACCTGGTTTCTGATGCAGTTTTTTATCTTCGCCCTTCTCCTCTTTCTTTTTCGGAACATCCTGTTCCTTCTGCCGGTCCAGACTGAATTTCTCCTGGCCTTCGGCGTTTTTGGCGGGCTTTAATTGACTACTATAGTCATAAGCAGGATTATCGCCGTCACCGACCCTGTAAATCATCATACCACCCTGTTATTCCCGCAAGCAGCGAGCCAGAGCCGTGCTTGCATGACCCTGGCGACTGCCGCGAGATATTTCACTTTTGATTGATATAGTTAACCAGACCTTCCGCCGCGATAATCCGCTGCATGAACGCGGGAAACGCCTGTCCCTGATAGGTCGTTCCCTTGGTCACGTCGGTGATCACGCCGGAATCAAAATCCACTTCCACCTCGTCGCCGGCCTCGATCGCTTCTGCAGCCGCAGGGCATTCCACGATAGGCAGTCCGATGTTGATGGCGTTTCTGTAAAAGATCCGGGCAAAGGTTTCCGCAATCACACAGCTTACGCCTGCCGCCTTGATGGCGATAGGCGCATGTTCTCTCGAAGAACCGCAGCCGAAATTCTTTGTGGCCACAATGATGTCGCCCTTCTTTACTTTATTTATAAACTCCTTGTCGATATCCTCCATACAATGTGTGGCCAGCTCCGCCGGATCGGAAGAATTTAAGTAACGCGCCGGGATGATTACATCCGTATCCACATTATCTCCATATTTAAACACTGTTCCTTTTGCTGCTTTCATGACCCGTTTTCCTTTCTCTTTTTTCTTTTCTCTCGGTTCCTTTTATTCGAGCTCCTGGTTCGGCGGACAGCTTCACTGCCGTCTGCAGTCTGTTCCCTCATCCATCCGCTTCCCGTCAGCAGAACTCAAGGCAGCTGACAGGGGCAGGAAATTTTTCCTGTCACCGCAC
Source organism: uncultured Lachnospiraceae bacterium (assembly GCA_965114645.1). Taxonomy (GTDB): domain Bacteria; phylum Bacillota; class Clostridia; order Lachnospirales; family Lachnospiraceae; genus UBA3282. Next base: position 74,857 of record CBCOZL010000016.1, on the reverse strand, counting down.
TGGCCGCCGCAACTGCGGGGCTTGCCAGATATATTTCCGAATTGACATGTCCCATACGGCCCACAAAATTACGGTTGGTGGTGGACACGCAGCGCTCACCCTCCGCAAGTATGCCCATGTAACCGCCGAGACACGGCCCGCAGGTAGGCGTGCTGACAATGGCGCCCGCCTCGATAAAGGTTTTTAAAAGCCCCTCTTCCATGGCCTGTAAGTAGATTTTCTGTGTGGCCGGGATCACGATACAGCGCATCCCCTGTGCCACATGTCTGCCTTTCAGCACTTTTGCGGCAATCCGCAGATCGTCCAGTCTGCCGTTGGTGCAGGAGCCGATCACAACCTGGTCAATTTTGATCTCCTCCGCAATCTCGTCAATGGTTTTTGTATTTTCCGGCAGATGGGGGAATGCCACTGTGGGACGAAGGGTACTTAAGTCAATGGTGTACTCCTCGTCATAAACGGCATCCGCATCCGCCTCATAAACTTTATATGTTCTCGAGCTGTGTTCCTTCATATAGGCAGCAGCAAGCTCATCCACAGGGAAAATACCGTTCTTTCCGCCTGCCTCGATAGCCATATTGGCGATGGTGAACCGGTCGTCCATGGAAAGGTTCGCAATGCCGTCCCCGGTAAACTCCATGGATTTATAGAGTGCGCCGTCCACGCCGATCATGCCGATGATGTGCAGGATCACGTCCTTGCCGCTGACCCACTCGGAAGGCTTGCCCGTCAGATTGAATCTGATGGCGGAAGGCACCTTGAACCACGCCTTGCCGGTAGCCATTCCCGCAGCCATGTCCGTACTGCCAACACCTGTGGAGAATGCGCCAAGAGCACCGTATGTACAGGTGTGGGAGTCCGCACCGATGATCACGTCACCCGCCACGGTCAGCCCCTGCTCCGGGAGAAGGGCGTGCTCAATACCCATCTGTCCCACCTCAAAATAATTGGTAATCTCGTTTTTCTTCGCAAATTCCCGCACACATTTACAGTGTTCTGCGGACTTGATATCTTTATTGGGGACGAAATGATCCGGCACCAGCGCGATCTTGTCCTTGTCAAACACACCGTCCACCTTCATTTTTTCCATTTCGTGGATCGCCACCGGGCTGGTAATATCGTTGCCCAGCACCAGATCAAGGTCGGCTTCGATGAGCTGTCCTGCCTCCACCGTATCCAGACCGGCGTGCGCCGCCAGTATTTTCTGTGTCATCGTCATTCCCATAGCAGTTTCCTCCTCTTCTCTCTGCACTTACTGATTAGTTTATCACAATTCCGTCTGTCCGTACAGATACAATCCCTCTATACCACTCTTTTTTTCAGAAAGTCGAAAGGGGTGGAGCTGACAGAAAACGGAAGAAAACTATATGAAAACACAAAGAAAGCGTTTCAGATACTCGCAGACACGGAAGAGCGGCTGAAACGCAGCCAGAACACTGGATATCTGCGGATCGCCGCCAGCAATGTGCTGTGCAAGCATTTTCTCATGCCCTATCTCAAAGAATTTACGGGACGGTATCCCAATACCGACATTTCCATCACCTGTACGTCCTCCTCTGCCGCCTGTTCCATGGTGGAGCAGGGAAACATTGATCTGGCGCTTGTGGCGAAGCCGGAAAATCCGGGCGCGGCGGTCTATCATTCTCTTGGCGTCATCGAATATATCTTTGTCTGCACGCCGGCTTATCGGGATAAGCTAAGCTGTGACAATGACCAGATTTTTGAACAGGGCAACATCATGCTGCTCGATCAGGACAACGTCTCCCGCAGACATCTAAACAGCTATTATGCCCAAAATAAAATTACCCCGCTGCATATCCTGGAAGTGAACGAGATGGATCTGCTGATTGAGTTCGCGAAAATGGGGATCGGGGTATCCTGTGTCGTAAAACAGTTTGTAGAACAGGAACTACGGGAAGGCTCCCTGATAGAAATAAAACTGTCCAGACCCATATCCCCACGCGAAATCGGTTTTTTGTATCACTGCATTCAGCCAGTGAATGAAAATATATTAAAATTTATAGAAAAGGACGCCAGGCCGGACTCACAGTCCCTTCCAGAGTAAGTGCACTTTAAACAGATCCCCGTCGATCTCGATCTCCATCTTTCCACCCTGCAGTTCCACAAAACTTCTGGCGATGGCAAGGCCAAGGCCGCTGCCCTCACTGCTTCTTGCGCTGTCGCCCCTGACAAACCGCTCCGTCAGGCTCTCGGCCGGAATATTCAGCTCATAGCCGGAAATATTTTTCAGTTCGATGCGGACATCTTCCGCCACGCATTCCACCTTCACATATACCCGGGTATCGGGCATGGCGTACTTGATAATGTTGGTGTATAAATTGTCAAAAATGCGGCTTGTTTTTTCCCCGTCCAGCATCAGAAATATTTTCTGCTCCGGGAACTGGAAACGAAAAACCAGACCGGCCTCTATGGCCCTATCCTCATATTCCAGATACATCTGCCTCACCAGATGGCAGATATCCACCTTTTCCGTATGGAAAGCCACATTGCCACTGTTTGCTTTGCTCACCTCAAACAAATCTTCGATCAGCGTCTTTAACCGCAGTGATTTTCTGTGAAGTACCGCCAGGTATTCTTTCCGCTGCGCTTCCGTGACTCCTTCCTCCCGTAAGAGTTCCGTATAAGTGATGATGGCGGTGAGGGGCGTCTTTAAATCATGGGACACATTGGTAATCAGCTCCGTACGCATGCGCTGGCTTTTTACCTCCTCCTCCACCGCGTTGGAAAAACCGCTCTGAATTGCCGAGAGTTCTTCCTGAAAAGCGGAAAACATTCCCCAGTCTCCAACGATCTCAGTCTGCAGGTTTCCATCAGCCACCGAATGGGCTGCCTTAAGCATTTCCCCGTACTGGCCCTGTACGATGCGGATATACTTTCTCAAAAGACCATAAAGAAATACGGTATAGGGAATCAGTAAAACCACACCAAACAGCCAGAAGAAACTGATTGCCGCAAGGATCACAAAATTGGCCAAAAGCAACTGAAACAGCGGCACATTCAGATTCTGTTCCAGATCCATATGCAGAAATTCCCGCTTAATGCGCGCCCGTTTTCTTCTGATCGAAACCCGCATACAGCGAAACACCCTGTAACAGAGACACCGTTTCCTCATATACCCCCGGATACCGAACACATAGACCTGCGCGTATGCGGTGATCAAGGTAAACCACAGGGTAAATGCCATCGTCAGAAACAGCAGGTTGATCACCCACACAATGGTTTTTGCTCCCACCACCGCCGTCAGCCCCGGAAATACGCTGCGGAGCATATAAGGCAGGCTGTACTCCCAGCTGTCCGACATAGAATACATGACAAGTGTGGCGGACAGTTCTCCCAGAATGAGAAACGTGGCGAATACCAGCACCGTCAGCACCTCTACATGCAGCGGCAGAAGATTGGATGCGTGCAGGCGATATTTTTTCCAGAACGGCAGAAGCATGGCTGTCATTCCCAGAACGATAAGCAGAAGCCGGAAAATATCCTGAATGCCGCTGTTCATATAGTTTCCAGATGTACTCATGGAGAGAAACAGGCGGGAGGACGCCTTTAGATTTTCCAACTGTGCCTCCGTCAGTGCATAGCAGACGGTACAGTTTTTCGGCGTATTCAAAACCGCCAGATCCATCTGCATCACCGCACCGCCGTCAGCCGACGTATAGTAGACGGAATCCTCCCAGTTGATGCCGCCGTATGCGGAGTATGACAGCGACTCATAGAGACTTCTCTCCAGATAACGGCTTCTCATCACACGCTGCACACTCTCCACAAGGGTATCCGCATCCTCGCCCCGCACCCGGACACGCTCCAAAAGGCCGTTTTCATCGAAGTCCAGTTTCAAATAATAGGAATAATAGTCGTCCAGGTAAACGGTTTCTTCCTCTGTTCCAAGATAATGCAGGGCGCGCTCGGTATTGGAAAAGGTTTTCCCGCTCTCCCGGTCCATCAGTTCATAGTCAAGCTGCTGTGCCAGCCCGTTCTGCATAGAAAGAAGCCACTGGTTAAGCAGTTCATCCATCTGTTCTCCCGCGTAAGAAAGGGGTGTTTCGTATTCCTCGCCGAAATCATAGTACTCCTGCACTTTCTCCGCTTCCTTAACTTCCGCACTGAGGTATATATCCTCTCCCGATGCCGCCTCGCCGGTCTCGGCAAATGCCTTCCAGTCACAAAACTGCTTGTAGAGTACAATATTGGCCTGATAAATTTCGTGCAAAAACTCGCTCCCTGAAAGAATATTTGGCTCGTCCGCTGCGGCCCGCTCCTTAAACCCCGGATATTGTGACAGAAAAGTCAGAGAGGCGGAAAGGATCAGTACCGCCGCGACAAAAACCCCCGGCATCCTCTCCCGCCTGCTTAACTTTTTAATCTCACTGTTTTTCGATTTTGTACCCAACGCCCCACACCACCTTCAGATATTTTGGTTCCCGGGGATTCATCTCGATCTTCTCCCGGATTTTTCTGACATGTACCATGATTGTGTCCGTGTTAATCGCCTGCTCGTTCCAGACCCGCTCGTAAATCTCCTCCGCAGAATAAACCCTGCCGGGACTTTTGATGAGAAGCAGAAGGATTTTAAATTCTGTGGGCGTCAGCTTCACGGGATTGCCGTCCAGAAATACCTCGACGGTGTCCTCATGCACTTCCAGCCCGCCGATCGTATAGACACGCGTCTCATCTTCCGCTCTTTTACCGTCTTTCATTTCCAGAAAGCGGCTGTAACGCCGTAAATGGGAATTGACTCTGGCCAGAAGTTCCATGGTGGTAAACGGTTTCGTCACATAGTCGTCCGCTCCCATATTTAAGCCCATGATCTTGTCCACCTCTTCTGACTTGGCGGAGAGCATAATCACTGGAAACTCGTATCCAAGCTCCCGCACCCGCATCATCATATTGATCCCGTCCATCCTTGGCATCATCACGTCCACAATCGCCAGATGGATCGTTTCCTTCCCGATCACGGAAAGACCTTCCACGCCGTCCACGGCCTGAAAAACGACATATCCTTGATTTTTCAAGTAGATTTCTATGCCTTCCCGGATATCTCTGTCATCCTCCACAATCAAAATATGGTAATCCATTGCCTGTTCCTCACTCAACTTTCTTTTAGATGGTTTATAGTATAAACGGCGAATCTAAACAGAAACCGCTGTCAGTTCTTAAGAAATTCTAAATAAAATACCAAAATACCCCAAAGAAGAAAGGCATCCCGCCCGGATAAACGGCGGAATGCCCCATATTATCTTATTTTCATACCTTCCAATTATGGACAGTGCAGTTAGTTGTTGATCAGCTTGTCCTCGCCGTTCCAGCTGTAAAGCTTTCTGATCTCCTCGCCGACAACCTCAGCAGGATGCTCGGAAGCTAACTTCCGCATCGCTTTGAAGTGTACCTGGCTGCCTGCGGAAGACATATCAAGCAGGAAGTCCTTCGCAAAAGTACCGTCCTGGATATCGGAAAGAATCTTCTTCATCGTCTTCTTTGTTTCTTCGGTAATGATCTTCGGGCCTGTGATGTAGTCGCCGTACTCAGCGGTGTTGGAGATGGAATATCTCATGCCTGCAAAGCCGGACTGATAGATCAGGTCTACAATCAGCTTCATCTCGTGGATACACTCGAAGTATGCGTTTCTCGGATCATATCCAGCCTCAACAAGTGTCTCAAAACCTGCCTGCATCAGCGCGCATACGCCGCCGCAGAGGACTGCCTGCTCACCGAAGAGATCTGTCTCAGTCTCGGTGCGGAAGGTTGTCTCCAGAACGCCCGCTCTTGCGCCGCCGATAGCCAGCGCGTATGCCAGAGCCTTATCCTGTGCCTTGCCCGTAGCATCCTGATGAACAGCTACCAGACAGGGAACACCCTTGCCTGCCTGATACTCGCTTCTTACCGTATGGCCGGGGCCTTTGGGAGCGATCATGGTCACGTCCACATCCTTAGGCGGTACGATACAGCCAAAGTGGATGTTGAAGCCATGTGCGAACATCAGCATATTGCCTGCTTCCAGATTCGGCTCGATGTCCTTCTTGTACATAGCTGCCTGCAGCTCATCATTGATGAGAATCATAATGATATCTGCCTTTTTAGCAGCCTCAGCCGCTGTATATACCTCGAAGCCCTGTGCCTCAGCCTTCGCCCAGGACTTGGAACCCTCATAAAGGCCGATAATTACATGACAGCCGGACTCCTTCGCGTTCAGAGCGTGTGCATGACCCTGGCTGCCATAGCCGATCACAGCGATCGTCTTGCCATCCAGAAGAGACAGATTACAGTCTTCCTGATAGAAAATTTTTGCCATTTTTCTTTCCTCCGTTAACGATAGATTAATAGTATGTTCTATAACTGAAAGGGAAAATCCCTTGAGCTAACTATAAATATGTGACCTGGTCGATACCTCTGGTCAAGCCTGCAATACCTGTACGCGCAACCTCCAGAATCTCATAACCGTCCAGAACCGCGATAAAAGCGTCAATCTTGTCCTGATCACCGATCAGCTCGATGGTAATGCTGCCGGGGGAGACATCCACAGGGTCTGCACGGTACGCATTTGCCACCGCAAACACATCAATACGGTCTCTGGCGGAAGTCACTCTCACCTTAATCAGAGCAAGCTCTCTGTACACGCTCTCCCCGGGCTTTAACTCCTTGATGTCACGCACGTCTACCAGCTTAGCCACCTGTTTTTCGATCTGCTCCAGGATCTCATCATCCCCGGAAGTAACGATGGTAATGCGGGTATAGCGGGGATCCGCCGTTGCACCCGCGGTAATGCTTTCAATATTGTAACCGCGTCTGGAAAAAAGGCCGGCAATGCGGCTTAAAACGCCCGATGTATTATCCACCAACAACTGAAAAACCTTTTTCTGCATACAAGCACCCTTCCTTCCATTTGCAGACAGCACATCTTTCTGCAATCTGACCTTTCGGTATAAACACTGTCAATAATTGTAGCAACTTAAGGGGAAAAAGTCAACTGTGCCGCTCTATCTGCTATCGGGAAAATTTGAACATATTTTTTTAGAATTTCATTTTGAAAAGCCTCCGGCAGCCTGTCAAATTCCTGTATCTCTATCAAAAACGGAATGTCGCTGTCGTTTAGGATTTCCCGCAGTTTTACAATGGATTTTCCCGCCTCGTTAAAATCTTTCACCGTCAGATCAAGATCACTGCCGGAATGAGATTCATTTTTTACTCGACTGCCGTAAGCCCAGATTTCCGCTTTCGGACAGTACGCGCTAAAAATGTCAGTCAGTTCATCGAGGTATTTCCTTTTTATGTCAATCATTGTCAATGACCTCTTTCAGCTTTTTGGCATCCGCTATAAAATCATCTATCAAAACCAGCGTTTCCTCAGCAAAAGACTGTCCATAATCGTGCGCCGTGTTATTTCTGTTATCGCGATACTTCATCCATCTGTCCGTCTCTGCTTCGGTAAGCAGAGAATTATCCCCCTACTCCTCTGCTTCCAGGCACTTCTGCAGCGCGAGGGTGCCTGTGCGCGCCATCTCCACGATACTGATTCCCTGCATCATACTGATAAAAAGTCTGATCCGCTCCGGCACGTCACAGATCTGGATGATCAGCATGTTTTTGGACATATCCACAATGTCCGCATGCATGATATCGCAGGTCTCCATAATGTCCCGTCTGTTGTTTTTATTATATTTTACCTTCATCAGCATCAGCTCGCGGCTTACGCTCGCAGGCTCATCGAACGTCTTCACCTTGATGACATCAATCTTTTTGTTGAGCTGTTTTTCGATCTGCTCAATGGTGCGCTCATCCCCAGAGCTGACAATGGTCATACGGGATACACTTGCATCCTCCGTCTCCCCAACGGCCAGGGACTCAATATTGAAACATCTTCTGGAAAACAGTCCCGCCACCTTGCAGAGTACGCCGGATCTGTTTTCTACCAGTACGGAATAAATTTTCTTCATTTTGACCTCCATAAATATAATGGTTCTCACCCTTTAACCAGATCCATCGGATCAATCAGACATTCCAGAAGCACCGATTCGTCCTTCTCCAAAAAGGCCCTGATCGTGTCCTGTGCACCCTCCATCGTCTCCTGCCGCATAAACTTAAGGCCGAAGGCGGCGGACAGTTTTTCCAGATCCGGGCTTCCCGACAGATCCACAACGGAATAGTTATCCTTGTAAGTATAGTGCTGGTATTCACGCACCATGCCAAGATAATTGTTTTTCAGGACAATGATTTTTACAGGAACGTCAAACTGCCGCATGGTAGCCAGCTCCATCATGGACATCTGGAAGGAGCCGTCCCCGCAGACCGCTATGACCTGACGGCCTTTGTCAGCCAGCTTCGCGCCCATAGCCGCCGGGATGGAATAACCCATAGTTCCCATGCCGCCTGTGGTCAAAAAACGGCCTTTCTTTACGATGTGATAGCCGCAGGACCAGATCTGGTTCTGCCCCACATCCGCCACATATACCGCATTATCATCCATCTCACGGGAAAGCATGGTGATGAAAGCCGCCGGATCCACATAGGCGGGATTCGGCCTGCGCACCGGCTGCATCGTATCGCGGTAGGTATTCAGTGTCTGTATCCACTCCTCGTGCTCACAGGAAAACTCCTGTGTCTCAATATCTTCAAAAATATGTTTCGCGTCACCAACTAACGGAATGGCGGGTCCTACATTCTTGCCAATCTCTGCCGGATCTACGTCAATATGGACAAGCACTTTATTTTCCGTGATCAGATCGGGCTGGTTCACTGCCCTGTCAGCCACCCGCGCGCCCACCATGAGGAGAAGATCCGATTCATTCATGGCCCGGTTTGCGAAAGGCTTGCCGTTATTGCCAACCATACCATAGTACATGGGGTGCTCAGTCGGCATGACCCCGATTCCCATCATGGTCGAAACCACAGGAATGCGGTATTTCTCGGAAAAAGCGCGGAGACTTTCCTCCGCCTGGCTTAAGAGCACGCCGCCGCCGGCACAGATCAGAGGACGCCTGGATTTTGCCAGCTCTTTTATGACTTTCTTGATCTGAGCCATGTTGCCCTTTACTGTGGGCTTGTAAGTGCGCATGTTGACTTCATCGGGATACCTGAATTTCCCAACAGGCGCATTCTGGATATCTATGGGAATGTCGATCAGCACAGGTCCCTTACGGCCTGTGGACGCCAGATGAAATGCTTCCTTGAAGATCTGCGGAATATCCGCCGCATCTTTCACCAGATAGCTGTATTTGACAAAGGACTCCACCGCGCCGGTGATGTCCGCCTCCTGAAACACATCGGAGCCGAGCAGTTCGCTGTTCACCTGCCCCGTGATACATACGAGCGGTATGCTGTCCGCAAAGGCTGTGGCAACACCCGTAATCAGATTGGTTGCGCCGGGGCCGGATGTCACGGCACATACACCGACTTTCCCAGATACTCTGGCAAGTCCGCTGGCCGCATGGGCCGCATTCTGTTCCGTGCGGATCAGAATGGTCTGGATGTCAGAATCCAGGATACTGTTGTAAAAGGGACATATGGCTACACCCGGGTAACCAAACACATATTCAACGCCTTCCGCCTCCAGGCATTTTACGATTGCATCTGCACCTATCATATACGTTATCCTCTCCTCTATCTATTTTCTGGTCGTAACTGCTTTGTACTTTTAAAGTTACCATGCAAGATTTTCTAAAACCGATTGGGTTATTGCTATCTACTCATCCAGACCCAGCAACTTCTGGGTCAGTTTTACCGCATCGGCCGCATCCTTGGAATACCCGTCTGCGCCGATCTCCTGCGCATACTCCTCCGTTATGACCGCACCGCCGATGATGATCTTCGCCTCAATCTCCCGCTCCTTTGCGTAATCGATTACATGGCGCATCTGCTGCATGGTGGTGGTCATCAGCGCAGAGAGCGCAATGACCTGTGCGTTATGCTCTCTTGCAGCTTCAATGATCCGTTCCTTGGGCACATCCTTGCCCAGATCAATCACATGAAAACCGTAATTTTTCAACATCAGCGCCACCAGATTTTTCCCAATGTCGTGGATATCGCCCTCCACAGTGGCAATCACCACAGTCGGCATATCCGTTCCCGACTTGGCCTGTAAGAGAACAGGTTCCATATATTCGATAGAAGCCTTCATCGCCTCCGCGCTGGCAATGAGCTGGGGCAGGAAATATTTTCCCTTGTCAAACAGCTCGCCAACCTCGTTGATGGCGGGCAGAAGAACCTCATCGAGAAGCGCCTTTGCCTCAAATCCCTGCTCCATCGCCTTCTTTGTATCCTCCACGATGATATCCCGCTTTCCCTTGAGAACATCGGTACGGAGTCTGTCACGGGGCGAGGAAGCGCTCTCCTCTGGCGCCGCCTTGTTCAGACGGATTCCCGTCTCCTTTGGCGCGGTCTCCCCGGCCGCCTCTTTCTTCTCCCGCAGGGCATCCATCAGCCGGATATACCGGGTATCCGCTTCCTCCTTATTCAGAAGCAGATCCGATGCGAAAGCGCAGCTCATCAGAAGCTCCTGCGAAGGGTTTGCAATGGCCATTGTCAGGCCCTCACGAATTGCCATTGTGAGAAAAGCGGTGTTTACAAAACCTCTCTCCGGCAGCCCGAAAGAAATATTGGAGAGGCCGCAGATCGTGGCAAGCCCTTTCTCCTTACAGTAGCGGATCGTCTCAAGCGTCTCTATGGCCGCGTTCTTATTGGCTCCCACGGTAGCCACCAGACCGTCCACCACAATATCTTCTTTTGTCAGGCCAAGTGCAATCGCCTTCTCCTGTATATGTTCTATAATCGCAATCTTCTCCGCCAGATCTTTCGGAAGTCCCGCATCCGACAAAGGCAGGAGAATAAACATGGCGCCGTACTTTTTGGCAATGGCAAGCAGAGCGTCCTGCTTCGCCTGTTCGCCGGAGATAGAATTGATCAGCGCACGGCCCGGATATCTGCGAAGCGCCGCCTCCAGCACGTCCACATGGCTGGAATCGATGGACAGGGGCAGGCTCGTAACCCCGCTCACCGTCTCAATGGCCTTTAACATCATGGCTTTCTCGTCGATGCCGCTCATTCCCATGTTCACATCCAGAATGCTTGCACCGCAGGCTTCCTGTGCCTCCGCAAAGTCAGACACCATCTCCAGGGAGCCTTCCCTGAGCGCTGCCTGCAGCTTCTTTTTCCCGGTGGGATTTATGCGCTCACCAACTACGATAAAGGGATCTTCCAGCCCGAATGCCACCGTCTGCCGCTCACTCGTCAAAAATCGTTTTTCCGGCTTTGCCCGGTGCACGACGGCCATATCCTGTACCGCCTCCTTTGCCGCCCGGATATGTGCCGGCGTGGTGCCGCAGCAGCCGCCGAGCACGGAAGCGCCGGCCGAAACCAGATCCCGCATATGACGGCCGAATTCCTCAGCCCCCATGTCGTAAACCGTATTGCCCTCCGCATCCAGGGAAGGCAGTCCGGCGTTTGGTTTGGCGATAATGGGAATACTGGTAACCTCCGCCATGCGGCGCACCGTATCCACCATCTTGTCCGGCCCCGTGGAACAGTTTGTCCCCACCGCCGCAACGCCCAGACTCTCCAGCACGACCGCCGCAGTAACCGCATCGGTGCCAAACAGCGTCCTGCCGTCCGCCTCAAAGGTAAGAGTCGCCATCACAGCCAGGTCGCAGACCTCCTTCGCCGCGATCACAGCAGCCCTCGTCTCCTGCAGGCTCATCATCGTCTCTATCACCAGCAGATCCACACCCGCCTCGACAAGATAACGGATCTGTTCCTTATATACCTCAACCAGTTCCTCGAAATCCAGTTTTCCCATAGGGGCGAGCTGTTCGCCTGTCATGGTCAGATCGCCCGCAATATAAGCTTTCCCGCCGACCGCCTCTCTGGAAATTCCGACCAGATCCCGGTTGATCTGTTCGATCTGCTCTTCCATGCCGTACTCTTTCAGCTTGATCCGATTGGACGTGAAAGTAGGCGCATAGACAATATCGCTGCCTGCCGACACAAAGTCCCGCTGCAGCCTGATCATAATATCTCTGTGTTCTAAAATCCACTGTTCCGGGCAGACACCTGCCGGCATGCCCTGCTTTTGCAGATTGGAGCCGGTGGCGCCATCCAGAAACAAGGGTGTATTCTTGATTAACGTCTGAAATTCTTGTCTGTTCATATATCTCTACCTCTCAAATCTATGCGGAGAATGCCGTATTTTAGGCATTCTCCTGAGTGAAATATAGAACTTCTCCACGAAACAGCCTCTGCTGTGAGTGGCTAAAAGCTCTTTTCACTCTATTCCTCGTAGAAAACCGTATCGTCCGTGTCAAAATCATCCTCAGGCTCGTCCCCTCCATCCTCTTCGGGCTGCGCATCCTCCGGCTCCCCGGACTCTTCCGTCTCACCATCCTCATCCTTTTTATTCAGATAACCGCCGCCCAGAAGAGGATTCTCTTCCGTATAGGTAACGCCCTCCCCTTCGGGAATCTCCCCGTGCAGAATCGTGATGATATACTGGATGCGTATATTGGTTCTGTCATAATATTCCAGCGCCGCCTGCTCGGAACCCTCATCGTAGGCGTCCCCGCCGTAAGCTGCGTGGAAAAGAGCAACCGCCTCTTTCATATTTTCATCCGCCTCGTCGGCAAGGCTTTCCACCGCTGCAAACTGTTCCGGCACTTCAAGTTCCGCCATCCACTGGATGTCTTCGGCAAAGGCATCCAGATACCCAAGCAGTTCGATCGCCGCAGTATCGGATTCCTGGTCAATGGCGTTCATCTTATCGTTGTACTCAGCCGCCCGCTCAAAAAAGGTATTCATATCCTCCTGGTAAGCCGTCAGTTCCTCGTTCTCTCCGCAGGCTGTGAGCAGAAAAGCAAAAAGCAGGCAGACCAGCGTCATCTTGTATTTTGTCAAAACAGTTATCCTCCGAAAAATATAAAAATTCATAAATCCCCTATCTAAACATACTACTGATTTCCGCCAATTTCGTCAACCTTTTCTTTTATGGGAAAATAAGAGAAAAAAAGAGCGGCAGACCATGCCGGCCGCCCGCTCCTTCTGTTTTATTTCCTGTTTTTGTTGTCAGAATGCGATGTCGCAGTCAGGCTCCACCTTCCGGCACGCCTTCAGAACCTGTTTCATAACGCCCTTTTCATCCGCACCTTCCACGAAATCCACCTTCATTTTCTGCGTCATAAAACTTACCACAGCCTCCGCCACGCCTTCCGTCCTGTTTGCGGCTTCCTGCATCTTCTCCGCGCAGTTTGCGCAGTCCACCTCAATCTTATAAGTTTTTGTCATTTCCCCGCTCCTTCCATAATGTGTTCCATTCCCATATTGAGAATAGCCCGGACATGCTCGTCATCCAGAGAATAGAAAATCGACTTGCCCTCCCGTCTGCTCTTGACCAGCTTGGAAGTCTTCAGAATCCGAAGCTGATGACTGACGGAAGACTGGCTCATCTGTAAAATTCCGGCAATATCGTTCACACACCGCTCCGTATCAAGCATGGCATACAAAATTCTGATCCGGGTAGGGTCACCGAATATCTTAAAAAGCTCTGCCAGTCCATAGACCGCCTCATCTCTATACGCTTTCTCCACAAGCGTCCTCCTTCCTCTCACACAGTATTATATGTTTACTTGTTCATATTTTAATATGAACCATCGTGATTTGTCAAGCCGATATTTCCATCAGTCAGGAATGTTTTCTGCGGATGATGGTATTCTTTGCGCAGGCAGGTGACGCAAAAACGGGAGACCCGCAAAAGGTCTCCCCGTCCGTTTTCTCTGATGTAAATTACAGCTTGAAGAAAGCCACATTCTCTTCCAGAACCTGCGCCATCGATTTCAGCTCGCCTGCCGCTTCTGCAAGCAGATTGATGGTAGCGTTCAGCTCCTGCATGGATGCGGTCGTCTCCTGCGTGGAAGCCGCGTTCTCCTCGGACACTGCGGACAGATTCTGGATCACGTCCACAACCTTTCCTCTCTCGCTGTTGCACTCATCCGCCTGGCTGCTGATCACACTGGATTCCTTTCTGGAATTCTCGATGCCAGTGCTCACGACATCGAATTTCTCCCTTGTCTGCACCAGTTTCTGCTGCTGTTCTAAAATAATCTCATTCACTTCATTCATAATCTGGACAGACGCCTCAGAGTCGACCGTCAGCTGGTGAATGATATCCTCTATGGTCTTCGTGGACTGGGCGGAATCCTCAGACAGCTTGGAAATCTGGGTCGCCACCACGGCAAATCCGCGGCCGGCCTCTCCTGCCCTGGCTGCCTCTATGCTTGCATTCAAGGCAAGCAGGCTGGTTTCACTGGCAATCGACGCGATGAGATTGACGGCATCCTGGATTCTGGTGACAGAATCGTTGGTCGTATGTACGGAAACCTCGATCTTTTTGATCGCATCCGTTGTCCTGTCATTGGACTTACTCAGCTCATTGATAATCCTGGAAGCCTCCACATCCGACTCGTGCATCTGCTCCGAAAGGTTGTCAAGCTCCTTTACGCTGTCCGCAATCTTTTCAATGATAGCGCCCATATTGGCAATCTGCCCGGTAGCGGACTCGATATCCTCCGCCATAGCGACGGCGCCTTTGGAGATGTCCTCCACCGCGCTGCTGATCTCATCGGCCGTGGTCGAGGTCTGGGACGCCATAGTCTCCAGATTGTCTCCCTGCCGCATCAGCGTATCGGTATTTTTCTTAATGCTGCCGATAATGCTCTGCAGCTCATCCAACAGTCTCTTTACGGCATGTCCCATAACGCCGATTTCATCAGATCTTCTCAAAATTCTCTCGTTCACGGTCAGATTCAGATCGCCATCCGCCAGTGAAGAAAGAAGTGTCTCTGTCTGGACAATAACTCTTGCGATCGCGCTCGCAATCTTTGCACATACTAACAGCGCGACGATGAGAACAAAAGCGGCAATTCCAAGAATCATCAGTGAACTCCGGTTGATTCTGGCATTGGCCTCTGTGGCAGGCTGTCCCGCGAACACCATACCCACACATTTCCCGCTGGCGTCAAGCGCCGGCATATAGAACGCATAGTAAGTTTCCCCGTTTATGACAACGCTGTCCGTCTCATAATTTTTTCCTTCGTTGATAACAGCCTGTATCACCGCGTCAGACGCTTTCGTGCCGAGGATCCGCTCCCCTGTATCCTTATCCCGCAAAGAGGTGGCGCGTCTGGTATCCCCAAAGAAGAGCGTCACATCCGCAGGACTGCCGTCCACGAAACTGTCGATGATATCCACGTTTTCAGAAACGCAGTAATCGCCTTTGTAAAGCGTGTCTCCTTCCATTCGATATTCACCCGGGTCGAGCGCTTCATAAGCTGCATATACGCTCCTGCAGAGGTTTTCAAGCCCGTCCATCGTGGCATCGTGCACCATATTTCTCATGGTGCCAATTGCATACACCGTAACAAAAGTAACCATAACCACCAGCGGGATCACACAGAGCATCAAAAGCTGCGCCATTACGCTTAATTTCTTCTGTTTTTTCATCCTTAACTTCTCCTTTTACTTGATACATTTTCAACCTCTCCCTGCATTTTTGATGACAATATATAGTCAGTGCCAATGCAATGCAAGGAAGGCAGCCAGCCGAAAAATGAGAGAATCGGACAGTGTCTATGATTTTATCATATTTGTTGCAAAATTTCCATAATAAACAAGGAAAAACGTAAAATTTACACATAACCTACATATTATTACACAAATTCTGCCTCTATCAACAGACTATGGGCGCACCTGGCCGTCTCCCGTAATCTGGTATTTGTAGGAAGTCAGCTCTCTGAGCCCCATCGGCCCTCTGGCATGAAGCTTCTGGGTGCTGATGCCGATTTCCGCACCGAAACCAAATTCAAAGCCATCCGTAAAGCGGGTGGAGGCGTTCACATACACGCAGGCCGAATCCACCTCCCGCAGGAACTTCTGTGCATGGGCTTTATCCTCTGTCAAAATGGCGTCGGAATGCCCTGTATTGTACTTGTTGATATGGGCGATCGCCTCCTCCAGAGATGCAACGGTTTTCACGGAAAGAATCAGATCCAGATACTCGGTGCCGTAATCCGCCTCGGTGACAGCCTGCGCTTCCGGGATCTGTTTTTGTACCGTCTCGTCGCCTCTGATCTCCACCTGTTTCTCCAAAAGGGCTTTCCCCAGGAGCGGCAGGATTTTTTCCGCCGCTTTTTCATGCACAAGCAGGGATTCACAGGCATTGCAGACACCGATGCGCTGGGTCTTCGCATTGACGACGATGGGAACCGCCTTTGCAGGGTCGGCCGATTCGTCGATATAAATATGACAGTTTCCTGTCCCCGTTTCGATCACGGGTATCGTGCTGTTCTCCACAACCGAACGGATCAGTCCCGCTCCGCCTCTGGGAATCAGAACGTCCACAAATGCCTTCAGCTTCATAAAGGCTGTGGTCACTGCCCTGTCGTTGTTTTCTATCAGCTGAATGGCGTTTTTGTCAATGCCTTCCTGTGCAAGCGCCTCCCGGATCGTCTCCGTGATGGCCTGATTGGAATAAAAAGCGTCTTTCCCGCCCTTTAAAATCACGGCGTTTCCCGTCTTAAAGCAAAGGCCGAAAGCGTCCGCCGTCACATTGGGCCTGGCCTCGTAAATAATGCCTGTCACCCCCATAGGCACCCGCACTTTCTCTATGTGAAGACCGTTTGGCCTGTCAAAGGCTTCCATCACCTCTCCCACCGGATCCGGCAGAGCGGCAATCTGCATAAGGCCTTCCGCCATCGCCTCTATCCTTGCGGGCGTCAGCCGCAGGCGGTCGAGAAGCCCCTCCGCCATTCCGCTCTCCTTTGCGCGCGCGTAATCTTTATCATTTGCCGCAAGGATTCTTTCGCTCCCCCGCACGAGCGCGTCCGCCGCCTGTGCAAGGGCATGGTTTTTCTGCTCGGTGTCCAGTCCATGCAAAACCGCCTTTGCCGCCTGCGCCTGTCCGCCGAGGATTGTCAAATACTCATTGATTTCCTTGTCTGTCAATGCATTTTCCATAGCAAGTCTTCCTTTCCCATTTTACCGCCATCTATGATTTCCTTCTCCGTGACCACACACATGGGACAAATATCGTGTGCCTCCCAGGGGATTTCCCCAAAAACCTGGCAATCATATGCCAGAGCTGCGGTGAGATATGCCGCACAAAGATGCATTTTTCCTTCCGTACCCTCCACCGCCTCTGAAAGTCTGCTCAAATATCTGTCATAAAATCCGCCGCCGTAGCCGATTCTGTGGCATGCCCGGTCAAACGCCGCGCCGGGCAGGCAGATCATAACCGGCAGTACAGCAGATTCGCCTTCCTGCTCCTCCCGGCTTCTCAACGGTTTCTCCTGCCGTCCGCCCGTCTGTTGACTTGTTTGGTCATTCAACCACCCCTCAAACAACTGCCCGCCCGGAGGCTCCAAAATCCCCTGATAGCCTTCCGTCAGATCCGCCTCGGAAAAAATGCGGTAAAAATCCATCTCTTTTCCCGAGACTTTCGGCACAAACACCGCTTTTCCATCCGAAAAGGCTCTGTCCAGCAACGGGAAGGTATTCACCTCGCTGCGGAAACTGACATAAGTGAGAATGGCCTCCGCCTCCTGGTAGCCGGGCAGACTGACCAGCCTTTCTATCATCCTGTCACCGTAACTTCTGCGCTGCTCAGCCGTCAGGCTGTCCCGTCTCTCCAGGGCAGCCCGCCGGATGCGTCTCTTTGCCGCAGTCTGGTCTTTTGCCACAGTATCCTCTGCGCTCTTTGATTTCCAGGCTGCTTCCAAATTTTCCAGCTCCGCACGCATATCCATTTCCTCTCCCGTCAAGACGGTTTCCCGGGGTTCTTTTTCTTACTGCTAAGTTTCGTCACGCTGCCATCCTTTTCCACAATGGAGATATTGTCAAGCTGCCCCTTCAGATTCGCCCGCACATTCGCCACATAGGCCTGCCGCAGCGCCGCCTGCTCCTCCTTCTCCTCCGGGGTGAGACCCTCTCCCTGGGATTTGTGGTATAATTCATTGATTCTTGCCGTCATTTCTTCTACGTTCATATGTCGATTTCCTTTATTATATTTCCATTTACCCAGCGTGTTGTCATTCAATGCGCATGCATCTGCTGTACATAGAGCGGCAGATCAAACTGCTCGTCCTTGTGCGCAAGAAACAGCGTTCCGATGTTCTGGCCGCTTAAGATGCGGTGGATTACCTTGATGTCCCTGCTGTTTGCAATCACCATATCTACCCCGGTGCTGCTGGCTATTTTGGCAGCCTGCAGCTTGGTGGTCATGCCGCCTGTGCCAACACTGCTCCCGGTGGATGCCTTTCCCATGTTCATCAGTTCTTCTGTCAGCTCTTCCACCACCTCTATGTACTTGACGTCTGGGTTGGTGCGGGGATCGTCGGTATAAAGGCCGTCGATGTCCGACAGGAGAAGAAGCGCGTCCGCCTCCACCAGAGAAGCCACGATAGCCGACAGGGTATCGTTGTCACCGATCTCGATCTCGTAGGTTGCTATGGTATCGTTCTCATTCACAATCGGAATCACGCCCAGTTTAAACAGCTCCGCAAAGGTATTTCTGGCATTGTAGCGGTTCAGATTGTCCACAATGGTATTTTTGGTCATCAGGATCTGGGCCGCCACCTGGTTGTACTCCGCAAAAATTTTCTGATAAATCATCATCAGCCTGGCCTGGCCTACCGCCGCGCACGCCTGCTTCACGGCGATGGGATTATCTTCCTCCCGGTTGGGCAGGATCGCCTTCTCGCCCACGGCAATCGCGCCGGAGGTGACAAGCACCACATCCTTTCCCATGTTCCGCAGGTTACACAGCTCCCGCACAAGCACGTCCAGCTTCGTGTAGTCTAAATCCCCCGTCTCCTTATGCTGCAGGGAAGAGGAACCAATCTTAATCACAACTCTCTTTTTATCTGCCATCAAAGCTTTTCTGTCTATCATTTTATGTTATCCTCATTTCCGCAGTGCCGGCTCGAAACCCCTTCGGTTTTCTTCGCTACGGGCATTTACCCTATCTATCTGTAAGCAATGCACTGCTCTATGCTTCCGTCATCTTACCATATTCCCATATGCGGACGCAACCTTCTCCGCAATGAGAATGCCGTCCATCGCCGCCGATGTGATGCCTCCCGCGTATCCGGCTCCCTCGCCGCATGGATAGAGGCCTCTGAGTGCGGACTGTCCCGTCTCATCCCGCAGAATCCTGACCGGGGAGGAAGTTCTGCTCTCCACGCCGGAAAGGTAAGCCGCCCCGTCGGCAAACCCGGACATCTTTTGACCAATTAGGTCAATCCCCTCCACCAACGCCCAGTTCAGAAATTCCGGCAGAATTTCATGTACGTTGGCAAACTGCCACGCGCCTTTGACAGCCGGCGAAAAGCCGGCGCTCTCAGTCGGAGCCGCCCCAACATAGTTTGTCCCGGCGCAGACCGCTTCGCAAAAGTCCCCGTAACGCTGCACGGGCACAGCTCCCTGGCCGACACGGTAAGCCTGCTCCTCCAGGTGCCGCTGAAAAGCAATCCCGGCAAGAGGGCCTTTGCCGCCAAACGCCTCGTAATCCCCGGGGGACACGGTGACAATCATGGCGCTGTTGCTGTTTGTGCCGTCCCTTCTGCTGTAACTCATACCGTTAACCGCCGTGCGGTCCGGCTCTGAGGAGGCATTGACCACATATCCGCCGGGACACATACAGAACGAGTATACGCCTCTGCCGGAAGAAGTCTGTGCCGTTACTTTGTACGCGGCCGCCGGAAGGGCGATGCCGCAGTCTCCGTACTGTAATCTGTCGATCATCTCCTGGGGATGCTCCATGCGCAGCCCGACCGCGAAAGACTTGGCTTCCATCGGTACACGCAGTTTATGCAGCATCTCAAAGGTGTCCCGTGCGCTGTGGCCAATAGCCAGAATCACCATACCGCTTCGGATTTCTTCCCCGTTCGCCACCACGCCTGTCACCCGGTTTTTCTCTGTGAGAAGAGCCGTCACCTGTGAGTTAAAGCGCACCTCTCCGCCCCAGTCTGTAATCTGTCTGCGCAGATGTTCCACCACATGGATCAGAATGTCCGTGCCGATGTGGGGCTTTGCCTCATACAGAATCTCTTTCGGCGCACCGGCCTCCACAAAAATGCGCAGAACCTCCCGCATCCGTCCTTTCGGATCTTTGACCGTTGTAGTCAACTTCCCATCAGAGAAAGTGCCTGCGCCGCCCTCGCCAAACTGTACGTTGGAACCGGGATCTAACACGCCCTCCCGCCAGAACCGCTCCACGTCCTCCTGCCTTTTATGTACTTCCTTTCCCCGCTCCAGAAGCAGGGGCCGCCATCCCGCCTTCGCCAGCATATACCCGCAGAAAAGCCCGGCCGGGCCGGTCCCCACAATCACCGGCCTGCCACAGAGCGACGGCGCCTGCAGGATCCTCGTCCCAGAGCCTGCCCCTTCTTCTGCTGAGTCCGTTCTGCTGTCATCCAAATGCGGGTTTTCCGGCATCGGAAACCGATACGGCTGTTCATTTACCATCTGAATCTGTCCGTTTCTGCCCCGGATCTTTCGAAAAACAGCCTGTTCCTCCGCCACTTTCACATCCACCGTATACACCGCGTAAATCTCCGGCTTTTTTCTGGCATCGAGAGATTTTCTGACGATAGAAAAGGACAAAAAAGCGGCTGGATCCACCCGCAGAAATCTGGCTGCCTTTTTCCTCAGTTCCGCCTCCTCGTCCTCACAGACCGGCGGCAGTTTGATCTGGTTGATACGAATCATTGACTGCTCCTTCCTCTATCCCGATTTTGGGCAGCCGCCCGGCCGGCGACCGTCCCGCTGCTCCACGCCCACTGCAAATTATAACCGCCGCAGAGTCCGTCGATGTCCAGAATTTCTCCCGCAAAGTAAAGCCCCGGCTGTTTTTTGGACATCAGATTTTGTGTCACTTCGCTACAGTCCACGCCCCCAGCACATACCTGCGCCCGGTCAAAACCGTTTGTTCCCGTAATCACAGTCTCCAAACCCAGATACAGCTTCTGAAGACGGTGAAACGCCTCCGCGGAAACATCCTTTGCCCGCTGGGTCTCCCGGATGCCTGCCAGTTTTAATAACAGACGGTTGATTTTCTTGTTGACTATTCCAGTCAAGAACACATCCATCTCATCCTCTCCGTGCCTCTTCAGGCGTTCGCTGAAAAACAGCCCGCAGGACGTCTCATCGAAATCGGGAAGAAAGGACAGGCGCACTGTAACACGCTCCTTTCCAAGAAGCGCATAGGCCGCCGTCCGGCAGAGCTGAAAGGCAGGTATGCCAGAAAGCCCGTAATCTGTAAGCTGCAGTTCGCCCCGCTCTTTGCCGATCGTCTGTCCCGATGCCAGAAGGGTAAGAACGGCATCACACCGAACCCCCGCCACCTGTTTGTAAAACGTTTCCTCACAGCAAAGCGCCGCAAGGGCCGGCACCGGCGTGACAATCCGATGGCCAAACTGCCCGGCCAGGCGGAAACCGTCTCCATCGGATCCCGTATTTGGCGCAGCCTGTCCGCCGCAGCAAAGAACGACCGCATCATAACAGCCGTTCTTCCCTTGATGTCCGATCAAAAATTTTTCCTTGTTCTTATCGAAGGAAATCGTCCGCACAGCTTCCTCCGTATGTACCGCCACCCGCCGTCTGTCCAGCTCATAGCGCAGTAAATCGAGCACCGTGGAGGCCTGGTCGCTGGCCGGGTACAGATACCCGTCCCGTTCCTTGATCCGCATGCCGAGGGATGCAAAAAACGCTTTCGTCTGCGCCACGCCGAATGCGGAAAGCGCCCCGCCCAGCAAAACCGTCCCGCTCCCGTGATAGAACTGTTCCCCCATCGCTTCGTTGGAAAAATTACATCTGCCATTCCCTGTGGACAAAATCTTTTTTCCCACTCTGTCGTTTTTCTCATACACGGCCACCGCCGCGCCGCCGGCCGCCGCCTGCACCGCCGCCATCATACCGGCCGCGCCGCCGCCGATCACCGCAATCTGTCTGCTCATAAGTTCCTTCCCTTCCCGCAATGTTAACTGGAGTAGGATTCCAGGAAGAGATACAACTCCTCCTCGCTCGCCACAAACTTTCCCTCCACGATTTCCCGCTGGAGAGTGTCCGGCAGCCGTTCCAGCAAAATATCCGTATTCATGTAAAGTGTACTTCTGTCCTGCTCGTACACCACAATAAAATGATCCGCAACCAACAGATAGAATCCCTGCGGTTCTTTCTCTTTGTAGTACTTACAGACCGCCACCCGGTCTCTGGAAAAGGCGGTCAGCTCGATCGTTTCAAATCCCTGCTCCAGCTCCGACAACGGCGGATTGTCCTCATAGGCGGATAATGCCTCCAGAAGCTCCTCTCTGTTCAGACCGATGTACATGACGGGAATTGTCTCCTCGCTCTCTGTGACGGTTCCCTTTGACAGATCCACCATTTCTAACAGATACCGCGTATCCGCCGACACGACAGACTCCTGCGCTGCCGCCGCCTCAATGATCTGATCCTCCACCTCTGTATCAATGACCTGCTCCTCCACCGCCTTGTCTGTCTGCTCTTCCTGTGAAAAAGGCGTAGATGGAGAAATCTCATCTGCAAACTGCGATATTGACTCCAGAAAGCCATCCGCAGCCTCCTCTGTGTCAGCGCTCTCCATTCTATGGCGGTATCTATGCGGATAGAAAAATTCCTCCGCCTTCAGCGCACCCCAGCCGCCAAGACCTAACATGACCACAGATAATGTCATAAAAAGACTGATACGTTTTACAAGCTTCATTCCGTTTTAAACCTCTCTTGTCGGATTTCCTGTAATCAGTATCAGCCAATTCCTGTTTTTTATACAACAATCTCACAAAATGCCTATTGTTCTGCCAAGCATAATGAATAAGAAGCCAAACGGCATTTCCTGCAGTTCCACCTCCCCGATCACGCGAAGAATCACGAGGAAGAAGATATGAAAAAGCAGCCCTGTAAGCAGGGAAACGATAATGCAGACCGTCGCTCCCGCAAAGCCGGAAAGCAGTCTGTTGAGCAGATACACAATAAGCCCGGAAACCGCAGCGGCAGCCAGCGGAAACAAAACACCGATAAACCAGTCCGGCTTGTATTTTACACGACGGTTCAAAAACACAAATGCCAGAACCATATAGACGCCAAAAAACAAAATCAGAGCACAGAGCAGTCCATCCGCGCCCATATGCCCGCGCTGCGTCATAAAGTAGGCGGCAGCCATGTGCACAACGAAGGCGGCGGCAGCCGTGAGAAAAAGTTCACGGATCATACGCATTTTGTACAGAATCTGCCCGAACAGGAAGCTGAAGGTAAACAGAGCAATCAGAACCGCCCCCTTTGAAAGCCATCCCGCCAATACCGCAGACTGCGCTGTCGCTCTCCCATAACAGCATACAGAAAGCGGTTTTCCCAGAACAGCCACATAAACTGCCGCCGGGAAGGAAACCATGGATGTGTTCCGCACTGCCCGGCCCATCCGTTCCCGCATACTGCGGTATTCTTCTCTCTCATAGGCACTGGATATTTTGCTGGTCAATCCGTGTACAAACAGACAGGAAATCGCCGCGCATATACCCAAAAGCGGTGCAAATTTACCGTAGTAGCACCCCCACTGGACCGTGCGCACATTCCCCTTCTCCGTCATATTCATACAGTGGTTAAAAAAACGCTGATCTGCGATCATAAACAGGTTGGACAGCACGACGGCTGCCGAAAGCGGCACCAGATTGATGAGAAGCATTCTCTGTATTTCAAAGCGTGTCTCCGCACGCCTGCTGTTGTCCTGCCCCGGGCGTCCTTTAAAAGCCCCCGCATAAATCACATAAACCAGAAGCAGATGAAGCAGGGCGATCACCTGGGAAAGAAAAACACCCACCATCGCGCCGAGCGCCCCGTAGGCATAGCCGTGCGCCTCCACCTGATAAAGAGCGGCGACTTTCTGTCCATAACCGTAAAAAGCCCTGCCGCAGATCAGCGTTCCCGCAAACATGGCAATTTTCTCTATATATTGAGAATGTGCCGTGAGCACACCCATGCCGTAACCGCTAAAATAACCCCTGAAAATACCGATCATCGCCGCGAAAAACACCGAGGGCGCCGCCGCCATCACCGCCATACGGCTCAACCGCTCCAAAACCAGAATCTCTGCAATCCAGGAAGAAAACACCAGCAGAAAAAGCGCCATCACCACACCGAGAAACAGATTCATAAAAAAGGCAGTCTTAAAAACCTTGTCCGCATTCCGATACCGCTCCCGTTTTACCCGGTAACGGATGATGCCCGACATGGCTCCCGACATACCGTATGATACGACCAATGTAGTCAATACAAACAATTCAAAAGCCGGAGCAAAAAGCCCCAGGCCCTCGTCCCCGATCACCCTCGAAAGGGGAATCCGAAGAAGAAAGAGCAGCATATAAGAAACGATCCCCGCTGAGAGAACAATCCTGTTTTTCAGATTTTTCGCCATCCATTGTATATTCATTCTTACCTCAATATTTGTGTTACCTTTCATCTCTTGTAATCTGAAGCTCCTGCAGTACACGCTCCTGCTTTTCCTCCATCACAGCCGCCTCTTCCGCTTCCATATGGTCGTAACCGCACAGATGATACATGCTGTGGGCCAGAAGAAAGGCAAATTCCCTGCGTTCGCTGTGCCCGTATTCTGCCGCCTGCTCCTTCACCCGCGCTGCGTTCAGAATAATGTCGCCCAGAACCAGCTCTCCGCTGTCCGGGTCAAAGCAGTCCGCCTCCTGTTCCTCCGCGCCGGAAAAGTCACCCGGCGTCGCAAATTCCAGGTTTGGAAAAGAGAGCACGTCCGTCTCCGAATCTATATTTCTGTACTCTTTATTGTACGCCCTTATGCCTGCAGCGTCTGTCAGCAGAAGGTTCACCGTGGCTTCATAAGGGCAGTTTTCGCTGTCGAGAACAGCCGCCATGACAAGGTCAAGCAATTCCTTCTCACTGAAAGAAAAAGTCTGCTCCGTCTCATGCTCAACGTAAGAAGTCATAGTATAGCTTCTCCTTGATAAATATTTTTTTCATCTCACAGATCTGTCTTAAGGTAATCTCGTTTCCCCAAAGCTCGTCCGTCTCAAATTTCTTTTTGAAGACAGTGTCGATCAACTGCTCATAGTCCAGTTCCGCCTTGGGATCTTTCGCAAACAGATACAGAATGGAAGAGACAATGCAGTCCGCAAGCAGGACAACGATCGTCTCCTTGGAAACAATCTTTGCATCCGGATCCACATATTCTTTCAAAACCTGTTTTGTCTTCGGCGGGAAATGATATTTCTCACAGACTGCGGACACATTTTCCCATGTGTTTTCCCCGGTCAGCTTTCCGATTCTGTGATAATATCCGCACGCCTTCACCGCCGCATCGTCAATGCCAAGGCTTCTTGCAACCTTATCTCCCAGATAGGCAGTGTGAATGGCGTGATAATACTCCTCCTTGGAAAACTCTTTGAGCTGTACCAACAGAGGACACTCCGGGTCGTTAATCTCCATATATTTATCCCGGTACCTGTGAATCACCGTGGAGCTCACCATCTTCAGACTGACCAGAAGCAGGATGCAGCACACCATCAGATTGATGCCCGGTATCATAAACTGGGCGATAGAAAGCCGCTCCTGCGCAAAAAGGATCACATTTGCCGTCAGACTGAGCGCAAGGACCAGCAGGGAAATTAACATCGGAATCCCCACCCGGAACTCCTCATCCAGCGTGGCAAACACCAGTATCCCGGCCATGCCGCTGATAAAATAGAGCCAGAAGATCGCATAGTCACAGCCTGCAAAATTCACGGCAAGAAGCAGACACAGACTTCCCGAAACAAGTCCCGTCATGCCGTTTGAGAATACGCCAAGCAGTACAAAAAGTACCAGAAAGGGCCATCCCGTAACGGGAAGAAACGGCAGAAACACCGCCGACACCAGACTTGCCAGATAGGTAAGGGCAAATCTTCCATAATGTCCCTCATTCCGATAGACAAAAAAACCGCTTGTCTCACTCATCACATAGGAAAAAATGACAATCCCGCTCCCGGCGAGAATCATAACGACATTTCGGATCATCTGGTCTGTCTGACTGCGGTAAAATACACTGCCGGCCCATGCAATTACCCCTGCCAGGGCAAACATAAACATAAAAACCACGATTCTTTTTATCATATTGCTGTTTTTTTGAAGATTAGTATTATTTTCCACGCCTGTAATTCCTGTTTCCTATTTTTTGCTCACTGCGTCGTTTTTCTTTTGCCTCGTAGTCATCGTAAGCCTTCACGATCCGCTGGACAAGCGGATGTCTGACCACGTCCTTACTGCTCAAGTTACAAAAAGAGATATCTTCCACTTTCGACAGCACCCTCACTGCCACATCAAGCCCGGATTTCATATCCGGCGCCAGATCTTTCTGGGAAGCGTCCCCGGTAACCACCACTTTGGATCCAAACCCGATTCTTGTCAAGAACATTTTCATCTGCGCCGGGGTCGTGTTCTGCGCCTCATCCAGAATAATGTAGGCGTTATCCAGTGTCCGTCCACGCATATATGCCAGAGGCGCCACCTCAATCAGCCCCTTTTCCATGTTCCTCGCAAAGCTTTCCGCGCCCATAATCTGATAAAGCGCATCGTAGAGCGGCCGCAGATACGGATCTACCTTGCTCTGCAGATCGCCGGGAAGAAACCCAAGCTTCTCTCCCGCCTCAATAGCCGGCCTTGTTAAAATAATGCGGCTCACCTCGTTGTTCTTAAAAGCCGTCACCGCCATCGCCATCGCCAGATAGGTCTTGCCCGTACCGGCAGGCCCCACCCCGAAAACAATCATATGATCACGCATGGCGTCCACATACTGCTTCTGCCCCAAGGTCTTTGGTTTGATCGGCTTACCGCTTACGGTATGGCAGATACAGTCGCTATCCATGGCAAGCAGCATGTCCTCCTTATGCTCCTTACCAAGTTCAATGGCATAATCCACACTCTGTTCCTCCAAAATCGTTCCTCTCTTTGACAGGGCAAGCAGCTCGTTCACAATCCTGGCGGCCTGCTCTGCCGCTTCACGCGCCCCGGATATCCGAACGGCGCCGTCCCTGTCTACGATCATCACTTTCAAGTCATTCTCGATTCTCTTGATATGGGAGTCAAACTCCCCGAAAAGATTCCGCATGTGCTCCATTGGCACATCAATACTGACTGTAAACGCTTCCATTCCCTGCCTTTCAAAAATCACAGCCTGCGCTAATCTGTCTGTGCCTCTTCCTCCGAAGCTTCTTCTTCCGAAGAGTCATCCACCGGCTCCGTCACGGTCGGCACCAGTTTAACCGCCGATTCTTCTAATTGCATATGGGCATATAACACCCATTTTTTATCATTCTTTTTTATTGTAACATTTTTTTCTGCAATTTGTACCCCTTTTTCATTTAAAGTTGAGATAATTTTTCGCCACCGCTCCTGCAGGAGTGTCTTCATCTCCTCATCCGTATGCATTTTCGGCACAATTTCATATTCCTGCACCGTTCTTTTTCCGTAATACAGAGGCAGATAGAGATGATCCAGAAGCTGCACCTGCTTTTTCTCCTCGCTGGCATCGTAAAACGTGTAAGGAACCTTTCGAAAACGAAAAGCGACTTCTTTTTCTCCCGTACTTATTACAGGAATCTCAATCGTCTCCCCCGTATAACATTTTTCATCATAAGCTACCTCCTCCTCCAGTGAAAGATTTCGGTCATAAGCCAGGGTAATGTCCGCATCAGCCTCCACATACTGGTATTTGCGCACGGTGGTATCCTCGTTGTAGACGGGAACCGCGCCGCTCACCAGCACATCCCCTTTCTCCACGCTGTCCCCGCAGGCCACCTGCGGCACGCCGCTTCTGGTAATGATGTAAGTCACCACGCCCGCTTTCTCAGCCACAAGATCCATGCCTTTATCTGATGCGGCCTTATTGCGGTCATCATAGACTGGCATCTCGTTCTCCTTTATATGGATCAGAAGCGTGGTTCCCCGAAGCTGTACGGAGGTCCATGTAATCAGATCATAGTCCTCCCTGAGCGCCTGCTCCAGTTCCCCGATCTCCAGCGCGCTCTTTTTCATGGCAGTATGAACGCCCTGCTCTTCCAGATAATCCATCAGCACGTCTTCCGTCAGGGCAAAGTTCCCCTCAATCCGAATATCCCAGATAAAACGGGATGCAAGGCACCAGAAGAAAATACAGCCGATCAGCCCCGCCACGAACAGTTTCCTTCTGCACATTTTTGACACAAAAAAAGGCAGGCCGTATTTGCCTATCACAGCCGCCCTCGTCCCTGTTTTTTTCAAAAGAGGCTTCAAGGCAAAAAACCCCGCTATGCTGATGTGCATCGTATGGTAATCGCCATGATCCTCTATATCCCAGACCAGGACATCGTGATTGCCGCAAAGATTTAAAAGACGCTCCACAGAATAGCCCCACACTTTAACGGTCACATACCCTCTCAAATACTGGATCCAATGAAGCATATATCTTCCCCTGCACTGTGCGCTCAGATATAGCGGAGCGCATCGATCTTTCCGCTGATTTTCATGTCTTCATTGGTATAATAGTCGATGGAAAGGCTGCTCCCCTCAAAGCAGATCTTAGCGTTCTTGCCCTGCAGCACAATAGACTCGGTGGTGTATTCCAATATCCCCTTATAATTTTCAATAAAAGCCTCACGGTTCCCCGTAATCGTCACAATAGCCGCTCCCAGCATAGTATCCTTGGGCAGCTTCAGGGATTCCACGATCAGCTCCTTCGATCTGGTAAACGGCGAAAATGGTTGGCGTCTGTTCTCTCTTCTCATGTTATACTATATGAACGCAGCCGCATATTATGCACAGAGAATCACTCTATTTATGGTACGGTTCCCCGTTTATGATCCGAAACGCCCGGTAAATCTGCTCCAACAAAACAACCCGCATCAACTGGTGCGGGAATGTCATATCCGAGAAGCTGACCGGCAGATCAGTCCTCTCCTTTATCGTATGGTGCAGACCGAGAGAACCGCCGATCACAAAGGCTATATGTCCTACACCGCCTACTCCCAGCCGCTCTATCGTAGATGCAAAGGCTTCGGAAGTAAACTTACGCCCTTCGATCTCCAGCGTCACCACATAGGCGCCTTCCGGCAAAAGCCTGAGGATGCGCTCCCCCTCCCTTTGCAGGATCTGCTCCTGCTGGATTTCCGAGGCTTTGTCCGGCGTTTTTTCATCGGCTGCTTCGCGGATCTCCAGTTTACAGTAGCGTCCCAGCCGTTTTTCGTACTCGGACACCGCCTCGCGGAAAAACTTCTCCTTCAGTTTACCGACTGTGATTACCGTTATCCTCATACATTTCCTGATAATACCCGTCCACAAAATCGTCCACGAACGCCTCATCCAGATTCATAAACTTATCGTCAATGGCCGCCCGCATCCGCTCTGTGCGCCTGTAGTATTTTTCCTCCTCCGTCAGCTCCTCAAGCTGCTCCCCCTCTTCCAGAATTTCTGCGTCTATGGCGGAACGGTCCAGATTTTCCCGACACCACCTGGCAATCTCCGAGCGCAGGGAGTTCTCTGATTTCGCTTTTACCAAAAGCAGTCTGGAATCCCGCATGGACACAAAGCCGAACACGATAAAAAGAACAAACATCGCGCCCATAACGCCGCAGACCAGATATTTGGTAATCCCCGCATTTCTGTAAATCGGTATCACATTGAAAAAGATCAGTAACACCGCAAGGAAACCTACTCCGCCGACCGCCAGAAGTGTGTATGCAGAGGATTTGTTATCCTCCGCCTTTGCTTCGCTGCTCTGATATTGGGGCATAAACACACCCTCCTTATCTTACGAATTGGAAAATCTGCACACAAAATCATCTGTACGGTTCTATTTTATTATCCTTTTGTACAAATTGCAACTATTTTAACAGTTCTCTGATGCCCTGATTCTTATTTTCGGACTTATCTATGTCCAGGCAGACGGAATGGTCGTCCCTGTAACGCCACACAGAGCACTCGCCTATGGCGCTCATATCCCGCCACAGTTTGAATACGCCTTCCTCGGCGATGCCGTCCCACTCCTGCACATTGCCGATATAGTCCACGGTATTGGCATACAGATCCCCGTCGTAAAGGCCATTCTTAAAAGAGCCCACCACATTCTGCAAAATCCTGCCCTGTGTCGGCGCAAGCTTTGAGATGTCCACGTCATAGTGCTCCGCCCCCTGACCGTTAGGCAGATTGCCGGCCCACTCCCCGGAATAGCTGTGGGACATATAAATTCCCATAGCGTTCGTCTTGTTCTTCTGGTTGATGTAGAATCGGAACCAGGTGCCCTTGCCGTTTCTCACCCCGTGGCTCCACTCTCCGAAATAGTAGCTGTTCTTTTCATAGATGGCAAGCCCTGTGCCGTGGGGTTTTCCTTCGCTGTTTACGTCGCCCTGGTAATAGTAATCCCCGCTTCCTTCAAGCCCTTTGGAGAGCTTCACATAACGCTTCAGATGGGCCAGATCCCAGATGGCCTCCTGGTTGTTGTCCGCAAAAAAGGGGTAGGCTTCCTTTAAAATATATTCCTTCGTGTACGCCTCATCGTTCTCGTCCTCGATATCTACCACGATGGCCGTTTTCTCATTGTCGGCAGAAACCAGCTCTTCCTCGTCCTCTTCCTCTGGCTCCTCTTCCTCCTCGGTTTCTTCGGGCAGAGGCTCAACTGCCGCAGGCTCCTCCTCTTCCAGAACCTGTTCTTCCAGATCCTGCTGTTCTTTTGCGTAATCTGTAATGCTCTGCTGGAGATCCTGGTCCGTCTTATCCTCGCTGTTCTTCCGATTGCTGGCCACTATGGTGAGCAGCACGAGAATGCAGATCAGAAGAACGGCAATCACTCCCAGAAGAATTTTCGTCATTATGGGTTTTTGCAGAAAACTCTGTTCCTCCTCTTCCCGTTCTCTCCCCTTTTTTTCATTGTCTGGATCAGTCAATTTCATATATTCTCCACACCTTTCTGTCTTTGTCGGCCTGTTTTTCTGTTCTGCCTACCATCATAACGGATATTCTTAAAGATTCTGTGTCGCAAATTATTAAGAATTCCTTAGAAAAAATCTGCCCGTCACGTTCCGACAGGCAGATTTCATAGCACATTCTCTATTTCGAAAGATACTCGTTGATTCCCTTTGCAGCCGCTTTTCCGGCTCCCATGGCGAGAATTACGGTGGCCGCGCCTGTTACCGCATCACCGCCCGCATAGACGCCCTCTTTCGTGGTTGCGCCGAAGTCCTCCTCCGCCACGATACATTTGTACTTATTTACCTCAAGTCCCTCTGTGGTGGACGAGATCAGCGGATTCGGGGACGTGCCGAGCGACATAATCACCGTATCCACCTCCATCAGAAACTCAGATCCCTCGATCACCACCGGGCGGCGTCTGCCGGACGCGTCAGGCTCACCCAGCTCCATGCGCACACACTTGATGCCGGAAACCCAGCCGTTTTCGTCCGAAAGAATTTCTGTCGGATTGGTCAGAAGGTCAAAGATGATTCCCTCCTCTTTCGCGTGGTGCACTTCCTCCACACGCGCGGGCAGTTCTTCCTCGCTCCTGCGGTACACGATATGCACCTCCGCGCCAAGACGGAGTGCGGTTCTCGCAGCGTCCATCGCCACGTTTCCGCCGCCCACAACAGCCACCTTCTTCCCGAGCATAATGGGTGTATTGGAAGTCTCGTCAAAGGCCTTCATCAGATTGCTTCTGGTCAGATACTCATTGGCGGAGAATACGCCAAGCGCCTGTTCTCCGGGAATCCCCATGAATTTCGGGAGGCCCGCGCCGGAACCGATAAACACGGCGTCAAATCCTTCGTCCTCCATCAGCTCGTCGATGGTGACGGATTTTCCTACCACCACATTGGTCTCTATCTTCACGCCAAGGCTCTTCACATTCTCAATTTCCTTCGCCACAACTGCCTTCTTCGGCAGACGAAACTCCGGGATACCGTAGACAAGCACGCCGCCGGGCTCATGGAGCGCCTCAAAAATCGTCACGTCATAGCCCATCTTTGCCAGATCGCCCGCACAGGTTAACCCGGCAGGGCCGGAACCGATGACTGCCACCTTTTTGTTTTTCTTTTCCGCCGCACCCTCGGGCTTCACGCCGTTCTCTCTGGCCCAGTCAGCCACGAAACGCTCCAGCTTGCCGATGGAGACAGGCTCTCCCTTAATGCCGCGGATACATTTTCCCTCGCACTGGCTCTCCTGCGGGCACACACGGCCGCAGACAGCAGGCAGGGCGGAGGATTCGCTGATAACCTGGTAAGCGGCGGCGATGTCGCCCTCCTTCACCTTCTCTATAAAACCGGGAATGTCGATGGCTACGGGACATCCCTTAATGCACTGTGCATTCTTACAGTTGATGCAGCGGGCTGCCTCGCACATCGCTTCCTCTTTGTCATAGCCGAGACATACTTCCTCGAAATTCGCTGCACGCACTTTCGCATCCTGTTCACGGACAGGAACTTTTTTTAACACATCTGCCTGCATTATCTATCACCTCCACAGTTCCCGCACCCGCCGTGATGCGTGTCTCCCTCTTTCGCCTTTAAGTAATCTCTTCCTTCTTTCGTCTTATACATCTGCTGACGCTTCATCGCCTGATCGAAATCTACTTTGTGGCCGTCAAACTCAGGGCCGTCCACGCAGGCAAACTTCACTTCGCCGTCAACAGTCAGGCGGCAGGCGCCGCACATGCCTGTGCCGTCCACCATAATGGGGTTCATGCTGACAACGGTGGGCAGGTCATATTTTTTCGTGGTCAGGCAGACAAACTTCATCATAATCATAGGACCGATCGCCACGCATACGTCGTAAGATTTCCCTTCGGATTCGATCAGATCCTCTATCACCTTCGTCACCATACCGCTTCTGCCGTAGGAGCCGTCATCTGTAGTTATGTAAAGATTTCCGGCAACTGCCTTCATCTCCTCCTCCATAATGAGCAGATCCTTCGTCTTCGCTCCAACGATCACGTCCGCGTCAACCCCTCTCTCATGCAGCCACTTTACCTGCGGATAGACGGGCGCGGTGCCAAGTCCCCCGGCAACAAAGAGAATCTTTTTCTCCTTGAGCGCCTGGATATCTTCCGCCACAAACTCAGAAGGGCAGCCAAGCGGCCCTACAAAGTCCTGGAAACTGTCTCCTGTCTTTAAATGCCTCATCATTTCCGTAGCTGCCCCCACCACCTGGAATACAATGGTGACGGTTCCCTTTTCCCTGTCATAGTCGCAGATGGTAAGGGGAATCCGCTCTCCCTCCTCATCCATTCTGACGATGACAAATTGTCCCGGCTGACAGGCTTTCGCCACACGGGGCGCTTCCACATCCATGAGATAGATATTCGCTGCCAGTTCTTCTGCTCTTATAATCCTGTACATCTCAACACTCCTTCTTGTAACTGTCCAATACCTTCACATTTTTATCCATTTATCCGAACTATTCCATAATAGCGAAAGTCATCTGTTTTTGCAAGACATAATATTTGGCACGATGTTTTTATATCACATTCGCCATAAATTCTCCGTTCTCGTCATAACCAAGCTGCGCCGCCGTACCTTCATAAACCTGCACCAGAAAGACTTTATCTGTACGGCTCAGCAGCCCTGTGCCGTCGTCGTAATACTCGTTGATGGTATAATAGTCTTCCTCCCCGACCCGGAGCACAGAACTGAACTGATAGCTCAAAATGCCGCTCTGTCTGGGATTTTTCCCCGTCGCATCATCCAGATATCCTGTCTCCACCAATCGGTTGACCAAATTGGTCACAGCTGATTCCGTCGCGATAGCCCCGCGCAGTCTGAGCGTAAAGGTACGCGTCGTCACCTCACTGGCAATCCCCTCACTGCTGATATTTACAAACTTAAACAATGTCTTTCCGAGGGGCATGGGGATCGGTCCTGTATAAGGCACGCTGTCCGCAGTCGGCTCCGACTCATCCGTGGTATAGAACGTTTTACAGCTCTCCGCCGGCTCCACGGCGATCATGGTAGCCTCCGTATATTCACCGCTGTAAAGCTCCACCACCGGCGCATTGGGCACCGCAAGATTAATCACATAAGTCTTTGTGACCACATCGCTCTCAATGCCATAATCATTGACAAAAAAAGCGCTGACAGTATACTCTCCCGTTTCCAGAAAGAGCGGCGACGTATAGATCTGGCTGTCCTTATTGGGTTTTGATCCGTCAAGCGTGTAGTAGATCGTCCCCGCCGTGTTGGAACTCAGTTTCAGCGGGATCACCTCGGCATAGCTTCCCTCCACATAGCTGAATTCCGGCTCCATGGCCAGATAGCTCTGGAATCTGCTCACAATCCGCTCATTCTCACAGGATGACAGCAGATCGTTAATCAGCCCGTATTCTTTCTGATTGGCATAGATCGTGACAATCTTCCCGTATGCCTCCTCCACATCCTCCATGGAATACCTCGGTGAGGACTCCTTGTCTATAATTTTCATAAGGGCCGAAAGCGCGTAATTATCCATCTGCTGCAGATAGTAATAGTCCGCCTCCAGAAAGAGAATCCTCGCCTCCTCCGGGTAATCCGCGTAGGCCGCCTCCAGACAGGCTATCGCCTCACTGTAAGCCCCCTTTTCTGCAAAGGCAGCCGCCTTATCAATCTGGTAATCCACCGTATGGATATGATAGGCATAAAGGGCATAAGAAATAAGCGCTGCGAGAACAAGGATTGCCAGAGCGAGAATCACCTGCGGTTTCCGGCTCCTCCCCCATGCTCTGACGTCTGTCTCCGCCTCACTTTCGATCTCATCCACCCCATCCGGCTCCTCCTGCTCGGAAACCAGCGTGGAAAGCGTCTCCGTTATGCTGTTTTCTATTTCGGGTTCGAAATCCGGCACGATCTGGATCTCCTCTCCGCACTTTTCGCAGAGCAGACAGCCGTCCGGCATTTCATGTCCGCAATGAGGACATTTCATAGGCCGTTTCCTTCTTTGCTATCATCAGCGTTCAGCTCACGCCTATCTGTGGTCTGGCTGAACTGCTGCACAACAGTTATACATAAGCATGGCGATGGTCATCGGTCCGACACCGCCGGGCACCGGGGTAATCGCGCTGCAGACCGGCGCCACATCCTCATAATCCACATCCCCGCACAGTTTATTGTTTTCATTTCGGTGAATGCCCACATCGATCACCACCGCACCTTCTTTCACATACTCTCTGGTAATCATTTTCGGCTTCCCAACCGCCACCACGAGTATATCAGCGCGCTTCGTCACTTCTTTTAAGTCTTTGGTCCGGGAGTGGGCCACCGTCACCGTGCCATTCTCCCTAAGCAGCAAAAGCGACATCGGCTTGCCGACAATATTGCTTCTGCCGATCACCACACACTCTTTTCCGGCAATCTCGATTCCCGAACGCTTCAAAAGCTGGATAATCCCTGCGGGCGTGCAGGAAACATAACCCGGCTGTCCGATGCAGAGAGCCCCCACACTCTGGGGATGAAAACCGTCCACATCTTTTTTCGGGTCAATGGCCCGGATCACCGCGTCCTCATCAATATGCGCAGGCAGGGGGAGCTGTACCAGAATGCCGTTCACCTCATCTTTGGCGTTCAATTCCCCTATCAGGGAAAGCAGCTCTTCCTGGGTCGTCTCCTCCGCAAGCTCATAAGCCAGGGATTCAATCCCCACATAGGCACAGGCTTTCTTCTTATTTCCCACATAAACGCTGGATGCGGGGTCATTCCCCACCTGTATCACCGCAAGGCAGACCTTTTTCCCCTGCGCGGCAAGCGCCGCAACCTGTTCCTTCACCTCATCCTTGATCTGTGCCGAAATGGCTTTTCCATCTATAATCTGTGGCATTTTTTCACCCTTTCTTTCCGCAATTTCAAATCCATGCGTGAAACTTTTTTCACGCTAAAACAGCCCTACAATCTTCCCGTCATCGTCCACATCGATCCGATAGGCAGCCGGAGCCTTGGGCAGTCCCGGCATGGTCATCACATCGCCTGTCAGCGCCACGACAAACCCCGCTCCCGCCGACACATAGACCTCGCGCACATGCATCTCAAAGCCGATCGGGCGGCCCAGAAGTTTCGGATCGTCCGAGAGCGAATACTGCGTCTTAGCGATGCAGACAGGCAGTCTCCCGAAGCCAGCCGTTTCCAATCTCTCCAACTGTTTTTTCGCCGATGCCGTGTATGTTACACCGCCAGCCCCATAGATTTCTGACGCGACGGTGTGGATTTTTTCCGTCAAGGACAGATCATCCTCATAGAGCGGCGCAAAAAGACTCACCTTGTTCTCCAGCGTATCGAGCACCTTCCCCGCCAAAGCTTCTCCGCCTTCTCCGCCTTTCTCCCACACTTCCGCGAGGGAGAACTCACAGTCCCTGTCCTCACAGAATTTCTGTACATAGTCGATTTCTTCCTGCGTATCTGAGGCAAATGCGTTCAGTGCAACCACAATGGGCACCCCGTATTTATGGATGTTCGAGATATGCTTCTCCAAGTTCACAATACCCGCCTGCAAGGCTTTCATGTCCTTCCTGGACAAGTCTTCCCTGGCCGCGCCGCCGTTATATTTCAGCGCCCTCACGGTGGCAACCAGCACCACAGCGTCCGGCTTTAAATCCGCCATCCGGCACTTGATGTCGAAAAATTTCTCCGCGCCCAGATCCGCACCGAATCCTGCCTCCGTAATGACATAATCCGCCATTTTGAGAGCTGTCTTCGTGGCCATCACGGAATTGCAGCCATGGGCGATATTGGCGAAAGGACCGCCGTGCACGAGGGCAGGCGTATGTTCCAGTGTCTGGATCAGATTCGGTTTCATGGCATCCTTTAACAGCGCAGCCATGGCGCCCACCGCCTGCAGATCCTCTGCCGTCACCGGATTGCCGGAATCATCATAAGCCACAATAATACGCGCAAGACGCTCCTTCAAATCCTTAAAATCTACCGCCAGACAGAGAATCGCCATAATCTCGGAAGCAACCGTGATAATAAAGTGATCCTCTCTCACCACGCCGTTTGCCTTGCCGCCCATACCGATCACGATGTTGCGCAGCGCCCTGTCGTTCATGTCCAGGCATCTCTTCCAGATAATCTGTCTTGTATCTATCCGCAGCAGATTTCCCTGCTGGATGTGATTGTCCAAAAGCGCCGCCAGCAGATTATTGGCGGATGTGATTGCGTGAAAATCTCCCGTAAAATGAAGGTTTAAATCCTCCATCGGCACCACCTGGGAATACCCGCCTCCGGCTGCACCGCCTTTGATGCCGAAGCACGGCCCAAGAGAAGGCTCCCGCAAGGCAATCACAGCCTTTTTTCCGAGCCTGGAAAAGGCCTGCCCCAATCCGACCGTAACCGTGGTCTTTCCCTCCCCCGCCGGGGTAGGATTGATGGCCGTCACCAGAATCAGCTTCCCCTCCGGGTTCTTTCTGATTTTCTCTATGTATTCCTCCGAAAGTTTCGCCTTATATCTGCCGTAAACCTCCAGATCATCCTGCTCAATGCCGATCTGCCGCGCCACCTCCGTAATCGGGGTAAGCTCCGCCGCCTGGGCGATCTCTATATCTGTCTTCATATGCCTCTCCTTTCAGAAGCCTGCGCGAAGAATACCGCGTTTCAAGTATCCTCACTCACCTCCGAGAATCTGTTCAAACTCCGCCGCACTCATCAAAATCTTGCGCGGCTTGGTTCCCTCTTCCTCGCCTACAACCCCGGCGTCGCAAAGCTGGTCCATAATGCGTGCCGCCCGGTTAAAGCCAATTTTAAACATACGCTGCAGCATACCGATAGACGCCTTGTCCTTCTCAATGATAAACCGGCCAGCCTCCGCAAAATATTCGTCGTAAGCGGAATCCGCATCACCGGCTCCGCCTGATGCGCCTGTCTGGCCAGACTCCACAGCGATACTGTTGATCTGTTCTTCCACCGCCTCATCCGCCGAACTCTCGGGCGCATAGTTCTTCAAAAACTCTACCACGTTCGATACTTCATCATCCGAGACAAAAGGCCCCTGCATGCGGGCGGGTTTCGGATATCCCTGCGGATAAAAGAGCATGTCTCCCTTGCCGAGAAGTTTTTCCGCCCCCACCATATCCAGAATAGTGCGGGAATCCACGCCGCTGGACACCGCAAAGGCCACGCGGCTTGGCATATTGGCCTTAATCAGCCCGGTGATGACATCCACGGAAGGACGCTGTGTGGCAATGATCAGGTGGATGCCGCATGCTCTCGCAAGCTGTGCCAGACGGCAGATGGATTCCTCCACCTCTCCCGGCGACACCATCATCAGATCCGCCAGCTCGTCCACAATAATCAGAATCTGCGGCATCTTTTCCGGCGCATCGGGATCTCCCGAAGCCTGCATGCTCTCCACTTTTTTATTATAACCCTTTAAATCTCTGACATTGAAATCCGCAAACTTTTTATAGCGGTTGGTCATTTCCGCCACACCCCAGTGCAGGGCTGCGGCCGCCTTCTTCGGATCTGTCACTACCGGAAGCATCAGATGGGGAATCCCATTGTATACACTAAGTTCCACCACCTTAGGATCAATCATAATCAGTTTTACATCCTCCGGGTGCGCCTTAAACAATATCCCCATAATAATGGTGTTGATGCAGACGGACTTACCAGACCCGGTTGCCCCCGCGATCAAAAGATGGGGCATTTTCGCTATATCTGCAAGCACAGTCTTTCCGGCAATGTCCTTTCCCACCGCAAAGATCAGGTTTGCCTGAAACTTTTCAAATTCCGGCGACTCCACCAGATCCCGGAAAGGCACCGCTGTATTTTCCTTATTCGGCACTTCAATGCCCACCGCCGCTTTTCCGGGAATGGGCGCTTCGATACGAATATCCGTAGCCGCCAGATTCAGCTTGATATCGTCGGCAAGCCCGACAATCTTGCTGACCTTGACGCCCTGTTCCGGCTGCAGTTCATAGCGGGTAACGGACGGCCCCCTGCTGTACTGCGTGACACTCACCTTCACGCCAAAATTGCCGAGAATCTGTTCCAGGCGCGCAGCCGTCTCCTTAAGCTCCCTGTCGGAATCTGCGCCCTTCTTTTTCTTCTGCGGCGCCAGAAGATCCGGCGTAGGAAAACGATAATGATCTTTCCCGCTCTTTCCGGCAGAGAATGCAGGCCGCTCCGGCTGCTTCGCCGGGCTGCTTACCGCCGACACACGTTCCCTTCCGGGCGTTGGCGCTATCTGATTGCCCGTCATCGGCTGATAGGAATCCATGGGCTTCTTTGCCTGCACAGGTACTGCGGCCGGTTCCGGCTCCTGTTCCGGCTCTTCCTCCTCCATATGGATCTCACTCAACGCGTCGGATTCCTGTTCTATGTAATGATACGAATGCTGTTCCCGTTCTCTTACAGGAGGCAGCTCCTCCGTATCCTCCTCTTCATAAGTAAGCGTAATTTCATGGATATCATCCCGTATTTTCTCAGCCGTCACTTTTTCCGGCTCCCTGCCAAGGGCCGTATCCAGCATGACGCCGGACACTTTCTTGTCCATGCGCAGAAGCCTTTCATTTTCCAGCTCCTCTTCCCGCTGTCTGCGTTCCCTGGCCTCGCGCTCC
The DNA here is from genome assembly GCA_965114645.1 of uncultured Lachnospiraceae bacterium. Lineage (GTDB taxonomy): Bacteria > Bacillota > Clostridia > Lachnospirales > Lachnospiraceae > UBA3282. The sequence goes on along the minus strand of CBCOZL010000016.1, from coordinate 35,259 downwards.
CGTCTTTCCGAAAGGGCCTCCCGCCGCCTTTCTGCCCGCTCCCTGCGGTAGGCCGCATCTTCCCTGGAGCGTTCGTATACCTTCCTCCCGCCGGCCGCCACACCGCCGATAAAGGACTTCTCCGTGATGATCACCAGGCAGATGATGCCCAGAACAAGAATCAGCAGTACCGTGCCGACCGGGCCAAGGAACTTGCAGGACAGATATGCCAGGGAGCCGGCCAGTATGCCGCCCCCTTTATGCCCTTCACTGCAGCGGACATAAATCTCAGCGATCTGATAGCGCTCCGCCTCGGTGGGATTTGTGCTGAAAAACTCAAAGCTCATGCCCAAAAGAAGGACGAAGAGAATGCCTGCCACCAGTTTTCTCGTCGCGATATGATTTCCCGCATTTAACATGCCAAAAGCAATCATCAGAAAAATGATGACGGGCGCCACATAGGCAAGCAGACCAAAAACGCCGAACATCACACTGCTGACCGCACTGCCAAACTTACCCACCAGCCCAAAATTACATAAAAATAGAAAAAGGGCGAGAGCCGCCAGTACAATCAGCAGAATTTCATTTCTGACTGCCGGATCCATGGGCGCATCCTGTCTTACGCTTCGATTATTTGTCCGGGAGCCAGCCTTGTTTGTCCTGCCCGCACCTGTATTTTTTTTCTTCGTGGATGACCCTCTCGTACTCTGAGCCGCCATGACTGCCTCCCACTGTATTTAAAATTAGTGATAATTTCGTACTTTCGAAACAGTTACCTAAAAATCCTATAATAGTATAGCATTTTCATTTTGTCTTGTCATCCCTTATTTTGTATCTGCCCTTTTCTTTTCTACCATATCATGGAGCTTTTCAACCGCGTCTCTGATACCGCCCACTTCACATATGATACCCTCCTCCACGGCTTCCCTTCCGACCAGCACCGTGCCCACATCTTTTGTCAGCATACCCGTCTCCATCATCAGTTCCTCCAGACGGGATTTTGGAATCCTGCAGTGCTCACATACAAAGCCCGTGATACGGTTCTGGATCTGCTTAAAATAGTCGAAAGTCTGTTGTACGCCAATCACCATGCCGCTTAAACGCACCGGGTGGATCACCATCGTTCCCGTCGGCACGATATAGGAGTAGTCCGTGCTCACCGCAATGGGCACACCGATGGAATGACTTCCTCCAAGCACCAGGGATACCGTCGGCTTACTCAGTGACGCAATCATCTCCGCAATGGCAAGTCCTGCCTCCACGTCCCCGCCCATGGTATTTAGAAGAATCAAAACTCCATCCACTTCCCCGCTGTCCTCAATCGCCGCAAGCTGTGGCAGGATATGCTCGTATTTGGTTGTTTTTGAATTGCTGCTTAAATTGTCATGACCCTCGATTTCCCCGATGATCGTGAGCAGATGAATTTTATGGTGCTGTGCATTCTCGTCGAGCGTTACCTGGCCAACCTTCTCAATCCGCTCGTCCCTCTGCTTCTCGTTCTCCCGCTTTTTTTCCTTTTCGTTTTCGTCCTTATTCTGGTTATCCTTGCTTTTTGTGTTCTTACTGTTTCCCATATATGTGCTCTCCCTTCTCTGATTTCCGTGTATATGAAGAATGACACAAAAAAGAGAACCTTTTTTCGGTTCTCTCCTAGTATCGCTTTATTTCAAAAAATATATACCTTCTATCTGTCAAAATCATCCCCGGCCGCAATTTCTATCTGATAGTGCATATCTGATTCCGGCACGTCATAATCATAATCCATCTCCCGTTTGACATGCTTTTTCGGAAGCGGAAGGGGATTTTCGATGAAACGCGGCTTTTCCGCCGGCGCTCCAGATACAGGAACCGGCGCTGTTGCGGGAATGGGCACCGCAGCCGCATTGATTTCCTCAATTTTCTCCCGCAGAGCTTCTGCCTGTCCGCCAAACACCGCATTCTTTAAGCCAAGAGCCGCCAGCACACTCCAGAAAAACTGCACTGCGCCGCCTAGCCCGACAATGCTGAAATCCATCAAAAAGACGGGAGACAGAAGGATGCAGGGCAGAAGCCACAAGGAAAAATCCTGCTCTCGCCCTCCACGAATAAACTCAAATCCCAAAAAGGACGCCAGAAGGAAGAGCACCGAAAAGAAAGGATACGCCATCCCGATGACACTGAATATCCTCGCCCCCATCCCCACATTTAAATACGGTGTGATCCATGATATAAGTCCCTGATAGACGCTGACACCGCTAAAAGATGCGTCAATGCCAATGGCGCACATAAATCCCGCCGCACTGCCTGCCAGTATCAGAAACAGACTGCCAGCCAGACGCTTCCGCCCGCCTTCCGCATACATCTTCCCGGTAAAAAGACCTGCAAGGAACAGAAACAGAATCGCCATACTCATGTCCAGATAACATAAAAATCCCAAGACAATGCCAAGAATGGCCGCACGCGCCAAATCAGCCGTTCCTCTATTGTTGTAAAGTACCGTCTTCACAAAACAGAGTACAAGCCAAAGCCCTGCGAGCAGAACCGCCAGCAGCATACATTCCGGATCAATCACATAAATCTTTCGGACAAACGCATCAGAAAACGCCAGCAGAAAAAGCACCGTACATGCCGCAAACCGGCCGGCAGCTTTCCTCACAGCCAGATAGGCAAACAGCAGGGCAAGCGTCTGCAGAAAGATCTGGAACAGCATAGCCGCCATCATACTGTTGCCCAGAAAGGACAAAACTACCCTGAGTGAGCGCACAAACAGATCACTCAATCCGTGTGCCAGAGCCGGACTGTCCGCTCCCGCTCTCACAACCGCCATCTCATAGTATTCTCCCGGCTCGAAAACAGGCGCGTCCGCATAGATGGACGCCATGAGAAGCCCTTCTTTCAGCCGCAGAAGAAGTCCGAACACAAAGGATACGGAAACCACAAGGGACTCCGCCATAGCCGAAGCGTGGGAAGAAAAGTGATACTTTTTCCGTATTGCCTGCGAGGACAGCCGGATCCCCGGATAGAGACATAACAGAATCGGAAAAGGCAGAAATGTACCGAGCTTTGTCAACGGCGCTCCCACATAGAAAGCATATATATGGTTTCCCACATAGGCCAGAAGCATTACGCAGATTCCAGCGTAAACCGCCCAGAGCACATAATCAAACCAGGTTTTCCGATAAGTCATAATCCCATCCTTCTCTTCTCACGCGAGACTTTGCGCCAGATCCTCAATAATATCGTCAATATGCTCAATCCCCACAGAAAGTCTGATCAGATCGGGCGCGACCCCGGCCTCTTTCAGCTGCTCATCGTTCATCTGTCTGTGTGTATGGCTCGCCGGGTGCAGAACACTTGTTCTCGCATCCGCCACATGTGTCACAATCGCCGCCAGTTTCAGATGATCCATCATACTGGCTGCCGCTTCCCTGCCGCCTTTCAAACCGAAGGAAATCACGCCGCAGCTTCCGTTCGGCATATATTTTTTCGCCAGTTCATAGTATTTATTCCCGGGCAGTCCCGGATAATTGACCCAGGCCACCTTCTCGTGGGCCTGCAGATATTCGGCGCATTTCTGCGCATTGTAACAGTGTCTCTCCATGCGCAGAGGCAGCGTTTCCAGTCCAACATTCAGCAAAAATGCATTCTGGGGTGACTGGATGGAACCAAGATCACGCATCAGCTGGCTTGTGGCTTTTGTGATATAAGCCGCCTTCCCGAATTTCTCCGTGTAGACTATGCCGTGATAAGATTCATCCGGCCTGCACAGCCCGGGAAACTTTTCCGGGTAAGACGCCCAGTCAAAATTGCCGGAATCCACAATACAGCCTCCCACAGCCATAGCATGTCCGTCCATATATTTTGTGGTGGAATGGGTTACGATGTCCGCCCCCCACGCAAACGGATTGCAGTTGATTGGCGTGGCAAACGTATTATCCACAATCAAAGGCACCTGATGGGCGTGGGCCAGCGCCGCGAATTTTTCGATATCGAGCACCACCAGCGCAGGGTTCGCGATGGTCTCCGCAAACACGCATTTGGTATTCTCCTGAAAAGCTTTTTCCAGTTCCTCCGCCGGCGCATCGGGATCTACTACAGTGCATTCGATTCCCATCTTCTTCATGGTGCAGGTGATCAGATTAAAGCTGCCGCCGTAGACCGTGGAACTCATCACCACATGGTCGCCCGCTTCACAGATGTTAAAAACGGCATAATAGTTTGCTGCCTGTCCCGAGGACGTCAGCATGGCCGCCACGCCGCCCTCCAGCTCACAGATCTTCTGCGCAACAAAGTCGTTGGTCGGATTCTGTAATCTGGAATAAAAGTAACCGCTCTCCTCCAGATCAAAAAGCCGTCCCATCTGCTCTGAATTATCGTACTTAAACGTTGTGCTCTGGTAAATCGGAAGCACCCGGGCTTCTCCCTTTTTCGGCTTCCAGCCCGACTGAATGCAAATGGTCTCTTTCTTATATGGTTTACTCATTTTATCCTCCGCTGGTGTAATGTCTTTCGCATTTCTTGCCGCGCTGTTACTTTTCGCTCTCGTCCCAGTTATGGTATACCGCCTGCACATCATCGTCATCGTCCAGAAGATCCAGCGTCTTCTGCAGGTTCTTGACCGCACCCTCGTCAGTCAGCTCCACCCACGTCTGCGGAATCATGGTCACCTCGGAGGAAACAGGCGTCACGCCCGCCTCTTTCAATGCCGCATCCACGCCGCTCCACTGGTCGGGATCTGTATAGATTTCGTAGCTGTCCTCCTCCTCGGAAAAGTCCTCCGCGCCTGCGTCGAGAGCGGTCATCATCAGATCGTCCGCATCCATGTCGCACTCTTCCTTGTCGATGATGATAAGACCTTTCTTGTCAAACATAAAGGAGACACAGCCCTGTGTGCCGATGCTGCCGTTACCCTTGGTAAAAGCACTTCTCACGTTGGCGGCTGTACGGTTGATGTTATCCGTCAGCGCATCCACAATAATTGCCACGCCGCTTGGACCATATCCCTCGTAGGTGACATACTTGTAATCCACGTTTCCGCCTTCTCCGGCTGCCTTCTTGATGCCCCTGTCGATGGTGTCGTTGGGCATGTTGTTTGCCTTCGCCTTGGCAATCACCTGGGCCAGCTTAAAGTTGTTCGCCGGATCGGGACCTCCCTCCTTCACTGCCACCGCAATTTCCCTGCCGATGATCGTAAAGATTTTCCCTTTCGCCGCATCGTTCTTTTCTTTCTTGTGTTTGATATTTGCAAATTTTGAATGTCCTGACATTTCTCTCCGTCCTTTCTTTATGCACCGTTTTCTGTACTTTTATGTTTCTGCTTCTTCTCTGTTTTTCCTTGCAGACACGGTCTGGATCATACGGTCCTTCACTTCCATAATACGGAACGTATATCCTCCGTACGCAAACTCGAAGTCCTCCCCCTCCTCGGGGATATGCTCCAGTCGTGAGATCACAAAACCGTTCACCGTGTCGAATGGCTCATCCTCAAAGGAAACCTGCAGTTTTTCCTCCAGTTCCTCCAGCGGCATCATTCCCTGAATCACATAATGATCCGCGCCGCTCTCCCTGATATAAGTTTCGTCCTCGTCGTACTCGTCCTGAATATTGCCGACGATCTCCTCCAGAATGTCCTCCAGCGCCACCAGACCTGCCGTCTGTCCGTACTCGTCAATGACAATGACCATCTGGATTTTCTCCTTCTGCATCACTTGAAAGAGATCGTTTATCTTTCTTTTCTCGGTGATAAACCGCGGCTCCCGCAAAAGCCCTTTGATTTTTCCGATGGGCCGGCTTCGCATCTTCTCATTCATCTGCATCCGCATCACGTCCTTCAAGTGCAGTATGCCGATAATATGGTCTATGGTTCCATCATAGACGGGAAAACGGCTGTTGTGCGCCTCCACAATGAAGGCCGCCGCCTCCTGTAACGTCATGGTGCAGTCTATGGCGATCAGATTGTTGCGGTTGATCATAATATCTTTGGCCTCTTTGTCCCCGTACTCAAAGATATTCGTAATCATCTCCGCCTCGCTGGCATGCAGGATTCCCTGCTCATGCCCCACGCTCACCATTGAGAGGATTTCCTCCTCCGTCACATCCTCCCTGTCATCTGCATCCCGCACGCCAAGCAGATGCAATACCATCTTTGACGTGACAAAAATCAGACTGCTGAAGGGGGAAATAATCCGCACATAGTAGTAAAACGGGTTGACCAGCGCAAGGAGCCATTTATCGGGGTGTTTCGCCGCCGCCTTTTTCGGCACCATAACGCCGATTGTCATAATTATGTACAAAAGAAACGCAGTTACAAGAAACGGCACTGCCAATGCCAGCGTCTGCATCTGCCACCCGGCAGGCGCACCAAAGCGGGCGCGCACCTGATCCGATATCAGAAACGAAAAATAACTGTTCAGCCGATACAGGATAAATGCCCCCAGCAATAAATTGATGGTCACCACGCCAAGCTGTGTGGCCGTAGCATAGGCCGCGTGCTGTTCCATCATATAAGCCAGCCTGGCCTGCTTCTTTTTCTGTTTTGCCGTCTGCTCTTCGGCTTCCTCTCCGCCTGCTGTGCCGTCCTCTCTGTCCATTCCCCTGCGGTTCTGCATTGCCGTGCTGAAACCGTAAAAAACCATCTCCAGAATCAGCATGACCACGAACCACAGGATGCTGTTACTGCCCGAGCCTCCGTCTTCCATAGTATTTATTTTTCTCCTTCTTTATAAAATAAAATTTGACCTAGATATCATATCAAGTATTGTCCTTTGTGTCAAATCCCCCTCTTATCCTATGTACCCAGTTCCAAACTGATCATCAGACCTTCGTTCACCGCCCGCATGATATCTGAATCCAGATGGCATACCCTGTCTTTGAGGCGCTGCTTATCTATCGTGCGCAGCTGCTCTAAGAGAATCACCGAATCTTTCACCATATCGTATTTTCCCGCACTCAGTTCTATGTGGGTGGGGAGCTTCGCCTTGTTCATCTTCGATGTGATCGCCGCACAGATCACCGTCGGGCTGTGCCGATTTCCCACATCGTTCTGTATGATCAGCACCGGGCGCACCCCGCCCTGCTCAGATCCAACTACCGGGCGAAGATCCGCATAATAAATATCTCCTCTTTTCATTACCTTACACTTCCTTTGACTTTTCGCTACTCTTACTGTTTTCCTGTTACCAGCAATAGTATTGCCGTCTTTTTCGGTCGTATACAGGATAATGATGCTTTTCCCCTCACGGCTCCCCTACAGGCTCTCCCCGTAATCATCTCTCGTGCAGACAACTCTGCCTTCTTTCACATACACTCTCGGAATCCGTTTCCCGAGATCACAGGCAAGCTCATAGTTAAATCTTCCCGAAAGTTCCCCGATCTCTTCCATTGTAATCTCATCCGTGCCGTCTGCGCCGATCAGGGTGATTTCCTCCCCCTCCTGCGCCTCTGGAATATCCGATAGATCCACCATAAACTGATCCATGCAGATCCGCCCAAGGATGGGCGCCCGTTGCCCACAGATCAGCACGCTGCCCTTATTGGATAAACTTCTCGGATACCCGTCCCCGTAGCCAACCGGCACAGTGCCAATCCGCATCCGCTCCTTCGACACAAAAGTGCCCCCGTAACTGACGGGCGTTCCCGCCTCGATCTCCTTCACATAAACCAGGCGGCTTTTCAGGGAAAGAACAGGACGCAGGGCGAGAATGTCCCTTTTCACTTCCCCGGAAGGGGAAAGACCATACAGGGTTATGCCCGCGCGCACCAGAGAAAGGTTCGCCTGCGGCAGCGTGAGGATTGCCGCGCTGTTGGAACAGTGCTTCAGAGGAATCCGACTCCCAGTCCGCCGTTCCGCTTCCGCCACAAAAGCCGTAAACTGTGCAAGCTGCGCAAGAGCCGCTTTCTGGTCCCTCTCATCTGCCCTCGCAAAATGCGTAAAAATGCCCTCCACCTCAATATTCTTAAGGCTGGAGATCCATTCCATAAAGGCCAGCCCTTCTTCATCCGTCCTGATGCCGATCCGTGACATGCCTGTATCCACCTTCACATGCACCAGCGCCTTTTTGTTAAGCCTTGCGGCACAAGCGTTCAAAGCCTCCAGCGCGTCCCTCCTGAAAACTGCGGGACGGATCTTTTGTATAATCAGCTCCTCATAAGAATAGGGAAACGTATAGCCCAAAACCAGTACCGGCTTTTCCAGTCCTGCCCGCCGCAGAAGAAAGGCCTCTTCCGCCGTGGCCGTCGCATAGCCGAACACATAGGACAGTTTCTCCAGTTCCCTGCCGATCGGCACAGCGCCGTGGCCGTAGCCGTCCGTCTTTATCACGCCGATCATCTCTGTCTGCGGTGAAAGCGTTTCATGCATCCGCTCCATATTGTAAAGTACTGCGGAAAGGTCTACCGCCGCATACACTCTCTGATAGTTTTCCAACATACCGACAAACTCTCCCCTTACTCTATCTTATTCACATCCAGCAAAAACGCCAAAGTCTTGAGACTTCAGCGTCTATGTATTCCCGCCTTCCGGCTCCACGCTCTTTTCCGGCTGTCCTGCCGATTCCGTTTTCTCCCTCTTTTCCGTCGTATTCCCCTGCCCTTCCGGCTGCTTTTCCGGGCTTACCGCCTGCGCGGCAGTCTCTTTTCTGCGGTATTTTTCCTCCGGGTCATACTGCATATCAAAAAGCTCGATTACCTCCGCGCCAAAAATATCGTGCATATATGCATAGAGCCTATGATTGACCGCCTCTTTTTCCTGCTTGCGCACCACTTTCTTTTTGAGTTCCCGGCGGATGCCGCTGATCCACTCCTCAATCTCCGCAAGCTCCTTTGTATTCTGCTGCAGCTTCCGGTAACAGACATCCATCGTGATGAGCATGAGCTGATTGTTGATCTGGTTGATCTGTCTGGGCAGCTCTACCATTTCCTCCTCGCAGGCATCCATCTTTTCGTTACACTCTTCAATGAGACGTTTGTGGTCTGCCATCTCCTTATCCTGCTTTTTCGTGGGATGTTCTCCCATCGCGTCAGCCAGGATCACCACCTCATCCATCAGCTTCTTTTTGAGCTTTTTTACCTCTTTGCTCTCCGTATTGACCTTCGCCTGCCGTTTTAGGAGATCATTTAAATTCTTTTCCAGCCCTTTCAGTTCCGGGGTAAACTCAGACTGCGTAAAAAGCTTGTGCCACTTATTGTCCAGCGTCAGTATCGGGATTTTCTTTCCAACAAGCGCCGGCTTAAACACCTCATCCGATCTGGCCATTGCCACCACCTCTTTCTGCCTGCCGCATTATGTCTCCTCCTCCGCCGAGGAGAGATTGTAGGACAGTTTCATCAGACTGTCCGACAGATGCACGTTCTCTACCTGAATATGTCCCGGAAGACGCAGATCCACATGCGCAAAATTCCAGATACCCTTGATCCCGCAGGCGGCAAGCTGTTCGGCCGTCTCCGCCGCCGCATTCTTGGGTATGGTAAGCACCGCAATATCAATATTATGATCCCGGATAAACCCCGCCATTTCTTCCATCGGACGCACCGCAATGCCGCGGATCTTTTGCCCGCAGACCTTCGGATCACTGTCAAACAGTCCGCAGAACATAAATCCCCGGCGTTCAAAATTAGAGTAATTGACGAGCGCCTGCCCCAGATGCCCTGCGCCCACGATAATCAGTCTGTGTTCCCTGTTTAAACCCAGTATCTTTCCGATCTCATCATAGAGATATCCGACATTGTAACCATATCCCTGTTGCCCGAAACCACCGAAGGTATTCAAATCCTGCCTGATCTGTGAAGCCGTCACCTGCATAATATCAGATAGTTCCTGGGAGGAAACACGCTCGATCCCTTCATCCCGGAGTTCTCCCAGATACCGCAGATATCTTGGCAGACGCCCCACAACAGCCTGTGAGATTTCTTTTTCTTCCACGACCATATCCTCCGTTAAATTCTTCTTTCATCTTACGCTTATGTTAAATTTTTGTCAATTCCTGCCTGCGGTTCTTACGGTCCCATCCGAAATGCCAGACCCCTTGGAAAATGGTCATGCCAATTCATTTAAAAGATTGACATAGGACGCCCCGGTCTGTAAACTGAACAATGTATATGAACCAGGAAAGGCCAGGTAAACTTAAGATGATTCTTTCTGTCAGCAATATCCATAAATCATTTAACGAGGTTCCCGTACTCAGGAATGTATCGTTTCACATAGAGGACAACGAAAAAGCCGCGATCGTGGGCATAAACGGCGCAGGGAAAACCACGCTTTTGCGTATCATTATGGGTGAACTGGCCGCAGACGAGGGCCTTGTGACCTTTGCAAAGGACAAAACCGTCGGGTATCTCTCCCAGCATGAAGCTGTGTCCGGGGAAAACACCATCTATCAGGAACTCCTCTCCGTCAAGCAGGAGATTCTGGACATGGAGCAGCAGATGCATGCGATAGAGTTACAGATGAAGACCGCATCCGGCGGGCTTCTGGATAAGCTTATGAACAGCTATGCTTCCCTGACCCACGCTTACGAGTCCGCCAACGGTTACGCCTATAAGAGCGAGCTTGTGGGCGTATTGAAGGGACTCGGTTTTTCGGAAGACGAGTTTGCCAAATCCGTGTCCACCCTGTCCGGCGGCCAGAAAACAAGGGTTGCGCTTGGAAAGCTCCTTCTGCTGAAACCCAATCTGATCATTCTGGATGAGCCTACCAACCATCTGGACCTGCAGTCCATCGCATGGCTGGAAACATATCTTCTGAATTATAAGGGCGCGGTGATTATCGTCTCCCACGACCGCTATTTCCTTGATCGGATCGCCAACAAAGTGGTCGAACTGGACAATACGGCAGCCACTGTCTTTTCCGGCAATTATTCTGCCTACGCCGCCGGGAAGGAAATGTTGCGCGCTGCCGCCTACAATGCCTATATGAAACAGCAGCAGGAAATCAGACATCAGGAAGCGGTGATTGAAAAGCTCAGATCCTTTAACCGGGAAAAATCTATCAAACGGGCGGAAAGCCGCGAAAAAATGCTGCAAAAGATGGAAGTTTTGGAAAAACCGGCAGAAGTTCGGGCAGATATGCATCTGACGCTGGAGCCCAAATTCCAGAGCGGCAACGATGTGCTGCAGGTGGACGGACTGTCCAAATCCTTCGGTCCGCTCTCCCTCTTCGACAATCTTTCTTTCGAGCTGAAAAAAGGGGAACATGTGGCCATCATCGGAGACAACGGCACGGGAAAAACGACCATCCTGAAAATCATCAACGAGCTTCTGCCGCCTGACTGCGGAACGGTTCGTCTTGGTGCAAATGTGGCAGTCGGCTACTACGACCAGGAGCATCATGTGCTCCACCCCGAAAAGACACTGTTTCAGGAAATATCGGACGACTATCCGAATCTGAATAACACGGAGATCCGAAACACGCTTGCCGCCTTTCTCTTTACAGGGGAGGACGTCTTTAAGACGATCAGCACCTTAAGCGGCGGGGAACGGGGCAGACTTTCCCTGGCCAAACTCATGCTGTCCGAAGCCAATTTTCTGATTCTGGATGAGCCTACCAACCATCTGGACATTATGTCCAAGGAAATACTGGAAGACGCCCTGTCCGCTTACACAGGGACCGTTCTCTATGTCTCCCACGACCGCTACTTCATTAACAGAACGGCCCATCGGATTCTTGACCTGAACCGCCGGACGCTGACAAACTATCTGGGGAATTATGATTACTATCTGGAGAAAAAGGAAGAACAACTCGCCAAAATCGATGCCGCCCTTGCGGATTCCCGGCAGGAAACAGCCGCTGTCACAGAAAACGGAACAGGTGATGCGCCCTCCGGGGCTAAGCAGGACTGGAAAGCCATGAAGGAACAGCAGGCCGCCCAGCGCAAGCGGGAAAATGACTTAAAAAAATGCGAGGCGCAGATTGAAACCTTGGAAAAGCGCAATGAAGAAATCGACGGCCTTATGGTCTCTCCCGATGTCTGTACGAATGTGGCGAAGCTGCAGGAGCTGAACCGTGAGAAAGAAGAAAATGCGGATGAGCTTGCAAAGCTGTATGAAAGGTGGGAGGAATTGTCGCTAGAGGAATAGAACATAAAAATACAGAAAGACGGGACGCTCCCATGACTCTATCCTGCGTCCCGTCTCTATTTTTGTCATTTTTTATTTTCAGTGACCTGCTGTCCGGCAGTGCCCCTTATCATGCTTCCAGGGTCTTTCTGATCTCCTTGATAAAGTCCTCACTGTTTAAAACCGTCACGTCTTTCAGAGACGTAATCAGCGCGAGGTCTTTCGTCATCCTGCCGCTTTCAATGGTGGCAATCGTGGCCTTTTCCAGCTTATCCGCAAAAGCCATCAGTTCCTTGTTCCCGTCCAGCTCACCGCGCTTTCTGAGTGCGCCCGTCCATGCGAAGATGGTGGCCACAGAATTGGTTGAGGTCTCCTCTCCCGCCAGGTGTTTATAATAGTGTCTCTGCACCGTGCCGTGTGCCGCTTCGTACTCATACACGCCGTCGGGAGATACAAGGACGGAAGTCATCATAGCCAGGGAGCCGAATGTGGAGGACACCATGTCGCTCATCACATCGCCGTCATAGTTTTTGCAAGCCCAGATAAAGCCGCCCTTAGCCTTCATCACGCGCGCAACCGCATCGTCAATCAGCGTATAGAAATATTCGATGCCCGCAGCCTCAAATTTGTCCTTATACTCTTCGTCGTAAATCTCCTGGAAAATATCCTTAAAGTTGTGGTCATACTTTTTGGAAATCGTATCCTTTGTGGCAAACCAGAGATCCTGCTTCGTATCCAGCGCATAGTTGAAGCATGCCTTTGCAAAGCTGGCAATGGACTTGTCCGTATTGTGAATGCCCTGCAGGATGCCGGGGCCGGTAAACTCGTGAATGGTCTCCCTCATCTCGGTTCCGTCTGCGGCGGTAAACACCAGCTCCGCCTTACCCGCACCAGGCACCTTGATCTCCGTGTTCTTATAGACGTCCCCATAGGCATGTCTGGCCAGGGTGATCGGCTTTTCCCAGTTCTTCACGCACGGCTCAATGCCCTTTACAACAATCGGCGCGCGGAATACCGTACCGTCAAGAGCGGCGCGGATCGTTCCGTTTGGACTTTTCCACATTTCTTTCAGATGATACTCCGTCATTCTGGCCGCGTTCGGCGTGATGGTGGCGCACTTTACGGCTACACCGTATTTTTTTGTGGCCTCCGCAGAATCAATGGTCACCTGATCGTCCGTCTCATTGCGGCAGGCAAGCCCCAGGTCATAGTATTCCGTCTTCAAGTCGATATAGGGAATCAGCAGCTCCTCCTTAATCATTTTCCAGAGGATTCTTGTCATCTCATCCCCATCCATCTCCACCAGAGGTGTTGTCATTTTGATTTTTTCCATCTGCATTCCGCCTTTCCCGCCGCCTGCTTCGCGCCGTCAAAATTATTATGCCAGTTACATGTGTTTTTTGTCCGATCCATCCGCTGTCTTTTTCACCGATTATTTACTGTCGCTGCTGTCTTCCGCAGTTTCTCCCATGTTTTCCCCGTAAATTTCCTTCAGGCCGTTTTTCACCATGTTGTCGTAGGCGTTGATCATATGCTGGTTTGCCAGTTTCTCCGCAAGTGCGGCGTCCCCCGCCTTTATCGCCTCCATGATATGCCTGTGTTCGTCGTTGGAAGCCCGTCCCCTCGTATTGGTTGCCAGCGTCTTCTGTCTGACCCGAAGCACATAGCGGTGGAAGTCCTTCAGAGTGTGCTCCAAAAGCTTGGAATCGCATGCCTCATAGAGAATATCGTGAAAACGGTTGTCCAGCTCCGCGATCTGATCTAAATGTCCCTTCTCCTCATGGAAATCAGCGAGATAGATGTTCTCCTCCATCTCCTCCATCTGTTCCTTCGATATCTTCTCAGTCGCCAGTCGGGCGCACAGCCCTTCCAGCAGAGAGCGGATCATATAAATGTCCTTCACATCCTTGGCTGTGATTCCCGTCACATAAGCGCCTTTGTTGGGGACAATCCGAATCAGCCCCTCCAGCTCCAACTGCCGGAATGCCTCTCTGACCGGGGTACGGCTCACGCCAAGCTCCTCACCGATGGCCACTTCCTTTAATTCCTCGTGCTCCTTGTACTTGCCGCTCAGGATATCTTCCCTCAGCCTCTGGAACACGCGTCCGCGCAGGGAATACTTATCCGTTGACTCATATTTCTTGTCATAGTTCGTCATCTCATTCCTCACTTCTGCACCGCCTTATTTTTCTTTTCTTAACGGCGCATGAACGGGATCGTGAACACAACGCCCGTTTTTCTTTTCACCTCGTATAATTGTATACAATATACCTTCCTCTGTCAATAATAACTGCACAATTTTTCTATATCCAGCATCCCCCAGCCCTGCCTGTACCACGCTTCCCCCAGGTCTCTGGCCGTGTAAACCATCTGTCTCTTCACCTGGGCGCTGTTGCTGTATGGATATTTCTGTAGATACAGCGCCGCCGCGCCCGATACAATGGGCGTAGCCATAGAGGTTCCGCTCTTTTTCGTGTACGGATCCCGGTATACGCCCCGCCTGTTCTTCCGCCACGTCAGGTTACAGGAAACCACATCCGTGCCCGGCGCTACCAGATCCGGCTTTCTGTAGGGAAAACCCTCGCGCACCCTGCCCGAATAGTTCTCACAAAGATCCTTTCTCAAGCCGAAATACCCGCCCTCGTTGCAGCCTACGGTAATGACACTGCGGCTTTCCCCAAGCGGAGACAGCGTCCCCTCCCCAGGGCCTTTGTTTCCGGCGGCGCAGACGACCACTACCCCCTGCTCACAGACTGTCTCCAATAGTCCTGAAAGCTCCTCCACCCGCTCCCTGTTCCCATCCTCGCCGATACCGACAGAAATATTGAGCACCCGGATCCGATACCGCAGACGATTCTCCAAAACCCAGAGAAGGCCATGATACATACTCTCTATGCTTCCCTCTCCCTTCTCATCGAGAACTTTCCCCACACAGAGTCTGCATGTGGGAGCGATCCCGCTGAACCTGCCATTGGAGAGGCGTCCGCTCCCGCCGATACATCCGGCCACATGGGTTCCGTGTCCGCTGTCATCATAGAAACCCTGTCTGCCATTCACAAAATCCTGAAAAGCAATCACGCGATCCTCAAAATCCGGGTGACTGCCAATCCCTGTATCTAAAACGGCCACGCAGACTTCCTCCGTGGCCACACTGTACTGTAACTCTTCACTGCATCCAAGCTGTCTCTTTACCCTGTCCATCGAACAAAAAAACTCCCGGCTTTACATATATAGTATGCCGGGAGTCATTTTATGCGCATTTTACCGTTTTTTATTTCCTTTTTCCAATCCTGCGCAGCTTTCTTCTCCACTTTATCCACGTTGTCTTCTGATAGAAGAACATGGTCATTGCCGCAAAGAACAGTCCTGCGCCGAAGACATATTTCGGATGTATGCTGTGGTCTCCTGTGTCGGGAGAGGCGTCCTTTTTGCCAAGAGAGACAAATACTGCCTGCCCGTCCTTCACATCCGCCACTGCCGGTCCTGTACCGTAATTGTAGATACCGTAGGCCGAAAAGTGTGCCGCCTGGAATGCCACCGCGTCCCTGCCGTCCAAAGAAACGATCCGGCTGTCCACTTCCTCCATCTGTCCGTCCTCATCCAGACATACCACATGCAGATTTTCCTGCAATACGCCCGTCGGAAGCGGCATGGTGATCTCCACCCGCTGTTTGCCCAGTCCCGTGATCGGCACATTGGTCGTCGTGTCCGTCATGGTGATCTCATAAGCGTGCAGGGAATGGGGCAGTTTACTGCCGTAAATCGACTTATATACATCCCCGATCTTCGCCTTCGCCTCTTCGCTGTCCGCCAGATCTATGCGGTAGCAACCCTCGCCGCCTTCCATAACCGCCGTCACAATGCTGTCCTGCGGTATGGAATAACTGCTGTTCTTTACGGTAATGCCAGTCTGCGGTTTTTCGCTTTCCACATCCAAAAGCTTATCCTGTCCCTCTTCCAGCGTATAGGAACGGCCGTCTATCTCCACAGTCTCTCCGGGACCAGGGCCGCCTCCGCGCCTTGCGAGGATAGTGAGCACACCGCCCTCTTCCTCCGGCTGGTCTGCTGATTCTGTCTGCGTGCTTTCATCTTTCCGATCCGCCCTGTCGGTCTCGTCCGACGCGTCCCCTGTTTCTGTACGCGCTTCCCCGTCTGCGGTTCCGGCATCCTCCCCAGTCGCATCCGTGTTCCTGGCATCCTCGTCAGAGGATGCCTCCTCCGCCTGGTCAGCCGCAGCCCTTTGTTTTCTGCAGATTACGCCCGTAAATTCACCGCCCGCCTTCGACAGGCAGGTGCCTGTCAGATCTTTCACGCCTGCCGGAATCACCGCCACACGGGTTCCTGTAAACACCTGTCCTCTGTAGCTGTCCCGGTAAAGCTTCGTAGATGCGTTTTCATAGGAACGGGCAGGAAGCCGGTCCCCTGCAAAATAGATCACGCCATCTTTTATCTTCTCATTGTCAAAAGCCCTGAGACCAATCTGCTCCACCGAAGCGGGAATGGTGACCGTCCGAATTGGACATCCCGCAAATGCCCTGTCACGGATCTGCTGCACCCCTTTTGCCCCGTGAATCGATGTCAGATTCACACAATCCTCAAACGCACCCTCCCCGATCACGGAAACACTGTCGGGAATAGATACCCCTTCCACACTGCTCAGTCCCTTAAACACTTCCGGGCCAATCACTCTCACGGAATCCGGAATCGACACCACTCCGCCATTCCCTCTGTAAGCAAGCAAAATGCCGTCTCCCACAATCAGAAATTCCCCGGCTTCGCCCACATTCGCCTTCCAACCGGAAAGCCACGGTGTCTTGTCAAAAGCCGAAACGCCGATTTCCTTCACACTGGAGGGAATGACCACATTGGTCAAGGCATCACAGTGATAAAATGCTGCGTAACTGATTTCCTCCACGCCTTCGGGAATCCTCACCGTATTCAGCGCTGACCGCGCATAAGCAAATTCCCCGATACGACGGATGCCGCCCGGTATCTCGCAGGATGTCATATCCTCGTCATAATAGGCCTGCGCCGCTATGATTTCACCGTTCACTACCGTATATTTGGGAAAAGAACCACCCTTCGCATCCTCCGATCCCGCAAGACCGGGAACCGTATCCAGATCAGGCTCCTCCACCACAGGCTCACCGCCCAGAATCTCCCCGGTGCCGCCCACATTCACGGTCGCCTTGGCATTGTCTATCAGTACATAAACCTCCTGCCCGACTACACGGGATTTGGCTTTCACACGGGAATCGTCTTCCTCCGCCTCCATGGCGTTCATATGGGTTACCTCGTGGTAATAATCCACCGGTCCCACAATCGGCGCCTCCTCACTGTCCTCGCTGACATTTCCGGGAATCGGCGCCTCCTCATACTCGGAAACATCTATATCGTTGAGAACCAGCGTCTCCGCAAAACTCTTCGCATAGGAACCAGCCTCCGCATGAATTTCCAGTTTCGTACAGCCGTCAAAAGCCGTTGCGTGAATCTTGCTGACCGAAATCGGAATCGTGATATCACGAAGCCTCACACAATCTTCAAACGCCTTCATATCAATGCTTTTCACGGAATACGGAATATTCACCTCTTTCAGGTTCTTACAGTTAGAAAACGCATAACCTGTTATCTCCGACACATTGCCGCTGATAGCGACAGATCTCAAATTATAATCACCCCAAAAAGCATAAGCCCTGATTTTATTTACCGAGGAGGGCATACTGTAGGAATCCGCTTTTCTGCCAGCGAGCACCTGATACAGCACATCCCACCCCTTTTTGTTGTAGATTGCGCCGTCGTCGCAGACAAAATAAGGATTATCGCTGGAAATATTTACTGAGGATAAGCTGTAGTCCCCCGCAAAAACACCGTTTCCGAGATTTTCAAGCCCCTTTCCGACAGAAACTTTTTTCAAAGAAGGACAACTGGAAAATGCCGCATTTTCAATTATTTTCACACTGTCCGGCACTGTCACACTCTCCAGATTACCACAATCGGAAAAAGCCCTCGCACCGATGACCTCCACAGCCTCACCCAGAGTAACGCTGCGCACATAGTCATTCCCTGCAAAGGCTTCCGCCTCTATCCTTTTTACCTGATTAGAAAGAGACACGTTCTCAGCCGTGCCGTTATACTTCACTAATGTAGTTCCATCCATATTAAAATCAGATGCGGCGGAGGAATCCTCCGCCTCCACATCTGAAACAGGAATCTGTGTCACGACAATCGCTGTCACTAAGAGCAGCGTGCCGATCAGCTTTCTTATTCGTCTCCTCATAAGATTCCCCCTCGGAATTATAAATCCATTATGCCTTTACCTTCACCCTTTTGTCCTTCTTCAAGAACAATATGATCGACAGGCAAGCAAGACCGAGCGATAAGAACCACTTCGGATGAATCGGGTCACCTGTCTTGGGCGTTACATCAAGCATACCCTCCACCAGGTTCCCAGTGTCCACATAAACCGTATAAGGCGAGAAGTGCGTCGCACGGAAACGGATACAAGGCACGCCGTTGATCGTGGTAAAGCTCTCATTCAGGCTTTCTAACTGGTCACCGTTAATAACCGCACCCGCCATATTGTTACCGCCGTAAGCCACCAATGAATCCGGAATCGGGATCGTAATATCTACAGATAATCCCGTAGTATCCGTAATCTTTGTTGTTCCGGTAGAATCATAGAGACTGATATCCATTGCATAGTACAGGATATTGTCCAGTGTACCGTACTTGTTCGTGAGGGCTGCCGCCACAGCACGGGTCGCTTCATCCGTCTCGGAAATCTTCACAATGAAGTTATCCGAAGAACCGTTCGTATTTGCCGTCGCCAAATCTCTGTTAGAAATACCCGGCTTCTCAATATCTACCTGGGTATGTCCGTTGCCGCTGGTCGTATTACCGCTATTGCCGGTATTTCCGTTACCACCGCCACCGCCGCCGGTATTTACAGCCACCGTGGGCGCTGTAGGCGCTTCCACATAATTCGCTTTAATCGTCACGTTGTTGGCCGGCATTGTAAATGTCGTTGTGGTCATGGTCGTGCTGGCAAGAGCTACTCCATTCGATCCTGTCGTCCAATTCTCGAACTTCATACCGTCTGCCGGCATATAACAGGAGATAATAACCACCGTGCCCGGCGCATAGCTGCCGGAACCGCTTCCGCCTTCTACAAATACTGTGTACTGTCCTACACCGCTTGAGGTGGTCGACGTAGTACTGGTAGAACTGCTGGAAGTAGAACTGCTGCTTGTGCTGCTGCTCTTCTTACTACTGTTACTGCTTCCCTTGCTTGTAGTGGAGCCGCCGCTCGTAGAGCCGCCGCTCGTAGTGGAGCCACCGCTCGTAGAACCGCCGCTCGTAGTTCCGTCGCCTCCCGTCTGTCCAAAGAGAGCAAGCACTGTCATATTGCGGCTGATAACCGTTTCGGGCGTCCATACCTCACCCGCATCTGTCCTGAACTCATTCAGGAAGGTATAGCCATCCTCGGTCGGGTTCGGCACAGCCGCCGGAGGCTGAAGCGTCTTACCGTCCGGCGTATTATTCAAAGGATCGGAAAACTTCGTGCCGGGAACAATCATGTATCTGCCGCTCTCGTCCATACCGTATCCGGTCAAAGCCTGACCCGTACGGCCATGAACAAACTGTACGCTGCATTTGCCGTCAACAAGCGTACCGTCACTGGTATACTGCGCAACGAAAACAGTCATATCGTTCTCAATCGGATCATCCAACGTCTTTCCGTTGTCACTCAGCCACTTGTCGAAGTTATAGCCCGGTCGATGGCTCTTCTCGTACACTACCTTGGCAGCCGCAGGAATCGTCTCCTCCGTAAATCGGAATCCCTTATCCACCGTTATTTCATCGCCAAGCGGTGTACCGTCATAATCATAAAACCATACACGGAACGCATCCAACGGCTCGAATCTGATGCCATGTCTATCTGCATACCGTTTCGACGCAGAATCTTCATAGGAATAGATGATAAATTTATCCCTCGGCATAAACGCACTATCCGCAATATCTACCTCTCTGCCGTAAATTGTCACATTCATGAGAGCCGCATTTTCCGGATCCGTCCGAAGAAATGCATCGTCCGCAATCTTATTCACAGACCCCGGCAGAACCATCTGGCTAATCCCATTACAGTCCTTAAAGGCATTCTTTGAAATCGTCTTCAGCCACTGTGCATCCGAAAGATTAACGGATAGAATATCGTTACACCCTTCAAAGGCGCCTTCCGCAATAGCCGGAAGAGGCGTTACGCCATCCCCGATCGTATCTGTCTCACATACCTCGCAAAGGAATGGAAGCAGGCTGTCTGTCGCTGAGGATACCGTATTGACAGTAAGCTCCACGTTACCGCTGTTTGACCGTCCCCTCGCAAGCAGACACTCAATGATCCGATACCGGTCATTACCATCCGCATCCTTATGTTTCTCATAGAGAATACCTCTCTCCGCAGGATAAGCCGCGCTGCCCACCAGATCAACCAGATTGACACAGCCTCTGAAAGGCAGTTTCCCGACGCTCTCCGCCGCAGGCATCTCCACTCTGGATAACTGTTCGCAGCTGTCAAAAGCCAGCTCCGGTATTTCTTTTACGGAAGTAAGAACCACGCTCTTGATCGTATCATTACCTCTTACATCTGTCTCCCTATCATCATCCTCATCTTCATAATCTTTATAATATCCGCTGAACAGACCCGGTTTCGCTCCACCAAGAGTTGTGGTATACATGGTATCCGCCGGACGGTCCTTGATGTATTTGTTATAGTTGTCGCTGTTCTGCTTCATATAAGAAATTACATCAATGGAGTCTACACCCGCCGGTACATAGATATCCTGTGTTCCATGGATAAAATCCCATACCTTCTGCGGCACCTTCTGATACTCCTGCAAACCATTGTAAGTGGCAGTATCCAAAGTCAGATAATTCTGATAATTATCCATAAAATTATACGGATGCGCATCAAAATAAGGAATCGGATCCGTAGCCGCCTCCACGATCATAGGCTTAAACAAGAAATCCGCTGCCGAAGCCTTCGCCGTTTCACCTCCGCCAGAGAGGTAAGTTTTCCAGCCCCCGTCACAATAGGCCGGATTGATCCACGGCCCATACCGCCCGTCCTTCGCCTCTTCCATATCATTATACAATATCGTTTCCCCGCCGGGCAGTGTTACGGAAGCTTCGCCCATACGCCATGCATCATGAATGATCGCATATTCCCGCCGCATGGTCTCAATCGCCTCGCTATCCGTATTATAAACCGTATAATAATAGTAATCCTCCATATCTGCACAGTAATCCTGCAGTTCATCGTCCCCGGCAATATTCTCCAGATCCTTAAATTTCGGATAATCCAGCAGTGTCACTTCCCCAGTATTCTGATCCGGCATCACCGTCAGACGTGTCCCCTGCTCGCTATCCCAGAGACTCTGGTAACATATATTCACTCCCGGGAAACTCGGACGGTCAGGATCTCTCAGCACATGATCCGAATTCATAGCATACACAAAGGGCGCATACCCCTCTACAATATCGCCATGGAAGGTAAGGTGATCACCTGTCGTAACAAAAGCGCTGTCCCCAATACTTAATGCGCTATGACCTGCAGCCGGTGTAGTGAAATACACATCATACAGGGCAGGACAATCAGCAAAAGCATTCGCCCCAATGTTGGTCACAGAGTCGCCAATCCGCACTTTCTTCAGTTTTTTCAGGCCACGGAACACACTGTCGCCTATGGTGCTGATCGAATTATTCTTAATCGTAATGCTGCGGATCACAGCTCTCAGCTCAGCATCTTCAAAGCAGCCTGTACCGATATCCTTGATCTGGATATCGCCAATCTTCTCAGGAATCACCAGATCCACCATGCCCACATTTTTGGTAATCAGGGCACAGGAAATCAGGGAGCCGTCCTCGTTGGCTGCATAGCGGTATTTCGTGCCATCGTCACTCTCCAACGCCATCTCATAATACTTTTGTCCGTTCTTCTCATAGACATAGGGAACCCCCTTGCCATCCGTCCGAACAGCCTCCCATGTGCTGGTTCTCGGCCCTGCCGGCTGCCCGGCATAAAGCTCCGGCCCATACACCCGGAAATCATCCTCCGTCACATCCTTAAAAAGCTCACTGTCAAAAGAAGCGGAACCGCACTTATCAGAGAACTCTACCTTTTTTAGGCCAAAACAGTTATAGAACGTATTGACAGGCACTTTTCTCGTGAAGTTTTCAATATAGACATTCTGCAGTCCCCGACGATTGGCAAGGACATAATCATCCATTGCCTCCAATCCCTCACTCGGAAAGTGGAAATCCGTCATCGTATCACCGCTTGGCGCAGGAATTGCAAAAGCACACTTACCAATTTTCTGGAACACGGTTCTGGCAAAATTCACGGCAGTTAGTCTGGTGTCCCCGTAAAAGGCAAAATTCCCGATCGTACAGCTATCCCCCGTCTCAAAGAACTGCACCTCGCTCAAATCCAGACAGTACGCAAAAGCGCCGTGCCCGATCGAACTGATATGCTTTGGCAGCTTCAGATTCGTGTTGATTCCCGACCCGTAAAAAGCCTCCACGCCGATGGTAGCCGTAGGTGAACTGTCAGTGAAAGTAACCTCTTTCAAGGTCTTACAGCCATAAAACGCCCGATCTCCTATCGTCGTAGCATTACCGATATCCACACTGGCAATATCAGCTCCCTGGAACGCGCTGCGCTCGATCGTTCTTACATACTGGTCAATTTGGATATTCGCGACATTATGCACATCAGCAAAAGCCCTGTAAGCGATGGTTGTAATAAGCGTGTCATCCAGCTCTACCAGATAGCCGTTCACATCCTTATATTCAGAATCCGCCGGCACACTGCCGTCGCCATGAGCCACATACACACTGTCACTGTCAACACCAGCGGTCAGTCTTCTGTCCGAGGCAAGCTCCAGACTGTAATTTGGCAGTCTGCTCAGCGTCCTGTTGTGCTCACAGAAATATTTTTTACGGTCTGTTTCATCAGTGATGTCGGAAGCTGCCCTCTCCAGCGCAGCAGGCTTTGTCAGGGCATCCGCCGCATCCTTCTGACCATCCTTCTCCAGCTTATTATACTCTTCCCAATACTTCTTAAACTCATTTGTATAGGTATTATAATCCCCGCCAAAATAAGTTTCAAAAAAATGAATGGTATCCTCATCTAAAGTGACTTCACCAGTCGTCTTACTCACATCTCTATATGTATACCGGATCTTATTCGTCGGATAGAACGTGCTTGATGCACTCAGATTATCCATACCAGACAGTCTGATCGTCTCTTTCGGTTCTCCATTCGGTCCCTGATTTGTATTTAAATAGTCCGGATTATTAAAATACAGCTTGAACGCATTCTGGTGTACAATAAAGTAAGAACTGTTCGGCTGCAGACCCAGATTTACCAAATCCACCGGGAACTCATCATTGTATTTTAACAGCTTGCCCGTTTTATTGCCAGTAGGCGTATACAGAAACTGCCACGTGAGATAGAGGTTCCCGCCATAACTGGTCACAATCTCCGTGGGCACCAGCTTCGAAGGATTGGTGATATCAGCCATAATATTCGCTTCAGCCTTTGCCCTGTCCGCC
Source organism: uncultured Lachnospiraceae bacterium (assembly GCA_965114645.1). Classification (GTDB taxonomy): domain Bacteria; phylum Bacillota; class Clostridia; order Lachnospirales; family Lachnospiraceae; genus UBA3282. The sequence continues at coordinate 11,637 of CBCOZL010000016.1, read as the reverse complement.
GCCAGCCCAGCCTCATCCGCCGAGCCGTCCGAATTCTTATACTCTGACTCAGGCTTAGGCAGAACGTATGGGTTATTTGTGGAACCCGTCAGCGTACCTTCCTCATATGCCACAGGCGATACCATCGGATCCGAATCCGCCTTCGCCCCAGGATTCACTGCCAGGTTCTCCGGCACGGGAATCGCCGCAACAACGACCGCCGTCATCATCAATACCGTTGCGATACTCCGCCGGACCGTCTTTTTTAATCTTCTCTTAGGCTTTTTCACTGTCGTTTTCTTTGCCATGGTGTCTCTCCCCATTTTCTTTACACATTCTGATTTTATCTGTATTGACCGGCTTTTATCTGTCAGCCGACCTTCTTCGCCACTACCACAAACCTGCCATCGGCCTCAGAGCTGTCACAGGTGGACAAAGTTAAAAGCTCATCCCCGTAGCTAGCCGTCACACCTGTATCATACAGAGACAATGCCGCCATCTCCTGCATATAGGAGTTAAACTCAGTTTCGGAAGCGGCATCCAGAAACTGATAATACTTAAACACCACTTCATCTTCATTGTAAATTCTGGAACGGAACACATACATTACTTCATATGTGCCTTTCTCATAAATTGTGTCAAACTGGATTATGGAATGCTTCTGCGCATACTCTTTACTGCTATAACTGTTTAAATTGCCAAACATCTTTCCTGACTTCATATGATGCCCGTATATGATCAGATTGGTATTCCTGCGTACCACGTCGCAATCTTTATCGAGGAACAGACTTCCGTTTTTGTCATACTCCTGATTAAAATTGTGATCCAGATAATACTCGTTGTTGGTCGTCTGCATCACCGGATAGTCTATAACTGTATCGTCAATTTTGAGCCATCCGATTAGTCTTTTGTTCTTATGATACAATGTCTGGTACTCTTCCAGCACTTCCAGTTCGATCTCCTCTTCTTCTGTATAATGAATAATCACACCCTGGAAGAGGCTTCCCGTCAAGGAACTGTCCCCCTTAAGCTGGGCGAGATCCGTATAATCCATCTTATTCTTTTCTGCATAATACGAATACACACCGAAATAGCCAAAACAGCCCACTGCAACAACACTACAAAGAATAACCAGAAGTTTTCGGCGTCTGTCCCGCTTTTTTATCTGCGCACGAATCGCCTTCTGCATATCGGCATCATAATCTTCCAAAGAGACCTTCTCCGGCTTCTGTTTCCCCTTTTTGCTCTGTTTTGACTTTATCTGCTTCTTTTTTGCCTTTTGCTTTCGCTTTTTCCCTGCCGAAATTCTGCTGTTCTTATTATAACCCTCTTTTTTGTATCTTTCAGCAAGCTCAAAAATTTCATCATCAAAATCGTTCCCGACCACCGTCTCAAAACGATATTTGCCAGCCTGCATATCAGAATACAGGGTAATGACCTCACCAGGCTGCTCCATGTCAACCTGGGAACGAATCTTCTGAATGCGTTCCTGATCACGGAGAGCGGCTTTATATTCCGCCTCCGTTCTCAGTCTTCTCCCTGCAACTTGAAATCCCGTCATATAGGGATCGCTCCTTCACAACATACTACATATAGTCGCAAAATTTTTCGTCCAGCATGTTTATCATACACATGCATACACTTCTATTTTACTCAATTATGAAAATTATGCAAGTATTTTACAAGAATCACCCAAACAATTTAAACAGACTCTTCCCTTTGATCTTAAAGGACACCGTCTTAGTACCGCCATAATTCCCCTGTCCCTGAATCGTAAGCTTCGCGGTACCCTTATTTATATTGTTTGTATAGCTTATGATCTCATATTCATCCGCAGACACGGGCATACCGTTCATTAATACGGAAATTTCCTTCTTAGTCGGTTCAATTGCTTTTCCCGTATAAGTCTGCTGGGGTACCGTTACTTTCGCCTTGGCGATATCCGCTCCCGTGATGGAGTAGACACCCTCTGCGGAACCTGTATAGTTACCGCCGACAGCATTTACTGTCACCTTGATTTTGGCGCCACTGGGAATAATGTCCTTGGGATCCACAGGATCCCCCACTTTCCTCTCCGTACCGTCAACCGTAACGACTTTCTGGCCTCTCGGCAATACCGCGTAAGTGTAGACCACATTCTTGTCATAATCTTTTCCCGCAGAGAGCTGCTTTCCATTGGTGTCGTACACACGAACCGTCGTCTTATAAACGCCAGCCTTCGCCTGATATACTTTATCCGCAGGCGACACCGTCACATTAGACAAATTCTGTATATCCACCAGATAGCCTTTCACGACGCTCCCGGTAAAGTTACCCTTACCCTTGATCGTCATGGATGCCGCATTGCCCACAGCCGTGTTGTTTTTGTAGGAAACCGTATAATCCGTACCCTCTTTCAACGTTTTTCCGTCATATTTGATCACTGGTTTCGGGGCGCTGCCGCCCTTCATATAAGGATAAGAATCCGCTGTCTGGATACTTAACTTCTTATTTATATCTATCTGCAGATCATATCCTGTGATCTTAAAGGTCTTTTTCAAGGTACCGCCGTAAGAGCCTTTCCCCACAAAGACCGCCGTAGCTTTCCCGGCCTTCACATTGTTCTGATAGGTTACGGTATAGTCCGTATCTTTAACCAGCGTGCGGTTCACCGTGACACCGTTTTCCTTCACGGCTATTGTCACCGTGCAAGCGGGCTCCACAGCGCTTCCCGTGTAAACAGCCGGACCAAATGCCACCTTCGCCTTATTCATCATCGCAGCGGCCTTGATCTGGAAGGTCACGCGCTTCTCCCCACAATATTTGCCAGATCTTGGACCCTTACCCTTAATTATGACGTAACCTGTTCCCACTTCCGTATTCACGCCGGTTTTGGGATCCGGGTATTCCAGCGTATAATCCGTACCCTCTTTGAGTATATCCTTACCGTCCTTCACCGTGGGTTTCGGCTCAAATGTTTCTCCCGTGTAGGTATAGTCCGGAATTTTGCTGACTGTCAGTTTCGGCACGGGTGTTCCTTCCGTGATCGTAAAACCGATCTCCTTCTTTCCCGTATAGTTCCCGGTTCCTGTCAGCGTAACCTTATAATCACCTGCGGCTATGGTTATCTGCGGGGACACATTAAAGCTGTAATCCTTCTTAGCCGAAAGCTTTTTCCCCTTCCAGGTAACTACTGGAACCGGCTTCTGCTCCTTACCGTTGAAAGCCACCGTAAGATTGTCAGTCCATACATCCGCCTCACCGATATTCTTTGGTGCAATCGTGAAAGTCTTGATAAGCTTACCCTCATAATTGCCCTTTCCGGTGATCGTGATGGTCGGTGCTTTGGTCGGGTGATTCTTATCCGCGGCATTGATGTTGTTCTTGTAAGATATGGTATAATCCTTCTTCTCTTCCAGCCGTTTCTTATAGTCGTAAACTCTCACTTCCGGCTTAATCGCCGTTCCTGTATAGACATACCCGGTCACATCCGTAACCCAGAGATCATCCGGGATCGGCAGTTTATTGCCATTTTCATCCTTGGGGATATCCTCCTCCGGCACCTGCGGATTATCCGGGTCATCCGGGTTATCATCCCCGCCTGGATCTAATGTCTTATCCAGATAATAGGTGATACGCAGCTCCTCACTGTCCTGTTTGCCGAAAACCCTTGTGATTGCCCGGATTGTCATCGTACTTCTGATCTCAATAGGCTCTGCATATCGCCTGTTCATGACAGAGACAGCCGGGTTATCCGCCTCTACCGTATATATAATTTCCGAATTTTCCTCTGTAGTGGAAAGCTGCACCTTCGTTCCCAGCGCCACCTTTCCTGCCGCAACATTTGCCGTAGGTTTTAATGCCTGCCCCTCATACGCCTCGCGCACGCTCACACTGACTACTACAGTCAATGGTGTGTTTCCGTCTGCATATACCAATTCCGGCAGCTGCACTTCGCCTTCCATTTTAAAGGTCTGCGCTACTTTTATATTGCTGCTGTATGAAGTACCCTGCGCCGTTTTCGCAGTATTCCATACGATTTCCGCCGTATCCTCAACATCCTCTCCGGCAGATGTTCCCGGTGCAGGCGCTTTGCCGCCGCTGTACAGATAAATAGTCGTCTTCTTAGGCAAATAACTCTCCGCTATTTCCTCCAGAGTCTTCCCATTCGGAACATTCGTAACCGCCTTCAGTTCCTCTTTTATTTTGTGAAGCTGACCCTTCACGGTCAGTTTGGCATTATTCCATGTTATCTCATAATCAGCCCATTCGGCTTCCACAAGCCCCCGCAGCAGCAAATCATAAATACCGGGTTCATCAGCCTCCACAGTCTGCCCGGGCACAACCGTCAGCTTTTCTGCCAGCTTCTCGCTGTCGGCATCAAGAACGCCTTCCACTGTATACTGGTTTTTGAAACGATCCGGCAGTTCTTTTTCAGCTTCCAGCCTTTCATCACCAACGTACATTTCCTGCCCGTTTACAGTAATCGACAGCTTTTTCTTCTTGACCGCAAAAGGATACTTCCATTCATTCTCCACATAATTATGCGGTTCCCGCCTGTTAAGTTTTACATGCAGTACATATTCTCCCGCCTTATCAGGCATACCGGCAGACGGATTTTTCGGATCAATTGTTTCGTTGTAATCCGAATAACCATCCGTGCTGTGCACAGTCGTTCCCGTTATCGTGAATGCCAGCTCCGCCTTATCTGTAATGTCCACGCCCCCGTCCGTCAGCAGCCTCACGCTGCTGATCTGGTTGGACAGATCTACCTTCTCACCGTCATACTCTTTATCCGTTATATCCGTCATACCGGCAAGCTGCATCTCATTTTTTTGAAGAAGCGTAACATAAAACACACTCTTAAAGAGCGCTTCACCGTCATACGCATATATATCCTTGTCAGCCTCCAAAAAGATTTCCAGCGTATACCGTCCCACATCAACAGGAGCTACCTCACTGTATTTTTTCACGATCTCCGTAATCGGGACATTCTTCACCGTCTTAATATAATCAGGTGTATCCCCTCCGTCAGTTTTCTCTTCTTTAGACCCCTCCTCTTTTTCCGCCTCTCGTTTTCTCGTCTCATCCGTCACCTGAATCGTATAGAGAAAGGAACCGTTACTCTCGTCGGATGCATAACCGCTAATGCTGTGGGGCTGGCCGTCATAGGTTTTATCTTTCACCTTGATGGAAGTAAAATCAACCTCAATTTCCTTTCTGCCCTCCACTGTCAGCGTGCCGTTCACACTATTTAAAGCATAATTACTATTTATTACCGTTACGCCGTCCGGTATGATATCATATGTGCCCGCTTTGGCCGCCGATATATTTTCATCACTGTACTTCAGGGTAAGTTCACCCTGCAGCACATCCTCCTGCTTGTCACCCTTCAAGAGGCCGGTCACCTGAATATCACCCTTCAATGAGTCGGCCGCCGGCACAGACTCTCCGGCCGCAACCGTTTTCGAAGGTGCGGTAACCGTAATGATCTGCTGTTTGATCTTAAACTGAAAGATGTCGGAGCCTTCGCGAAGTGCATACTTCCACGCATCCGTACCACTCAAAGTAAAGGTCAGTTCATACTCGCCCGCCTCCGTCGGTGCATTAGCAGAATCATACGCAGCGCCGCCGGCTGTAGTTCCGATATATGACGGCACTGCCGTCACGTTCGTAGCATTCCCTGTCCCTCCGGCAATCCGCACGACCGCCCTGTCAGCATTTGACCACGCTTTTTTATCATAGGTGGTATCCAGTTCCACAGGCATCCCCGCGATAACTACCGGCTGCGGTTCGAATGCTTCAACCGTAAGTGTTCCATTTATATAAGTAATCTCTTCTTCGTAATTATCTTTTACAGAGCTGTCTATCTTTCCAGCGGCAACTGTAATCGCATAAGTGGCCGGCTTATAGATGTCATCTTGTGTAATAAGACATGTCAGCTGCGGTTCTGTTTCCCATGTATCCCCTTCCGCCAGGCCGGAAACTGTATAATCATACTTCTGTGCCTCCGCCCAGTCCTCAGCCTTTCCAGCATCATCTCTGTCGGGGGAAAAGGAAACCGTCTTGTCTGTCACCCTGACGATCAGCTTCGCCTTCGAAATTGTAAAAGTCTCTTTCTTCTCTCCCTTATAATCACCCTTCCCTGTCACAATAACAGATGCGTCTCCCGCATTTTTGTTATCCTGATAGGATACGGTATAATCTTTGCCAGACAGCAGATTATTGTTACCGACAGAAACGGTCACATCAGGTTTTTTCTCCGTTCCGTCATAGGTATAACCCTTCTGTGGCACCTGAATCTCTACAAATGCATGTTGTCCCAAATCACAAGTTACCGTCACCGTGGCACTGACACCGCTGCGTGTCTGATACTTAGAATTTGTGGGGGTAAAATCCGCCTGATACGTCTGTTTCCCCACCTTATTCATCTGCTGCGAACTATCCTTCCAGCTCCAACTACCCTCAGTATTTGTAGGCAGCGTAATCTCAGAAAGGCTCTGCCCGTACTCAGCAGTCAGACTTGGCGCTTCAATCACGAGTATGTCAAAGTTATCCGACTGTCCATCATATGAGATGGTCATCTGGCCAACTCCCACACTATTGGAATCAAACGCCACCTCCGCATTTTTCACATCAACCTGTACAATTTTACCATCCGCTGACTTATAGGTAATCGTGGCACCCGCTATGTCAACACTCTCACCCTTAAGATAAGTTGTCTTCGTCGGGCCCTTAAACGAATATGTTATCTGCTGATCTGCCCGCGGTGCAACAGCAGACTCATCCGATGGCTCTTCCTCCTCTGCCTCTCCCGACGTTTCATCCCTGTCCGTTCCAGACCCTTCCAGGTTAACTCCATTTCCATCGGACATGTTCATATCGTCCTCATGATCCGCTTCGCCCGGTTCCAACGAATTTTCCTCATCCGGCTCGTCACCAGCGCCTTCCTCTTCAGACGGAAAGTCATCCTCCTGCTTTTCCTGTATCACTTTTTCTTCCTCAGACGCTGTCTGGGGCTGATCCTGTTCCTGTTCTTCTTCCACCGTCGGGATTCCGCTCTCCTGAGCCGATACATACATCTGTCCCTGCGGCATACCGGTAAACACCATAGCCGCCGCAATCAGCGCTGCACCGACCCGATAAAACCTACTTCTTTTCATCACTGCTCATTCCTTCTTTCTTCCCCTGTTTCGTTTATTCTGAAAGTAAACGTCTGACAATTCTGATCACGATCTACTATATATTGATATATATCGGATACAATCTTTGTATATTGTAGCATAATTGTTCCGTTTTTTCAATATTACACCTACAAAAAAGGCCGCCGTCAAACGTAAACTCCATCTCTTTTCCTGCACAGCGAAACAAACTTTTTTACTCAGTAGGTTGTTTAGATTCATTTTGTGCGCCATTCCGTCGTTCTTCCCAAAATCTCCGCCACATGATTCTGCAGGAAATTATCCTGTCTGCCGGACAGCTCCATCTCATTCAGTGTCTGCACCAGTACATTGCAGACCGCTTCAATCACCAGCACCCTGCCGTCATCGGTGTTTAAATGGTACAAAAAATCCCCGGCTCCCACGCCCTCCCAGGCCGCTGCGGGATCGGGAATCTGATAGAGAAGCGCAAGCATATCCCCAATCTCACTGCAGACAGCAAGCTCCTTCATTCCTCTGTGCATCCACTTATAAAAAGGCGCGTATTTTTTATTCAGCAGATAGACAATCTGCATGGTCTCTTTCACAAACTCCGTCAAGGCAATCTCCGCCGCAATGCGCTCTCCCCGTTTCATGGCGCGGGCATAATTATACTGCCCCGCCTGCGCCGCCCTCGCCAGACTCTCCGCCAGCTTTTTCAGCCACACATCCCGTGGATAGTAAGACAGAAGCCCTTCCCTTATTTTGGTAAATTTTCCGCATGGATCCTCAAAAACCGCACCGTTTGTCGCTGTGGACAGTGCAGCCTCCGAAAGAGAAAACCACTCCGTCTCCGTCTCCGGCACACGGTCCGTACCTAAAATTTCCAGATAAAAGTCTTCCAGACAAAGAACACCCACACGTCCCTTTCCCTGCTCTTCTTCCACCCGGGCGCTGCAGCCCATAAACTCTTTCGGCAGCGCGTCATAAGCGGCCTGCATCTGCTTACCACACTGTTGATAAAGCGCCCGGGGCAGCCAGATACAAAAAGACGGGCCGTAATCGTGATCCGTCGAAATTTCATCGTCAAAGCCAAGGCACTCGGAACCATATCCCACAAGCCCCGCAGCAGCCTGATCCGCACACTTCGGGAACTGTCCGCGTATCATCTGCCTGCCATATGTCTCATAATATTGTTTCGCTGTCTCTAAACCTTTCATGCCTTCTCTTCTTTCCTCTGCAGCCGCCCGATCACTTCGCGCGCCTTATCCGCATACTCTTTTTGTTTTTTCTCATCTCCCATCGCCCTGCACACCGCAGCACAGTTTTCACAGAGAATGCCATAGCTCATGTTTTCCCCGTAGTGCTGCTTCACATCCTCCAGGGCGCGTTCATAAATATCCAGGGATTTCTCATATTCACCGTCACGGAAATAAGCTTCCCCCATTCCGGCCAGCGCGCCGCTGTAGTGCTCGTTCGGCGCTCCTTCTCCCTGTTCAAAAAGTGTAATGGCGCGCGAAAGGCAGCTCTTTGCCTCCTCGTTTTCAGAAAGCTTAAAGTAAACCAGTGCCAGATTGGTAAGGGTGGTGGCTGTCTGCGCCTCATTTCCTTCCTGCTTCTCTATGATCGCAAGCGCTTTTTTCGCGCAATCCACCGCCTCCCTGTTCTCCCCTGCTTTTTCCAGCATAATACTCATATTATTATAAAGCCCTGCCCATCGGTAGTCTTCCGCTGGCAGAAGTCTTTCATAAATCTGTACAGCCTGCCGGTAAAACCGCAGAGCCTGCGCATAATCGCCTTCCGCACTGTAGGCAGTAGCTGTATTTAATAAGGTGGTGGCAAAGTGCTCCGTGTCTTCCAGCTTCAGCTCCTCCATCAGAAGAAGCACATCCTCCGCCGCCACATAGGCTTTCTGAAACGCTGACACACTCCGATAGAAGCCGATCATCTCATTGCAGATCGAAATGTAGGCCGCATAATCCTCTTCCTCTTTAGCCTGCTCGAGAGAGACCGTCAGAAAATCGTCGATCTTCTCCACTTGATTTTTTTCAAAATAGGAATCCAGTTCCTCAAAAAATGCGTCAATATTCATAGAAATCTCCACTCCTTTCCGTGTTAACCTTCCATCCACGCAATGATTCTCTTCTGTTTATAAAAATAGTAACCGCTCACCAGCGCCGCACACATGACCCAGCTGATCGGATAACAGGCTACAATCCACCGCAGTCCCTTTCCCGGCGTAATCAGTCCCACCCAGATGATACGGAACACACATACCCCGAGCACGGATATGACGGTGGTCACAAAAGTATATCCCTGCGCCCGGAGCGACCCGGAAAAAATTTCAATAAAGACAAACATGACGAAAGCGGGCGCAATGCTGTACATCATAGTCATCCCGATTTCCACAACCACAGCGTCCCCTGTAAAAATACCAAGCAGATAACGCCCCGTCATCATCAGAAACGCCGTCAGACAGACAGCCGTACCGACCGCCATACCCAGACAGACCCTTGTGCCTTTTCGCACCCGGTCCCATTTACCGGCCCCGAAGTTCTGGCCTACAAACGTAGTCAGTGCAATGCCGAAGGACGAATTAATCATCCAGAAAATACTGTCGATCTTGCCGTAAGCTGTCCACGCCGCCATCGTATCCACGCCAAGAAGGTTCAGGGCCGCCTGCACGATCATGTTGGAAATGCTGTACATAGATGCCTGCAGGCCGGACGGAAATCCAATCTGCAGCATATTTTTTAATACTTCCCTGTGAATCCTGATTTTGCGGACTGACAACACCATACTGTCCACCTTGTACATCAGCGCCCATGTCACCAGCGCCGCACTGATTGCCTGGGAAACCAGGGTTGCCACCGCCACGCCGAGAACCCCCAGTCCAAAGTAGAGCACCAGAAGCAGATCCAGCACAATATTTACAATACAGCACACCACCAGATAATACAACGGTCTTTTGGAATCTCCGATGGCCCGCAGAATGGCCGCACCCATATTATAGACAAACACAAATACCAGCCCGGAAAAATAAACCCGTATGTACAGAGTGGACATTTCCATCAGCTCGGCCGGTGTGTTCATGGCTTCCAGAATCAGCGGCGCCGCCGCCACGCCAATCACCCCAAGACCGATTCCACCGAGGATTCCAAACGCGTAGGACGTATGCAGGGCATCTTCCAGCCTCTTTCTGTGGGACGCCCCGTATGCCTGGGAAATCAAAACCGTTCCACCAGCCGTAAGGCCCGTAAAAAAGCCAACTACCATATTGATGATCTGGGCGGAGGAACCGCCCACGCTCGACAACGCCTCCTTGCCTGCAAACTGTCCCACAATCACTGTATCTACTGTATTGTATAGCTGTTGAAAGAAAGTGCCAATCAAAATCGGGAAGAAAAAGAGCAAAAGCTGCTTCCAGATGACACCCTCCAATATGCCGTTTTGTGTTTCCTTCGTTTCCATCATTCTACCTTTAACCTGTATTCTAATTGACAGTCATACGGTTCCCGTTCCACATGCTCCCTGTGATACCACTGCGCCTCCACGCATCCCATAGACTGATAAAACGCCTGTGTCTCCACCGCCGAATGTGCCGATATGTAAAGTTTGCCGGCCCCTTTTTGTTCCGCAAAAGCCACTGCCTTTTCAAACAAATTCCGGCCGATTCCCTTACCACGCATGTCCTCAGACACATGGATGCTGGACAGATCCATATAGCGGTGCTCCCCTCCAAAGAGTGCGGCTTCCACAGAGACAAACCCCTTTAGCGCTCCCCGGTAAAAAGCTCCGCAGACAAACCCGCCCGTCAGAACGGTATTTTTAAGACATCCGACAAGCATCTGGTACTCTTCCTGCGTCCAGTCATCCGTAAACGGATCTGCCACCGTCTTCCACTCGCCATCTATTTTTCTTCTGCACATGTCCACTTTTTGATGACGGACAAAGTTTGCAAACAGTTCCAGATCCAGTTCCCGTTCTCCTAACTGTCTGTACCAGACCGCGTCCTCAACAAAACACCGTGTTCCTTCCATAACCCGGGTCAGAATTTCCAGGTTTCTTTGCTTTAGTTTTTCAATCAGCCCCAGATCCGCCGGCAGCCACGCCACGCTGTCGAGGCTCTCTCTGGTCAGCCATTTCGCCGCTTCGTGTTCTTTCAAGATCAGACTGCCTGACGTAACCGTGCAGAGGAAGCAGTCCATAGACAGATGGAAGGCGGGATAATCGTATTCCACTGTGTCAAACAGCTCTCCCACCTCAATCTCTGTGTCCAGTTCTTCCCGTATCTCCCGGATCAGCGCCTCCTGCGGCGTCTCTCCCGCTTCTACCTTACCGCCCGGAAATTCCCATCCGTCCTTAAATTCGCCGTATCCCCGCTGGGTGGCGAAAATCTGGTCGTCGTGGGTGATGATGGCGGCAGCTACTTTGATTGTTTTCATGTCTGCTCCCATATTTTCTTAAATTCAATATTTTCTTTCATTTACACCACTTTACAACTTTTAAGCTAAGCTGTTTCTTCAAGACATAGCTTTCG
>CBCOZL010000015.1:0-78038 GCA_965114645.1 uncultured Lachnospiraceae bacterium | reverse complement strand
TAAAGATTTGCCCTCCCCCTGCATAGCAGGGGGTTTATTTTTGTCTGTGACACAATAATCCGAATCCATTCCTGTAAACTGATTTCCACGAATGGATTCCCCTCTATCAGAAAGGATTCTTCCATGACATTCCGGGAACAGTACGAAAACGCACTCACCGTCGAATCAGAAACGCCATCGGAGCGCATCCCTGCCTCCTATTTCGGGGGAACCTTTTATAAACGGCGGGAGGACTGCGCCGGTCAGATTCCTGCGGTTCTTTGCGGCGGCAGCGTAAAAATCGGGGAAACGCTCACGCTCTCCCACTCGCCGCTGGACTGCCGGCTGCTCCTCTATACACAGGAAGGCGCAGGAACGCTGCTTCTGGAAGGACAGCGTCATCCACTGCAAGCCGGAAGCCTTCTCTACCTGGACCGCCGGGAACTGTCCTTTTCCCTGCTTTCCGATCTGCTTCCCTGGCACTTTATCACATTTTCGTTAGTGGGGGGGCTTTTTCCCGTGTACGAATCCCTGATTTCCTTTGAAAAATTCCTGCTTGTACAGATCAGCCGGCATTCTTCCATACCGAGGAACCTGAAACAGCTTCTGTCCGGCGAAGCCGGCTGTGAGCTGGCTGACAAACTGCGTGATGCCGGTCTGATCACCGCCATTGTGACAGAATTGTTTGCGGAAACATCCGCATTGCAGACGCCGGAAAAAGCGCAAAAAAAATACGCCCCCTATCTGCGGGAGCTGCGGCACTATATCGACAATCATTTAGAACGCCCTCTGAAACTGGAGGATCTGGAAAAGCACTGTCATATGAGCAAGTATCGAATCTGCCACGAGTTTTCGGCCGCTTTCGGTCTGCCGCCCATCAGATATCTGAACAAAAAGCGGCTCGAAGCCGCGGAGAACCTGCTTCTTTCCACAGAAAAAAAGGTCCATGAAATCGCGCTGGAAACAGGCTTCGATAACACGAACCACTTCATCCATCTCTTTAAAAGAGAATACGGCTCCACACCCCAGGCATACAGAGAGGCGCATCACAAATGATGCGCCTCATTTACACTGTCCTTATAAACAATCCTGCCGTCCACAATAATGACGCCCCGCCTGTACGGTTCCCCGGAAATCTTGCGGATCATATTTTTAACGGTCTGTTTCGCCATCTCCGGCATATTGACTTCATAGGTCGTAATTCTCACATCGCACAGCCCCGGCGGCTGGTAGTTGTCATATCCCACCACGGAAATGTCCTGCGGCACCCGGTAACCGCGCTGCTCCAGCTCGTTGACCAGATTGGCCGCCGCCACGTCGTTGTTGCATACAAAGGCAGTCGGCATATCCTCCGGCAGGTTCCAGGCAAATCCCACGTCCGACCGCCCTGTCTCCTGGTTTCTGTCATCCAGCACCCAGTCCTTCCGCACTTCCAGTCCGTGCTCACTCAAGGATTTCATATATCCGAAGTAACGGTCTGTGATGGAATCCGTATAGTGCACATTTCCCACAAAGGCGATCTTCTCATGCCCCAGGTCAAACAGATAATTAGTCATACGGTACATGCCGAGATAGCTGTTGGAAATCACCGAATCGTAGACACCGTTCCGATCCACAAAATCCAGCAGGATAAACGGCAGCTCCACCTGTTCCATCAGTTTTTCCATATAAGGCTTCTGCAGTCTGCCTATGATGATCAGTCCTTCCGTCTTTCTCTCTCCGAGAAGCCTCGGCATGACCAGACTTTCCTCATCCTCCGCCCGCAGCACTTCCAGCATGGTAAAACACCCTCTCTGCACCGCCGCAGTCGCCACTTCCTGATACAGATTCCAGTAGAAGGATTCATATTTCGCAAGGAAACGGTCCGAGACAATCACGCCGAACGTATAGCTTGCCGCATGCCCGGAACGCTCCCTGTATCTGGCGGATGCTGATTTATAGCCCATCTCTTCCGCCTTTTTCTTAATTTTGATGCGAAGTTCCTCGCTCACACCCTTCTGGTCAGCCAGCGCCTTGGATACCGTCACTGTGCTGACCCCCATCACCTTCGCAATATCCGCCATTTTAACCGCTTTTGCCATAAGTCCTCATTTCCGCACGGCTCTCATCCCAGCCTTCCCGGGACGGCCGACCCCCACATTTACCTACAATTTAAGTAATTAACCTAAATTATAAAGTAAAATGCTCGTTTGTCAACCCAATTTACAAAATACTGTTCTGATAAAGCTGATAATATAGTCCTTTCTTTTCCATCAGCTCCTCCGCACTGCCCTCCTCCAGAATTTTTCCGTCATCCACCACAAAAATGCGGTCAGCCTTTCGAATCGTGGAAAGTCTGTGGGCGATGACAAAGGACGTTCTCCCCGCAAGCAGATGCTCGATGCCCTCCTGTACCAGCAGTTCCGTCTTCGTGTCTATGCTGGAGGTCGCCTCATCCAGAATCAGTATTTTCGGATCTGACACCATCGTTCTGGCAAAGGCCAGAAGCTGCTTCTGCCCGACGGAAAGCCCGCCGCCCCGCTCGGAGAGTTCCGTGTCATATCCTTTTTCCAGTTTCATAATAAAGTCATGGGCATTGACTGCCCGCGCAGCCGCCTCGATCTCCTCATCCGTGGCGTCCAGTCTGCCGTAGCGGATATTTTCCCGGATCGTGCCCGAAAAGAGGAAATTGTCCTGCGTCATAATGCCCATCTGTTTCCGCAGGCTCTCAATCGTAACGTCCCGCACATCCCGCCCGTCAATTCTGACCGAGCCGTCCGTCACTTCATAAAAGCGGCTGATTAAATTGACTATCGTAGTCTTTCCTGCCCCCGTGGGACCGACCAGCGCAATCGTCTCGCCAGGACGAATCGTAAAACTCACGTCATCCAGCACTTTCACCTTATCATCATAGGAGAAATCCACATGGTCAAAAACCACTTCCCCCGTGATCTCCGGCATCTGCTCCGCCGCACTGCCGTCCGCAATGTCCGGTTCCGTGTCCAGAATCTCAAAAATCCGTTCCGCCCCCGCAATGTTGGTCACCAGCTGGTTATAGAAATTGCTGATGTTATGTATGGGCTGCCAGAACATGTTCAGATAAGTGCCAAAAGCGATAAAAGTTCCCACCGACACTGCATCCACACCGAGAACGACAATTCCTGTAAAATACAGGAAAATGCAGCCAAGCCCCCATGACAGGTCGATCACGGAACCGAAGGCGTCACTCATGCGCACCGCGCCAAAGAAGGCGTCCCTGTGCTCCTTCAGGAGTTCGTCAAAGGTATCCTCCGTCTCCTTTTGGGCATGAAAGCTCTGGATGATGCGGATGCCCGCCATATCCTCATGGATAAAAGCGTTTAAGTTGGCCGCTTTCTTTCGGAAAAGCTGCCAGCGCGGATGCGCCTTGTATTCGATATAAAAGGTCGCCGCCGCCATAAACGGCAGGGTCAGCAGGGACGCGAACGCAAGCGCCGGATTTTTGCAGACCATAATCACAATGACGGCAATCACCTTGAGGGCGTCCGGCACCAGCGTGGTCACGCAGTTGGAAAGCACATCCTTCAGGGAGTTGATATCCCCGATAATACGGGAGAGAATTTTCCCCGTAGGCCTGCTGTCAAAAAAGGCAAAGTCCAGTTTCTGGATATGGGTGTACAGCTCCTGCCGGATCGTCAGCAGAATCCGATTGCACACCTTCGCCATTATATACATCCTGAGCTTCACAGTCGCCACCAGCGTCAGATTCATTGCAAGCGCCATCACAAGCAGCCGGTAAAGCCCCTTAAAATTATTTTGACCAATATAGTCATCTATGGCAGACTCCATAATCAGCGGGTTCATCAACCGCACCGCCACGCCGTACCCCATTACCGCAAGCACCAGAATAATCTGCCATTTATACGCAAACAGATAGCCAAGCAGCCGCTTTAAGGTCTGCGCCTTGCTCCGCGCCGTACTCTGTTCGTCATCTTTATACGAGTTGAAGGACATCCGTCTCACCTCCTGTCTTTTCCGCTCTTTCCGAACACGCCGTCGTTATCTCCTTTCCGTCCGCGTCGTTCTCCAAAACATTTCTTTTTTCCATGTCCGCGGCCCCTTTGCCGTCAGCCCTCCCGCTGACCGTTCCGCATGTCTTGTCACTGTCTGCCCCCGCCTGTGCGCCGTTTTGGGAGGTCTCCCCATATTGAGACAGATATGTCTCATAGTACAGACCGTGTTTTCCCATAAGTTCCTCGTGGGTGCCGCGCTCCGCAATGGCGCCGCCTTCAAGCACCAGAATCTCGTCCGCGTGGCGCACCGCGCTGATCCTGTGGCCAATAATAATCTTTGTCGTATTTTCCAGCTTCGCAAGCGTCTGCTGGATCATCTGCTCCGTCTCCGTATCCAGCGCGGAAGTGGAATCGTCCAGCACCAGAATCGGATTTTTTTTGGAAAGCGCACGCGCTATGCTGATGCGCTGTTTCTGTCCGCCGGACAGTCCCACGCCCCGCTCGCCGATCACCGTGTCGTACTGCTTTTCCATCCGCTCAATGAAACCGCTCGCCTGCGCGTCCGTGGACGCCTTGCGCACCGTCCTGAAATCCACATACCCCTTTTTCCCCAGCTTGATGTTGTCGCCTATGGTATCCGAAAACAGAAAAACATCCTGCATGACAAAACTCACGCTTGTGCGGAGCTGTTCCAGGGAAAGCGTGCGGATATCCATGCCGTCCAGATAGATCGCGCCGCCCGTGGCGTCATACATACGCTGCAAAAGCTGAATGATGGACGTCTTGCCCGCGCCCGTGGCTCCCATAATGCCAAGCGTTCCTCCTGCCTCCACCGTAAACGATATGTCATGTAAAATCTCGTACTGATCCGCCTTATGGAAGGAAACGTGGTCGAAACACACCTTTCCCTGCACGTTCTCTATTCTGACCGGATCAGTCGATTCCGTGACCGTAGGTGTCTCCTCATATATTTTCCGTATTTTTTTGTTGGATGCCACCGCTGAGGAGAAGCTGTTGGTAAGCCAGCCCAGCATCTCCATAGGCCACACGATATTCATGGAATACTCCACAAATGCCGTTAGCTGACCAAGTGTCATCTCCCCGTCAATCACAAACCGTCCACCGACCAACAAGGTCAATAGAGGCAGAATCGTAGTAATAACCGTAAAAATCGGATAATATCGCACAAGCACCTTGGACTGCGCCATATTCAGATCATAGTACCGTTTATTGTGGGAGAGAAATTTGTCGATCTCAAAGGCTTCTCTGGCAAACGCTTTGACCGTGCGCACACCGCCCAGGTTTTCCTCCGCCACCGTATTGAGGACCGCGTTCTCCTCGCTGATCTCCTCATAGACCGCTCCCAGCTTCCGCTCCATAACCACCGCCACAATGCCGCAAAGAAGCATGGCCGCCGCGGAAATCATTGCCAGCTTCCAGTGAATCATGCACATGCAGACCAGAATGATCGCCGTATGGTAGGCAACCTCGATCAGCAGCATGCCCACATACCCCACCGCGTCCCAGATATGGTCAATATCCTCCTTGACGCGGGCCATCAGCTCCCCTGTGTTCGTGCGGTCAAAGAAATCCGCACTCAACGACTGGATATGCCGGAACAAATCCCGCCGCATATCCCCGGAAATTCTGGCGCCGTTTTTGTCGAAGGTGTATTCCTTCACATACTGGAAGATGCACCTTCCAAGCCCTACTCCCAGAAATCCCAGAAGCAGGAACTTCAATTCCCCCATGTTTCCTCCCACGATCACGTCATCCACCACCCGCGCCGTCAGTCTCGGCGCGGCCATGTCCAGTGTGACCGCAATCAGAAGGGACAGCACGGCTCCCAGATAGGAGAGCCGGTAGTCCCATATGTAACTTGATATCTTTTTCATGCTCCATATCCCCCTAAATATCTCCGCATATATCCTGTCGATGCTTTCTGACTCTGACGATTTATGACTCTGCTTATGCGCGCAAAAAGGCTGTGGTAATAAAATTACCACAGCCTCAAAAAGCGCTTAAAGCCCAGCATATCTAGTTGCCGACTAATCTGGTCAACACGACTTATCCCTGCCGGTTCGTCTATATGCGGAGGTAATTTCATACAATGTTTCTCTATGCAGTTGTAACTTGTTATCGACTGCAGAATTGATACTGATTGCAAACATACGATTACCTCCTTTCCGAAATTTTTGTTATTTGTGCCATATGATACTTTATGCCATCTTAGTACATCGGGCGGCCGTTGTCAAGAAAATTTTTGAGTCTGGCCTGCCCATGTACAGTTCAGCACACGCCCATTCGCAAAATCAATCTGGCTGAACTGTTTAACGTTCCATCTTCCAGAAGTATGCGCTGTAAGCGGGAAGCAGGCTTCCGCCGCCGAAATCGTGCTCTTTCCCGGTGATGAGATCCACGGCCATGCCGCAGCCCGCATCAAAGTGTGCGGTGTAGTCCTCCCCATCCGCATTGATGGCCACGAGCACTCTCTCGCCCTCACACTTGCGCTCGAAAATGCACTGCTTGTTGGTCAGCACCACTGAGCGGAAATCTCCGTAGTTGAGCGCTTTTGAGTCTTTCTTGGCCTCAGCCAGCCTGCTGATCCACTCGCTGAGTTCATTCCACTCAGGCGCATCAAAGCAGGCGCGCAGCGCGGGATCTCCCTCGCTCTTGTTTGCCTTCGCCCCCCACTCGCTGCCATAGTACACGCAGGGAATCCCCGGCATGCCGAAGCACAGCGCATAGATTAACGGCAGGTGCTTTTCATTGGTCAGATTGCTGGCGATCCGGCTCACATCATGGTTATCCACAAAGGAGAGCAGATGCTTGCCGCGGTAGAGACACCAGTTCTCCGGCCCGAACTGCCGCTGCAGGGAATGGTTGATCTCAAACATATTCATGCTGTTAAAGCTGGAGAACAGCCCTTTGTAGCACTCATAGTTGGTGGAAGAGTGCAGCATCTGGTCATTCACCATCTGGTTGTAATCTCCGTGAAGCATCTCACCAAGCAGATAAAATTCTGACTTGAGGCCGTCCGTAAACGCCCGGAGCCTTCTCACGAAATCGTGGTCTAAGCAGTATGCCACATCCAGCCGCAGGCCGTCGATGTCAAACTCCTCCACCCAGCCCTTCACGCTGTCCAGAATATGATTGATCACATCCTCATGGCGCAGATTCAGCTTCACCAGGTCATAATTGCCTTCCCAGCCCTCGTACCACAGGCCGTCGTTATAGTTGGAGTTTCCTCCGAGATTGATGTGAAACCAGCTCAGATAAGGGGAATTTTCCCTGTTCTTCAGCACGTCCTGAAACGCCCAGAAGCCTCTGCCCACATGGTTGAACACCCCGTCCAGCACAACCTTGATGCCGTTCTCATGCAGATTCTCACAGACTTTCTTAAAGTCCTCGTTGGTTCCCAGACGGCAGTCGATGGTGTGATAGTCCCTCGTATTGTAGCCGTGGGTGTCCGACTCAAACACCGGGGAAAAATAGACTGCATCGATTCCCAGCTTCTTCATATGGGGAATCCAGTCGTTCACCTTTAGGATACGGTGCGTAAGCTGTCCGTCGTTCTCAAAGGGTGCACCGCAAAACCCCAACGGATATATCTGATAAAATACACTTTCAAATGCCCACATAATTTCCTCCATTCCGAAGCTCTCAACATCTTGTAGTTTCCAAAAATCAGTATACCACTATTTGCCATTCTACGTCAAATCGGAACTCTTCTCCCTCAACCGCCACCGATTGACCCATAGGGTTTACTTTTTACAAACCAAAAACCGTATATCCACTTTTTCACAATTTTTACGCCCCAAATTTTTAAAAGTTATTCAAAAATATCTGAGAAATCCCCAATTTCCACAAAGTTATCCACATTGACAGCGTCGTCAGTTCCTGTCGAATATTGTACCAATTCTTCGCAACCTGTCTGTCATTTTCGGTTTTTTCTATCAGCTTTTTGTCGAGCCGCCTCCTTTTTTGCCGAAATGATTGACCGTCCATGTAAGATCCTGTCTGGACAAAGTCAATCGGATTTTGTCTCTTGACGCTTATAGTCAATGCACACGGTCTGTCTTTTCCACAAAATTTTTGTCTATTTTCTTATTGACTTGTCCAGATAACGAAAAAAACCGCGATTTAAAGCCATTCATCCCAGAATCGCTCCACTTTCCGACCTATCTGGTCAACTGTAACAACCACTCTCTCCTGCCATTCCCGCGGAAATAATCTCTGGTAGGCAGGGGAGAGAAACCGTTCGTCCAGAAGAGCAACAACCCCGAAATCATCCACCGTGCGTATCACCCGCCCCGCCGCCTGTAACACCTTATTCATGCCCGGATAACGGTAGGCATAATCGAAGCCGTTCTCTCCCCAGCTGTCAAAATACTTTTTTAGGAGCTCCCGTTCATTGCACACCTGGGGCAGACCTGTCCCCACAATAATCGCGCCGATCAGACTGTCGTTCTTTAAATCAATCCCTTCACTGAAAATGCCGCCCATCACACAAAATCCCAGAAGGCTTCTCTCCTCCTCCATTTCAATATCCATCTGGATCAGACTCTGCAGGTCACATTCCCCGTTTCCCCGGAACCGGTTTAAGAACGCCTCCCTGGATGCCTCGTTCATATGGCTTTCCTGCAAAATGCATTCCACCGTTCCCTCCGGGTTGAAATATTTCTGGTACGTTTCAAAAACCTGCTGTAAGAAAGAGTGGGAAGGAAAAAAAGCCATATAGTTGCCCTGTCTCTTTTCTATGATATGGTGAATGTATGCGGCAATACGGTAATATTCCGCATCCCCTCTGCGGGCATAGCGGCTTGTCACATCGCTTCCTATGTACAGCCCCAGCTTATCCGGCCTGAAAACCGACCGGGCATAAACCTCATAGTCTCCCTCCTCCGCCCCGAGAAGCGTCTTATAATACCCGATGGGCAGGAGCGTTGCGGAAAACAAAATCGTGCTTCGTCCCCGCCTCATGCAGTTTATCAGATTACCCGACGGATTCACGCAGAAAAGTTTTACGATAAAACTGCCGTCCTCCCGCAGCTCCGAGTAGGTCACATAATTTTCGTCCGCCAGCTCATACATCTCCAGAAAATGCGACACCTCAAAATAGAAAGAGAGAATGTCCGCCCTCACGGGGCTGTCCTCGTGATCCTCCAGATAATCTTCCATTGCCGACCCAAGGCGCATCAGCGCGCGGACCAGCCCGTCGATCTGTTCCACCACCCGGCAGTCCCCGCATTCCCTCTTCAGAGCAAGCATCTCCTTATTACATTTATCCAGATTCCTGGTAATTTTCTCATCGTAGGCCTTGACCGTCCTTTTCAGCTCCAGGAATGTCTCCTTGCAGAGCAGAGCGCTGTACATCTCCCGGCCACGCTCCACCAGATTGTGAGCCTCGTCCACAAGAAAAATATATTCTCCCCTGACCCCGTCGGAAAAAAAACGGCGCAGATACACATGGGGATCAAAGAGGTAATTGTAATCGCAGATCACCGCATCGGCGAACAGGCTCATGTCCAGACACAGTTCAAAGGGACAGACCTGATACTGCTCTGCATACGCCTCAATCCGCTCCCTTGTAAAATTGTCCGCATGGGTCAATAGATCGTACATGGCCTCATTCACCCTGTCATAGTGCCCTTTCGCGTAAGGACAGGCCACCGGGTTACAGTCCGTCCCTCCCGGACTTCCGCTTTCGGATCTGTTGGTAAAACAGATCTTGTCCTTAGCGGTCAATATCACACTTTTCAGCTTCAGCCCCTGCTCTCGAAGCAGGGTAATGGTGTCATCCGCCACTGTGCGGGTGATGGTTTTAGCCGTCAGATAAAAAAGCCGTTCACACAGCCCCTCCCCCATCGCTTTTATCGCGGGAAACACGGTGGTAATGGTCTTGCCTGCCCCCGTAGGCGCCTCGATAAAAAGCTTGCGCTTGTGGTAAACCGTCTGATAGACGTAAGATGCCAGTTCCTTCTGCCCCTCCCGGTACGGAAAGGGGAACTCCATATGTTTGATGGATTCCTGTCTGCACTTCTGCCACGCATACTGATAATCCGCCCATTTCCGATACTGTTCCATCAGCTCTTCAAACCACACCCCCAGTTCCCCGTACTGATAGTCCTCGTGAAAATAGCGGATCTCCTCCGTCTCGATATGACAATAAGTCATGCGCACACGGATCTCCGACAGGTTCTTCTGTGCGGCATAAATATAGGCGTAGCATTTCGCCTGCGCCAGATGTACGGGAACAGGGCCTTTCATCTTTTTCAAATCATGGTAGGTTCCCTTGATCTCGTCTATCGTGACCTCCACATTCTGCACAGACTGCTCCTGCCCCGGCGTCACGACCAGCCGCGTCTCATCACTGCCGTCTGTCTTCTCCTCAATCGCCGTCTGCGGCAGCGCGTCCCTCACGGTCTCCGTGATAATGCCGTCGGCGCGCCCCTCCACAATAATTTCATACTCCCCGGCGTCATAGGTATAGGAAAGAGACACCTCCGCCTGGTAGGAAGGCCCCATCCGCCGCTGGATCATGCGGTGAATCCTGCCTCCCTCCTGCATGGCATTTTCGGGTGAAGCCGCTTTTCGATTGTCTATATCGCCGGAGCGCAGAATAAATTCCACCAGACTCCGCACGGAAATCCGCACTTCCATATCTCTACCTCTTAACAACGCGTATAAGCAGACTCGAAATACTTTGTATTTCTCGTTCGCGGTCTCCGTTCCACGCAGAGCAGACGTCCCCCGGACGTCTTGCGCCTCGCCGTAAGCGCATACATACAGCTCATCATGCAAGCATGTGATCCATGTGTACGCACTTCCGACTCCGCTTATACGCAAAAACTCCCTACATAAGATAATCTTACGTTATCTTACATAGGGAGTCAATGTGTTCGGTTCATACAGCCGGAATCTATACCGCTACCGCCCATTTTCTGAGATGTCTCTCGAAGTCTGCGTCGTAGCCGTTATACGCAACGGTTAAAATCTGATTGAAATTCAGTCCCAACACGCCAATAATGGATTTTGCATCCACAATAAAGCTGTTGTAAAAAATATCCACGTCGCAGTCACATCTGGTTGCTGCGGACACAAAGTCCTTTACTTCATCCGGTCTCAATTTGATTTTGTGTTGCATAGTTTACTCCTTCCTTTCGCTTTAGCGTGCGGAAAGCACACATGGAAAAACGTTTTCAAGCTCCTCGTTTGAGATGATTATACTATTTTATATCTGTTTGTAAAGAGCCAATTTTGTTCCTATAATTGTACAATTTTGGCATATTTTTGCAACTTAACATAAATACTTTGAGGATCAAATAAAATTTTGTGGAATCTGCCTATTATCCCTAAATCGTGCCCGTGCACACGACTGCATTTTATCCTTTTTGTGCAAATTCTACCATATAATCTTGGTAACGATAAGCGCACATCTGCCTCTGCAGCTTCTTATTTTCCCGGCTCTTGATCCCGATTGTCTGATGGAAAGCCCGGAACAGTTCCTGATACGCCTCCTCCTTTTCCGACCAGACTGGATTCTGCAGGACAAATGTCTCCCCCGCCGTCACAAGATACCATTCCCCCCTGGCTGGATGCACCCCGAAAAGTTTACGGTTTTCATCGTAAACCATGAAGTTCTCAACGCTCAGTCTGTCCGCAAAATGGGGCATAATAAACGGTATGACATTATTTTTCGGCCCGATCCGGGAAAAGAGGACACTGTCTTTCATGGTTTCTGTCCCCGCAAGTTCCTGGAATCGCAGAAATTCCGTCTCAAAATGTGCTTCATTGGCCGTAAACCGCGCCAGCTCAAAGCACCTTGCCACATGCGGATTTCGCAGGTTTTCCATCACCCTGCTTCCGCTTCCCGCTGTGAGGGCATCCACCACAGTCCTGTAAACGGCCTCCCCCTTGTCTGGATAGCAGGATGCCGCCGCCCGGCAGATCGAATGGTATGCATGCTCGCCGAGTCTTGTCCTAAGCGTATTCGCCACCTTATCAGTCTTCACAGGATCCGGCAATATATGCAGATAGGTGGCAAACAGACGAAGATTCTCCTCCTCTCCCACCTGGATATGCACATGCTCATGCCCCTCCCTTAAGGCATAGGCATCGTAGATCCCGGTAAAGATACCTTCCAGAGAATCCTCACAGATCAGATACTTTTCTTCCATAAGACAGCTATACTCTCCTCCTCCAAAATATTCCCAAAGGCTGATCACCTGCCCGTTTCCCGCGAAAATACCGGCTCTGCGATCTGCCGGCCATATGAATTATATACTGGCCACCCTCTGCATATCATCAAATCCGGCCATATCAAACAGCGACATCTGCCGGTAAGTTGTGCCGTCTGTCATAAAAGGCAGTCTCTCCCCCCTGCCCATCTGGTTCTGGTAGGTGAGGTTTCTCACAATATACTGTTCCTCCAGCTTCGTTGGGTACATCATCCTTCCATTACAGGTGATAAAATAAAGCGCGCGCTTCAGCACCACACCTATTTTCTTCAAATCTTCAAAGGTCAGGCTGCCAAAACGCCTGGCCGCCACGATCCGTCTGGCGCTTTTAACGCCCACTCCCGGAATCCGCAGCAGCAGATGGTAATCCGCCCGGTTAATCTCTACCGGGAAACACTCCAGATGCCGGACGGCCCAGTCCGCTTTCGGATCAATGGCCGTATTGAAATTCGGTCTGTCCTCCGTCAGCAGCTCATTCACCTTAAAGTCATAGAACCGAAGAAGCCAGTCTGCCTGATACAGCCTGTGTTCCCGAAGCAGCGGCGGGCCGCCTGCCAGCGCGGGGAGATCCCTGTCCTCGTTCACGTTCACAAAAGCCGAGTAGTACACCCGCTTCAAAGAAAACTTGTCATAAAGATTTTCCGCCACCGACATGATCTGGTAATCACTCTCCGGCAGGGCGCCTATGACCATCTGGGTGGATTGTCCCGCCTCGCAGAAATGGGGCGCGTGTTTATATAAGGTAAGCTCATTTTTATTCTCAGTGATGCCGTTCTGTATCTGACGCATGGGTTTCAAAATGTTCCTGCGGTGCTTGTTGGGCGCAATCGCCCGCAGTCCCTCCGCCGTAGCCATCTCCAGATTCACGCTCATACGATCTGCCAGATAACCCAGCCTCTGAATCAGAAGGGGATCCGCTCCGGGAATCGCCTTCACATGAATATACCCTTGAAAGCGGTGCAGGGTGCGCAGCCTGTGCACCGTTTCGCAGATCAGCTCCATCGTGTAATTGGGGCTGTATAAAATACCTGAACTCAAAAACAAACCTTCTATATAATTGCGCCTGTAAAATTCCATCGTCAGCTCGCAGACCTCGTCAGGCGTGAAAGAAGCCCGGGGCACATCGTTGGAGCTGCGGTTGACACAATATCTGCAGTCGTAAATACATTCGTTGGTAAAAAGAATCTTCAACAGGGAAATGCATCTGCCGTCCGCCGCAAAACTATGGCAGAGTCCTGCCGCCACGGTGTTGCCGATGCCCTGTCCGTCATTTTTCCGTGAGGAACCGCTGGAACTGCATGACACGTCATATTTCGCTGCATCACCAAGTATTTTCAGTTTATCCATAATCGACATCTGCGGCGCAATTCTGATATCCATCCTGCCACTCCTCCATGCTGTCTGTCTCTTTCCTCGTATTCCCCATTCCTCGCCTGTCATCCGGGGCAGCTCAGAACGTACGTTCTCTTGTGTTCCTATCTTAACATAGTATCTTCCCCATTGCAAGCAATTTTAGAACATTTGTTCTTATATTATCAAAAAAGCATTGCACAATGGAACATGTTACAGTATAATCAAACTACTATACGCAAAAAGGAAAAGGATGGAAAAATGGAAACAAACAAGAAAAGAGGAAACTTTACTGGCAAACTTGGTTTTGTTCTTGCAGCGGCAGGAAGCGCAGTGGGACTCGGAAATATCTGGCGGTTCCCCTATCTGGCCGCGAAGGATGGCGGCGGACTGTTCATTTTCTGCTACATCATTCTGGCGCTGACCTTCGGCTTCACGCTGCTCACCACGGAGATCGCTATCGGGCGTAAGACCGCCCAGAGTCCGCTGACCGCCTACGGCGTGATCCACCCGAAGTGGAAAGGGCTCGGCATTCTGGCAAGCCTTGTCCCGATTATTATTTTACCTTACTATCTCGCCATCGGCGGATGGGTGCTGAAATACCTCACCGTTTTCCTCACCGGGAATATGACCACCGCTGCCACAGACGGCTACTTTACCGGGTTTATCTCCGAACAGATAAGTCCTGTAGTCTTTATGGTTATTTTTACGCTCCTGTCAGCGATTATCATTTTCGGCGGCGTGGACAACGGCATTGAGCGGGCGAGCAAATTTATCATGCCCCTGCTTCTCGTTCTGATCATTGGCATTTCCGTTTACGCGCTGACGCTTCGCCACACGGATGCATCAGGGCTGGAGAGAACCGGTCTGGAAGGACTGAAAATTTATCTGCTTCCCAGTTTTGAGGGCGTTACCCTGCAGGATTTCTTCCTTGTGATTATGGATGCGCTGGGACAGTTATTTTACTCCATCAGCGTTGCTATGGGCATCATGGTCGCCTACGGCTCCTATGTGAAAAAGGATGTCAATCTGATGCCTTCCATCAACCAGATCGAGATTTTTGATACCGTAGTGGCATTGCTTGCGGGTATGATGATTGTACCGGCAGTCTATGTCTTCATGGGAACCGAGGGCATGTCCGCCGGACCGGGTCTTATGTTCATTTCCCTGCCAAAGATTTTTGCCGCAATGGGATGGGTCGGGACTGTCATCGGCGTTCTGTTCTTTGTGATGGTAGCCTTTGCGGCGGTGACCTCCGCTGTGTCCATCATGGAAGCGATCGTTGCCAGTCTGATGGACAAGTTCCACTTATCCAGAAAGAAGAGCACCTCTTTCGTGACAGGTTACGGTATCATCGTCGGGGCGCTTGTCTGCTTCGGTTATAATTTCCTGTACTTTGAATTAGAGCTGCCAAACGGCTCTGTAGGACAGCTTCTGGACTTGATGGATTATATCAGCAACAACTGTCTGATGCCGCTTGTGGCGCTTTTGACCTGCATTCTGATCGGCTGGGTTGTGAAGCCTAAGACCATCATTGATGAGGTGACTCTTGGCGGATATAAGTTTGGCAGAAAGCGTCTGTATATCGCCATGATTACCGTGATTGCCCCGCTGCTTCTGATTTTACTGCTGCTGCAGGCATTTGGCATTACCCTGTAAGACAGGGCATGACGGGAAGGAACATTCTTCTTGCATGTTTTACACTCTATTATAAAAAATCCCGGAAGCCGTCATCGGATTACTCCTAGACGATCTTCCGGGATATTTTTTCCTATCTTAATAATATCTGTCAATGTCCGTTATTACCTGTTATGTCATTGGATACGGAACTGGCTGATCAAACGGTTCAGCGTCTTCGCCTGGCCGGACAGTTCATTGGAAACTTCCGCGCTCTTTTCGGCCGCCGACGAGTTGGTCTCAATAACTCTGGAAACTTCCTTGATCCTGTTTTCCACAGAGACAATCATTTCGGACTGCTGCACGCTGGCAACGGCAATTTCATCCATCAATGTTTTAATCGACTGGACGCACTCGCTGATGACGTGCATCGCGGATATCGCATCACCCGTGGACTCAGTTCCAGACTTCACACTGCTTGTCGAACGGTTGATCAGCACGCCTGTGTTTTGCGCCGCCTGGGAAGATTTGGAAGCGAGACTCCTCACTTCGCCGGAAACCACGGCGAACCCTTTTCCTGCCTCTCCTGCCCTGGCCGCCTCGACAGACGCATTTAACGCCAGAATATTGGTCTGGAAAGCAATGTCCTCAATCGTCTTTACAATGCTTCCGATCTGGGTGGAGGACTCGTCAATGTTTTTCGTCGCCACTGACAGCTGCTCCATTTTCCTGTCCGCTTCCTCCGCGTAGCCGATTGCCCTGTCTACAAGTTCACTGGCATTGCTGCAGCGGGCGGCGCTGTTCTGGATCTGTTCCGTAATGTCCGTGATATTGGACACCAATCCATTGATGGAAAGTTTCTGCTGCATTGTACCCTGCGACAAATCCTGGGCGCCCTCCGCCACCTCGTCCGCGCCGTTGTTCACCTGATGCGCTATGCTGGTGATATCCCGCATAACATCGGTCAGATGGTTTCGGATGCTCTTCAGACTCTCCGACAGAACCCGGAAATCTCCTATGTAATACCCTTCGTTTCTCTCCACGTCCACGGCAATGTTGCCGGCTGCCATCTCGCCTAAGATCCGGCCGATATCGTCAATGGTCTTCCGCAGGCAGTCACAGACATGATGTATCGTCTGTGCGATCATACCGATCTCGTCATTTCGCCCGTAAAAGCCTTCTAACCCGCTGTCCGCAGACAGTTCCAGGTTTCCGAGACGCCGGATGGCGCCCTCCATCACCATGAGTTCCCTGCCTTCCCTGTACAGAATCAGCAGCGTCACAAAAATGATGATCAGCGCAACGGCCGCACAGAGAACACCGACCGTACCTCTCACGGTTTCCACTTCCCTGTAAACTTCCTCCGCGTCATCGTGCACCATGAATACCCAGTTGCGGTCCGGCAGATATTTATAAACAACCATCTGATCCACACCGTTCTCATCCTGATAGAAGTAAGTGCCGGCCTGGGTGTCGTTCTTCTCCCTGATCAGACGGATGATTTCCAGATAACCGGGATCGGTTGTCTCCGTATTCAAAAGAGACTCATCCGAATGGTAAAGGTAGGTGCCTGTCTCCACATTCAAAAAGACATATTCACTATTTGGCAGCCCTTCCATATTCAGATTCAACAGTGCATCCATCAGCCCGCTGGCGTAAACGCCTGCGCCCACATAGCCGATGCACTCCTCTCCGTCAAAAATGGGATCATACATGGAAATAATCATGCTTCCGCTTCCCGGTGATTCCATAATGCCCAGATTGGTCAGCTCCGGCCCCGCAAGAATGGTTTGCTGAAACTCCTTTAAGGAGTCGCCTTCCCTGGTCGTGATGCCGACCACATTCCTGTTCGTGTGCGTCAGCACATGGGTGTCCGGCGTGGCGATGTACAGTCCCTCAAAGATCCCTTTGATAGCCGCAAATTCCTCCGTGTACTTCTGCCCCCGCTCGATAACGGCCGGATCCTGGGTGGTTAAGCAGTTTCGCACATCGCTGCTTAAGCCAAATGCGGCCATGTATTCTTCCGCAGATGCCACATAGTCATTGATAATGGAAGCCCTTGATTCCACAACGTCAATCATCTGGTTGGTAATGCTGTTTTCAACCATCAGGGATACGCGGTTGGAAACAATAAACCAGAGCAGAAACATCCCCGCAAAAATAAGCGCTGTGGTAATGATGCCGATACGAGTAGCCAGCTTTCGATTTGCAAAAAATCTCATAAGAATTTCCCCCTCTGTTTTTTTACGAAAATATTTTATCACGCGTTTTTTATCTTTTCAAGTCATTCCATTCCAAAGATTGCAGACACCTTAATCCTGTGAAAGCCCTGCAAATGCCAGGGATCTGTGCCAGTCTATGACGACAAAACTACTATCATCAGTCAAGTAGAAACATTCAACCTCAAAGACTGGAATACGCCCCTCGAAAAGACCTGGTAAAAATTTTCCTTGCTTTCCTGCCGAAAAAGCGGTTAAATATATAGAGGAAAACCCACAAAAAAGCGAGGTAAGCTATGGAACACTTAATTATCCCAAACGATTACAGTTCTGCGCTGAATCTGCATGACACCCAGATCGGCATTAAGACAGTGAAAGACTTTTTTCAGGTACAGCTTGCAGAGAGACTGCGTCTTCTGCGGGTGTCCGCCCCCCTCTTCGTGGAGCCGTCCTCTGGTCTGAACGATAACTTAAACGGTGTGGAACGTCCCGTCACCTTCGGCATCAAGGAGCAGAACGACTCTCCCGCCGAGATCGTGCACTCTCTGGCAAAATGGAAACGTATGGCTCTTGGCAAATACGGTTTTGTGCACGGGGAAGGACTCTACACGGACATGAGCGCCATCCGCAGGGATGAGGAGACGGACAACATCCACTCCATCTATGTGGATCAGTGGGATTGGGAGAAAGTCATTTCCCGGGAAGAGCGCTGTCTGGATTATCTGAAAGAGACGGTTAAAACAGTCTACAAGGCGTTGAGAAAGACCGAGAAATACATGGCCATCCAGTATGATTACATAGACGAGATTCTGCCCCATGACATCTTTTTCATCACCACCCAGGCTCTGGAGGATCTCTATCCGAACAACACACCGAAAGAGCGGGAGTACCTGATTACGAAAGAGAAGGGAGCCGTCTGCCTCATGCAGATCGGAGATCTTCTGGCTTCCGGCGAAAAACACGATGGCCGTGCGCCGGACTATGATGACTGGAGCTTAAACGCGGACATTCTGGTCTACTATCCTGTACTCGACATCGCGCTGGAGCTCTCCTCTATGGGAATCCGTGTGGATAAGGACGCGCTGCTGTCCCAGCTTGAAAAGGCAGGCTGCCCGGAGCGGGCCGCTCTTCCTTTCCAGAAGGGAATCATCGACGAAACCCTTCCTTTCACCATCGGCGGGGGCATCGGCCAGTCAAGAATCTGCATGTTCTTCCTTCGCAAGGCCCACATCGGTGAAGTGCAGTGTTCCCTCTGGCCGGAGAAAGTGACAAAGGAAGCTCTGGCAAACGGCATACAGCTGCTATAAACCGCAAAGGTTCGTCCACTGGCAGTCTCCGCAGATCTCTGCGCGGCGGCCGGTGGACAGGATCCGCTCCTCCACGAGGCGCGTAAAATCCTCCCATCTGATCTGACAGCCGGCGGTCAGCCCGCATCTGGCAAGCACCTGTCTGTCATACTCATCCGCTTTTCCCGCAGAGATACAGATTCCCTCTTGATTGTTCGGGCAGTGCGCGCACACGTCATCCGTTCTGTCCAGCAGAATCACCTCTGGATTGCCTGCAAGCTTCCTCTTCATTTTCCACATATTTTCCGTAAATTCACCGCTGTAGCCTTTCCCCTGGAAAAAGGAAAAGCACATGCCATGATGTGCCCTGATCCTGTCTGTCATTCCGTATTCTCCTTTTTGCGCATTACGAGTTCTTCCCGTACTGTTCCTGCATGATTCCCGCAAGCGGCTTTCTCAGAGCATTGCCAAAACCAAACGCCAGCGCTGCCTTGACCAGATCAGGCAGCACAAAGGGAATCACGCACCATCCAAGGGCCGTAAGAAAACTCACAGGCCCGTTTGTATTTCCATACACAATCATAAACCAGATCGTGCCTACAATATCATATATAACCATGCCAAGGAGCATGGAAAGTATCTGCACCCCTGGCTTCCTGCCAAACAGACTCTCCATCAGCCACATAAACAGCGTGGCAAAGATGAATCCGATGAGATAACCGCCTGTGGTGCCAAAGAGCACTCTCAGCCCTGCGGAAAATTCCGCAAAAACAGGGACGCCCGCCGCACCTATCAGCAGATAGACGACAACCGCCAGGGTAGCGCGCCTTCCGCCCAGTATCGTCACTGCCAGAAAGATTGCAAAGGTCTGCATGGTAAATGGAATCGCCGTGGGAATGGAAATCCAGGAACAGACAGTCATCACACCTACAAACAGGCCGATATATGCCATGTCGTACGTCTTCCTCCGCCTCGCTGCCCCTGTCTGCATTCTCTCTGATTTTGCACGCATTTCACGGTTCATAAGCTTCCTCCCCCACCTGTATACGCCAGCTCTTCCCCTTTTCGAGTAACGTCATCTTAACACAGCAAAAAGGTATTGTCAACCTGCTTTTCTATTAGTTGACAATACCTTATAACTGTTCCTCCTTCGGCTTCATCGTTACCGAATCCGGCCTATTCCAGTTTTGTCTCCGGCAAGGAGGCCGAATCCACCGCGCCCGTTTACATTCTATTTCACGTTTCAAAAATCATAAAACGCACTCTTGTCCACATCCCGGTACTCATGTTTCTCATAATACCCGGTCAGCGTCCCCGTCTCGTCCCGCAGGGCGACCATATAGCCGTCCTTGTTTTCCTTCTCATTGTAAAATGTGTGGACGATGTTGTGCTCTGTGCTCTCCCCGAACCATGCCGTTACCTTTCTGATCAGTTCCGCAGACTGCCTGTTATGGCAGTCCAAAAGGCTCTGCCCCACGAGGGCTGCGCCGCCCCGCTTCGCATACCGCTCCACCGCTGCGGGGTTCATATAAATGATCTCGTGGGCCAGATTGCAGATCACCACCGCACACCTGTCCTGGTCTATGATACTCTTAAAGTATTGTGATAAATCTTTGCTGCTCATAAAGTCTCCTCTTTTCCGTTTCCGCTGCCCGATGACATTCTATAGGTTTACATAACTTTTCTCTCCTGCCATCCGCTCCGCCCGCAGCTTTCTCACAACCTTCACGCCGCTTTCCACCAGGGAAACTTCCTCCATGCCGTGAATCACAAGTGTGGGCTCCTTCTCCGGGCAGTCCGTCACGAAGGATATCCGATCCCCCTTCCGGGAAGCCTTCGCCGTCATCACTATTTGACCAGACAAGTCAGTAATCTCACAGGATGCCTCCGCGCCATCTTTCAGCGCGTACAGGTGCAGCTCCAGCCCTTCCGTGTAATCGTAATCGGGCAGTTTTTCATTGCCGCCCCAGGCAAGCAGAGTGTTTTCACGCACAAAGAGGGGCAGGGAGAAATAGTCGTAAGTCTCCCGGTACCAGCGGCCGCCATCCCGCTCTTCTCCGCTCAGAAGGTGTGTCCACTTTCCTTCCGGCAGATAATACTCCCCCACACCGTCCTCCCGGAAAACGGGCGCCGTCAGAAGAGAATCACCGAGCATGTACTGCATATCCAGATCCTTTACGCCGGGTTCATCCGAAAACTCCAGCACCATCGGGCGCATCATAGGGATGCCCGTCTCGTGGGAGAGCGCCGCCTGTCTGTAAAGATAGGGCATCAGACGGCATTTGAGATTCACAAAATATCGGAGCACATCACAGGCCTCCTCGTCAAACAGCCAGGGCACCCTGTAGCTCTGAGAGCCGTGCAGTCTGCTGTGGGAGGACAGAATGCCAAACTGCACCCACCTCTTATAAATATCCGGCGAAGCCGTCTTCTCAAAGCCGGAAATATCGTGGCTCCAGAAGGAAAAACCGCTCATGGCAAAGCTCAAGCCGCCCCGCAGCGTCTCCGCCATAGAAGGGTAGGACGCCGAACAGTCGCCGCCCCAGTGCACCGGGAACTGCTGACAGCAGGCGGTCGCGCTTCTGGCAAAAAGCACCGCCTCCCCCTCCCCTTTTACTTCCTGCAGCATCTCAAAGACTGCCTTGTTGTAGAGATAGGAATAATAGTTGTGCATACTCACGGGGTCGGACCCGTCATGGTACGTCACGTCAACGGGAATCCGCTCCCCGAAATCCGTCTTGAAACAGTCCACACCCATATCGAGAAGGGTTCTCAGTTTGGCAAGATACCATTCCTTCGCATCGGGATTGGTGAAATCCACAATCGCCATGCCCGGATTCCAGAAGTCGATCTGCTTCGCCCCCCTGCCGTCCGCGCGCATCAGAAAATAGCCGTTCTCCATACCTTCCCTGAAAAAGGGCGTCCCCTGTGCAATATAGGGATTCAGCCAGACGCAGATTTTCAATCCCTTCTCTTTCTTATACCGTGCAAGCATATTCCTCACATCGGAGAAGGTCTCATCGTCCCACTCAAAATCGCACCAGTGCAGCGCTTTCATCCAATAGCTGTCAAAGTGGAATACCCGGAGGGGAATGTCCCTCTCTGCCATCCCGTCGATAAAAGAGCCGGTCGTCTCCTCGTCATATGCGGTCGTAAAAGAAGTGGTCAGCCAGAGCCCGAAGCTCCACGCCGGCGGCAGCGCCGGTTTCCCCGTCATATCCGTATATCTGACCAGCACCTCCTTCGGCGTCGGCCCATAAATAAAGTGATACCGCAGTTCCTCCCCCGGCACGGAAAAGCCCACATAAGCCACCTTCTCGCTGGCTGCCTCGAAGGAAACCGGGGTGGAATGATCCACAAAGATCCCGTAACCCTCGTTCGTCATATAGAAGGGCACGCTCTTGTAGGAAACCTGCGAGGAAGTGCCGCCGTCCTCGTTCCACATCTCCACCACCTGTCCGTTTTTCACGAAAGCCGTAAACTGCTCACCAAGGCCGTAGACCCGCTCGCCCGCCTTCAGGGAAAGCTCCGTGACCATGTAAGGCTCATGCCGCTCAGAGAGATAATTTTCTTTCGGAAACATGGTGCTTGGCTGCTTCGCCCAGCGGATATAGCCCAGATTCCGAAAACCGCACTCCGTGATCACCTTTCCCTCCGCCTCGAAACGATAGGTTCCCTCCTGCCGATTGACTCTTGCGGTCACCGTTCCACTGGTCATAACGGCTTCATCCTCCGTAATCTGCACGTCGAAGGGTACATTTTGACCTTTTAAGTCAAACCTCGCCTCCCTGTCCTCATATGCCTCGTAGTGTCTGGCTTTCACCAGAATATTGTTCTCGGCAAACGCGATGAAGTCAATGGTGATCGTCGTGATGTTCTGGGCGTCTCCCCTGCTTAAGATCTTTCTCTCCGGCGCCACAATGCGCATGCCTCTCTCCGTCTTTTCCGCATAAAACCCCTGGGACGCATAGGACGGCGCCATATTCTCGCTTCGTAACCAGTACCCTTCCGTGAATTTCATACAGTTTTCCTCCTTACGCTTTTCCTATCACTGACTATATCAGTCTTTTCCGCTTTGCGGTCTGCCATCCGCCTTGTCAGACCTCTCACAGACAATATCTGCGGATCGCCTCCCCCACACCGTTGTGGTCGTTATCCGCTGTGACAACATCACACAGTTCCCGGATATCCGCGGCCGCATTTCCCATAGCCACCGACAGTCCTGCTGCCTCCAGCATTGCCCTGTCATTGTCTGCATCCCCGATGGCGACCGTCTCAGTCATTGCCATGCCAAGGTGTGACGCCAGAGCCTGCAGCCCGCTTGCCTTCGTCACACCCGCCGCATTCATCTCCAGGGACGCCCCTTCCGCAAAGGCAAAGGACAGCGGCAGAAGCTTCAATGTCTCGTAGGCCTCCGCCCGGTCCTGCACAGAGCGGAAATACACATTCACTTTGGGAATCGAATCATACCGCAGTGCCTCCGCCGCCATATCTTCAACCTTTCTGGTCAGTTCCAGAAACATCGGCTGGTATATTCCCATATGAAAATCCGCCATATGACTTACTTGGTCAATTCTGACAATGGATTCCTTTTCTGTCAGAAAATGCGCCATAGCATCATACTTCTGTGCCGTTTTGACAATCTCCCCGATACAGGATCCAGGCAGTTCATGGCAGAAAATACTCCTCTGCTCCTTAAAATCATACACCAGCGCCCCGCTCAGACACACGGCGTAGCGCATAGAGGGAATCTGTCTCACATAGGAGAGCAGTTCAATCATCGCACGCCCCGTTCCATACACGGCCTGAATCCCCTTTCCTGCCGCCTCCTCTATGTCCCGGATGGTAGCAGGATCGAGGGATTTATCTGACCGTAAAAGTGTGCCGTCCATGTCGAGGGCGATCAATTGATAGTTACTCATTTTACGTTTCTCCTTTTTCACGCTGTCGCTGTCTCCTCTATTTTAACAGCATTCGTGAATAGTGCAAGGTTTCCACGGTTATCCGTTCTTTTTCCGCACAAACACGGGGATGACGTCAAGCGGCGCATCCGCCTCCACACACTGTCCGCCCTGATACTCTCTGCCTGTGGCGCTCTCCACCCAGTCGTCTCCCTTGGGCAGATAGACGCTTCGCTTCGTCTGTCCCGCATAGAGAACAGGCGCCACCAGCACATCCGGGCCGTACATATACTCGTCTTCCACATCCCAGCACGCACAGTCTTCCGGGTACATGTAGAACAGAGTCCGCATCACCGGGGTTCCCTTTTCGTGAGCCTCCTCCATCAGCTTTCTCGTATAGGGACGCATCTGCTCCCTGTATTCCATAAATTTCTGACAGATGCCATACACTTCTTCCCCGTAGCTCCATACTTCGTTGGCCGCGCCGGAACAACATGTGGCGCCTCCCGTTGTGCCCACCTGCGGCTGTCTCGGCTCCCTGTCTCCGTGCAGGCGCATCACCGGGCAGAACGTCCCCCAGGCAAACCATCTGGCGAAAAGCTCCCGGAACGCCGGGTCATCCGGGTTGCCGCCGTGGAAGCCACCGATGTCCGTGGTCCACCAGGGAATCCCCGCAAGACCCATATTCAGCCCTGCCGCAAGCTGGTTGCGCATACTCTCAAAGCTGGACGCAATGTCCCCGGACCACACAAGCGCGCCGTATTTCTGACTGCCCGCCCAGGCACAGCGCAAAAGATTTACGATATCTTTCTGTCCTTCCCGCTCCATACCTTCGTAAAATGTTCTGGCATAGTCCACCGGGTAAGTATTGCCGATCTGTAAGTCGGTGCCACGGTAATAGCGGTAGTTGTCAAAATCATACGCCGTGTACTCAGGCTCCGCCTCGTCCAGCCAGAATACCTTGATGCCCAGATCGTAGTAATTCTTCTTCGCCTTATTCCACACATAGTCCCTTGCTTCCGGGTTGGTGGCGTCATAGTGGATGGTCGCCCCCTGGAAATCCAGTCCCACACGGACTCCCCTCTCGGTGCGGATCAGATATCCCTTCTCCAGCATCTCCTCATAGTTTTCGCAGCCTTTGTCCACCGTGGGCCAGATGGAAACCATCAACTCAATCCCCATCTCTTTCAGTTCCCGGACCATAGCCGCCGGATCCGGCCAGTACACCGGGTCAAACTTCCACTCTCCCTGCTTCGGCCAGTGGAAGAAGTCAATAACAATCACGTCGATAGGCAGATTCCTGCGCTTGTATTCCCTGGCCACTGACAGCAGTTCCTCCTGGGTCTGGTAACGAAGCTTGCACTGCCAGAACCCCAGCCCGTACTCCGGCATCATGGGAACCGTGCCGGTCACAGACGCATACGCCTCCTCTATTTCCGCAGGCGTGTCGCCCGCTGTCACCCAGTAATCAAGTGCTTTGGTGGAATAAGCCTCAAAGCTCATAATGTTTTTCCCGAACACCACCCTCCCGACGCCGGGATTGTTCCAGAGAAAACCATATCCGAGGGAGGAGATCGCAAAGGGCACGCTCGCCTGGGAATTGCGGTGGGCCAGCTCCAGATCAAGTCCTTTCAAGTCCAGATAAGGCTGCTGGTACTGCCCCATGCCATAGATTTTCTCGTCCTTATCCACCGATTCAAACCGCATGGTCAGGTGGTAATCCCCGCCCTGAATGGGCTTAAACTCCCTGGCCTCCACCTCGATGGCGCTGCACTTTGCATCCAGCAGATCCCTGCGGTTCCTGCAATACTCTTCCAGAAGCAGCCGCCCGTCTGCGTGATAAATCATAATCTTGCCAAGCTTCGTCATTTCCGCACGGATCTTTCCGTTGACAATCCTTGCCCCCTGTTCCGTATACAAAAGTTCTACATCTGCTTTTCCCTTACAGCATAACGCCCAGTCCTCCTCCGGCATCCTGCTTTCCTTCGTGGCCCGCACCCGCAGCGCATTCGGCCCCCAGGCCTCAATCCACACCTCCTCCGCGTCATAATGATACACCAATTTGTTGTCTCTGATATCTAACATACGCCCACCTTCCTTTTTCTATTTCTTACAATTTCCCCGATTATTACGGAGAATGCCGTTTTTCAGGCATTCTCCAGGGTGAAACGGAGTTGCATCGCAACTCCTAGAAGTTCTTGGCGTCCCGTCCTATGGCGGGACGTCTTTAGAACTTCTTTTCACCCCTTGACCGCCCCGCTCGTCATACCGCTCACGATATATTTTTGCATAAAGATAAAGATTATGGCAACAGGAATTATCGTAACCACCGCAAATGCCGTCAGATAACTCCACTTCGTGCCATACTGCCCCATAAAGTTAAAGATACCCGCCGTGATCGGCCGCTTCTCCTGATCCAGAATAAAGGTCATCCCATAAGCCAGATCTCCCCATGCATACAGGAAGGAGAAGATGGCGCAGACCATGACGCCCGGCTTAGCGATGGGTATCAGAATCCTCACGAAAGCGCTGAACTTGTTACATCCGTCCAGATAGGCCGCCTCCTCCAGATCCTTCGGTATGGACGCAAAATAGTTTTTCAATATCAGCACCGAGAAGGGGATGCCGATGGTGGCATCCGCCAGCACTGCCGCCACCCAGGTGTTATACACATGCATGTTTTTAAACATGATGAACATGGGCGTCAAGAGCACCGACACCGGCAGCATCTGCGTCACCAGAAAGGAGAGCAGCACCGCCTTTCTCGCTTTGAAATGATACTTGGCAATCCCGTAAGAGGCGGGCACCGCCAGAAGAACCGCGATGACCGTTGCCCCCATCGAAATTAAGAAGCTGTTCGCAAAGGAGCGGAACATGTTGAAGTCACCCGTCTCCACCTGCGCCGCATAGGATCTGGTGTTCAGAATATGCGGATAAAAGGTGGGGGGATTCTGAAATATTTCCTGTTCCGTCTTTAAGGACGTGATAAGCGCCCAATACAGCGGAAACAGCAGCACACACAGAAGCGCCACCGCAATCATGCTGAACAGAATATTCGTTTTCCTTGACAGTCTCTTTTCCTCATCCATTGTTTTTCCTCCCTATCATAGTCTCTGGTTTCCGATTCCAGTTTTAATCATTTTCCCCCTCTGTCGTCGCCCTGATGTAGAAAACGCCCACAAACAGCAGGATCACAAGCAGCACATTGGCCACGGCAGATCCCTTGCTGTACTTAAACATTTCAAAGGACAGCTTGTAGGAATAAGTGGACAGCATGTGTGTGGAATTTACCGGGCCGCCGCTTGTCATAACATAGACCAGGTCGTACACCTTAAAGGTGTAGATAAATCCCAGAATCAGTACCGATTCAATGGTCGGCTTCAAAAGCGGCAGGGTGATCCTCCAGAATGTCTGCACCTTCCCCGCACCGTCTATGGACGCGCTCTCGTAAAGCTCCTTCGGAATGGTCGTCAGGCCGGTGGAAATCAGAATCATGTTAAAGGGAATGCCGATCCACACATTGGCGCAGATCAGGGCAAACATGGCCGTTCCCGGCGTGGTCAGCCATTCGATGTTCTTTTCTATCAGATGTAAGCTTCTCAGCAGAAAATTGATGATGCCGATATCTGTGGCAAACAGCAGCTTGAACATCAGCGCGGTGACCGTGATCGGTATCATCCAGGGCACCAGAAGAATGCCGCGCACCGGCTTTGCGAAAGAAAACCGCTGACTGAAAAAGAGCGCCAGCGCAAAGCCCACAATGAACTGGAACACCAGGCACAAAACGGTAAACCGCAGCGTATTCCACAAGGAAGCGGTAAATACACTGTCCTGAAAAAGCTCCAGATAATTGTCAAACAGAATAAAATTCTTCGTGCCCCGCACCAGATTGCCCGCGTTGACATCCTGAAAACTCAAAATCAGATTATGGATAATCGGATATCCGACAAAAACAAGCATATAGAGAAAAGCGGGAAGAACGAACAGGATTCCCACGTTTTCATAGCGGAAAAACTTTTTTATCTTTGCCATGAGGTAACCTCCTTTTTGACCCAAAAAACCGCCGCCACACAGATTCTACATATGTAACACTCTGTGCGGCAGCGGTCTGACATGCTTTATTTTACAATACCGTCAATCGTTGCCTGTGCCTGCGCCGCCGCTTCTTCGGGGGTTGCAGTTCCTGTTATGACCTGGTTAAATGCCAGGGAGATCGCGTCCGATACGCTCGGCCACTCCGCCAGAGGGCCTCTCGCCATCGCGTAATTCAGCTCCTCCACGAAAGGATAATACGGGGAGTCTTCCGCGAACTGGCTTTCGGCAATGGTCTTATCCGCCGAGATGTAACCGAACTGGTTCATCATAAATTTGACCTTCTCCTCGCTCGTGGCAAAGGTGAGGAAATCCAGAGCGCCGTCCACATTTCCGCCGGTCACCACCGCATAGTTCTCGCCGCCGAGGGCCGATGCGTACTGCGCATCCTTCGGAATCAGCGTCACCTTCCAGTTTAAGTCCGGCGCCTCAGACTGCATGGTGGGAATCTGCCAGGGTCCGTTCACCATCATCGCCACGTTTCCGGCAATAAACTGGTTCATCACATCGCCCTGCGTCCAGTTGATGCACTCCTTGCTCATCACACCCTCGTTGATCAGCTCCTGCACAAAGGTCAAAGCGCGGACACCGTTCTCATTGTTGATGTCATAGGATGTTGCCCCTGTGGACCAGAGCCAGGGCGCGAAGTTGAAAGTTCCCTCCTCATTCTGCACGCTGCAGAAGGCAAGGCCGGTCACCGCGTCTGTCGTCAGCGCCTTCGCCGTCTCCTTCAGCTCATCCCAGGTAGTGGGAACGCTGCCGCCGGCCGCAGTCAGCATATCCTCATTGTAGTACAGCGCCAGACAGTTCGCTCCGAAGGGCACGCCATAAAGTTTCCCGTCTACCGTACAGGAATTTACGGTTCCTTCATAGTAATTACCCACATCAAACTTGCCCGTCAGATCCTCGAAAATGCCCATGTCCACATAGGACGCATGATCCGGGGAATCCAGGATTGCAATATCGGGAAGTTCATCCGCAGAAGCGCCGATGGACAACTGCTTTTTGA
This sequence comes from uncultured Lachnospiraceae bacterium, assembly GCA_965114645.1. Taxonomy (GTDB): domain Bacteria; phylum Bacillota; class Clostridia; order Lachnospirales; family Lachnospiraceae; genus UBA3282. Next base: position 49,374 of record CBCOZL010000015.1, on the reverse strand, counting down.
AATCCGCAAAAGGCACATATTTTGCCGTCACTGCAAATTGATCCTGAGATCCGTTGTATTCCTGGATGAGCTGGTCCAGCGTTGCCTGATGTCCCTCGTTCTCCCAGTAATACCAGATGGTAATCGGCTGCGCATTGCCGGCCGCGGCCGTCCCGCCGCTCTCCCCGCCTGCGCTCTCCTGTTCTGTCGAAGCCTCGTCCGCCGCAGGAGTTTTCTCCGCAGGCGCGCTCTCAGCGCCTTTTGACCCACACCCGGACAGGATGCCGGTCATCATCGCCACAGCCGTCAATAATGCCGTCAACTTTTTCTTTTTCATGTTCCCTCCATTCCGAAAACGTTCCACGCCCCCTTGCGGAGCATTTCCGTTTTCTGTTTTGATGGGTTTATCATACCGCCTTTCTGCTCCGCTTCAAACGGGAGAAAAATGAAAAAGGATAAAATATCTAAGCTGATCTTTATCGGTTGGACTTCCTGTACTCCGCAGGCGACATCCCCACGCACTCTTTAAATACTCTTGCAAAATACTTGGCGTCCGCATATCCCACTTTCTCTGCGATCTCGTACTGTTTGAGCTGGGTTCCGATCAACAGCTCCTTGGCCTTGGACAGGCGGTAATTGCGGATATAAGCGCTGAAATTCTCCCCCACTTCCCTGTGAAACTGCGTGCCAAGATACTCCTGCGACAGATTCAGTCTGTCGGCAATCTCGCTTAAAGTGATACCGTCCGCATAAAACTCATGGATGATGCTCTGTGCCTTTTTCACCGCAAGGCTCACAGCCTCCATCCCCCTGCCTGCCATGCTCATGCGGGCAAACAGCCCTTCCATGCTCCCCTGCAGTTCTTTCTCCGTCTTAGCGCCCATAATGCGGTCCAGCAGGTTTTTCTGGTCAATCTGCTGGTATTCGATACAGCCCACCTCCTTGGCAATGTTCAGAACTGCCCACTGGAAGCGGACATAAGATTCCTTGACCGCTTTTGGCGAATACATTCTCCCATTGAGAAAATAATCGTGAAACCGCTTTGCAATCTCCCGGATTTTTCCCTCTTCTCCCGTGCAGATCGCCGCCTTGATCTGATTCTCCAGCTCCACCGGGTAAATACAGATTTCCGTCTGCACGTCCGCAATCTGGGGATAAGATATGAGGACATCGTCTCCCAGGACAATATTCCAGTCCATGTAGGGAAGCAGGGTCTGATATCCCTCTCTGACCGCTTTGATCCCCACAACTTCAGTCATGCCATGACTGACATGCCTCTCCTGTTCCTCCCGCCTCTGAAACAGGATCTGGTTCTGATACCATCTCTCTATTTCCTGTTTGGAAGGGTAATCGTAGATCAGGGCCAGCACCGCCCGGTCATACTCCATCTCCACCAGACAGTAGCCGACCGCCTTCTGCTCCAGAATCCGGCACATTTCCTGCCGTTTTTTCTCCCGCCCCGACTCGAAGCAGTCACCCATATAAATCAACAGCTCGATGAAAGGCGTCGTTTCGGCAATCTGATACTTCTTTTCCAAAAACTCCTCCACATCGGCATCCAGAACGGAGACGCCGTAGAGCAGGCCGGAGACGATATGTTCCAGGCTCCCCATCGTCTCCGGCGTCCTTCTCTGCTCCTGTTCGCAGAGATTCTGTATCTTTCGGATCGTCTGCACAAACTCCGGCACCACCACAGGTTTGATGATATAGTCGCACACGCCAAGCTTCACGGCCTGTCTGGCATAGGCAAATTCCGAGTAGGCAGTCAGCACAATCACTTTCGGAAACAGGCCGGCCTCCTGCATTTTTCCGAGCATCTCAAGCCCGTCCATGACAGGCATCTTGATATCGGTAATGACCAAATCTGGCTGGGTTTCCATGATATGATGCAGGCCTTCCTGTCCGTTTCCCGCAACGCCCTCTATGAGGATGTCGGGAAACATCTTCTGCATCAGCCTGCACAGACCTTCTCTGATTAAAATTTCATCTTCCACCACTACCGCTCTCATTCTTCCCTGTCCGCTTCCTCTCTGTCAGACCCGCCAACTACAGGAATCCAGATCCGCACCGTCGTCCCCTGCCCGGTCTGACTCTCTATCTTCACTTCTGCGCTCCCGCCATAGTACATATGAATCCTTGTGATGGCATTTTCCATGCCGATATGATTTTTGTTGTCTGTCTTTCTGAAAATGCCGGCATTCATTTCCCGCACCATCTCAGCCGGCATACCGCAGCCATTGTCCTGGATCCGTATGGTAATCCGTTCCCCTTCCCGTCCCATATCCATCTGCAGTTTGTGGGTTCCGTCTATCCCCTCAAATCCGTGCAGAATCGCGTTTTCGACAAAGGGCTGCAAAAGCAGCTTGTGAATAGGAAGCCCCATAATCTCCGGCTCCACATTGATATGACAGTCAAAGGAATTTTTCAGTTTCGTCTGCTGTAAAAAAATATACTGTTTCAGCCAGTCCGCCTCATCCTTGATCTTTACAACCCCGTTGCTGTCGGAAATCCCATACCGCAGAATCCCTGCCAGCGCCGCTATCATATTGCTGATCTCGTACTCGTCCCTGTCAATCGCCATCCAGTTGATCGTATCCAGCGTGTTATAAAGAAAATGCGGGTTGATCTGCGCTTCCAGCGCCGCAATCTCCGCATTTTTCTGCTTCTGCGTAGACTGCTTGAGTTTGTCCATCATGGAGTTAAACTCCTCCGCAATCACCTCAATCTCTGTGGGCCGTTTGGGATCCTTGTCCACATGGATGCCAAGCTCCCCCTTGCCCGCTTTTCTCATGGTCTCCACAACTTTGTTGATGGAACCCGTCATTTTCGTCACCTGTCTGAACATAATGGCCATCACCGTACACAGGGACAGGACGATAATAAAAATCCGAAGCTGCTGCTGCTGACCGAGCGCCTGGATCAGTTCCTCCTGACTGGTTACCCGGACAATCTCCCAGCCTGTCCTCTCATCCCGGACCGAATAAATAGAAAGATCCGTTTCCCCAAGCAGTCCCGTCTCCCTGGCGATCTGCTGGTAGGCTTCCCTTCTTACTGCTTCATCCGCTCCTTTTTCATAGACAGCCTGCCCCACTCTGCCGGAACTGGCACAGGAAATCAGAATCCCTTCCCTGTCCACAATAAAATTCAACCCGTTCTCCGTTGTGGAACAGATATCCTCCAACAGTTTCTCATCAATGCTGACAAGTACAATCCCGCACCGCTTGTCCACGTCACGGTAATCGATGATGCGCCGCCCCATATGAAATAAGTAACAGGAATTGCTCCCAAATACAACTTTCTCTCCCGTTGGAATCGTGTGCGGCATGTTGTCCCCGCTGATGACACGGTATAACTCCTCCTGTGACATGGAGATGCTGTCCATCCACGAGGTGCGTGTGGTGGCCGAGGTCAGTTGATTATAAAACACCAGTTCCCCACTGTCCGTGATGACGGAAATGAATTTTACATAATCCTTCGTATATACCATGCCTCTCAAAGCCCTTCGGAGCATCTGCCTGTTGCTGGCTACATCCTCCCCGGCATTGATCTTATCCACCAGCCCCACAATGTCATCGTCCGTGTATACCTGAAACAGAATGTCCGCATAGGAGTCCAGCCATACGTCCAGACTCACCCTGATCTGTTCCAGATTGGCATTTGTCATGCTCTCCACGTTCTGTCTGACCAGTTTGGATGTGTTATAGTAGGCAACGATATTCACCAGGGCGATCGGCAAAAACGACGTCACAACAAAAGCCGTTACCAGCCTTGTCCTTATGCTCTTTCTGTCAAAACTGATTTCGCGCATGGCAGTCCCTCCCCTTTTTATTATAAGAAGGATCTGGCGGAAAAAAACGGGAAAAATTTAAGATAGGAGGAAAAATTTAAGGGAAACAAAGAAAGAATTTCAGAAAAAGTAAAACGACCCGCCTGAACCGAAACGAAAATCTCCGATTCCGACGGGTCGTTCTCTTTCACTGCCCCTCCTGCGAAAACTGCTCTGTGGCTGCCTCCGGCTGAGGAGCCGCTTCCGGCTGAGGCGCTGCCTCCGATAAAGCCGGGTTCCCTTCCGGCTGTCCTGCTCCCGGTACGACCGGAGTGCCTTCCGGCTGTCCTGTACCTGGCAAAGCCGGCGTTCCTCCCGGTGCCTCCGCAGGCGGTTCCAGCCCCGGCTCCGGCTCCAGCGGCTCCGGCTCCGTTCCCGGCAGATGGTAGCAGATAACCGGCGTATTCTTTTCCACCATACCGTAAATTTCCTGCGCCACCGCATAGGGGAGATTGACACAGCCGTGAGAGCCGTTTGTCATGTAGATGTTTCTGCCAAACTCACTTCTCCATGTGGCATCGTGCATTCCCACATTGTTGTTAAAAGGCATCCAGAAGTTGACCGGCGTGCTGTACGTTTCTCCGTTTAAGGTCGCGTTCCGCTCCTTGTAAGTGATGCCGTAAACCCCAGGCGGCGTGCCGTTTCCTCTGTTCGGATTGCCCGACACAAAATCCGACTCCAGAACACACTCTCCATTTTGGTATAAGAACAGATGCTGGGCCGTCAGATTAATCTCCACATAGGAGTCCCCATAATCGGGCGAGTCAAAGGAGGCCGCAGTCTGTCTGTAGACGGGAATCCGCTCTCCGCCTTCTCCCCGCTCGAGCTGGCCGATCAGCTCTTCCGTCTCCTGCCCCACGTCCATCCACCAGCCGTAATCTCCCTGATCAAGCGTCACTTCCTCGCCATAACTGGTCATAAACGTTCGTCTGTGAAAAATCGTGTCATGTTTTCTCCGCAGGGTATTCACATACTCTTTGACCATCTCTCTGTCAAGCACGGCCCGGTTCCCCTTTCGCACAATCCAGCCCGCAACCGTGTCCGCATCCAGAACCTCCCTCTGTGTCCCAAAGGTATAAGTGATGGCCGTATTCACATAGTTCTGCAGCTTCTCATACGCTTCTTTCAGATCCGCATTTTCCGAAGTAACTTCCGGCTCCTCGTAACATCCGGCCGCCTCCAGATCCACCTGTTTTTCCAGACTGTTTACGGCCGCCTTCACCACTTCTATGGTCTTTTCCCGGTTCAGACGGTTTCCCCTGATTTCTGCTACGAGTTCATAGCCGCTCCCCGGAACATAATCCCCTATGTACGCATCCGTGGGATCTTTGATAAAATCCTTTTGGAAGCCCCGCAGTGCATCGACTTTTTCTTCCAGCGCCGGCTCCTCATAAAGGGGCGGCGCATCCGTCCTGTAATCCGCATTGTGCTTCAAAAACCACAGATAACGGTTCTGTCCCTGCAAAACAGCCTGAAACTGTTCTGTTGAAACGTAGGAAATGCCGATCTCGCTCCCCAGGATTTCCTCCTCCAAAGTCGTTCCGTCAGCCTGACGCTCTATCACCCGGAGCGAATATTTCCCGATCTGTTCCTCCAGCTCCGAAATCGTCATGCCCGACACGTCCATCTCGTCTATCAGCGTCCCATTTAAAAAACAGCTCTGGTAACGTCCAAGACCCACGATATAGACCACAAGCAGGGCAAGTAGAGGCGTCAGAATAAAAGCCGACAGAATCAGCGCTTTGCGCCTTTTTCCTGTTTGTTCCGTATTCTGCTGTGTTTTCTCCCGATGTCCGATCTGTAGCTTCATCTGCTCTGCTTTCCTTTTACTTCCTAATCGTTTCTTCCCGTGCCGCGCGTATAAGCAGGCTCGAAATGCTTCGCATTTCTCACTCGCGTTGCTCGTCATAAGCCTTCCGAAGTCTGCGCTCATGCCGGCATGGCGCTTCCTTCGTCTGTCTTCTGACTCTGCTTATACGCGCAAAAAAGAATGCTATACAAAATTAGTATAACATTCCTTTCCTGAGATTTCACTCCTCTTTTTCCTGGAAAATTACGCAAAAAATTACATCATTGCACATACAGGTTCGTATACCCCATCAGGCTCTCGTCCATCTCTCTGGCGCACTCCCTGCCCTGCCGGATGGCCTTCACCACAAGGGACTGCCCGGTATGCATATCGCCTGCGGTAAACACCCTGTCCACGCTGGCCGCAAATCTCCCAGCCGCCGTCTTTACGTTCGTTCTGTCGTCCACCTCCACATGGAAAGCGTCCGTCACATACTTCTGGCTGCCCAGAAACCCCGCCGCGATCAGCACGATCTCCGCATCCAGCGTCTTTTCCGACCCTTCCACCTCCTGCATGCGCATGCGTCCCGTCTCCCGGTCTTTCTCCCATGCCAGTGAAACGATTTTCACGGCTTTCAGACTGCCGCTTTTGTCTTTGACAAACTCCTTCACCGTAGTCTCGTAAATCCGGGGATCGCGTCCGTAAACAGCGATAGCCTCCTCCTGCCCGTAATCGGTCTTGCAGATCTTTGGCCACTGGGGCCAGGGATTGTTGTCAGCCCTCACATCAGGCGCCTTTGGCATCATCTCGATCTGCGTCACGGACTTCGCCCCGTGGCGGATGGCCGTGCCCACGCAGTCGTTCCCGGTATCGCCGCCGCCGATGACCACCACGTTTTTGTCCTTCGTGTCCACATACTTTTTATCCGCAAAGTCCGAATCCAGCAGGCTCTTCGTGTTTGCCGCCAGAAAATCCACCGCAAAGTAAATGCCTTTGGCGTCCCTGCCCGGCACGCTGATGTCCCTCGGCTGGGAAGAGCCGCAGCACAGCGCCACCCGGTCAAACTCCTGCAGCAGCTTCTCCGCCTTTACCGTCTTACCGATATCGCAGTTTGTCACAAAGGTCACGCCTTCCTCCTCCATGACTTTGATCTTGCGGTCAATGACGTGTTTCTCCAGTTTCATATTGGGAATGCCGTACATCAGCAGGCCGCCAATCCGATCGGAGCGTTCAAACACCGTCACCAGATGTCCCCTTCTGTTGAGCTGGTCCGCCACCGCAAGGCCGGAAGGGCCGCTGCCCACCACGGCCACCTTCTTTCCTGTGCGCACCTTGGGCGGTCTGGCCGCCGCATAGCCCTTTTCATAAGCGTTTTCAATGATGGCGTACTCGTTTTCCTTCGTGGAAACCGCATCGCCGTTCAGGCCGCAGGTACAGGCTGCCTCGCACAGCGCAGGACAGACTCTCGACGTAAATTCCGGGAAATTGTTGGTCTTATGCAGACGGTAGTACGCCTGTTCCCAGTTGCCCGTATAAACCAGATCGTTCCACTCCGGCACGAGATTGTGCAGCGGGCACCCGGAGGTCATGCCGCCCAGCGTCATGCCGGACTGGCAGAACGGCACGCCGCAGTCCATACAGCGCGCGCCCTGTTCCCGCTGTTCCTCCACAGTCAGATGCACATGAAATTCATTAAAGTTCCGAATACGTTTCTCCGGACTCACATCCGCCGAAACCCTGCGCTCATATTCCATAAATCCTGTCGGTTTTCCCATGTTTATATCTTCTCCTTATCCTTCTTATAAAACGCCTCGATCTGTGCCTGCTCTGCACTCAGGCCCTTCTCCTCCATCCGGGCGATGGACTTTAGCATGATCTCGTAATCGTGGGGAATGATCTTCTTAAACTTCGGCAGATATTCCCCGAAATTGTCCAGAATCTCCTTTCCCTTGGCGGAATTGGTACAGGCCACATGTTCCCCGATCATCTCTTTCAGCGCAAGGACATCATATTTTGAGGTGATTTCATAGGAGGAAACCATTTCTTTGTTGGTCTTCGTGTACAGGTCGTTGTTCTCATCCAGCACATAGGCGATGCCACCGCTCATGCCCGCCGCAAAGTTTTTACCCACGGAGCCGATAATCACCACACAGCCTCCTGTCATATATTCACAGCCGTGGTCGCCCACGCCCTCCACCACCGTGGCGGCGCCGGAGTTTCTGACGCAGAACCGCTCACCGGCAGCGCCATTGATGAAGGCCTTGCCGGAGGTAGCTCCGTAGAATGCCACATTGCCGATGATGATATTTTCGTCCTGCCTGAATGTGGATCCCTTGGGCGGATAAACCACCAGCTTTCCTCCCGACAACCCCTTTCCGAAGTAATCATTGGAATCGCCCGCCAGTTCCAGTGTGAGCCCTTTCGGAATAAACGCGCCGAAACTCTGTCCGCCGGACCCCTTGCACAGAATATGGTAGGTGTCCTCCTCCAGCGTGTCGCCGAATCTTCTCGTGATCTCCGAACCGAAGATGGTGCCGAAGGTGCGGTCCGTGTTGGAGACGTTCACTTCCAGACTCCGCTTCTGCCCGCTCTCAAGCGCCTTTAATAGCTGCTTTAAGAGCACCCTCTCGTCGAGCGTCTTTTCCAGATGGAAGTCGTAAACCTGTTTCGGATCAAAGATCACTTTCTCCCTGCTCCCCTCATAGGGATTCCTCAGAATCAAGGTAAGATCCACTTTGCGCTGGCGGTCTGTCAGGTTCTCCTTCACCTTCAAAAACTCTGTCCTGCCCACCAGCTCATCCACCCTGCGCACACCAAACTTCGCCATATACTCCCGCAGCTCCTGCGCGATGAACCGCATGAAGTTCTCCACATATTCGGGCTTTCCCGTAAAGCGTCTGCGAAGTTCCGGGTTCTGGGTTGCCACGCCCACAGGGCAGGTGTCCAGATTGCAGACGCGCATCATCAGACAGCCAAGGGTCACAAGCGGCGCGGTGGCAAAGCCGAACTCCTCCGCTCCGAGAATCGCAGCGATGGCCACATCCCGTCCGCTCATCAGCTTCCCGTCCGTCTCGATGCGGACTTTGTTTCTAAGACCGTTCTGGATCAGCGTCTGGTGGGTCTCCGCCAGTCCAAGCTCCCAGGGCAGTCCTGCGTTATGGATGGAATTGCGGGGAGCCGCTCCCGTGCCGCCGTCATAGCCGCTCACCAGAATCACCTGTGCCCCCGCTTTCGCCACGCCTGCTGCCACCGTTCCCACACCCGCCTCGGAAACGAGCTTCACCGAAATCCGCGCCCTGGTATTGGCATTTTTCAAATCGTAAATCAACTGCGCCAGATCCTCGATGGAATAGATGTCATGGTGCGGCGGCGGGGAAATCAGCCCCACGCCGGGTGTGGAATGTCTCGTCTTCGCAATCCACGGATATACCTTGCCGCCGGGAAGGTGCCCGCCCTCGCCGGGCTTCGCCCCCTGCGCCATCTTGATCTGAATTTCCTGGGCGCTGTTCAAGTATTCGCTTGTGACGCCGAACCTTCCGCTTGCCACCTGTTTGATGGCGGAACAGCGGTTTAAGCCGTCCGGCCCTACCGTCAGCCTCTCCCGGTCCTCCCCGCCCTCGCCGGAGTTGGATTTGCCGTGCAGACGGTTCATGGCGATGGCCAGCGTCTCATGCGCCTCCCTGGAGATGGAGCCGTAGGACATGGCTCCCGTCTTAAACCTTGTGACAATCGTGTCAACACTCTCCACTTCCTCTATCGGCACGGGTTTCTTCGCAAAACGGAAATCCATCAGCCCCCGCAGATTTCTGATGCTCTCCTCATTGTTGACCGCCTTGGTATATTTCTTAAATAATTCATAGTCACCCCGTCTGGTTGACTCCTGCAGTAAATGAATGGTCTCCGGGTTGTACAGGTGTTCATCCGCACCGCTCCTCATTTCGTGATGTCCCGTGCTGTCCAGCGTCAGATCTGTGGATAGACCGAGTGGGTCAAAAGCCATCGAATGCAGGGCATCCACCTCCTCCTCGATATCTTTCAAGCTGATGCCGCCCACCCGGCAGACCGTGTTAGTAAAATATTTGTTAATCACCTCTTTGTCGATGCCGATGGCCTCAAAAATCTTGGAGCCCTGATAAGACTGGATAGTAGAGATGCCCATCTTGGAGGCGATCTTTACGATCCCGTGTAAAACCGCGTCATTGTAGTCATTGACCGCCGCGTAGTAGTCCTTATCCAGCATGCGACTGTCGATCAGCTCACGGATGCTCTCCTGGGCCAGGTAGGGATTGACTGCCGATGCGCCGAAACCAAGCAGGGTTGCGAAATGGTGTACTTCCCTCGGCTCCGCGGATTCTAAAATAATGTCCACACTTGTTCTCTTCCCCGTGCTGACCAGATGCTGCTGCAAAGCAGATACGGCCAGCAGGGACGGAATTGCCACCCGGTTCTCATCCACACCCCTGTCTGACAGGATCAGAATATTCGCCCCGTCCCGGTACGCTCTGTCCACTTCCACAAAAAGCCGCTCGATGGCCTTTTCCAGTCTGGTATTCTTATAGTAGGTGATGGGAATGACCTCCACCCGAAACCCTTCCGCCTTCATGGCCTTGATTTTGAGAAGATCGGTGCTTGTGAGAATCGGGTTATGCACCTGGAGCATATTGCAGTTTTCCGGCGTCTCCTCCAGGAGATTGCCGTCCTGCCCCAGATAGACCGTGGTGGAAGTGACCACCTCCTCGCGGATCGCGTCGATGGGCGGGTTCGTCACCTGGGCAAAAAGCTGTTTGAAGTAATGGAACAACGGATGATGCGCTTTCGACAGCACGGGAATTGGCGTGTCCACACCCATAGCCGCGACCGCCTCCCCGCCGTTTTCCGCCATCGGCAGGATGTTCGTCTTTAAATCCTCATAAGTGTAGCCGAACGCCTTCTGCATCCGCCGCCTTTCTTCGTCCGTAAATTCCGGCACGCGCTGGTTGGGAATCTTCAGCTCCTTCAAAGTCACCAGCTTGCTGTCCAGCCACTCGCCGTAAGGCTGTGCAGACGCATATTTTTCCTTCAGTTCATCATCGTCAATGACTCTTCCCTGCACCGTATCCACCAGGAGCATTTTGCCGGGATGAAGTCTTTCTTTCACCACAATTTTGGCGGGGTTGATCTCCAGCACCCCGACTTCTGAGGAGAGGATCAGCGTGTCGTCGTCCGTAATCATATAGCGGGAAGGCCGCAGACCATTTCGGTCAAGCACCGCGCCCATGATATCCCCGTCACTGAACAGAATGGATGCCGGACCGTCCCACGGCTCCATCATGGTGGCATAATACTGGTAGAAGTCCTTTTTCTTCTGCGACATCGTCTTGTTGTTTTCCCACGGCTCTGGAATGGTAATCATCACCGCAAGAGGCAGCGGCATCCCGCTCATCACGAGAAATTCCAGCGTATTGTCAAGCATGGCCGAATCGGAGCCGGAGGCGCCTATGGCAGGAAGGATCTTGTGCATCTGCCCTTTTAGATGTTCGGACTCCATGTTCTCCTCCCTGGCCTGCATCTTGTCCGCGTTGCCCCGGATCGTGTTGATCTCCCCGTTGTGCACAATAAAGCGGTTCGGATGGGCCCTCTCCCAGCTCGGATTTGTGTTGGTGGAAAACCGGGAGTGCACCATAGCAATGGCCGACTCATAGTCCTTATCCTGCAAGTCCGCAAAGAACGTGCGAAGCTGTCCCACCAGAAACATGCCCTTATATACAATCGTCCGGCTGGAGAGACTGACCACATAAGTCAAATCCGTGGACTGCTCAAAGGTTCTCCGCAGGATATAGAGCTTTCTGTCAAAGGCAGAACCTTTCTCCACATCCGCCGGCTTTCTGATAAACGCCTGCATAATGCACGGCATGCATTCCACCGCCTTGTGTCCCAGTACAGAGGGCGCCGTAGGCACCGTGCGCCAGCCCAAAAGCGGCAGACCCTCTTTCTGCGCGATGATCTCAAACATTTTCTTCGCCTGGCTGCGCTGCAGTTCATCCTGCGGGAAAAAGAACATTCCCACACCGTACTCTCTCTCTCCGCCGATGTCAAAGCCCAGATCTTTCGTCACCTTCCGCATGAACTTGTGGGGCATCTGCGTGAGAATCCCGACGCCGTCTCCCGTCTCGCCGTCCGCATCCTTGCCGGCCCTGTGTTCCAGATTCTCCACAATTTTAAGGGCATTTTCCACGATGGCGCGGCTCTTTTTGCCTCTGATATTCACACATGCGCCGATCCCGCAGTTGTCATGTTCAAATTCCTCCCGGTAGAGAGGGGATTTCGGGGTGGTTGTCTTTACATCAAACATAAGCTTTTCTCCTGACTTTCTATAGGTATCTTTCAGATAAGAAAAAACGCAAAAGAGGCATCTAGCGCTCCTTTGCGTTCTACATGTATACAATAATACACCCACTCAGGCAGTTTGTAAATAAAGACTTTTCGTCGAATTGTCAGATAATTCAGCTGTTCTTATCATCCTTTCTGCAAGGAAATGGACGCAGGCTTCCGAATCAGAATATGAAGCAGAATCACTGCCAATATGGCCGTCAGCAGATCGGAAACGGCCTGCGCCATCAGAACGCCGGAATAGGCAAATGTTTTTGAAGCGATGAACAGAACGGCCGCAAACACCACCCCCTGCCTGCTGACAGACAGAAGAAACGCTCCAACGGCTTTTCCCGCCGATTGAAACGTACAGGTCGTCACCAGCACAACCGCCGTAAACACCATTCCCATCTGCTGCATGCGGAGCATGGGAACGCCGATTTCTATAATGGATGCGTCCCGCATAAACAGCCCGATCATGGCAGGCGCCGCAAGAGAAAGCGCTCCTGCCAGCACTGCCGCCGCACCACATTCAAATTCGTAGCAGAACCGTAGAATTTCCTTGAGGCGCGCATGATTTTTCGCCCCGTAATTGTAGCCGATCAGCGGCTGCGCTCCAAATGCAAAACCCACCAGAATCAGAACCGCAATCAGGTTCACCTTCATCACAATCCCCATAGCCGCAACCCTGTCGTTTCCGTATGGCAGCAAAGACCGATTCGTCAGCGCGATCCCAATACTCTGCATCAGATTCGTAATGGACGCCGGAATCCCGATTGCCAGAATCTGCCCAACCTCGGCGATATGAATATGAAATCCCGCCGGGTTGATGGAAAGCCGCCGGCTTTTCTTTAACAGAAACCAGACATAAAAGAGATCCGCGAAGATATTTCCGATCACGGTCGCAATGGCCGCGCCTGCCGCCCCCAGCCCCAATACGGAAATAAAGACAGGATCCAAAATCATATTGACGACTGCGCCCAATATATTACCCGTCATAGTCGCAGTCGCAAATCCTTCCGTCCGCAGCAGATTGGACGGCGTAAAAGATAAGATAATAAACGGCGCGCCAAGCACGATATAAGTAAAATAGCCGGACGCATACGAAATTGTGTCCTGATCCGCTCCCAGCAGATAAAGAATCGGCTCACGAAGCATCATCATCACTATCGTCACCACAATCCCGCACAAAATCGCCGCATAAAAGCAAAACACACTGAGGCGTTTTGCATCCTCATCCTTTTTCTCCCCGAACAGCCGGGAGATGACGGAGCTTCCTCCCAACCCAAAAATATCGCCGAGCGCAATCATCAAGGTAAAAACAGGCGCGCTCAAAGATACTCCCGCCACCAGATTTGTGTTGCCCGTCTGCGCAATAAAATAGGTGTCTACCATATTGTAAACCAATGAGACAACCATGCTAAACACTACCGGCAGGGCTAATGTAAAGTATGCTTTCGGCACAGGCGCTTTTTCAAACAACTCATTTTCCATCGTCCCATCCTCCGTCAAAATACGGTTACGGCCTTTCGCCCGTCTGTTTACATTTATTTTTTATGTCGTCTGGCGGCTCAGACTGCTCATCACATGGAACATTTTTCCCATGTCCACCGGCTTCGCCAGATGTTCGTTCATTCCGGCATCCTTGGCCATGGCGACGTCCTCGTCAAAGGCGTTCGCCGACAATGCTATAATGGGAACGGATTTTGCATCTGGTCTGTCCATACCGCGGATCACGCGCGTCGCCTCATAACCGCTCATAACAGGCATCATCAGATCCATGAGCACACAGTCAATGGTTCCCGGTCCCGATACCGTAAACGCATCCACAGCCTCTTTTCCATCGTTCGCGGTCAAAACCTCAGCCCCTGCATCCCTAAGCATAAATTCCATGATTTCACAGTTGATCTCGTTGTCCTCCACCAGAAGAACGCGCATCCCTGTAATGGAATCCTTCCCGTTCTGTGCCTCCTCCTCAGGCTGCACGCTCCACGTATTATCCGTCTGCATGGGCAGGGTGAACCGAAACGCACTTCCTTTTCCGATCTGACTGTCTACCTCAATATGCCCATTCATCTGATCCACAAGCTGCTTCACGATGGACATGCCAAGGCCGACACCGTTATAGTTGGTTCTTGCACTTTTATGTTCCTGGGTAAACGGCTCAAAAATGTGCTTTTTGAATTCCTCACCAATGCCGATTCCCGTATCCTCGACCACAAACTGATATTCCGCCACATCATCCCTGCACGAAATTTCCTTTGCCTGCACAAAGACAGATCCCTGCGGTTTATTGTATTTCAAGGCATTGTCAATAATATTCATCAGAATCTGCTGCAGATACAGCGGATTTCCAATCACCCGGCTATGCTGCAGTTCCACTTCCTCCAGGATCAGCCGTACGCCCCTCTCATCCGCCCTCTCGGACAGGAGCGTGACACTGTTTTCCAGAATCTCCTGAATGGCAAACGGCTCCTCCGCTTCCCTCGGTCTTCCGCTCTCCATCTTGCTGATCTGGAGAACGTCATTGACCAGGGAGAGCAGATGCTCCGTCGATATTCGTATTTTCTTCCGGCAGTCACTCTGCCGCTCTGGATCATGCTGACTTTTTTCTATAATGTCCAGCATCCCCAGGATCCCATTGATCGGCGTGCGCAGATCGTGGGACATGTGGGAAAGAAATTCGCTCTTTGCCGAATTTGCCCGTCTTACCTTCTCTAACAGCTCCATAATGGCTCTGTCCTGCTTTTTCTGCATCACCATCGTCTCCGTGATATCCTGATGATATCCGTTCAGACAGACGCCCGGTTTCTTGAATGTCTTGTCCGGCACACCGCCGCAGCGGACATATATTTTGCCAAGCTCTGGATGTTTCCACGGATAAATCACCTCAGCACGGCCGGTTTTTAAAATCTCCTTCACTGCATCCTGCACCATCTCCACATAGTCCGGCTCAATGTTCTGGAACCAGTGCCGGTAGCACTCCTCAGGCTCGATCTCCTCCGATACGCCAAGCAGCATCCGCATAATCCGGTTGGTATACATCCTTGGCTCACAGCCATCCTCCAGCTCAATCGTCCAGATGCCGGTTCTGGCCCCCTCCAGAATATCCTCCAGATTCTGTCTTGCCTCCAGTTTATACTTCTCTTCCTGCTCCACCACGGCATTCACATCCCGCAGCGCAAAAATAGCGCGGTTTTCTTCCCCCGGATTCTCTGTGGCAGAAAAATGGATCTCCATATGTCTCAAACCAAAAGCGCTGTCGTTCACCTGATAACGCACATAGAACTTTTTCTTCGTCCGAAGCTGTGCCAGCACATACTCCTTTTTTGTCGAAGCGGTCAGCTTTTTTTGATCTCTAGGAACCACGCATCTGGAAATGTAGCGTTCCATAGCCGCCTGATAACCGTCCTCAAAGCTTGCACCCCAATCCATATCCGTCTTTTCGCTGTCCCGGTATACCTCGCATTCGCCAGTGTCAAAGTTCACCTGATATATGCCCAGATAGTCCACACTGAGTGCATGGAGCACATTATAACTCCGCTTCTGGAGTTCGCGGAACAGATTGCGCCTTTTCAGGGAAGACACAATAAAATATGCCGCCGTCTGGAGCATATTCGACGCATATTCCAACAATTTCACAGGCGGATTGTCCACCCCGTAAAAGCCGATAAACTTTTTTCCGTCATACAGCGGAACCACCACAAGAGAATGCACGTTCTGTTCTTTCAGGCTCTCATATTGGAGCGGATCCGTTTCCCGGATTTCTTCCAGATCTCTGATGACAATATGTTTGCCAATGCTGAATTTCCGATACCAGCTTGCGCAAACCTCAGCAGGCACATTTTGAAGATTTTCCTTTTCCGGCTCCACGCCTTCGGCCACCCACTCATATGTATTGTCGTCGCCGCCGGACTCGTTCTGCTCAAATACATAAATCCTTTCCCCGTTCAGCGCTTTTCCCAGATGCTCTATCAGCACCTCCAGAGACTGGTCAGGGGTTTCCTCCAGCAGGGCGACACGAAGCCCTTCATTGATGATGGTTTCCAGATTTTGAACGCTCTGTATTCCACTCTGCTGTCCTAAACGCTCCATCGTATTCCTCCACGATCAATCCAGTCATTTATGACTGTTTTTTAAATATTTTTCTCTTTGGCCTTCTCCTTTGAGAAAGGGCACCGGCTCCCGATACATTGGTTGTTTTTGTGGGAAAAATCACACACGATCTCGTGTTTTTCCATTTTGATTCCAAAATACTGCTCCACAAAATCAACCGCTGATAAAATGGCCAGAAAAGAGTTTCTTTTGCAGCATCTGGGGCCTCCGATTTCCCCAATTCTGCCAAGCGATGCCGATGTCATCTTATGGGATAAGGCATAAGGTTCCTCCGCAAGAGGGGTGGATTTCGACAGGATGGAAACGAACATGCCCGAACTGATCCCCGCCCCGCAGGCGCCCCAAAAACCGCAGGCGCCGCCCGGAACACTTTTCCCACGGTTACTCATTTCAAGCAGGGCATCCGGGAGGTCCAGGTCCCCTCCGGCATTTTTATATGCCGTCAGAAGCGCGGCGCCTGCCATGACATGATGTTCCGGCCCATGCATATGGCAAAAGGGCTGGGACATCAGCTTTTCCATAATGCAGATCGGATCTTTGGATGTCTCCTCAAGACATAGGCCGATCATATGATCCATACCTTTTGTATGACATGCATTGCAGACATAATGCCCCTTCACACATCTGGTCTTGCTGTTTTCTTTCTTATGACAAATGGCGCATTCCATAGGCGTATCCTTCTCCAAATATGCCAGCGGTGCGCTGCAGATCAAACATTCTTCACTCATGTTATCCCCATAACCTCACTGCTCTGTCAGCAAAGAGCTGCCAGTTCATATATCATGACCCTTTTCTTCTCTCCACTGTCTCTTTCTAACGATCAATTGATCAATGTTTGCACAATTATATCACTTAGTCATACAGTTTGCTATCTTTTCTATGTTCTTCTTTTCATACATAGCACAGCCTGAAAAAAGAGCCAGGCAAAAAATTGCGGACAGGACATTAATTTACAATGCCGCGTCTGCAATTCTCTGGATGAATGACTCCCCGATCCGCTTTCCTGTATTCACCGGGTGTCATCTGAAACACCTCTTTGAATTTCCGGCAAAAGTAACCGACATTGTCAAACCCGGTTTTCCGGGCTATTGCCGAGATACTGTCCTGTGTTGTCGTGAGCAGCTTTGCCGCTCGTTTCAGTCTGTAATTCACCAGATAGCTGACGGGCGAGGTGTGAATATTTTTATGAAAAATGCCAAGCACACTGCTTTTGCTGAGAGCCACCGTTTCCGCGATATCATCAAGCGAGATCTGATACGGATAATTTTTATGAATGTATTGCAGCATAATCTGAAGCTGTGCCTGCGTCCGCACCGACGTCTGTGGGGAAGCATTTTTTTCTGCAAAATCCGTATTCCCATACAGCAGACGCCACAATTTCAAAAGCAGCTCCGCCGTCTGGATCTCACATCCATTCCCGTTTTCCTGCACGTCAAACACGGACAAAAGCGTGCGCAAAATCTCTCCCTGTACCGGGTCCGCGGCAGAAAAGATCTGGCACTCTGCCGTTGCGTCAAGAACGGGCTGCACATACTTCCGATAGATCAGGCTGTCCTCCGGGGCAATCAGGGAAGGGGAAAACACAATGTTAGGAATAATGACGCTCTCCGCCGCCTCAAATCTGTGAATCACCTGAGAATTGATAAAGAGACCCGTTCCGGCTCCAAGGGCATATCTCTCACTTCCGATCAGAAAATCCGCTGTCCCCTTCTGAATCAGGACAAATTCTACTTCTGGATGCCAGTGCCATTCGATGCAGTGAAAATCAAACTGCCAGATATCCTCCAGATAATATCGGAACGGATACTCCTCGCTTCCATGGGGAATGGTTTCCCTCAGGAATTCATCGGTTACGATCCTGGTGTGTCCTTCATGTGCCTGCATGATTCCCCCCCCCCCTCCTCCTCTCCATTTGTGAGATTGTGTAATAATATTGGGATATATTATATTGATATCCCCACCTTTCTACTATATAATACAACTCATTACAGAAAGGAGCAATCACTGACATGACGAAAAATTATAAAAAAACACTGACCGCCTGCTATCTCGGTTTTATCACCCAGGCGATCTGTGCCAACTTTGCACCGCTGCTATTTTTAATGTTTCACAATGTTTATCAGATCCCGTTAGGGCAGATTGCGCTGATTTCCACCGTATTTTTTCTGACCCAGCTCATCGTGGATATCCTCTGTTCCTACTTCGCAGACAAAATCGGATACCGCAACTGCGTTGTAGCCTCGGAATTGTGCGCGGCGGCAGGACTAATCGGTCTTGCCTTTCTGCCGGAACTTCTCCCGAATCCGCTGACCGGGATCATCGCAAGCGTCATTGTCTACGCCATCGGCAGCGGACTGATCGAAGTGCTGTGCAGCCCTATTGTGGAAGCATGTCCCTTCGACAACAAGGAAGCAGTGATGAGCCTGCTGCACTCTTTTTACTGCTGGGGCTCTGTGGGCGTTATCCTTTTATCCACCATCTTTTTTGCCGTTTTCGGTATAGACAGCTGGAAATGGCTGGCCTGTGTCTGGGCTGTCATTCCTCTCTATAACATCTACAACTTTGCCACCTGCCCGATTGAGCATACGACCGACGATGGCAAAGGCATGGGGACAGGACGCCTGCTCCGGGTGCCGTTATTCTGGGTTTCCATCATTCTCATGGTGTGCGCAGGCGCTTCCGAGCTGTCTATGGCACAGTGGGCGTCCGCTTACACCGAGTCAGCTCTCGGTTTCTCAAAAGCAATGGGGGATCTGGCCGGACCATGTATGTTTGCTATCACTATGGGAATCAGCCGCATAATCTTCGGCAAGTACGGTGACAGACTGGATCTGATGCGGTTTATGATGGGATCGGGTGTGCTTTGTCTGAGCTGTTACATAGCGGCCTCCCTCTCGAACAACCCGGTGATCGGCCTGATTGGCTGCATCCTGTGCGGCTTTTCCGTGGGCATTATGTGGCCCGGCACAATCAGCATCTGTTCCGGGAGACTCCCGGAAGGAGGAACCGCCATGTTCGCCCTGCTCGCCATGGCAGGCGATCTGGGCGGCGCATTCGGTCCCAGTCTGGTGGGCAATATCACCCAGAATGCGGGCAATGATCTGCGAAAAGGAATGCTTGTGGGATGCGTTTTCCCGCTGGTGCTGATACTTTCACTCCTTCTGCTGAAGGGTACGCGAAAGAAATAATCAGACGGCTTTCAACTCCGCCGCCGCCCCGTAATGTAACACTGTAAATTGTGCAGGAGCTATTTCAGAAAGCATTCTGATATGCTCCTGCTCCCACAATGCAATTTCTTCTTCCCCAAGGGACGCGCCGATCCCCCGGCATGTCTTCATTCTCCCGTGCCAGCTCTCTCTTGTAAAAGGCACATGCAGAAGATATTCCTCATGGTAAGCCAGCTCAAAGCTTTGCCAGTAAACATCAGGAACCACAATCGGATGCATCCTCTCTCCCGCACCGCTCCATGCCGGATTATACCGCAGGGCAAGCGTCTCACTGGCGCCGGCAATCCTGTCCTCAAAGGGCAGCCACGCCATGTACAGGAGGAGAATGCGTCCGCCCGGCTTTAGGATCCGCACAAGCTCCGGCTCCAGCTTTTCATGGTCAAAATACCAGAAACACTGACAGGCCGTTACCACATCAAAAGAACCATCCGGGAAATCGAGCTCTTCCGCAGACACAGCACGGTATGCAATGTCCATCCCCTCCGACAGTCGTCTGGCCTGCACGATCTGCTCTTCGGAGATGTCCGTTCCCGTCCATTTTGCCCCGTAGCGGTACATGTTTCTGGGAAGCACGCCCGTCCCCGTGCCCAGATCAAGGACGCGCTGTCCCTCCACGCACAGGTGCCGTCCGATGATCCTGTCATAAAACTCCTGTGGGTAGATGTCCCGGAATCTGGCATAATCCGCCGAGGTTTTTCCCCAGTCAAAAGCTTTGCCGCCGTCTATATTTTCGTCTGTGATATTCATGGCATCATCCTCTCAATCACGGATATCTCCTCCTCCAGATCTTCCGCAATTTCAGCGATCGTCTTGCCCTTGTCCAGTTTCTTTTTCACCTGTTCCCGCAAGAGTTCCTCTCGGCCCTCTTCCTTCCCCTCTCTAAAGAGTGTCCTGAAATGCTTTTTCTCGTCATATTCCGTCAGAATCATATGCAGCACCTCCCTGTACTTTCGGTTGTTTCTAAGCCGCCTCCACCAGCTGCCATGCCGGAACCACTTTTTGGCGTTTCGTTTTACCATAGATTTTCCTCCATTATACAGTTTTTTATGACTGAATACAAGAGGAATACGGTCTTTCTCTGCTCCAGTCCGTTTACAAGTAAGGGATTGTTTCCGATCGCCGGAAAGAATCGTAAGACAGAAATCCTTTGCCAGAAGGATCTCTACACAGGCAGACAAGACATCTACCGATGTGCTTTTTATTATAAAGCCGACTGTGAGAATTTTGCAAGTGATATTTTAACCGCCATACTCATTCCGCTCTGGTGCCAAAGTGCACAGCCAGCACACACCCCGCCGAAGCCACCAGCAAAACCGCACAGCCCGCCGGTGTAAATAAAATCTCCCGCACGCCCTCCAATCGCGCCGTGATATACACGGTCAGATTCGCCGCCGCATGAAAAAGAAGAGGGGTTCCAAATCTCCCGCTCCTCTCGTACAGCCATGCCATCAGCATTCCCAGGCACGCACCGTACACCCCCTGCACCAGGTTGCCATGAAAAGCGCCAAAGAGAAGTCCCGACGCCAAAATCCCGATAGCCGGATTGTATAAACGGCGCAGACGGTTGTAGATCACACCACGGAAGACCACCTCCTCCGCCAACGGAGAGATCAGGCCATAGAGAACCAGCCCTGCCGCGAAGGCCACCCCGTACTGTCTGTCCGCCACCTCCTGGTATGTCTGGGAACTGCCCGCAAACCCGGTCAGTTCAAACAGCGCATTGAGCTCCAGGGACACGCTGAAAGCGAGAAGCCCTGTTACCAGAGCGATCACTGCCCGTCCTTGCGGTTTCGTATTGACCATTTCGGTCATACTCGGTGCGGCATCTTCCGTCTGTCTCCGCTTCCCTGTCCCCTCATCTGATTCCGATCTCACCCCCGCTGTCCCTGCCATAACACGCAGTGTTTCCCCACGGCCGCCAAGTTCCCTTCCGAGCATCGGCACAAGGGGCAGGATGCCGGCCAGCATCCCAATTCCTCCCATCACGCCTGCGGCGTCGGCGGCATATGCCGACATAATCTGTCTGCCTTCTGCGCCGACCCACTGCATTACCGCCTGGTACACAAAGAGCAGGATCAGATAGGCCGCATTGTATGTCAGATAGTATAACAGGTAGGGAAAGAATACTTCCCAAGCCTTTTGCAAAGGCGTCTGCCGCCTGGTATTATCGTTTTCCGTCATAGGTCTCTGTACCTCTCCCCATAAAATTTTCTTGACATTTTCCCGGCAAACTCCTATAGTGAAAAAAGCAGATGTCATCTGCTGCGGCAAGAGCCGCATAACTGAATAACTTGCTAGGGGAGCTTTTGCTGAGATTGAGCCTGCATACGCAGGACTCTAACCCTCACCACCTGATGCGGTTAGCACCGCCGTAGGGAAGCACTGTAAATACAGCCTGACACAGCAGTTCTATGTCCTGCCGTATTTACCGTTCCCCTCCTTGCTTATTCTAAGACAAAGGAGGATTTTTTTATGTTCTATGATGTTGTTGTCAATGACTGGGGCAAAACCACTTACGTCCCCACCACACTGGGCAATGTGCTGTTAATGGTACTTCTGGCAGTCCTGCTCGCCGGCGCCGTCATCTTCGCCAGACGGTATGCGGCCGGACAGAATCCACAGCCCGAAGAACCCGCCAAAAAGGGCGGAAAGCTGACAGCCAAACAGCTCGTCTTCTGCGCCATGTCGATCGCGCTGGGCACCATTCTCTCAGAAATCAAAATCATCGACTTTCCGTGGGGCGGTTCGGCCACGCTGCTTTCTATGCTCGTCATCTGTCTTCCGGGATACCTGTTCGGACTTGGAGCCGGACTGATGACCAGTATTGCCTACGGCGTGCTGCAGCTTTTGATCAACCCTTATGTGTTGTTCCCCATGCAGCTTGTGCTGGACTATCTTCTCGCCTTCGGCGCGCTTGGATTATCGGGTTTGTTCGCCGGCGCCAAAAGAGGTCTGCTCAAGGGGTATCTCATTGGCATTCTTGGCCGCTATGTATTTACCGTGCTGTCCGGCTGGATTTTCTTTGCGGAATATGCCTGGGAAGGCTGGCCTGTCCTGCCTTACTCGCTGGTATACAACGGCATCTATATTTTTGCGGAAGGAGCCATCACAACAGCGGTTCTCCTTGTGCCAGCCGTGAGCAGCGGCATCGCCGCCGTCAAAAAAATGGCGCTGTCATAAACCGCCGGACGACATTTTCAGGCACGGGACTTTCATCCGTTAAAAACGTGCACCGCAAAGCGCACGATATAAATGACCCCCACCTGTCTGACAGATGGGGGTTTTGCTTTCCTATTCTCCAATCGGGCAGGGAACTTTTCTTCCCTCTCTCCACTGCGCGATGGGATCATTCCATTTCCGAAATCCCCCTACGCCGTCATAAACATCTCATAAGCATTGATCGCCTGCTGCATGCGGAAGCTGCTGACGTCATTGCCTTGAGCGCTTCCGTCAAATGCCGCTGTCTGCATAGTTTGCGCAGTCTCCACAGCCTCCTTTTCAGGCTGTACCGTATCGACCGCCTGCTCTCTGTTAAACTTCACTGCCGCGCTCTCTGTCTGCCCGGTCTTCTGCTGCGCGCTGTTCTCCTCCTGCGCCTCTTCCGCCGGCTTCATCACTCTCGCCGCCGCGCTTCTGCCTCTCTGCATCTGCATCTCCAGCATGTCCTGGAAATTTAAGGTCTGCCCCTGCTTTAAAGGATTCTCGTTTTCTGCCTCTGCGAGACCACTGAAATCGGTCTTTTTGTCCAGCACATTGTCCGAAATCCTGGACAGCTTATTCATGCTGGCCGGGCCGATGGCATTTACATTGTATACATAAGGCTGAAAACTGACTGCTCCGATCATCATCATTCATTCCCTCTTTGCCGATACCTTTTTCGTTTCATCACATCCGGGATCGCTCCCGCTTCCTAAGACTTATCATAAAACTTCTTGCACAAATATACAAGCCTGAATTTACAAAATTCACACCAGCTGACTGCCAAAAACTTCCGGCTTCACCACCATAGCTCATGCAGGCTGTCACCGTTCCCGGTCCACAATCTCCACGTCCACAGCCTCCATCTCCTGCCTCAGGATTTTGGCGTTCTTTTGCATTCTCGAGACAATCCAGACATTGGAAATTCCGTCATAAATAAGGAAAAAGCCGATCAGCATAACCACCGTATCAATGGCCGCAAAGGGCCTGCATACCAGCAGCACACCGAATCCTACTGTCAGCACGCCCAAAATGAGCGCCACCCACCATTTTTCATACTTATCCCGCCAGAGCTGGGCCGCCTGTTGCAAATTATGTAAACCATGTATGGCAATGACAATGCCGACTATAATCGGAATAATTGCCATCACTTTATCCGGCTTTATCACAATCCAGACACCAACTACTGCCAGCACAATACCGAAAATCAGACTGGCCTGTGAATACAGACTGCCATCCCTTGCGGTAAAGTAGTCGGCCATCCGCATAATGCCGGACACGATCAGCACCGCACCGACAGCCGTGCACACGATGCGCATGGACAGTCCCGGCCGGAACACGAGTACCAGACCGAGAATCACGCACAAGGCGGACGAGATTATCACATTCGTCTTGATCTTTTTCAGTAAACCTTCCATCACAAACACCCCTTTCTCTTCCTCTTCCACCACTGCACCAGACGATACACGCCAAAACCGAGAGAGGCACCCAGGCAGTTTAACAGAATATCATCCACATCAAAAGCGCCAAAGGCGCTGAAAAGCTGAAACATCTCGATTCCCAAAACGAACACGAAGGCGTTTAAGAGCATCACAAAAAAATGCTCCCCTTCCCTTGCCACATAAGGAAAGAGAAATCCGAAGGGCACAAACACAAGCAGATTGCCCGCCAGATTCTCCACGCTGTTCAGTTTATAGGAGTAGTCTATATACATTTTTATTGTTTTCAAAGGCGTGAAATTCGCCGTGCCCAATCCCTCAAATATGACGCCTCTGCGCCAGGAAGCTGCAATTCTCAGAAGCTCCTCATAGGGATATTTGAAGATGATAACCTTAATGACAACCAAAATGTAAATAGCAAAAAAGAGTTTCCATCCGTTTCTTTTTTGCACACATGTTCTCCCTAATGTCTACTTACCATTTGACTTTTTCTTATCTTTCAGCTTTTTGATGAGTAACGGCTCCTCCAGCCTGATCTGAGAGGCCTCATAAAACTGCTCCCTTGCCGCTTTTTCCTCCTGTGTCTTCTGTCTGTAACTATCTTTTGTCTCCCGCTCGTACTCCTCCACAACCGCCATATCGTCGGGACGGATTCTGCGGAAATGGTTAAAACCCGCCACCAGAATCCGCAGGCTCTGTCTGGTCGTGTCAAATGCGCCCTCCTCATAAAGATTGACGAGAATAATACCGATCGGCACTGCCAGAATCATCCCCAGCACACCCGCCACGCGGTATCCGATATAGAGCAGGAACAAAGTCGGTATGGCATCCATGCCGATAGAGTCCCCCACAATTTTCGGCTGAATCACCTGCCGCACAAGCTGGCCGATCAGCCAGATGGCAATCAGACCAAACATCATCCTGTAATTTTCCGACAGCAGCTCTATGACTGCCCACGGAACCATCACCGTCCCCGTCCCAAATACCGGGAGGAAATCCAAAACAGCGATTCCGAAAGCCACCAGAAAGGCATAATCCACACCCAGAATCATCAGCCCGATCACCAGAAGAATATAAATCCAGCACTCAATTTTAAACTGCGCCTTAAAATATCCCCCCACTGCGTTTCGGAAGCTTCTGCGGATCAGATCCAGGTAATGCCGCACCGAGGCCGGAATAAATTTTTCCGCCGCTGCCGCCATATATCCCTTATCCGCCACAAAAAAGTAGGCGGAGAGCAGACACATCACCACGGCGAGAAAAATATCCGGGATCTGCTTCGCCGCATTTCCCACCGCCTCAAAAGAGGGCAGCTCCATTTTTCCCGTCATGCTGCTCATATAATTTCCCATTTCCAGAATGATATGATCTATCGTAGACTGCATATCCGCCGGCATCCTGTCATAGACGCCCTGCAGGTTTGCTCCCACCTTATTAAACTCAGCCAGAATGGTGTTCCAGATGTCCGGCAGCTCATTGATAAAGGTAACGCCCTCCCTGACCAGTTTGACAATCAGCAGATAAACCAGAAGCACCACCACGGCAAGCACAGCCACAATCACCACCGCCGACATGGCCTTTCTCCTGACCTTCAGTTTCTCCTCGAAAAACCGCACCACCGGGGACGCGATCAGCGAGATGAGCCAGCCCAGAATAAACGGCATAAAAAACCAGATACATCTGGGGAGAAGAAAAATACAAATAAGCACTGCTACAAGCGCAGCAAACAGATTCATGGTCACTTTCAGATAAATTTTCAAAGCTCTTCTCATAGGCTCTCCTCCGGGCCGTGTTCCCTGCAATCCCGTGTCCTTTATGGTGTCGTGTTCCCCACCATCCCATCCAACAGCTCGTATATCTCTTCCCTACCCTGCTTATTTAGGGAAGAATAAGGTATGACAATCGTGTCATCTACTACGTCAAGTGTGTCACAAATAAGCTTTAACTGCTTTGCCACCTGGCTTCGCTTGATTTTATCCAGTTTCGTGGCAATGATAACCGGCTGGTAGCCTCTGTCCAGAATCCAGTCATACATGATTCTGTCATTCTCGGATGGTGCATGTCTGATGTCCACCAGAAGAAATACTGTGCGAATCTGCTTTGACTGATGCAGATAATCCTCAATCAGCTTTCCCCACTGCGCCTTCACTTTTTCATTGGCGGTAGCATAACCGTAACCGGGCAGATCCACAAAATACATTTCGTTATTGATATTGTAATAATTGATGGTCTGTGTCTTTCCCGGTGAAGAACTTGTGCGGGCCAGCGCTTTGCGGTTCATCAGACCGTTAATCAGAGAAGACTTCCCCACGTTGCTCTTTCCCGCAAAAGCAAACTCCGGCAGGCTGTTTTGCGGAAGCGTGCTGGTAACGCCGCACACAGTCTCCAGATTTACATTTTTAATCACCATTAGTCCTTTTCTCCTCTATCCTGGTACAGTCTCATATCATACACACAGGCGCCCTGAGCATTTTCCTCATTTGACAGGCCCCGGCTTCTGCATGAGTAACGCACGGCTAGTCACTTCCTCCATCGTCTCCACAAAAAGAATCTCCAGCCCTTCTTTGATTTCTTCCGAGATCTCCTCGATATCTTTCTCGTTTTCTTTCGGCACGAGGACGGTTTTCACCTCCGCCATCTTCGCGGCCAGTATCTTTTCCTTCAATCCGCCGATGGGGAGTACCCGGCCCCGCAGAGTGACTTCCCCGGTCATTGCCAGGTCCGCCCTCACAGGCGTATGGGTCACAGCCGACAGAAGCGCCGTCGCCATTGTGATTCCTGCGGAGGGGCCGTCCTTGGGCACCGCTCCCTCTGGAATATGGATATGAAAATCTTTCTTCTTATAGAAGTTTTCCGCCACTTTGTACGTTCCGCTGACGGAGCGCACATAACTCAGCGCCGTCCGCGCGGATTCTTTCATCACATCCCCCATCTGACCAGTCAAGTCAATCTTGCCTTCCCCAGGCATGACATTGACCTCAATCTGGAGGGTATCTCCGCCCACGCTGGTCCATGCAAGGCCTCTCACGATACCGACCTCCGGCTTTTCGTTGATTTTATCCTGTCTGTATTTGGGCTTGCCAAGATAGTGTTCCAGCTTTTCGGGTGATACATTAACTTCTTCAGTCAATTTCTGTTTCCGGCGCGTGACGATGGCTCTTGCCTCCTTCCGGCAGACAGCGCCGATCTGACGTTCCAGTCCCCTGACTCCCGCCTCCCTCGTGTAGAACCGCACGATATCGCGGATCGCCTCATCGGAGAAAACAAGCTCACCCTTCTTAATCCCGTTCTTTTGAAACGCTTTCTTCACCAGATGCTCTTTGGCGATATGAAACTTTTCATTGGCGGTGTAGCTGTTCACCTCTATGATCTCCATCCGATCAAGAAGGGGACGCGGTATGCCTTCACGGCTGTTGGCCGTAGCGATAAAGAACACCTCCGACAAGTCAATGGGAATCTCCACATAATGATCCCGGAACGCATAGTTCTGCTCTCCGTCCAGCACCTCCAGCAGTGCGGAAGCCGGATCTCCCTTGTAATCGCTTCCCAGCTTGTCAATCTCGTCCAGAAGCATCAGCGGATTTTTGACGCCCGCCTGCTTTATGGCCGCCACAACGCGCCCGGGCATGGCGCCCACATAAGTTTTGCGGTGGCCTCTGATCTCCGCCTCATCGCGCACGCCTCCGAGACAGATCCTCACATACTTCCTCCCCAGCGCCTCGGCCACACTCTTTGCCACGGAAGTCTTGCCCGTACCCGGAGGCCCCACCAGACAAATGATCTGGCTCCCCGCTTTGCAGGTCAACATCCTGACAGCCAGAAATTCCAGCATCCGTTCCTTCACCTTCTCCAGACCGTAATGCTGGTCGTTTAATATCTTCTCCGCTCCGTCCAGATCCTTGCTGTCCCGGGATGCCTTATCCCATGGAAGCTCCAGAAGCGTCTCGATATAGGCCCGTTCCACCGCACTCTCTGAACCGCTGCCAGCCACATTTTTATAGCGTTTAATCTCCTTGCGGATTTTTTCTTTGACCTCCGGCGCTGCCTTCAGCTTTTCCGCCTCCGCCAAAAACTGATCCACATCGGAGTCAATGTTGTTTTCTCCCAGCTCCTGCTTGATATAATGCATCTGTTCCCGCAGAATATAATCCCGCTGATTCTTATCAATCCGCTGCCTGATATCTTTGGCCAGGTCATTCTTGATACGGATAACCTCCACCTCTCTGGTAAGTATCCCTGTCAGAATCGAAAACCGCTCCCGCACAGATATCGCTCCCAGAATTTTCTGCTTATCACTCACCGTCAGCGGCATATTGATGGTAATGCTGTCTAAGAGCTTTCCAAGATCCATTCCCTCTTCGATCTGATCCTGCACCGCCTTCCCCACTTTGGGAAAACAGGCGCTATACGCCCCCAGCGTTTCTTTGACCGTTCTGGTCATTGCCTCGGCCGTTATCTCATCCATATCCGCCCGGTCATCCCGCTCATATGACACCTGCGTCATTATTCCGCTTTCTGTCTCAGAAAGGCCATGAACGCGTGCTCTGGATACGCCCTCCACCAGCACGCGAAGAACATGCTCGGGAAGTTTACTGACCTGTCTGATCAATACAACGGTTCCCACATCATAGATATCTTCCATGCCCGGCTCTTCTTTGCCCGGATCTTTCTGGGTGACTACAAGAAGCCTCTGGTCCCCCAGCATAGCCTGTTCCACGGAGGCCATGGACGCCTTCCGGCTGAGATCAAAGTGAATCACCATTCCCGGCAGGATCGTAAGTCCTCTGAGAGTCACCGCAGGAAGGGTATCCTCCCGCAGAAGGGAAAGCGCGTCCATGTTTCCCTTCCCGCTTTCCAGTTGATTCCAGTTATCCATAAAATTATCCCTCTGCTTGCCAAAAACCAAACCCAAACGCGCTTGATTTCTGGTTTCACGCTATCACAATTTCCTATCGAGTCAGAAACGCCGCCAAAATTTTGGCGACGCTTATCTGTTTCAGCTCATCCGACCGGGGCTGCGAAAGCAGTCCTCGCGATTGAGCCTGCTCAATCTGTTATTTTGCCTGCAACAATCTGTCGCGGTATCTGACAAGCGGTTTCTCCTCGCCGTCCACCGCCTTTTTCGTAAGAATGCATTCTGCGATACTGTCGTCCGAAGGGATTTCGTACATCACATCCATCATCACTTTCTCCACGATAGAGCGCAATCCCCTCGCGCCTGTCTTTCTGTCATGGGCGAGTTTCGCGATTTCAACCACCGCATCGTCCTCCACAGAAAGCTTCACCTCATCGAACGCAAACAGCTTTTTGTACTGCTTGATCAGTGCGTTCTTCGGCTCCTTCAAAATGCGGACCAGCGCCTCCTGATCCAGTCCGTCCAGAGCTACCGTCACCGGCACACGGCCGATAAACTCAGGGATCAGACCGAACTTCATAAGATCCTGCGGCGTTACCTCCTTTAAGATCGCGCCAATCTCCTTGCCGCTCTTCTCCGCCACCTGCGCGTTAAATCCGATAGAATGCCGGTCCAGACGCTCCTCCACGATCTTGTCGAGTCCGTCAAAGGCGCCTCCACAGATAAAGAGAATGTTCGACGTGTCAATCTGCAAAAGCTCCTGGTGCGGATGCTTTCTGCCTCCCTGCGGCGGCACGCTGGCCACCGTTCCCTCGATGATCTTTAAAAGCGCCTGCTGGACGCCCTCGCCCGATACATCTCTGGTAATGGACACGTTTTCCCCTTTTTTCGTG
Organism: uncultured Lachnospiraceae bacterium; assembly: GCA_965114645.1. Lineage (GTDB taxonomy): Bacteria > Bacillota > Clostridia > Lachnospirales > Lachnospiraceae > UBA3282. The sequence goes on along the minus strand of CBCOZL010000015.1, from coordinate 19,704 downwards.
ATCTTATCAATTTCATCAATATAGACAATACCGTACTGGGCACGGTCAATATCATAATCTGCCGCCTGGATCAGCTTGAGCAGGATGTTTTCCACATCCTCACCGACATATCCGGCTTCCGTCAGAGTCGTCGCGTCCGCAATCGCAAAGGGCACGTTTATGATCTTTGCCAGCGTCTGCGCCAGATATGTCTTGCCGGAACCTGTAGGACCAACCATAATGATATTACTCTTCTGAAGCTCCACCTCATCGTCATCGTCCTTAGGCGCCATGACCCTCTTATAGTGATTGTACACAGAAACCGCCATCACTTTTTTGGCTTCTTCCTGTCCGATCACATACTCGTCAAGGAATGTCTTAATCTCCACCGGCTTCAGGAGATTGATCTCCATCTCCTCCGCTTCCGGCTCGTCCTCGTATTCCTCTTCTATGATATCCGCGCAGATGTCCACGCACTCATCACAGATATAGACGCCGCCGGGGCCGGCAATCATTTTCTTGACCTGATCCTGCGTCTTATTACAAAAAGAACACCTTACTTTTTCCTCAGAAATCTTTCCTGCCATTTTAGTCCTCATTCCGGAGCATTTATGCGACAGCTGCAACACAAATCTTACCTTGGTGTCTGTCGTCAAAACATATTTGTGATGCTCCTTCACAAATTGCCGATTGAACAACGAGTGCATCGGCACCCCTTTTCAATCTAATTATTCCCCGCATCACTAAAAATCCTACGGCTGCCCCTCTGTGCTGGCATGACTGGTGATAATGCGGTCAATCAGTCCATAGGCAAGCGCTTCTTCCGCGCTCTTCCAGTTATCTCTTTCCGTGTCTGCCATGATCACTTCAAAATCCTGCCCCGTATTCTGCGCCATGATTCTGGCCATCTTTTCTTTCGTTGCCAGGATATGCCGGGCCGTGATCTCAATCTCGGTGGCCTGTCCCTGTGCACCGCCCGCCGGCTGATGAATCATGATCTCCGCATTGGGCAGAGCCATTCTCTTGCCCTTCGTGCCGCCGGCCAGAAGGAACGCGCCCATGCTCGCCGCCATGCCGATGCAGACGGTAGATACATCGCATTTGATAAACTGCATCGTGTCGTAAATTGCCATCCCCGCTGTAATCACACCGCCGGGGCTGTTAATATAAAGGTTGATATCTTTTTCCGGATCCTCAGACTCCAGAAAAAGGAGCTGCGCCACGATCACGCTGGCGCTCGCGTCGTTTACTTCCTCGCCAAGAAAGATGATTCTCTCTTTTAAAAGCCTGGAATAAATATCGTAGGAACGTTCGCCCTTAGATGTCTGTTCAATGACATAAGGTATCAAAGCCATGTATTACACCTCCGTTAGCCCAAATAGCTTATTTTGCCTTGCTCTCCTTGGCATTCTCCGCAATGAACTCAGCCGCTTTTCTGACAGCCAGATCCTGCATAATGCCCTTCTTCTCACGCTCTCCCATAAGGTCTCTGACCTTATCCACTTCCATCTGATAGACTTCAGCCATGGTCTTTAACTCGTCCTCGTACTCTTCTTCGGTAGGCTCCAGTTTTTCTGCTTTCGCCACAGCCTCAAGCACAAGCCTGGAGCGGATTCTCTCCTCCGCCTGCGGTTTCACCTGCTCTACCATCTGCTGGTAGTTCGTGCCGGTAAACTGGAGATACTGCTCCATCGAAAGCCCCTGCATGGTGATCCGCTGTGCAAACTCATCCACCATCTGTTTCTGCTGGGTCTCGATCATCGCATCAGGAATCTCCATCTCAGAAGCGTCCACTGCTGCCTTCACTGCAGCATCTTCCTTCGCTCTCTTTGCATCCTTGATCTTCTGTTCTTCCAGATTTTTCTTCACATCCTCGCGGTACTCCGCAAGCGTTTCAAACTCGGAAATGTCACTTGCAAACTCATCGTTCAATTCGGGAAGTTCTCTCTCCTTGATCTCCTTCACCGTACATTTGAAGACTGCCTCTTTGCCCTGCAGATGCTCAGCCTGGTAATCCTCCGGGAAGGTAACCTTCACTTCCGTCTCCTCGCCGATCTTTGCACCTACAAGCTGCTCCTCGAAGCCCGGAATGAAAGCGCCAGAACCGATGGTTAAGGGATAGTTTTCTCCCTTTCCGCCCTCAAAAGCCTCTCCGTCCACAAAACCTTCAAAATCAAGTGTGGTCATATCGCCGTCCTTCACGGGGCGGTCTTCCACCGTGATATTTCTTGCGTTGTTCTCCCGCTCTTTTTCAAGCTGCGCGTCAACCTCTTCATCTGTCACTGCGGTATCAACCTTATCCACTTTTACGCCCTTGTACTTGCCAAGCTTCACCTCCGGCTTAAGCGCAACCGTAGCCGTGAAAACAAAAGGCTTCCCGGCCTCGATCTGGGTCACTTCGATCTGGGGAGAGGAAACGATTTCCTCCTCACACTCCTCCAGTGCCTTATCATATGCATCGGGAATCAGTATATTCGCTGCCTCCTCGAAAAAGACCTCTTTGCCGTACATCTTCTCAACCATCTGCCGGGGCACCTTGCCCTTGCGAAAACCAGGGATGCTGATCTGCTTCTTCTGTTTCTGATAAGCCTTCTCGATGGCCTTCTCAAATTCCTCGACGCCGGTCTCGATTGTCAGCTTCGCCATGTTCTTCTCTAATTTTTCCACCTGTAAACTCATGTTATGGGTTCCTCCTTCAATTCCGCTGTCTGCTTTCGTAACTGTTCCGTACCTTCACAGTCACTTTCTTTTCATCTATCACAATGCCCAAACGGGCTTCCAGCTACAGTCACCCACACATTATAGCACAGGGCTATTGAAAATGCCACAATTTTTTCCGCGAATAAGCAGAGACAGAAAGCGGCAGAGGCATAGCGCATGCCTGCATGCAGATATGCCTGTGACGATTTATGGCGAGCAACGCGAATGAGAGATGCCATGCATCTCGAATCTGCTTATTCACTCCGACTAAAGCAGAGTCAGAAAGCGACGCAGGCTAGCGCATGCAGAACAGGAAGGCGCCCCGCCTGTGTCTTCACAAACGGGGCGCCTTCGCTTTTGTTTTTCGTTACTTCATCTGCTCTTCCTGCTTCTTGATCATTCTACGAACCATCTCACCGCCGATGGAACCTGCCTCCTTGGAAGTCAAGTCACCGTTGTAACCCTCTTTCAGGTTTACACCGAGCTCAGACGCAACCTCAGTTTTGAAACGATCCATAGCTGCCTTTGCCTCAGGAACTTCTACTCTATTGGTCTTGTTACTTGCCATTTCTTTTCACCTCCGAAATACTTTGAATCTTTTTGATTCTTTATCTATATTTGAGACAAGCGCATCCTCCGTGCGCCTGTCTGTTGGCCTTGCCGATTGACTGCACACTTTGTTTGCCGCTTATCTTGATGTTAGTATGTTCGGATGAGATGAAATTATAATAGTATTTTTTTCCAGTTCAGCCAGACCACATTTGTCTGACATATGATGGTCTGAGGGAGCGCCCGTATATGAACAAAACAACCGTTTTATTTATACACGATCTTCACAGCCATCTCCTCAGCCGCGTCTTTTCCCTGCAGCTTTTCCAAAATGGCAAGCCCGAAAGGAATCGCCGCGCCCATGCCGCGCCCCGTGATGATATTGCCGTCAATCACGGCAGGCTCCTGAAGCACCTCGGCTCCTTCCAACTGGCTCTCCATATCGGGAAAAGAACATGCCTTCTTTCCCTTTAAATGGCCGCGGTGTCCCAGAATCGAAGGCGCCGCGCAGACAGCCGCCACAGTCTTTCCTGCCTGTACGAAAGCATCCACCTGCTCCATCAAAGCCGCGCATGCCTCAAGATTCTTCGTGCCCGGCATACCGCCCGGAAGAACAATCACATCCGTCTCATCAAAATTCACTTCCGAGAGAGCCTTGTCCATCGTCACTTCCACACCGTGGGAGCTTGTGACACTGCGCTCATCCGTGACAGACACCATCGTGATCTCCTCTCCCGCGCGCCGCAGGATATCCACCACCGTCAATGCTTCGATCTCCTCATAACCTGTTGCAAAAAAAATTGCTGTCCTGCTCATGTTTTCCTCCGTTCCGGGGCTTTCGTCCCTTCTTTTTTTATTCTTCCCTTTTTACTTTTCTTTAACAGACGCTTCCATGTAATTTGACTTTCTTACATGATAACATATCAAATCTTTCTATTTCATACCTCTGCAAACTGTTGCGCCCTGTCAATAAGCTCTTTCCTTGTCAAATTTTTCATCGCATTTCCTGCCCCGCCGCATCAGCACAAACCCTGTCACATCCGCCAGCGCCCAGCCGATGGGAATCGCCCACCAGATACCGAGCACGCCGATTCCCGGAACTGCCGCCAGAATGTATGCCAGCGCAACGCGCGTTCCGAGGGAAATCACCGTAAGCACAAGGGACACGCCCGGCCTGTTGACACCCCGGAAATATCCGTACAGCAGAAACAAGATACCGATGCCGATATAAAAGGCGCCCTCGATCCGCAGATACTGCATACCGATCTCTATGATCTCCGTTTCCCCGGCGTCCACAAAAATAAGCATCAAAAACCTTGCGAATGCAAATACCAGCACTGAAATCAATCCGCAGAAAACAGCGGAAACCGTCATCGCCTTTCCTGTCCCCTGCTTTACCCGCTCTGTCTTTTCCGCGCCAAAATTCTGCGAGATGAAAATGGAGTAGGCGTTGCCAAACTCCTGTGCCGGCATATAGGCAAACGTATCTATTTTCACTGTGGCCGCAAAAGCCGCCATCACTGCAGGCCCGAAACTGTTGACAAGGCTCTGCACCATGAGAATACCGAAGTTCATCACCGACTGCTGCATCCCCGTCATCAGAGAATAGCCGCAGATTTCCCCAACCGGCTTCTCTTCCCGCAAAAAGCGTTTCGGCGAAAACCGATAGTACGGCTCCTTCTTCCACAGATACAGGCCAAGCCCCAGCCCGGACACCGCCTGCGCGATCACCGTCGCCTCCGCCGCGCCGGAAAGTCCCCGCCCCAGACTGCACACAAAGAACAAATCCAGAACGATATTCAAAACCGAGGCCGCTCCCAGAAAGTACAGCGGCGCCACCGAATTGCCAAGTGCACGCAGCAGGAATGCGAAATAATTATATAGGAAGATAAAGAAAATTCCCCAGAAGACAACCGTCAGATATTCCCTTGTCATTTCATAAAGCTCTGAGGGCGTGCGAAGCAGCATAAGGATCGGGTGTATCAGCGCCTGCGAAAACACCGTGAGCGCCACCGCCAACATGCCGATCATCACGAACGCCGTCTGCGCACAGATGCGCACCCTTTCCCTGTCTCCCTTCCCTATATAATAGGAAAAGACAGCGCCGCTCCCCATACAAAGACCGATCAGCAAAGAATTTAAAAACGTCATCAATGCGTAGGAGGAGCCAACCGCCGCCAGCGCGTCCGCGCCCACGAATTTTCCTACCACCCATGTGTCCGCTATATTGTAGCACTGCTGCAACAGATTCCCTAAAATCATTGGCGCCGCAAAGAAAAGCAGCGATTTTGTCACATTACCTTTTGTCAAATCATGGTTCATCATATCTTTTTTCCATTTTTATTTTATATGCTGCCGTGGGCAACGCTGTTATTATACCACATCACTGTCTGAATCACAATGAGGCGGCAGATGCCTTATTTTTCTTTGTAAACGTTTTATCGTATGTTTATCCGTCCCTTGATAAACAAATAAGACTTTACACCTTCCTCAAATCCCTCCATATATAGAAGCTTCGAAAGAACATAAATGTATAACTGTCTGCAAGGAGGGTGAAAGGATGTATGAAATGGCGTCTGATCCGCAATATAAGGATGAACTGGGAAAAGAAGAAATAAGAATTGAGAACGAACTTGAAATGTTAGAAAAGAAGGAGTAAAAGACAAGTATTGTGGAAAAATCAAAACTTTTGGACTTTTCCACAATGCCGACTATTACGGAATCCCATGCATATATCTATCCGATTTTGCTTTATCAAGCGCAAAAAAATCTATTCCAAGTTTAAGGAATAGGTACTATAATAAAGCTATCGGCAATCAGAATACTAAAAAACTATTTAATAAAGGAGATTTTGTAATGATATTTCAAGACAATGTACTGAAAGAGTATTTAAAAAATGTTTATTTTGTAACAGGAACACCTTGTGGAGGAAAGACAACGATTTCAAGAGAGTTAGCAAACCGACACAATATATTAGTCTACGATATTGACGAGCAATTTGAGAAACATCAACAAGTTTCAAACGCTGCTTTTCAACCAGCAATGAATAAGAAGTTTAAAGATGCGGATGAATTCTTTTTGCGTACTGTGGATGATTATAAAAAGTGGTTGCTTGATAATACACGAGAACAATTAGACTTTGTATTATTGGATTTGATACGTTTTTCTCAAAATCAAATTGTGCTATGTGATAGCCATTTAACTATGGAGCAGGCGGAACGGATTACGGAACCATCCAGAATTGTTTTTTTGTTAAAGGAACCATCTAATATCATTGATGATTATTGCAACCGCCCGGATCATCAAGGTTTTTGTGATTTTATTAATAGCGCGTCTGATGTTGAAAAGGCAAAAGAAACATGTAATGCGACTCTGAGGAGTCTCAATGAGAAATATTATTGGGATATCAAAGAAAGCGGTTATTTTTGGCTTGAAAGAACACCGCAGAGCACAGTTAAGGAAACGGCAGACAAAGTAGAGCGGTATTTCGGGTTAGTAAATTTATTGTAAACTATGGCAATGGGATAGACCCTGCACCTTTTTAAGGTGTATCTGCCATCTCTTCCGTATACCTGCATTTTGGAAAATTGGAGCATCCCCAGAACTGCTTTCCCTGCCGCTCTCCTTTTTTTGCTATGCGTATAACAAGCTTTTCGCCGCACCTGGGACAGACCGGCTCCTCAGTTTTGGGCATTACCACAGCAACAGGCGCAAGTTTTGAAAAACCATCCTGTGTTTTCTGCTGTATATTTTTAATATGCGCCATTTTCACGGCTTCGTCTATCTGCGTAAGCGGATACAGTATTTCAAACAGACTGTCAATCTTTTCCCTCGATAACTGACCGCCTGTCTTCGCAATATTATGGCGAACCGCCGCAAGAAGGTGATAACGGTTAACAACACAATGCTCTTCACTGGTTGTCTTGATATTTTTCAACGTACACCGATCACTGAATACGATATAAGAATAAAAAGGCAGTGTCTGATCTGCAAGAAATGCTTTCAGCCATTTCAGATGCCCTTTGTTCTGTAAGATCGGATTGAAAAATTTATTCTTTTGCGACCGTCCTTTTCCCACAGGCAGAGTCTGCGTCCAATATTTTTGAGATTCTGTTCCAAAAATCCATCCGCTATAATTCTTAGATTCAAACACATAAATACCTGATTCATGCAGCAGGACAACATCCAGTTCCGTGGTTTCCCCATTTTCTTTCGGAATATACAAATTAAACAGGTACCGCCGGTATCCATCAAGCGGCTTCAAATATTGATATGTATAAAATTCTCCCAGACGTCCCTTATCAAAAAGAACGCTTATATATGAATTTTTAGTCTGCTCATAATATTCTGTCTTTTTATACCGCTTGTTCTGAAATGCATATATTGCAAATAAGGCAATGATCAAAAATAACGTAAACAAATACATCCACATAATCGTTTTCCCCTTTTACTGTAATACGTCCAAATTCTTTAGATTTCACTTGCAGATATTATAACACAGAACACACAGAAACCGACAAATTAATTTGCAAAATCATTTTACCTTGTTTTCAAAGCACCCCACCCACGCGCATTGACATCCGTATATGCACTTGCTACAATGAGTTACAAAACACAAACCAAGGAGAACACACCATGACAGAACGCGAAAAAATGTTAGCAGGACAGCTCTACGACTGCGGCGATCCCGAACTGCTGTCGCAGTGGCACAGGGCAAAGGATCTGGTGAGAAGATATAACAGCTTACCCTCCGAAGACGCCGGACAGAAAGAGCAGATTTTAGGGGAACTTCTCGGTGGAAAAGGAAAAAACCTCTGGATCACTGCGCCGTTTTTTGCAGATTACGGCAATAATATATACTTTGGAAACAACTGCGAAGTCAATATGAACTGCACCTTCCTGGATGACAATGAGATCCGCATCGGGGACAATGCACTCATCGCCCCCAATGTTCAGATCTATACCGCCTTCCACCCGACGAACGCGCACGACCGTTTCGGGGAACCGAAGGAGGACGGCTCCTTTGCCTTCTGCAAAACACAGACGGCCCCGGTTGTCATTGGGAATAACGTCTGGATTGGCGGCGGAGCCATTATCATGCCCGGCGTCACCATTGGAAACAATGTTGTGATCGGTGCGGGAAGCGTTGTCACAAAGGACATCCCGGACAATTCTGTCGCATACGGAAACCCCTGCCGGGTTATGCGCGAAAACAACTGAGCAGAAAGGAACCTTTCATGGAAATTGAACGCAAATTTACAATCACAAACCTGCCGGTCAATCTGGAGTCCTACCCCTGCCGCATCATCGAACAGGCCTACCTCAACACTGACCCGGTTGTCAGAATCCGCAGGCAGGATGACTCCTACTACCTGACTTACAAAGGAAAGGGGCTTCTCGCCAGAGAGGAGTTCAATCTCCCCTTAAATGAGGAATCTTACTATCATCTGCGGGAAAAGGCAGACGGAAACATCATTTCCAAAAAACGATATGTCATTCCCATCGACTGTCCACAGTTCGATCCGACATATCTGTCATCGGCAGGAAAAAGAATTGACCAGATCAGTTTATGTGTGGAACTGGATATTTTTGATCCACCCTTTGCCCCGCTGGTGATTGCGGAAGTGGAGTTCCCGGACAGAGAAATAGCGGAAGCGTTTCTCCCTCTCGACTGGTTTAGTCAAGATGTTTCAAACGATCCCGCCTATCATAATTCTAATCTGAGCCGCCGGACTCTTTGAGATGCGGCTCTCACTTTTTACACGGCCCGGTAGATTCCCGCACCACCAGTTCCGCCGGAAAGACAATCTGCTGATGCTCCTTCCGTTCTCCGATCACATCGAGCAGCAGGCGGATCGTCTTTTTCGCCATCTCCTCCACCGGCTGTTTGATCGTAGTCAGCTTCGGATTGTAATACTCTCCCATCTCAATCCCATCATACCCGGCCACCGAAATATCCTCTGGAATCCGCTTTCCGGCTTCGAGCACCGCCCGGCATGCGCCGATGGCCAGCGCGTCGGCCACCGCATAGATGGCTGTCACTTCCTGCCCGGACTCTAACAGCTTTTTTGCCGTCAGATAGCCGTTTTCCATAGAATAATGTTCAATGTCCTCCTGCACATAACAGATCAGTCTGTCCGGCACATCCAGCCCGTGCTCCGCAAAAGCCCGCCGGAACCCCTCCATGCGCAGTCTGCCGATGGGCCGCTCCGACCGCTCCGTAATCAGGGCGATTTCCCTGTGTCCCAGATCAAGCAGATACTCCGTCATCTTTTTGCTTTCCAGCCTGTCGTCCACCGCAATGTTGGAAAACTCCATTCTGTTGATCTGATCCGGCACATTGACTCCGATGGTACTGAAAATGAACGGCACTTTCAGCTTCCTTATCTTTTCTTCCGAATGCTCAAATTTACCGCCAAGAAAAACGATGCCGCGCAGCCGCTTCTCTTTCTCCAGCTCCAGCGCCACGTCAATCTCGTCTTCCTGCGGTTCCACATGCCGGAGCACAAGCGCGTACTTGTTCCTCTGCGTCTCTTCCTCGATGATCTGGATCATGCTGCTGAAAAAGGGATTCGTGATACCCTTCACCAGCACCGCAATGCATTTGGCATCCGTCCGCTTTAAGTTTCTGGCGCTGTTATTCGGAATAAAACCAGCCTGGTCAATAACGTCCAGAATCATTTTCTTGGTTTCCGAATTGATATCCGGGTGATTGTTGATTGCCCGGGAGACCGTACTGACGCCTACACCGCACTGTTTCGCTATGTCTTTTATCGTAATTTCCGCCATCTGCATCCCCCGCCATATTCTCCGCACTCCCCACACAATGCGGAGAATGTCGTGTTTTTGGCATTCTCCCGTGTGAAAAAAAGTCTGCGCAGCAGACCTAGAACTTCTCCGCGAAACAGCCGCTGCTGTGAGTAGCTAGAAGTTCTTCTCACACTGTACCCTGCCGTAGAGCTTTGACATCTCCAGAATCCGCGCCGCCAGCTCACTCGTAAACTGTCCTGGCAGCATCCGCCACTTCCAGTTCGTCCCAAGAGTGGAAGGCATATTGGTTCTGGCTTCCGTCCCAAGTCCGAGATAATCCTGCATCGGAATCACGCAGGTATCGGATACGCTCGCCATCGCCGCCCTGATAAACTCCCACTGGACATCCCTGTTCGACTTGATGTTCAGATATTTTTTGGCAAAAGCCTTATCCCTGCGGTTCAGCTTTTCATACCAGCCAAGCGTCGTATCGTTGTCATGGGTTCCCGTGTAGACAATGCTGTTCGACACATAATTGTGGGGCAGATAATCGCTCTCTTCCCGTGAGTCAAAGGCAAACTGCAAAATTTTCATGCCGGGATATCCGGTCTTTTTTACCAGATTGATGACTGATTTGGTCAAAAACCCGAGATCCTCCGCGATCACGGCCTTTTTCCCAAGCTTTGCCTTCATCGTCTGAAAGATATCGTATCCAGGTCCCTTTTCCCAGCGCCCAAACTCCGCCGTCTCATCTCCAAAGGGAATGGAGTAATATTCGTCAAATCCTCTGAAGTGGTCGATCCGCACCACATCGTAAAGCTTATAGCAATAGGCAATCCGCTTCATCCACCACTCATAATCCGTCTCTTTATGGTAATCCCAGCGGTACAGCGGATTTCCCCAGAGCTGTCCCGTAGCGGAAAAAGCATCCGGCGGGCAGCCCGCCACCGCCACAGGCGTCAGCGTCTCGTCCAGCTGGAAAAGTTCCGGGTTTGCCCAGGTATCCGAGCTGTCAAACGCCACATAAATAGGAATATCCCCGATAATTTCTATTTTCTTTTGATTCGCGTAGGCTTTCAGCGCAAACCACTGCTTCGCAAACAGGTACTGCTGGAACTGGTAAAAAGCCACTTCCTCCGCATATTTTTCGGCATAGCTCTTCAATGCCTCCTCCTTGCGGAGCCTGATATCCTCATCCCACTCAGCCCAGCTCTTGCCGCCGAAGGCATTCTTCACCGCCATATAGAGGGCGTAATCCTTCAGCCAGTAAGCGTTCTCTTCCACAAACTTCTGATATGCCTCGTCCTTCTCGATCCGGCTGTTCTGAAACGCTTTCTTTAACACCTTAAAGCGGGACAGATAAATCTTTTCATAATCGACATAAGCATCGTCATCCCCGAAATCATACTGCTCACAGTCCTGCTCAGTCAGATAGCCGGCCTGCACCAGTGACTCCAGATCAATATAATATGGATTTCCTGCAAAGGTGGAAAAAGACTGATAGGGAGAATCCCCATAGCCCGTGGGGCCAAGCGGCAGTATCTGCCAATAAGACTGCCCCGCTTTTTCTAACAGATCAATGAAGGTATATGCCTCTCTGGAAAACGCGCCGATCCCATACTGTGAGGGGATGGCGGAAACGGGCAGTAAAACACCGCACTTTCTCATAACGTCCACATGTCCTTTCCTTTCACACATTCCGAAGCCGTTCGGAAACCGATTTCTACTCGAATTTTACATTATTTTGTCAAAAAAAGCAAGTATGATCAGGGGCTCGCACCCCTGATCATCATTCTCTCAATTTAACCTTTCACTGCACCGGCTGCCACACCTTTGATGATATACTTCTGGCAGCACAGGTAGAAAATGATCACAGGAATAATGCTCATCAGGATAAGGGCCATCGTCGCACCAAGATCCACCGTACCGTAACTTCCTTTCAGATACTGGATATGAATCGGGATCGTGCGGTATTTATTGATGTCAAGCACCAACACAGGCAGCAGATAATCGTTCCACACCCACATGATCTCCAGAATACCAACTGAAATCATCGTCGGCTTTAACATCGGCACGACCACCTGGAAGAAAATTCGCACCGGCCCGCATCCGTCGATGGACGCAGCCTCCTCCACCTCAAGCGGAATCGCTTTCACAAATCCGACAAACATGAAGATTGCAAGCCCCGCACCAAATCCAAGATAGACGATCGGAATCGTCCAGGGCGTATTCAGATGCAGCTTATCCGCCGTTTTGGAAAGCGGGAACATCACCATCTGGAAAGGCACCACCATAGAAAACACACACAGGAAGTACACTGCCTTACACAAAAGGGAGTTCACTCTCTCGATATACCACGCCGCCATAGAAGTGCACAGCAGGATTAAAAACGTGGAAAGTAAGGTAATCATAACACTGTACAGCACACTGCTCGCAAAAGGATAATTACCGAAGGTCATACCGTTTACGAAGTTGCTGAAACCAGCACTCATCTCCCCGGTGGGCAGCGCAAACGTATCAGTCTTTACAAAGGTGTTCTGTTTAAAGGAATTGATCACCACCGCCAGCACAGGAAGTACATAGATGATGCTGACCACAGCCAATATCACGGAAAGAATGGTTTTGTACCCGTTCGCAGAAGAAATTTTATTCTTATTCATTACTGCTGCACCTCCCTCTTACGCGTATAGCTCAACTGAAGCAGTCCGAGCCCAGCCACCAGGATGAAGAAAACCACGGCCTTTGCCTGTGCCACACCCTGAGATGTCGTGTTGGAACTGTAGAATGTATTGTAAATGTTGAGCGCCAGCATTTCTGTCGTCTTAATGGTCGTCCCGCCCGGCTGAATGATAAACGGCTGTCCACCTGTCAACGCCAGGTTCTGGTCAAAGAGCTTGAAGCCGTTTGTCAGGGAGAGGAAAATACATATGGTAAAGGAGCTCATCACGTTAGGAATCGTCACTTTAAACAGTGTCTGCATGGAAGTCGCGCCGTCGATGCGGGCCGCCTCCAGAATATCTCCCGGCACATTCTGCAGTCCTGCAATATAAATGATCATCATATAGCCGACCTGCTGCCAGCACATGAGGATAATCAATCCCCAAAAACCGTATTTGCTTTCTAACAGAATGGACGTCTGATAGCGTCCGAGTATGCCGTCAAAGATCATCGACCAGATATAGCCCAGTACGATGCCACCGATCAGGTTCGGCATAAAGAATACCGTGCGGTACAGGTTGCTTCCCTTAATCTCCAGCGTCAGGATATATGCCACGATAAACGCCAGCACATTGATAATGACCAGAGATACGATGGCAAACATTGCCGTATACCAGAACGCATGGCGGAAAGAAGCATCCTGAAAAGTCTTCACATAGTTGCCAAAGCCGATGAATTTGGCATCCGAAATCAAACGGAACTGGCACATGGACAGCCAGATACCCTGAATGAACGGCCAGACAAATCCAATGATAAATGCAATAAGTACAGGACCCATAAAGAGAAATCCCCAGCTTTTAGTCGCCTTTTGAAGAGAATTGGTGGCGGTTTTTTTGTTGCTTTTCATGGTATCACCCCCTGATTTATTTTACTGACTTGTGCTTATCAGAAAAGGCGGGGCGGATCAACACCCGCTCCGCCGCCTGTCTGTTACATCAGTCTTATTTGAACTGCTTTGCTGCTCTTATCTGATTAGTTGTTCACTGCGCTGTACTCTGTTGCCCAGCCGTCCACAAATGCCGTGCGCACGATCTCCCAGTTTGCATCGGACTGATCTGCATTGTACTGGTTCAGAGCGCTTACCAGCGTTGCGCGGTAGGAATCTACGTTAGGCTGGAAGTTGGTCGCCCAGTTCATTACATAGCATCCGTCAGCTGTGTACTTGTCTGCTGCAGCCAGGAATCCGTTGGTGGACTCTGCTGCCGACTTATAAGGCATAACGCCAAACGTATCTACCAGCTTGCGGGAAGCATCGGGATCGGTCACACACCAAACCATGAAGTCCATCGTAGCCTGCTGATCCTCTGCGGAAGCCTTGCTGTTGATAGCCCAGCAGTTCTCTGTACCGCAGTTTAAGCCTGCCTTTTCCTCGCCTGCAACACCACAGTAGTAAGGAATCATCGTAGCGTTAGGCACATCAGCCTTCACCGCTTCATATTCCCAGGAACCATTTACGAAGAATGCTGCCTGTCCTGTCTTGAACTCGTTCTCTGCATCGTGTCCGCCGGTAGCCAGTTCCTTCGGATCTGTCAGGCTGTTGTTGATGCAAAGGTCATACAGGTTTTTGAAGTTATCCATATACTTGCCTGTGATGGTCGGCGGGCACTCTGTCCAAGCCGTACCTTCCTGCTCGTAGTAGTACTCCAGGTTCGCCATATGGCCTGTAAATCTCCAGGAAGAAGAACCATCCATATCGGAGGAGGAGAAAGCGTCAAACCCAAGCTCGTCTGCACGCGCGTGGATATCTTCTGCCACTGCCTTTAAACCGTCAAAGTTCTTGATCTCATCCATTGTATGGCCCGCTTTTTCGATCAAGTCAGGGTTTACGATGATGCCGTAGCACTCGTAGCAGTAACCGATGGAAACTAACTTGCCGGTCTCATCATAAAGGTTGTAAGCGTCCGTATTCAGCTCGTTGGCAATCGCTGTGCCGTTCAGATCAAGCGCGTAATCTTTCCAATCCTTTACGCCTGCCTGGTTACCGATAACGAACAGTGTCGGAGGCGCGGATTTGTCCATCTCAGATAACAGTGTGGTGGAATAGGTGCCGGAAGCAGCGGTAACCACCTTCACTTCTACGCCGGTCTTAGCCGTGTAATCCTGTGCAACTTCCTGTAACACTTCATCGGACTCCGGCTTGAAGTTCAGCCAGTAAACCGAACCGCCGCCTGCTGCCGGAGCTGCTGCGGAATCATCCCCCGCAGGAGCCTCTGCCGCGGAATCGTCCGCTGCGGGTGTCTGTGCTGCGCCGCCGTTGTCGGAACCGCCACAGCCAGCTAACATCGTAGTAATCATCGCTGCACAAAGCATTGTGCTCACAATTTTCTTTTTCATTGTTCTTCCTCTCCCTTTCAGTGATTGTAATGTTGGTTTTCGTTTTGGAAACGTTTGCGGTAACGGTTTCGGCAACGTCCCCGGTAACGTTTCCGTTTGCTTGGGTTAAGTATATAACCTTACCACAATTTTTGCAATAGAATATTTTATTTATATTTCATTTTTGCCATTTTCCATAGAAATTATACAGGCTGTTTATGCATTTTGCACATGACCTTTGCAATCCTCGCGCAAAAAGGGCAGGGAAGTTTTCTTCCCTGCCCGCTGTATTGACTAAATCACTGCCTGCTCTGCAGAAATTCCAGAAATGCCGCCTCAGGAAGCGGCCTGGAGAAATAGTAGCCCTGAATATAATCAATTGAAAGCTCTTCCATCGCCCGGTACTGCTCTTCCGTCTCGATTCCCTCCGACACAATCTTAAGCTTCATGCCGTGAATCATCTGCATAGCCGCATTCAACACATATTTTGCCTTCTCATCCCGGAAAAAGGCCTGGCTCATCTCCCGGTCAAACTTGACGATGCTGACCGGCATATCCACGATATAATTCAGATTAGACTGGCCGGTGCCGAAATCATCCAGGGAAAAATGCACGCCATACTCCATCAGTCTGTGCATGTTTTTCAGAAGGGTCTTCTTCGCCGCCAGAGACGCAGACTCTGTGATCTCCAGATTGATGTATTGGGGATTGATCTGGTACTTTTCCATAATCCCCATATAATCTTGCGCAAGTCCGGGGTACCCGCACTGGACAACGGAAAGATTGACTTCTATATAGTGCAGTCCGTACTGTTCCAGCCGTTCCCTCGTAAAAAAGCGGCAGACTTTCTTAAACACGATTTCCCCCAGCTGCAGGATCTTACCATTCGCCTCCGCCACGGAGACAAACGCGCCCGGCGGCACCGGATTGCCGTCCCGGTCCCTCATACGCACGAGCGCTTCCGCGCTCACAAACTTTTTCTCCGCAGTGGAAAAAATCGGCTGATAGAATACCTCGATCCGATCCTCCTTCATGGCCTCCTCCAGCATCTGCTCCATACTCTTTTCTTTCCGCATCTGCTCGACAAAATCCATATCCACCCGCTTAAAATTGGATCCGCTGTGATCACTGCTTTTCCATCTGGCGTACTGCATCAGATGAACCATCTCCTGGTAGTCACCTACCAATGCGGCATCCGGCATGTAGGTGAAAGCCGCCTGCGCCATACCGCCAAGCTCTCTCCTGCCATACTCCACAAAGCTTTTGACCTTCTCGATGGTATCCTCCACATGCTCCTGATCCTCAAAGACCATCCACACCTCATCGTCAGCCATCTTAAATACTCTGGTATTGTCAAGTTTTGGCAGTCTTCGGGCAAAGGCCGCCATCACCGCCTGCTCTCTCTCCCCCTCGTCGGCCTGGCTGCCCCCCAGATTCCACCAGAGAGAAAGCATGGAAAAATTCTTTTCCCTGTTGTAAAGCTTTCTGGCATACAGCAGCAGCCCCTCCTGGTTGTACAGGCCGGTTACCCGGTCCGTCAGATACTCCGGGTTTTCCAGCCGGAAAAAGATCACCAGAATGCCAAGCGCCCCCGCATACCCCATCAGCAGAAGTTCATTGTTCAAAAACTGCACAAACGCCGCACCAAACCATATGGCCATCCAGCACAGGATCACCTGGCTTCTTCTGGCATTGGCCTGTTTTCTGTGGACTATGGTAAAGATAATATTAAAGACAACGAAGCCCCCCGCAAAGGCATAGGTCGAAAGCACCGCCGGCCCCGCTGTATACACCACGCGCCCCATCTTGTAAATGCCGATTGGCAGACAGGCAATCACAATGCTCTCCGCCAGCCAGATCCCGCATCCGGCTGCCGCCGCCCACAAAAATTTTTTCTGTCCCTCATACACGTCCGAGCATTCATAGAGAAATCCCAAAAGACCTACCAGAACCAGTGATATCAGATACAGCTTGCAGACCGCCAGCACCAGCCCTCTGTAGTCCAGCAGCAGCCTGACAATCGCCCAGATGGAAAGCATATCGCAGATCACGCAAAACAGCATGCCAAACAAGAGCACCTGAAACATAATCTGCGTGCCCAGCTTAAGTGACTGATATCTCTTATAGAAGAGAAACATCGTCACAAGTAGAATAATTCCACACATTTGTGCCTGTATATTCATGTGAATCCGACTCCTTTTTGTCAATCATGGCAAACCGCCAATCCCTTTATAATACAGGAAATTGCCCGGACATGAGGCGGTCTTGAAACCGCCGGCTTCCGGCACGGATTTTGCCCCCAAATATATCGGCAGCTCTGCTGCTCCCCATTATAGCAGAAACGGAATCATCTCCCGCACCGATGAGAAAATCAGATGCGGCTTTACTTCAGAACACTCTGCATCCGCAAGCGACGCCTCACCGCTCAGGACGAGCACACTCTTTAACCCATGATTCCTGCCCGCAGCGATATCCGTGTACAGCCGGTCTCCCACCATAGCAATATGATCCCGCTCCTCGTTGACCCTTGTAGTCAAATATTCAATGATATCTTCATTCGGTTTACCGATCACCCTGTCCGGGTAACGGAAGGCGGAAGCGTGGATAAACGCATGGATGGCCCCCGCGTCAGGAATAAAGCCATCTTCCGTTGGGCAGTTATAGTCCGGGTGTGTCGCCAGATAGGGAAGGCCCGCACGCACGAAATCACATACCTTACACATTTTCTGATAGTCAAGCGACGTGTCAAAAGCCGTCACCACCACGTCAGGATTATCCTCCTCCAGAAGGATGCCCGCCTGTGAAAATTCCTCCCGCAAAAGCGTATTGCCCAGCAGAAACACTCTCCTGCCGGGAAACTGTTGTTTCAGGTAATGGATCGTGGCCTGTCCCGAGGTGACGATTTTTTCCTCCCCCACGGACAGTCCCATGCGCTTCAGTTTCTCCACATAAACCGCTGCATTTTTGGAAGAATTGTTGGTCACGAACACATAACTTCTCCCGGACGCCTCTATGCGCTCCAGAAACGCCTTCGCGCCCTCAATCCACCTCTCTCCCAGGTAAATCGTGCCGTCCATATCGAGGGCAAAGCATTTCACCTGCGAAAGGATGCCTTCCGGGTCCTTGTTTATCTCAAAAAGATTTGATTTCATAACGATGTACTCCTCACTTTGTTTTGTCTGGGCTTCGCTTTCGCCCTATGCATCCATTCGGATAAACATTTCGGTGAGCTCGCTCCCCGCCCTGTTTTTCCTCTGTCTGCGCACTGCTCATTGCTTTCGCGTACATTATAGCAAAAGTCTGCTGTGTCGTCACCTGTGATTTGTATTCTGCACCGGCGCCTGCCCGGAGGCTTCCCTGCGCGCTCTCTCAGACCGCTCTTTTCATCTCCCCTCCGGGGTGCTATACTGGATGATAAGAAACAGGAATCCGTTGTCCGTGAAAGGAGCCATGCCTATGAAAGAGAAACTCTACACCATCCCCCTAAACGATGCCCTGAACGCGCAGGACGAATGCCCTTTCTGCTTCATTGAGCGGAATGTGGAACAGGATCTGCTTGATTTTGTCTTAGGCTCCGGCTCCTCCTACATGGAGAGCGATGTGAGGGAACAGACGGACAGGGAAGGCTTCTGCCGAAACCATTTCAAAAAAATGTTTGATTACGGCAATACTTTGGGAAATGCCTGGATTTTGAAGACACACTATCAGCGGATGAACCGGGAACTGCAGGAGAAAATCCGAACCTTTACTCCAGGGAAAACTTCCCTGAAAGACAAGTTCAAAAAGCAGACAGAGCGCACAAATCCCATCGGCATATGGATTGCTGAAAAGGAGGCGTCATGCTATATCTGTAAACGCTTTGCAGACACTTATGAACGTTATCTGGACACCTTTTTCGTTATGTACAAAAAAGACCCTGCATTCCGCACGAAAGTATCGGAGAGCAAAGGTTTCTGTCTCCATCACTTCGGCGACCTGTGCGAGGCGGCGGACAGCCGTCTGAATGATAAGGAGAAAAAGGACTTCTACGATACGGTTTTCCCTCTGATGGAAAGCAATATGGCGCGTCTGTCAGAAGATGTCTCCTGGCTGGTAGAAAAATTCGACTACCGCAATAAGGACGCGGACTGGAAAAACTCAAAGGACGCCATCCAGCGCGGCATGCAGAAGCTGAAAGGCGGATATCCCGCCGATCCGCCGTATAAGGCGAATAAATAGAAAAGGAGAGACTATTCCGTCTGTCCTGGTTTCCATGCGAACAAGGTTCGCATGGCGCTAAGTCATGGAGAATGACACGCTTTAGCTTGTCCTCTTGTAACGCAGCGAAATAAAGTACCCACTTACCGCAGCTTTACCGCAGATTAAATTCGCAAAGTAAAAATAACAGTTACTCAGTTGGTGGTTTCTGAAAAAAAAGGTAGCGGATTGTCTGTTAAGATAACCGCTACCTAAAAGTAAACCATATTGAGTTTTTACATCATTTTTCTGTCTTGATTTTTCCTGACAAAGGGGAAGTTATTTATGTGTTATCATTCAATCTAGCATATACATATGTATCCTTCCATATTGCTTTTTCAGCCTCATCCTTCCAGAAATACACATTTTTTCTAAAATGTGCTTCACGCTGAAATCCTAGATTTTCAAGTAGTTTCCATGAACTCTTATTATTGGGGTCACATTCTGCATATATTCTAT